>FR899877.1:0-25006 GCA_000437595.1 Faecalibacterium sp. CAG:74 | reverse complement strand
ATCAGCAGGAATACAACTCCCGGCACGACCAGTACTGGCACAATGCCCGTGAAGAGACGGCGGATGCGCTCGCCGCGGTAGGTCAGCGTCGTCGCCATATACAGCACCACAGCGAATTTCGCAATTTCTGACGGCTGGAAGGACAATCCACCCAGCGACAGCCACCGCCGCGAACCGTTGATGTACACGCCCACGCCCGGTATGATGACCAGCACCAGCAGCACCGCGGACAACGCCAATCCGCCCACCACGACATACGGATGCTGCCAGCAGCGGTACGGAATGCGGCTGGTGACGATGCACGCCGCCGTGCCCAGCCCAATGCCCAGCAATTGCTTGAGCACCTCGCTGTACGGGCTGCGCGTGGACGTGCCGGTATAGAACGTCGCGGAAAATAGAACCAGCAATCCCGCGAGCAGCAGCATGATGAGGATGATCACCAGCGTACCGTCCACGGGATTGCGTCTTTTCAGCGGTATTGCGGTCTGTCGCTTTTGTGCGCTTTTTGCCTGAAGCATGTCTGCTCCTTTCTCAGCGCACAGGGATGGGGATTATTTCAGTTCGCGCACAAGCTCCTTGAAAATGCGCCCGCGGCTCTCATAGTCCGAGAACATGTCAAACGACGCGCACGCCGGGGACAGCAGCACATTCCACCCGTCGGAAGAAAGCGCGCGGCACTGGTCGATGGCGTCTTTGAGCGTCCCCGCGCGGTGCAGGTGCGTGTAGCCGTTTTCGCGGCAGGTGCGCTCAATCTGGTCGGCGGTCGCGCCAATCAGCACGGCTTCCTTGATGTAGGGCGACGCCAGCATTTCCTGCACCATCGGGGTGAAATCGCAGTGCTTGTCGTAGCCGCCGAGGATGATGGCGGTCGGGCGCGTCATGGTCTGAATCGCCTTGATGGTGCTGTCCACGTTCGTACCCTTGCTGTCATTGATGTAGCGAACGCCGTCCAGCTCGCGGACGAACTCAATGCGGTGCTCCACGCCTTGGAACGTCCGCAGGGTGTGGGCAATCACGTCCGGCTTCACGCCCATCGCGACCGCAATGCAGCACGCTGCCAGCGCGTTTTCCAAATTGTGCGGGCCGGGAATGAACACGTCCTTCGCGGGGCAAATCGTCTCTTCCGCACCGTGGAAGCGCACGACGATTTCGCCATCCCGGACGAACGCGCCTTGCTCCACTGCCCGCTTGCGGCTGAACAGCATCACCTGCGCCTTCACCTGCCCAATCAGCGGTGCAAGCGCCGGGTCGTCCGCGTTGAACACGGCAACATCCTCCGCCGTCATGTTCTGGAACTGCCGCATCTTCATCGCCGTGTAGACTTCCATCGTACCGTGGCGATTGAGGTGGTCTTCGGTAATATTGAGCAGTGCCGCCGCCTTCGGGTGGAACGTCTCCGCCGTCTCCATCTGGAAGGAAGAGACTTCGCAGACGAACAGGTCGCCGTCCTGGCTGTCGATGCCTGCCGCGCTGTACGGATAGCCGATGTTGCCCACCACATGGGTCGTGTGTCCTGCATTGCGGAAGATTTCGCCCAGCAGCGTGACGGTCGTCGTCTTGCCGTTCGTGCCGGTAATCGCCACCATTTCGCCAGAGGACAGCTGATACGCCATTTCCAGCTCACCGGTGACGTACACGCCCATTTCCTTCGCCTTCAAGACGAACGGCGCGTTGTCCGGCACAACGGGGCTGATGACCATTGCGTCGATGCCGTCCAGGCATTCCATCGCCGGGCAACCCAGACGGCGTTCCAGCGGCAGATTTTCCAGCGGCTTCAGGCTGTCCCCCAGCTGTTCCGCCGCCTTGCTGTCATTGATGATAACGTGCGCGCCTGCCTTGCACAGCAGCTGTGCCGCCGCAATCCCGCTGCGCGCCATACCGACCACCAGCACGCGCTTGCCCGCGTATTTTTCCGTATTGCGCATGATTTTTCGCTCTCCTTACACGATGACCGAAATAACCGCCAGCGCCGTCAGCACCAGCGTCACCACGGTGTACATCAGCACGATTTGCGTTTCCTTCATGCCGCACTTCTCAAAATGATGGTGCAGCGGCGACATTTTGAACAGCCGCCGGGGCGTTCCGTAGATTTTACGGGTCGCCTTGTAATAGTAGCGCTGCAAAATGACGCTCACGCTGGACATGCAGCAGGTGAAGCCAATCAGCAGCAGCAGGAACGGCTGCCGCAGCAGCATCGCCATGCCGACCACCGCGCCGCCGATGAACATCGACCCGGTGTCGCCCATGAACACCTTTGCCGGATAGCGGTTGTAGCGCAGGAAGCCGAGGCAGCCGCCGCACAGTGCCGCCGCGAAAATGGCAATCGCGCTGTAATTATCCTGCAGCGCGCGCGCCGCGTCAGGGTCGTCGGGAATCTTCACCATCGGAATGCCGAACGAGCCGCCATTCAGGTGCTGATAGACCGTCACGGCGCTGAGACCCGCAATCACCGCCCAGCCCATGCAGCCGACACTCGTCACGCTGGACAGGATGCCGTCGATGCCGTCCTGTAGGTTCGCGCTGTTGGTCATAAACAGCACCGTCAGCGCCAGCAGCGGAATATACCACAGTCCTAAGTCCCATTCGGTATTCGCAAACGGCAGCAGCACTTTGCTCCCCTGCGTGAAGTAGCACCAGACCGAGAAGCCAAGGCACACCACGGACAAGCCGATTATCTTCTGCCAGGGGGTCAGCCCTTCGGAACGGTGCTTGACCGCCTTCGTCCAGTCGTCCGCCAGACCGACTGCCATTGACCCCAGCGATACAAGCAGCAGCGGCAGAATCGTCGTCACCCACGCGCCGGTATACGCCGCGCACAGCACAAACGATACGATGCAGCCCAGCGCAATCATCAGCCCGCCCATAATCGGCGTGCCGCGCTTTTTCAGGTGCTCCTTCGGGCCGAGTTCGTTCTCGCTCGTTTTCATTTGGTGACCGCGCAGCCATTCAATCAGCTTCGGGCCGGTCGCCAGCGCAATCGCCGCGGACAGCACCAGCGCAAGCAGTACATTTGTCAGCATAGGTAATCCTTCCTTATTATCGGGTATTCAAGGCACAGCGGCTTACTCGCCGCGCAGTTCCGTCAGCAGCTCCTGCACGACAACTTTCTCGTCGAACGGCCGCTTGACGCCCATTGTCTCCTGATACGTCTCGTGACCCTTGCCGCACAGGACGATGATGTCGCCTTCCCGCCCGATTTCCAGTGCGTGGCGGATGGCGTCCCGACGGTTCTCGATGACGACGTACTCGCCCGTCGTCTCTTTGATGCCCTCCTCGATTTCGCGCAGGATTTCCATCGGGTCTTCCGTGCGCGGATTGTCACTGGTGAGGATGCACAAATCCGCCAGTTCGCCGCCGATGCGCCCCATAATCGGGCGCTTACCCTTGTCGCGGTCGCCGCCGCAGCCGAAGAGCGCAATCAGCCGCTTCTTGGTGAACGTGCGGCAGGTGCGCAGGATGTTGCTCAGTGCATCCGGCGCATGGGCGTAGTCCAGAATCACGCGGTACGGCGTATTCGTCGGCAGCATTTCAATGCGCCCAGGCACACTGCGGATGCTTTCCAGCCCCGCGCGGACATTCTCCGGCGACACGCCCAGAATCAGCGCGCACGCCGCCGCGGACAAGGCGTTGTAGACATTGAACATGCCCGTCATGCGCAGGTTGATCTGGATGTATTCCGCGTTGCGCAGGCGCAGCTCAAAGGACACGCCATTTTCGGTAATCTCAATGTCGCGCGCGAACAAATCCGCCTCCGCCGCGATGCCATAGGTCATATGCGGAATCGTCACGTCGCGCAGCAGCTCCGCCGCCCGCTCGTCATCGGCGTTAATGGCGGCATTCTTCGCCATGCCGGAGGTGAAGAACGCCTTTTTGCACTGGAAGTAGTTCTCCATCGTACCGAAGTAGTCCAGATGGTCTTGGCTGAGGTTGGTGTAGCAGCCGCACTCGAACGTCATGCCGTCCAGCCGGTGCATATCCAGCGCGTGCGCCGATACCTCCATGACGACCACCTGCACGCCTGCCTGCACCATCTCGTTCAGGTCACGCATGAGGTCAATCGGATCGGGCGTGGTCTTACTGGACGGGATGTGCTTCTCGCCGATCATGTTGCCCGTCGTGCCGACCAGCCCGCACTTGAAGCCCGCCTGTTCGCAGATAGACTTGACCATGTAGCTGGTCGTCGTCTTGCCCTTCGTGCCGGTAATGCCCACGAAGCGCATTTTCCGCTCCGGATGATTAAAGAACGCCTCGCAGATTCTCGCCATTGCCGCGCGGCCGTTGCTTACCAGCACCTGCGGCACGTTCACATCGTCCAGGAAGCGTTCCACCACCAGCGCCACGCAGCCATTTTGCACCGCCTGCGGGGCATACTGATGCGCATCAAAATGTGCGCCAGCAAAGCAGAAGAAGATGCCGTTTTCGGTCTTTTCCCGGCTGTTGGAACACAGCGCCGCAATCTCCACGGACATGTCGCCCCTGGTTTCCAGCAAGTACGGCACTTCCTTGACAAGCTGTCTCAGTTCCATCGTCAATTAGCTCCTTTATTCGTCATCCCCGGCCATCAGCAGAAAAATCGTTGTGCCGGGCTGTACATATTCTCCCGCTGCAGGGCTTTGCTCTATGCACAGCCCCTGCCCCGTCATGGACATCATTAGTCCCCGCTGGCGCACAAGGCGCGCGCAATCTACATCGCCCAAGCCAGTCAGGTCAGGCACACAGACCAGCTCTTCCGGCGTCAGCTCCTCTGAACCGGCGGTGTAGAGCATCACATGCCCGCCTTTGACGAGCTTCGCGCCCGCCGGCGGCAATTGATCTAGCACGACGGTGTTCGCGCCGTCCGTCACGCTTTCCAATCCCACCTGTGACAGTTTACGCTTTGCATCGCCAATCGTCAAGCCTTTCAGCGCAGGAACTTCAATTTCTTCATCTTTTTCATCATTTTCCGGGTCAATTCCAAGGTACGGCAGCATTTCCTGCATGATTTGCCGGGCAAAAGGTGCCGCCGTCGTGCCGCCATAGTCAATCGGCACATCCGCCTCCTTGACAATGACGAGGATACTCACCTGCGGATCATTCACCGGCGCGAAGCCGTAGAACGACCCGATGTGCGTGTCGCGCACGACGCGTCCATTCTTGTAAACCTGTGCCGTGCCGGTTTTGCCGCCGATGCGGTAACCGGCAATCGCTGCGTTCTTGCCGCCGCCTTCTGAGACGACACGTTCCAGCAGCAGCCGCATCGTGTCGCTCGTTTCCGGGCGAATTGGCGCTGCCATCACCGTCGGGTGAAAGCGCTCCAGCGTCTCCCCGTCCGGCGTTTGAATTTCGCTGACGATGTAGGGTTTCATCAGCTTTCCGCCGTTGATGACGGAGTTCGCCGCCATCATCATCTGAATCGGTGTGAGCGCGACGGACTGCCCGAAGCCGATGCGCGCCAAATCCACGCGTTTGACGTTCCGCGACGTGATGAGGATGCCCGGCGACTCCCCCGGCAGGTCAATGCCCGTCTTTTTGCCCAGCCCGAACGCCGTCAGGTAGCGGTAGAACGTATCCGTCCCCATCCGCAGCGCCAGCTCGACAAACACCGGGTTGCAGCTGTTTTTCAGCCCGTCTGCCATCGTCTCCGCGCCGTGCGGACGCCCCCAGCAGCGGATGGTGTCGCCGTCAACGGTGATTTTCGCCGAGCAGTAGAAAGAATCCTGCGGCGTTGTCACCCCGCTGTCCAGCGCGGATGCCGCCGTGAGAATTTTGAACGTGCTGCCCGGCTCGTAAACGTCGGAAATCGCAGTCAGGCGCATCAGCTCCGTCAGCGTCTCCGCGTCGTTGCGCGGCGGATCGTTCGGGTCGTAGCATGGGTTCATGCACATCGCCAGAATCGCGCCCGTTTTCACGTCGCTGACAAGGCAGATGACCGACTGCGCCTGATTGACCTCAATGCACTCGCGCATCGCCTTTTCGACCATCTCCTGAATTTCCGCGTCAATCGTCAGCACCAAACCGCACCCCTGCTGCGACGGGATGTACCAGCCTTCCGTGCCGTCCAGCTGCCGATTGCGCGCGTCCACCTGCCGCAGATAGCTGCCCTCCGTGCCGCGCAGAACATCCTCGTAGCGGCTTTCCAGCCCGGACTGCCCCTCGCTGTCCACCGTCGTCAAGCCCAGCACTTGGCTGAGCAGTGCTCCATACGGGTAGTAGCGGCAGATATCCTCGTCAAAGGACAGCGCCTTCAAGCCGCTGTCCTCCGGCGCGTCTGACCGTAGCTGACGCAGGGCATCGACCGTCTCGCGGCTGACCTGCCGCTTTAAGATAATCGACCCCTTTGTCTTGTCCTGCAATCGTTTTCGTGCCGCCTCTTTGTTGATGTTTAGCACCGGCTCGATGCTGTCGAGGAACTTCTCCGTGTTGCTGACCAGCCGCGGGTCAGCAGTGACGATGTACGCCGTCGCGGAGATGGCGAGCGTTCGCCCCTTGCGGTCAGTAATCGTGCCGCGCCGCGCCGTAACAATGCCAGCTTTCGTCCACTGACGAATGCCCCGCTCGGTCAGCGAGGCAGCCTCGGAGGTAGTGAGAACGGCAATGCGCGCCGCCGCCAGCAGGAACAAGCCCGTCAGCATCAGCGTCATCAGCCAGATTCGCTTGCGTACCAGCAGTTCCGGATGCATGTCCGTCCTCCTGATTCGCGTTTTTGCGGCTTATTGCTGTGGATTGCGGATTCGATTACTGCATGTGCATCAGCAGCGCCACGTCCGTGGTGGTCATGGTGTTCTGTGCGCCCTCCTGCAGGCCGCAGATAGCATCCGGCACGCCGGACAGTTCCACCACCTGCACGTTCTTGCCTTCCTTCATCCCCAGCTTCTGCGCCCGCTGCAAAAGCGACTGTTCCTTCGTCGCGACGCTGATTTGCGCCTGCAGGGTGTCGTTCTCCTGCTGCTTCGCGTTGATGTTCGTCGTCCGGACACCAATCTGGGTGCTGACGTTCTGAATCTGCGACTGCAAGTTCAGCCAGAAAACGCCCATCACGAACAGGCACACCGCCACTACCAGCATCGCCAGCCCCGAATGCAGCCCCTGCCGCGAAACGAGAATACTGTGCTGCCGTTCCTGCTGCTGCGGCACATCCGCCCGGCGTCGCGTGCCCGTGTTCTGCCAGCAGCCTGCACCGAAGCTGACCGTCGCCCGATAGTTATCCATATACGGCTGCTCACCCTTGAAATCGATGTTGAAGTTAAAGCTATGGTCAATGCTCTTCCGCATTTCGCGAAGAGCGCGTTCCTCATCGCGCGGATCTGCGAAGGGGGCGGATTTGCGCTTGCTCCACAGCCGCGCCCTGTCGTTCATCATACTGTATGCCTCCTCTGCCTGAAAAATGCCATTGTTTCAGCGGATAGAACCGTTATTCTTTCTCGTCCTCGCCGTCTTCCAGCTCGTCAATCGCTGCCCACGTCGCATTCAGGTTATCCTTGAACAGCTCGAAGTTCGCCATGTTGTTGATTGTCGCCGCCACGCGCAGATGGTCGTCGTTGCCCATAATGTCAACGTCCTTCTCTTCGCCCAGCATCATGCTGCGCAGTTTTGCCGGCAGCAGCACACGTCCCTGCGCGTCACACTCCTGATCCGTATAGGACATGGAGTTGAACCACTGCATGTAGTTCATCAGTTGTGCATTTTTCTTCTTGCGGTTCAGCCGCTCATAATGCTCGCACAGGCGCATAAAGACCATTTCGGGGTAAATTGCAATGGACTTGAAGTCAAATTCCGGTGCAATCACAAACCGCTCGCCCAGTTCCTGCCGGAACGCCAGCGGAATCACCAGACGACCCTTGCCGTCCAGCGAATGATTATAGGTGCCGCGGAAACGCTTTCTCTGTTTTTCAAGAATCTGCTCATCAGAAAGGGGCACATTTGTACGCATGTTAGTGGGAGTCAGGCGTTCATTTTGCCCAACTTGGTTCTCATCCACACGCTCACCCCCACCAAATTCACAAAATAGGTCGTCAATCACACGAAATGGCACTCTTATCATACCGCCGCGATTCGGAAATTGCAAGTGTTTGCAGGCACTTTTTTCGATGAAATTATTGCCCGCTTCCAGTTTTCTTTCATCTTTTCGTAATATTCGACAGGGGCAATGTGTCATCGCCGCCCAAAAACGGGAAACAATCGTTCTTTTTCGAGTGATTTTGTCCGTCCCTTTTGGGAGCGATTCTCCATTCGGGCATATTTTTCGCTGAAAAAGTGGTTTCTACGCCCAAAAACAAAAAAAGACGGCATAAACCGTCTTTTGGGGGATGTAACAAATATTTAAGAATTGCTTATTGTGGTCATCAGCGGCACTTCCGTCAGCCGGAAGCCCAGCGCGTCGCAGGAGGTCAGCCGATAATGGATGCCTTCATGCTCGCCGTTGAACCCCGCGCGGATTCCTGCCCCGTGCAGATGACCGTACACCACCGTATGCACCCTGTGCCGCGCAAGCACCTGCGTGAACGGCGTATCCAGCACGGTCAGCAGCAGCGGCGGATAGTGGAGCATGACGACAATCGGCTTCTGCCCCTGCGCCAGTTTCTCCGCCGCGCAGATCGCCATATCCAGCCGCAGCAGTTCACGGTTCAGGATGCGCTCATCCTCCGGCGCAAGCGGCGCGTCGCCCGTGGGGAACATCCACCCGCGCGTGCCGCAGACGACAAAATCCCCCATATCCAGCGCGTCATGCTGCAAGGCGCTCATGCCTTCCGGCAGCACCCGCCGCAGTTTGGAGACACTGTTCCACCAGTAATCGTGATTGCCCTTGATGAGCACCTTGCGCCCCGGCAGCGCGCCAATCTTCTGCAAGTCCGGCACGGCGCGCTCCAGCTGCATGGCCCACGAGATATCGCCGGGAATCAGCACGACATCCCCGTCCTTAACACGCGCGCGCCAATCCGCCGCGATATGCGCAAAGTGATTCTCCCAATGGTCGCCGAAAATATCCATCGGCTTTTCCTCGCCGCCGGGCAAATGCAAATCACCGATGGCAAACAGCGTCATGTGTCCTCCTTGCGCGGCGCGGACAGGTCACATATCGTCGTCCGCGTCCGCGTCGTCATCCTCGTTGGCTTCGTCTTCCTGCATTCCTTCCAAAGAAGTCATTTCGCCCGCCATCTTCGTGTATTCGCCGTCGGTTTCTTCCGGCAGCATCTGAATTTCGTCCATCGAGCCGACGTCGTCCATGTCCGTCAGGCTGCGCGGCGTCACCTGTTCGCCGTCGCTGTCACCGGAATCGTCGGACGCAGCGCCCACGCTCTCCGCCGCCTGCGCGTTCATTTCCTTCAGGCAGAACAGGCAGATATCGCGTCCCGGCAGCGCGGGATTCTCGTTGCATACGCTGCACATTTCCACGTCGTCCTGCCCGCCTTCGCCCTTCATCTCGCGCATACACACCTTGCAGTACTTGTCGCCGGGCGTCGTGATGTAGTTCAGTTCACACCGCGGGCATTGAACATACTTCTTCATAAGAAGATTCCCTCCTAAAATTCAGACCGCCGGGTGCTTTTTCCGTCCGGCACATTCTGTGGTAGTTATTTCCTTGGAAAGCTGCTGGGGATTTTCTTGCGTCTCCAAAAGTTATATGTTACAATCGTGTTACGATTTTTATTGGAAATCGTAATAACTTTTGGAGGAGCTTGCAATGAACAAGAAGTACGCGGCGCTTTTCACTGCGTCCGTCCTGCTGCTCACCAGTCTATCGGCTGCTGAGAACTTCCCGACGTCGCAGTTCGATTATGATGGATGGTATCGCCCGAGCGGAACAGTCTGTCCCGCGCAGGATGCCGTCGCAACACCCCGTCCAACCGCCACACCTGCCAGTGCGCCGGTAAAAACGTCTGCACCTTCCACGGGGGATGATTATACTACACCATCGTCGCAAGTGCAAGAGGAAATTCTGCTGAATTTGCTCAATCAGGAACGAATTGCGCAGGGACTTTCGCCTTTGACGCTCGACGCGGAGCTTTCCCGCATTGCGCGCATCAAATCCGCCGACATGCGTGACAACCATTACTTTGCGCACGAGTCCCCTACCTACGGTCATGTCAGCGACATGCTGAAAACGTTCGGCTATTCCTTCTCCGGTGCGGGCGAGAATATTGCCCACCATGCCACCACGGAAAAGGCGCACGCCGCGTTCATGTCCTCGGACGGACACCGCCGCAACATTCTCTCCAGCGCTTGGCAGAAGGTCGGGCTTGGCATCGTCTACGACGCGAACGGTTACGTTTATGTGACGCAGATTTTCGTCCGCTGACCCTTTTTCGCCCCTTCCAATCTCGGAAGGGGCATTTTGTCATGTACCAATTCTGATGGTCGGCTGCGCAACAGGGGGCAGCGGCACTTCCGGCGTCTCCCTCGTTTCGGATGATTCCGTCGTGACGGACATCGCTTCCTTCGTCAGCGGCACGCCGTTTGTCACCTGCACCGGCCGATGGCAGCGGATGCCGCGGTTCATGCCCTCCACGCCGGGAAGCGACACGCCGCGCGCGTGCAGGATGGCGCGTCCGGCGGCGCTTCGGCGCGGATTCGGCGCATTGAGCGGGGCATCCAGCGACATTTGCACGGCATTTTCCACCGCGCGCGCCACTTCCGGCGTTACGGGCAGGTAGACCAGCTCAGCGCGGGGAAAAATCAAGTTGCGCGGCATTTCAGCGCGGGCATTGGGTTTCTTTTTCATTGCTGCACTCCTCCATCCAGCCGGATTCTCCGGGCAGTTCCCATCGTATGCGGCGGATGAAAGATGCGTGTCAGGCTTCCGGCGCTTCTTCTTCCGGCGCAAGCACCTTTTCCAGAAGCGTCAGCAGCTGGTCGCGCCCCGTGCCGTCTTCGGACGACCAGCAGATGACCTCCCACGGCTGCACAAGCAGGGCGCGGCAGATAGGCGCGAGCTGCTTCTGGCGCGCGCCGCGGCTGATCTTGTCCGCCTTGGTGGCAATCACGGTGAACGGGATGCCCATCTGGCGGAGGAAGAGGTTCATCTGCTTATCGTCCTCGGTCGGTTCGTGGCGGATATCCACAAGGCACAGGACGTGGCGCAGTTCATCGGACTGCTCGAAGTAATCCTGCATCATCTTGCCCCAGCGGAGTTTTTCCTGCTTATCGACCTTTGCGAAGCCGTAGCCGGGCAGGTCAATCAAATGGAAGCTGTCGTTGAGCAGGAAGGCGTTGATGAGCCGGGTTTTTCCGGGTGTCTGAGACGTGCGCGCGAGGGAGCGGCGGTTGCAGAGCTTATTGATGAGGCTGCTTTTGCCGACGTTGGATTTTCCGGCGACGGCAATCTGCGGCAGTCCGACGCCCTCGAATTTCCCGTACTGCGCCATAGAGGTAATAAATTCTGCTTTTTTGATTTCCAATTTCGTATCTCCTTTGGGTTTTGGGGATTTACTCGCGGGTATTGCGGATGGTTGCGTTATATGCGGCTGGTTTGGGGAATTGCTTGGGTGGGTATTGCGGCTTTGTGGTCGTGCCCATTTGGCGCGACACTGCACAGTTGGTGAAAAGAGCGGCTTGGAGGCGCTTCTGAGGAAGCGCGAAGTTACTGGCAGGGACGCTTCGCTGCCTGCGCCTTTGTGGGCTGTCTCTTTGAATTGAGCGCCCGAAAAACAGTTGGGGCGTTGCCCCAAACCCCACAAGGGGTTGGGGCGTTGCCCCAACCCCCCCCAGAGGCGCCGCCTCTGGACTCCGCAAGGGGCATTGCCCCTTGACCCCTTCGCGCGATTGAGTTGAGCACACTCCCTTACTTCTTCCGCGTGTTGCTCTTTGGGCTTTAAGCGCGGCGTTCCGGCATCCGCGTCAGCGCATTTTCCAGCACCTGCTCAATCTGCTCCACGCACACAATCTTAAACTGACTCAGCACATGCGGCGGAATCTCTTCTAAATCCTTCTGATTTTCCTTCGGAATAATCAGCGTCGTAATCCCCGCCCGATACGCCGCCAGCGTCTTTTCCTTCAATCCGCCAATCGGCAGCACACGCCCGCGCAGGGTAATCTCCCCCGTCATCGCCACATCATTGCGCACGGGAATCCCCGTCAGCACAGACACCAGCGCCGTCGCCATCGTCACACCCGCGGACGGGCCATCCTTCGGCACAGCGCCTTCCGGCACATGGATGTGGATATCTACATCTTTGTAGAAGTCATCCGTCAGTCCCAAATCAGCGCAGTGCGCGCGGACGTAAGAGAACGCGGCTTCGGCGGATTCCTTCATCACGTCGCCAAGCTGTCCCGTCAGGCGCAGACCGCCCTTGCCGGGCATGGTCAGGCACTCGACTTCCAGCGTTTCGCCGCCGACGGTGGTGTACGCAAGACCGTTGACAATGCCCACGCGCGGCTCTTTCTCCGGCAGTTCGCGGGTGAAACGCGGCGCGCCGAGGTACTGGTGCAGCACCTTTTCGGTCACGGTGACTTCGGTTTCGCCCTCGTCGAGCATCGTCACGGCGGCCTTGCGGATGACCTTGGCAATCGTGCGTTCGAGCGTGCGGACGCCGGCTTCGCGTGTGTAGCCCTCAATCAGGCTGCGCATCACGCGGTCACTGATTTTCACCGTCCCGGCATCCAGCCCGTGTTCTTTCACCTGCTTGGGCAAAAGGTGGCGCTTGGCGATTTGCAGCTTCTCCTCCTCCGTGTACGACGGCACTTCGATAACCTCCATGCGGTCAAGGAGTGGGGTGGGAATCGTGTCGATGCTGTTGGCGGTGGTGATGAACATGACGCGGCTGAGGTCGAAGGGCAGTTCGAGATAGTGGTCGCGGAATGCGCCGTTCTGTTCGCCGTCGAGCACCTCCAGCATGGCGCTGGCAGGGTCGCCGCGGAAATCGTGGCTCATCTTGTCGATTTCGTCGAACAGGAATACCGGGTTCATCGTGCCAGCCTGCTTCATGCCGGAGATAATCCGCCCTGGAATCGCGCCGATATATGTCCGGCGATGGCCGCGGATTTCCGCCTCGTCACGCACGCCGCCGAGCGACACCTGCACGAACTGCCGCCCGACTGCCTTGGCAATTGCGCGAACGATGGACGTTTTGCCCACGCCGGGCGGGCCGACGAAGCATAGAATCGGGCCGCGCATATCCTGCTTGAGCTTGAGCACCGCCAAATATTCGACGATGCGCTCCTTGACCTTCTCCAGCCCGTAGTGATCCTGCGCCAGTACCTTCCGCGCGCGCTTCAAATCCAAATTATCAGTCGTCTGCTTGCCCCACGGCAGGTCGAGAATCCACTCGATATACGTCCGGGACATGCCGACTTCCGGTGTGCCGGGCGTCATCCGGGACAGGCGCTCCAGCTCCTTGTCCACGCGTTGACGTGCTTCGTCGTTCAGCGGCGTATTCTTGGCGCGTTCGCGAAGCTCCTCCACATCCGTCGCGTCGGTATCGCCCAGTTCGGTCTGGATAGCCTTCATGTGCTCGCGCAAATAATAATCCTTCTGGTTTTTGTCAATCTGTTTCTTGACGCGCTCCTGCACCTGCTTTTCCACGCCGGTCAGTTCAATTTCGCGGCTCAAAATGGTGCAGAGGCGTTCCAGACGGCGCTGAATATCGAATTCTTCCAGAATCTGCTGGCGATCCTCAAGCTTCGTCAGGATATTTGCGGCAATCAGGTCAGCAATCTGCTCGGCGTCATCCACATCCCGGATGGACGCAATCGTCTCCTGGCTGACCCGCTGGCTCGCGCGGGCATAGGCATCAAAATAATCCTTCGCCGTGCGCACCAGCGCCGCCAGCTCCATTTCATCCGCCGGCGCGGTCACTTTCGGCAGGTGAATACGTCCCAGCAGGAACGGGTCTTCCTGCGTCACAGTAGTCAATTCGCCGCGCGTTTCACCCTCCACCAGCACACGCAGGCTGTCGCCGGGCAGATTCATCACCTGCCGAATATTGGCGATTGTGCCGACGGTGCACAAATTTTCCGGGGTAGGGTCTGGGTCATCCACATCCTTCTGCGCCACGAGGAAAATCTTCTGGTCATTCATCATCGCTTCCTGCAGAGCGGCGACAGACTTCGGGCGGCCGACGTCAAAGTGCAGCACCATGTGCGGGAATACCATCAGCCCCCGCAGCGCCAGCACCGGCATCGTCAGATTGGTTTTCTTTCTGGGCATAGTTCCTCCTCATCGGACGCGGCGAACCAGAGCGTATCATGCCGCGTCCACGCTCGAACGGCGCTTCCCGTCCGGCAAAGATATAGTATACATATTCCGCCACGGTTTGACAAGCGAAAAAACATATGATGTAACGATTTTTTTCTGCGAGAATGTAAATTTTTCGTCGTTCTGCGTCACGCACTGGGTTCTGCAGCAGCCGCGGCGACCTTCTCCGTCATCGGCAGTGGACTGTGAATCAGCTTCTTCGCCGTCTTTGTGTGCACAAGCATTGCTGACAGCGCCTGATGCACATCGTCAATTCCTTGCACATCAATGCCCGCGATATGCAGCGTCTCCGCGTCGTTCTCCTTGGGAATCAGCACGCGCAGCAGCCCTGCCTGACACGCGGCCTCCACCTTCTGCGGTACGCCGCCGACCGCCTTCACTTTCCCCTGCACGGTAATTTCACCCGTGACCGCCATCGTGCCTTCCACTGGCGTATCGGTCAGCGCGCTGACCGCAGCGACCGCCATCGCGACGCCTGCCGACGGGCCGTCAACGGGCATTCCACCGGGAAAATTGATGTGCAAATCGGTGTTTTCCAGTGTGTATCCGAGGCTTTTCAGCAGTGTGCGGACATTCTCCGCCGCGCCGTGTGCCGTCGAGCGGCGGCGCATCTTGTGCCCCTCCTGCCCGATTTCTTCCTCATCAATAATGCCCGTCACGGTGATTTCGCCGTGTCCCGGCGTCGCGACCGCCTCCAAATCCAGCAGCGCGCCCTGATTTTCGCCATATACCGCCAGCCCATGCACCACGCCAACGCGGTTCGAGACATCCGCCTTCTGCTGGGCGTGGATGGTGTAATGCCCGCTCTGCACCACCCACGCCACGTCCTCTGGCAGAATCATCGTGCGCTCGTCCATTTGCGCCAGTCCCGCGCACATCTGCACAATATTCACCGCGTCGCGTCCGCAGGCGGCATAGCGCCCGATGGTTTCCGCCTCCTGCTTCGCCATCGCGCAGCCCGCGCGTTCCGCTGCGCCGGAGGCAATCAGGGCAATTTCTTCCGGTGTCAGCGCGCGAAAAAAGACTTCCATGCACCGCGAGCGCAGAGCGGGGCTGATTTCTGACGGGCTGCGCGTCGTTGCGCCGACAAGCCGAAAATCCGCCGGAAGCCCATTGTGGAAAATGTCGTGGATATAGCGCGGAATCGTCGCGTCATCCGGATTATAATACGCGCTGTCCAGCATCACGCGGCGGTCCTCCAGCACCTTCAGCAGCTTGTTCATCTGCACCGGATGCAGTTCGCCGATTTCATCCAGAAACAGCACGCCGCCGTGCGCTTTGGTGACCGCGCCGGGCTTGGGCTGCGGCACGCCCTGCGCACCCAGCTGCCCCGCGCCCTGATAAATCGGGTCATGGACGCTGCCGATGAGCGGGTCGGCAATCGCGCGTTCATCAAAGCGCACGCACGTCGCATCCACCTCGATGAACGGCGCATCCTCGCGGAAAGGCGTCCCCTGCGACTGCTTCGCCGCCTCCAGCACCAGCCGCGCCGCGCAGGTCTTGCCGATGCCGGGCGGGCCGTAAATCAGCACATGCTGCGGGTTTGCGCCGCAGAGAATCGCCTTCAGGCTGCGAATGCCGTCCTCCTGACCAATCACGTCGCTCATTTTCGTCGGGCGCACCTTTTCCGCCAGCGGCTCTGACAGGTGAATCGACCGCAGGTGGCGCATCCGCTCCATTTCGCGGTTGCTCTCCCGCCCGTGCGCCGGCTCTTTCTGCCGCGACTGGCGCAGCTGCCGGAAAAAGTACAGTCCCACCACCACCGATACCACCAGCTGGATGACGACCAGCATTGTTGCAAACATGCGCAAAACCTCCCTTGCATTTCATCGACCGCAGTATGCCCGAAGCGGCGGAAAACCATGCCCGGATGACGCTTTTGCTGCAATTTTTCTTTCTGCCGTGGATACAGTCCTTGTTTGTCCACGCTGTCCACACCACAAGATATAGTGTACCGCTTTCATCCGCGAAAGCGGCATTCTTCCGCCCGCATTCTTGGTACATCAAGCGAAAACCCGCCATTTTCAAGGGTTTGTAAGGCTTTTCATGAAGTTGTCGATTTTTTGCGCGTTTTGTGATTTTGCCTATTGCATTATACAACATCTTGTGATAGAATATCTGTGGTTCGGAAGCAGTTCCCTATTGACCCCCATCCACGCGGATGATTTGGGGACGGCGGCGTTCATTCGCCGGTTTCCGGCACACATTTCAACATCAGGAGGTCAACCATCATGTACAATTTTGAGCAGTGGAATGGCTTCAAGGGTTCCATCTGGAAGGAAGAAGTCAACGTTCGCGACTTTATCCAGAAGAACTATAAGCCTTACGACGGTGACGAATCCTTCCTGGTCGGCCCGACCGAAGCGACCGACAAGCTGTGGGGCGCTCTGCAGAAGCTGCAGAAGGAAGAGCGCGCCAAGGGCGGCGTCCTGGATATGGACACCGAGATTGTTTCTACCCTGACTTCCCATAAGCCCGGCTACATCGACGAAGACCTGAAGGATCTGGAGAAGGTCGTGGGTCTTCAGACGGACAAGCCCCTGAAGCGCGCTTTCATGCCCTTCGGCGGCATCCGCATGGCGGAACAGTCCTGCACCGAGAACGGCTACACCCCCGCTCCCGAACTCCACAAGATCTTCACCGAATATCACCTGACGCACTCCGACGCGGTCTTCATGGCGTACACGCCTGAAATGCGCGCGGCCCGCAAGTCCCACATCATCACCGGTCTGCCGGACACCTATGGCCGCGGCCGTATCGTGGGCGACTATCGCCGTGTTGCGCTGTACGGCATCGACGTGCTGATTGCTGAAAAGCAGCATGATTTCGCCAACTGCGGCGACGGCACGATGACCGACGACGTCATCCGTCAGCGTCAGGAAATCACCCTGCAGGTGAACGCCCTGAAGGACATGAAGGTCATGGCCGCGTCCTACGGCTACGACATCTCCAAGCCCGCCAGCAACGCGCACGAAGCGTTCCAGTGGCTGTACTTCGGCTATCTGGCCGCCATCAAGACCCAGAACGGCGCTGCCATGTCTGTCGGCCGCATCTCCACCTTCCTCGACATTTATGTCGAGCGTGACCTCGAAAACGGCGTCATCACCGAGGCCGAGGCGCAGGAGCTGGTTGACCACATCGTCATGAAGTTCCGTATGGTCAAGTTCGCCCGCATCACCTCCTATCAGGAGCTGTTCTCCGGCGACCCCGTCTGGGCGACGCTGGAAGTCGGCGGCACTGGTTTGGACGGCCGTTCCATGGTCACCAAGAACGACTATCGTTTCCTGCACACGCTGGAAAACATGGGCCCGTCTCCGGAACCCAACATGACCGTTCTGTACACCTCCCGTCTGCCGGAAGCCTTCAAGAAGTACGCGGCGCACATCTCCATCGTCTCCTCTTCCATCCAGTATGAGAACGATGACGTGATGAAGCCCGTCTGGGGCGACGACTACTCCATCTGCTGCTGCGTGTCTGCTACCCAGACCGGCAAGGAGATGCAGTTCTTCGGCGCTCGCGCGAACCTGCTGAAGGCGCTGCTGTACGCCATCAACGGCGGCATGGACGAGAAGCTGAAGACCCAGGTTGGTCCCTGCTACGCGCCCATCACCACCGATGAACTGACTTGGGACATCGTCAAGCCCGCTTACCTGCGTATGCTCGACTGGCTGGCTGGCCTGTATGTCAACGTGCTGAACCTGATCCACTACATGCACGACAAGTACTACTACGAAGCGGCTGAAATGGCGCTGATCGATACCCATGTGAAGCGCTCCTTCGCGACCGGTATCGCTGGCTTCTCTCACTGCGTTGACTCTATCAGCGCTTTGAAGTATGCCAAGGTCACCGCTATCCGCGACGAGTCCGGCATGGTTTACGACTACAAGACCGAGGGCGAGTTCCCGAAGTACGGCAACGACGACGACCGTGCGGACGACATCGCCAAGTGGCTGCTGAAGACCTTCATCGACATGGTGAAGAAGCATCACACCTACCGCAATTCCGAGCCCAGCACCTCCATCCTGACCATCACCTCCAACGTCGTGTACGGCAAGGCCACCGGTTCTACGCCTGACGGCCGCCGCGCGTGGACGCCCCTCGCGCCCGGTGCGAACCCCTCCTACGGCGCGGAGCAGAATGGTCTGGTTGCGTCCCTGAACTCCACCGCGAAGCTGCCCTATCACTGGGCGCTGGACGGCATCTCCAACACCCAGACCATCAACCCCGATGCGCTGGGTCATGCTGCCGGCGAGCGCGTGAACAACCTCGTGCAGGTCATGGACGGCTACTTCGATCAGGGTGCGCATCACCTGAACGTGAACGTGTTCGGCAAGGAAAAGCTGCTGGACGCCATGGAGCATCCGGAGAAGGAAGAATACGCGAACTTCACCATCCGTGTTTCCGGCTATGCCGTGAAGTTCATCGACCTGACCCGTGAGCAGCAGCTGGACGTTATCGCCCGTACCTGCCACACCCGCATGTAATCCCCTGTTGGAAACCTTCACCCGGCGGACGGCAACTTCCGCCGGGTTTTTTCTGTCCAGATGCACGAATTTTCCCGCAAAAGCGGCTTTTCCTGTTTACAGGCGCGCTTTTTCGGGTATAATAGAGGTGGCGGGTTAACCGCCTGAATCCCTCGCAAGGAGTTTAGAAACATGAGCAATCCGAATCCCGATATGAAGGGACGCATTCATTCGTTTGAATCTTTCGCGCTGGTGGATGGTCCCGGCGTTCGCTGCGCCGTTTTCCTCTACGGCTGTGCGCTGCGCTGCAAATTCTGCCATAACCCCGATACATGGTGCCCGTCGTCCATCAGCCAAACGAAGGAAATGACCGCACGCGAGCTGTTCGACAAGGCGATTCGCTATAAGCCTTACTGGAAGAACAACGGCGGCATCACCGTTTCCGGCGGTGAACCGCTGGTGCAGCTGGGCGGCATCCCCGTCTCGGGGGGTAACCCGCTGGTGCAGCTGGACTTCGTGACCGAGTTCTTCCGGCTGATGAAGAAAGAGGGCGTGCACACCTGCGTGGACACGGCAGGTCAGCCCTTCCGCCGCGACCCGGAGTGGCTCGACCGCTTCAATGAGCTGATGAGCCTGACCGACCTGTTCATGCTCGACCTGAAGCAGTTCGACAGCAAGCTGCATGTGGATCTGACCGGCAAGGACAACGCGAACATCCTCGACATGGCGCGCTATCTGTCCGACAACGGCAAGGAAATGTGGATTCGCCACGTTCTCGTGCCGGGTGTGACCGACGACGAGAACGATCTGCGCAAGATGAGCGACTTTATCGCAAGCCTCAAGACGGTCAGCCGTGTGGAAATTCTGCCGTACCACACGCTGGGTGTGTCGAAGTGGCAGAAGCTCGGCATCCCCTACCCGCTGGAAGGCGTTCCGACGCCAACCGATGAGCAGGTCAAACGCGCCGAGGACATTCTGAACGTGACGGCGTATCACAAGTAATTGCATACGAAAAGAGGCGAACCTGCATTTCCCGCAGATTCGCCCTTTTTGATTGGTTCAATATTCGATTAGCACACGTCAGGCTGTTCCACCAGCGTGTTTTCTTCCATCTTGCGCTTCGCCGTCCGACCGCCCAGCTTGTGCCGCTTTCCCTCAATAAGTTTCGGCTCGCACTTGCCGTTCACGGAATCCGCCGTGATTTCGCAGCCGCAGATTTCCCGGCGGCCTGGCAAATCGAACATCGT
Source organism: Faecalibacterium sp. CAG:74 (assembly GCA_000437595.1). Classification (GTDB taxonomy): domain Bacteria; phylum Bacillota; class Clostridia; order Christensenellales; family Aristaeellaceae; genus UBA11524. The sequence goes on along the minus strand of FR899877.1, from coordinate 5,126 downwards.
GTCCAGCATGACATCCTCGATAATCGCGCGCAGACCGCGTGCGCCGCACTTGCGCTCAATTGCCATGTGTGCAATCGCCCGCACTGCGTCGTCATCGAACGTCAGCTCCACACCGTCGAGTCCCAGCAGCTTCTGGTACTGCTTGCACAGCGCGTTTTTCGGCTCGGTCAGAATTCGCACCAGCGCGTCCTCATCCAGCGCGTCAAGCGTCACCGTAATCGGCAGACGACCGACAAATTCCGGAATCAGACCGAACTTCGTCAAATCCTCCGGGCGCAGCTTTTTCAGCGCATCCGTGCTTCCCTCCGGCGTCTTGCTGGTCAGCTCCGCGCCGAAGCCGAGGTTCTTCTTGCCCGTGCGGCTCTCGATAATCGGCACAATGCCATCGAACGCGCCGCCGCAGATAAAGAGGATGTTTGTCGTGTCAATCTGAATCATTTCCTGCTGGGGATGCTTGCGGCCACCCTGCGGCGGAACGGAGGCAAGTGTGCCTTCGAGGATTTTCAGCAGCGCCTGCTGCACGCCCTCGCCGCTGACATCGCGCGTAATCGACGGATTTTCGCTCTTGCGGGCGATTTTGTCGATTTCGTCGATGTAGATGATGCCGCGCTGTGCCGCATCAATGTCGTAATCCGCCGCCTGAATCAGGCGAAGCAAGATATTCTCCACGTCTTCGCCGACGTAGCCGGCTTCAGTCAGGCTCGTTGCATCAGCAATCGCGAACGGCACATTCAGGATACGCGCGAGTGTCTGCGCCAGAAACGTCTTGCCGCATCCCGTCGGCCCCACCATAAGGATGTTCGACTTCTGCAGTTCAACATCATCCTTGCCGGGGCGCTGGCCGATGCGCTTGTAATGGTTGTACACCGCCACGCACAGGGCACGCTTGGCATGTTCCTGCCCGATGACATAATCATCCAGTACCTGCTTCATTTCTGCGGGGGACGGCAGGTGGTCGAACTTCTGCTCCTGCTGCGGATGCCCGGAGTGCATCATCGGCATTGCGTCGGAGATAATCTCCTGACAGAGCATGATGCACTCGTTGCAGATGCAAACGTTGTTCGCGCCTGCCACCATCCGCATGACCTGGCGTTCCGTCTTGCCACAGAAGCTGCACCGTTTCAGCGGCGTACGGGTCATATCGTCTTTTGCCATCTTCTACCTCTCAAGCTGTCAATTTGTCTTCTTGCGGGGATCGAAGATTTCATCAATGATCCCGTATTCGAGGGCTTCCTGCGCAGACATGAAGTGGTCGCGTTCCACGTCGCGGCGGATGCGCTCAATATCCTGCCCCGTCATATCAGCCTTCATGCGGATCATCTTTTCCTTCGTTTTCAGCAGCCATTCCGCCTGAATCTGCACGTCCGTCGCCTGACCCTGCGCACCGCCCAGCGGTTGATGAATCATAACTTCGCTGTTCGGCAGGGCGCAGCGCTTGCCCTTCTGACCCGCCATGAGCAGGAACGCGCCCATCGACGCCGCCATGCCGATGCACACCGTGCGTACCTGCGGCTTGATGTACTGCATGGTATCATAAATTGCCATACCAGCCGTCACCGAACCGCCGGGGCTGTTGATATACAGGCAGATATCGGCATCCGGGTCTTCCATTTCCAAAAAGAGCATCTGCGCCACGACGGTGTTCGCCACGTCGTCGTTGATTTCGCCGCCCAAGAAGATAATGCGATCCTTGAGCAGGCGGGAATAAATGTCATACGACCGCTCGCCGCGGTTGGTCTGTTCGACCACATAGGGGATCAGATTCATTGCGTTATCCCTCCTCGCTGCATATTTGTCCTTGCAGCACGGATAGCAGGGGCTTTCCCGCGCATTTTTCCCGCTCAGTGTACGCCGTTTGGGGCGCACCTATGCGTGCGGCGCATTTTTGGCTCCTGCCCCGTTTTCTGTATATTCTGAAAGACGCGGGAGCGGTCGCGACTGGCGTGACCTGTCTCCCGCGTTCATCAGCGTAAAATTAGGGGATTACTCCTCGGTCTTGGTTTCTTCCGCAGTCTCCGCCGCTTCTTCCGGCTTCTTGTCCACGACGGTCGCGCCAGCCTTCATCAGGTCGCACACCTTCTGAATGGCAGCCAGATCGGACAGGTACGCCTTGTGCTCGTCGGTCAGGTTCGCCTTGAAGGCTTCCACTTCCTGACCAGCGCGCTTGGCCTGCTTCGCGCTCTGCTCGTCGATGTCCTCGGCGGTGGGCTCGATGTTCTCCGCCTTGCGGATGGCTTCCAGCACCAGCTGAATCTTCACGCGGTTTTCCGCTTCGCCGCGGTACTGCTGCGCCATCTGCTCGCGGGTCTGACCCGTGTACTTCAGGTAGTCTTCCATGCGGAGGCCCTGACGCATCATGGAGTATTCCACATCACGCATGACGTAGTTCAGCTGATCGTCAATCATCGCCGCCGGAATGTCCATCTGGGCATTGGCAACCGCCTTTTCAATCAGCGCATTCTCGATTTCGACATCGTAGTTGGTGTCGGCAATCTCCTGCAGCTTCTTGGCGACATCCGCCTTGTAAGCGTCGAAGGTGTCGAAGCCGTTATCCTGCGCGAAGTCGTCATCCAGCTCCGGCAGTTCGGTCTTGGTGATGCTGTTCACCTTGACATGGAACACGGCGTTCTTGCCCGCAAGGTTCTCCGCATGATACTTTTCGGGGAAGGTGACGTTCAGGTCCTTCTCTTCGCCGACGGTCATGCCGACCATCTGCTCTTCAAAGCCCGGGATGAACGCGCCGCTGCCGATTTTCAGGGTCTGATCCTGCGCCGTGCCGCCCTCGAACGGAACGCCGTCCACACTGCCCGCGTAGTCGAGGTTCACGGTGTCGGTGTAATCCACGCCGCGGTCGGTCACGTCGATGGTACGCGCGCCCTTCTGCTGATCCTGGCTGATGCGCGCCTGAATTTCGTCCTCGGTGACGACTTCCTTCGGCTCCACTTCAACCGTCAGGTTCTTGTATTCGCCCAGCGTCACGTCCGGACGCACGAAAACTTCCGCGGTGAACTTCAGTTCTTTGCCCGCGCCGATTTCCTGCACATCCACCTGCGGACGATCCACAACGTCGATGTTGTGTTCCTTGATGGCTTCGGCATACAGCGCCGGGAAAATCGCGTCCAGCGCGTCATCATAGAACACGCCTTCGCCATACATACGCTCGATGACCGCGCGGGGCGCCTTGCCCTTGCGGAAGCCGGGGACGTTAATTTTGCTGCGATCCTTGAGATAAGCCTGATTCAGGGCCTTGTCGAAATCTTCAGCGGGGACAACAAAGGTCAGCTTCACCTTGTTGCTGGAAATCTTTTCAAAATTGGTGCTCATCGGAATTTGTTCCCTCCTGCGCTCTCGTCGGGTCAGCTGACCCGGTCATGCGTTCTTGAATCTATACGCACAGGGTGTATTTTACCACATTTGCCGGGGCTTTTCAAGACATCCGTGCGCATTTTCTCAATAAATTAACCACTTTGATGGGATTTATCTGCAAATCTCCCCGTCCGTGCCGATGGTGATGATTTGCATCGGCAGTTTTTTGCCGCAGCGGGCAACGGCCTTCTCCGCCGCGTAGGAAATACCGCCGCAGCAGGGCACTTCCATGCGCACAACGGTCACGGAACGAATTTCGTTTTTCGCGAGAATGTCGGTGAGTTTCAGGGAATAATCCGTATCGTCGAGCTTCGGGCAGCCGATGAGGACGATTCGGTCGCGGATGAAGTCCTGATGGAAGCGCCCGTAGGCATACGCGGTGCAGTCCGCCGCAATCAGCAGATCCGCGCCCTGATAAAAAGCAGCAGTCAGCGGCGCGAGGCGAATCTGCACCGGCCACTGGCGGAGGCGGCTCCCATTGTCCGCGTTTTCAGCGGATTCATTCGCGGCGGCGCGCTTCATCGTGCGCACCTTCATGCCGGGGCAGCCGCTCACCTGCTGCTTGCGCGCCAGATGTTCCTTGACCGCTTCCTCGTCGAACGCGGCGGCTTCGCGCTGCACAAAGCTGATGGCGCCTACGGGACACGCGGGCAGACAGTTGCCCAGCCCGTCGCAGTAGTCGTCGCGAATCAGCCTTGCCTTGCCGTTCACCATGGCAATCGCGCCTTCCTTGCACGCCGAGGCGCAGAGTCCGCAGCCGGAACAGAGTTCTTCGTTAATGTGAATGACCGTGCGAATCATGAATGTTTTCGACTCCTTTTGCCCTTATACTATTTCCAAATGAGAATGCGCCAAGATGCGAAGTGAATTTTTCATTCTGGCTAACGGGAGTGAAACGCAGCGTAGCAGCGCTACGCTAAGTGGAACAACCGAACGCCAGAAGGGAAAAGGCACGAGCAGCTGGTGCAGGTGAATGCAGGAAATAGTATGGGCAACGGCTATCATAACACATTTCTTTTCCGCTGACAAGAGGGACATTCTGCCTGTGCTTGCAGTTTTCTGTGATGCGTGGTATAATTCTTCCTGAAATCCGCAAAAAAAATTGAAATTCCGGGAATGGAAGGGAGGCGTCAATCGTTAGATGAGTGAACCCACCTCAAAGCACAAGGAGGAATCTGCCGTGCAGCAGGCCCTTGATTCACCCGCCGCCGCAAAGGGGCTGGATGATTCTTATCAACCGGTACCAGATGTGCGGGATGACCCCGTGTACTTTGCCCGGCTCTATGATCAGTACGCCACCGATGTGCTCCGCGTCTGCTATTTCTACCTTTCCGACCGCGAAAAAGCGGAGGATGTCTGTCAGGACGTGTTCGTGCGGCTGATGACGACGCATCCGTTGCTGCAGCCGGGGCGTGAAAAATCGTGGCTGCTGAAGGGAGCGCTGAACCGCTGCCGCGATTTATGGCGCGGCGCGTGGCTCAAGCGCGTCATTCTGGGCGGGCCGACGTTCGAGCTGATTCCTGCGCCGGATGAGTTTTCCCGCCGCGACGACCAGCAGGCGATGATGGCCGCCATCAACCAGCTTCCCGCAACCTTCAAGGAAGTTATCCTCCTGCATTATTATCAGGGCATGAACATTGCCGAGATTGCCCAAATGTTGGAGCTGCCGGAAGGCACGATTTCCTCCCGCCTGAGCCGCGGGCGCAAAAAACTTGAATCCATTCTTTTGAAAGCCTGCAAATAAAAAGTCAAGCCCCAAA
>FR899876.1 GCA_000437595.1 Faecalibacterium sp. CAG:74 | reverse complement strand
GATTGGGGAGAATTTCCCCAACAAGCAAGATGTCATTTTTAGCAAAATGACCCTGCTTGCTAATATCAGTTGCAAGAAAATTCGTTACTCTCCCACGCACGTTTGGCTCGAAAAAGATGGGCGGACTTTGCTCTTTGGCAAAAGAAAATCCCACTGAGGCAAGAAAAGCACTCAGTGGGGAAAGCGATTAGAATTTGCGTCCGGGAGAATAGCGGGTGATTCGATAACCGTCTGCATCTGCCGTAAAGCCAAGCCGGAACGTCCCACGCCCGGTAATGTTGCTGGAATAGTCGTATTCTACACAATACGAAACCGTATCGGTTGCGACCTTTGCCGGAACAGGAAGGGTCTTTTGATACACCCATTGCCCATTGACCTGCTGTTCAAGCCAAACATTCACGATGACGATGCGTTCCTTTATATCGTAAGTCGTAAAGTCAAAACTGGCAAGCTTATCGGCAAAAATGAAACAGGAAGCCGACATAAATATGGAATCGCCATATGTCGCAATTGGCGCAGCGAATGCACAGTTGAGAAGAAGGACTAATACCAGAATGGTTGTTATTCCACGTTGCAATGCTTTCATTTATTACTCTCCTATCATATATAATATAGCATTGATGATTTCTGTTTCACTGGCGTTGCCAGATAAGCAGATGTACATATTCTTGTTATACCAGTAAGCAGTCGTCTGACCTTCGTTATCCGCGACATAGATGTCCAACCCGTTCACACGCTGCATTTGTCCATCATTCGTCTGCTCGAAGGTAAATGCGGCGTGTTCAATGTCTGTGAACAGATTCATATTCGCAGAAATTCTTTTCTGCGGGTCGGTGCTGCTGACATACATCAGCGATAGCTTGATGTATCCTGACATATAATCAACATATCCTCGGCTCAGCGTCCATTCGTCATCCAGTGTTTGAGGAACGCCGCTGTGGAAACCAAGCAGGTCATCAATTTCCGCTGAACTATTCACCGCATATGTTTGCTGCTCGACTGCCGCGTGGTCAGCTAAGGCTTTGCCAACCCTGTCCACCGTAACTTCATGTCCAATCAAAACTCGCTGCTGTTCATCTGGCGTAGACCAGCTTTCAATCCACGACCAATGCTGCGGAACAAAGAAAGATGCAACCAGTAGAACAGCGGCAGCTCCGAAAGAAGCAAATTTGAGTATGGCTTTTCGCTTCTCCTTTTTTCTCCTCCTCTCTTCGCAAGCGATAGCAATTCGCTGCTTCAACTTGTCAATCCTCTCGGAATCCACGTCACCACTGCGACCTTGCAGCGGATCACCCAATTCCAAGCACGCCCGAATTAGCTCTAAATCAGCTGGACGGTCTTTCCTTTCTGCTTCTTGACGGACGAGCCCAAGCAGTCGCTGCTCGGTTTCTGCCTCACTCAAAGTTCCGTTTTCGATGGTCTGCAAGATGATTTTGATGTGTTCTTTCTTTGTGCCACTCATTTTCCCAAAACCTCCTTCCCGCAATGACAGTCAGCATTTCGCGGTATATGCTGCCTTGGCGAACGGTGCGTGAATTATCAACCCTCCTTTCACTCCTAACGCTGCGCGGCAGAAACGGAATTAGACAAGCCGTGAAAATTTTTTTATTTTTCCTGCTTTCGAGCGCAGGTTGGACAAACTTGGACAAATGTGGACGAATTTGGACAAAGTTGGACAAAGTTGGACAAAATTGTGTTGATTTTGGCGAAAGGATA
>FR899875.1 GCA_000437595.1 Faecalibacterium sp. CAG:74 | reverse complement strand
GCGGACGCGATTCCCCCTGCTTCACAACAATGATGAAGCTATTTTACTGCCCCATGCAGTTAAAATTCTTCATCATCCACCAATCTCGACAAGACATCCCCATTGAGCTGCACCAGCCGCCGCACAACCTCCTGCACATACAGCCTGTCCAGCCCTTCCAGCGCCGGGTCAACCTCCACCGCTTCCCGCAGCGCCGACCAGTCGCCCGTTGCCGCCAAGGCAGCTAAGCGGTTCGTCTCGTCAATGTCCATCATGATTTCCGCCAGCGGCGCAGGGACGCGAATCCCCTGCGGCTGCACCAAGCCGTCCGCCAAATGCAGGTCACTTTCGATAATCGCGTTCGGCGGCAGCTGCGGCAGTTCCCCGCGATTTTGCTGCGCAACCGCCGGAATCACCGCCGTTTCCTTGCGCAGAATCGCCAGCGCAAGGCGAACAGGGCGCGTCGGCGGCGTATCCTTCAATAGCATCAGCTGCGCCGTCATGCCGTCGGGCGTTTTTGCCCCCTCGTGACCAATCGTGTTCATGTGGGCAATGCGCTCTTTGCGCTTCTCGATGCTTTCGCCGAACGCCGGGTTCTCTTCGGGGATGTAGTCCTCTTCCGCCGCCAGGAACTCCGCGTGGCGCATTACGTCACCCACGGCAATCGCGTCGTACCAGCCCAGCCAGCGATGCGTCAGGCGGCCGAGCTTGTCCTCCTCCGCCATCTGCCGAAGCGCGGGAATCAAATCAACATTCTTGCCCTTTTCGCGCAGGGACACGAGGAACGAGAAGCCCGGCAGACCCGCCGTGACCGCCTCGACCGCATCCTCCTTGCGAAAGAGCGCCTTTGCCAGCCGCGGCACGGTGTTTCCGCGATAGGCGGCATCATCCAGCCCATACGCCTGAAAACCCGCGCCGAGGAACAGCTGCGTCGTGCGGGCAACGGGCTGCCCCAGCGTCACGACAATCGCTTTCGGGCAGGCGGAGCGCATATTGCGGCACAAATCCAGCACCACTTCGCCCTGACGGAGCGTGTGCATCAGCCCCTCAATGCCGCCGTGGACGCGCGCCTGATCGCTCAGACCGGGGTCATCCTCCTTCACGCCGCCAAGGGCATCCTGATCCTGCCGGAAGCGCGTCGCCGCCATGCAGTCGCCCGCATAAACGACGCAGTCCGCGCCCATGAGGACTTCCTGCCGATTACCGGAAACGATGATCTGCGCCTTGCGGCCGCTGGCGTAGACGATGGCCTCGGCATAGTGCTGGAGGACATCGCGCATTGCGGCGTTTTTCTCTTCCACCGCGAGAATGCCATCCTCTTTGCCGGCGTAGAGGAAATCGACGAGCAGGAAGGGCAGGTGCATCGGAATATCCTGCCCGATGAAGGCGAACTTAAAAGGCATGGTACAGCCCCGCTTTCTGGATACTTTGACAGCTTATCTTACCATGAAATAAGCCAAAAGTAAAGCCCGGAACGATGATGTTGCGCATCGTTCCG
>FR899874.1 GCA_000437595.1 Faecalibacterium sp. CAG:74 | reverse complement strand
ATTATTCCCCTTTATGCGGGGCGCTTTTATGGTATAATAAATAAATATGGAAAGTTATAGCTGCGCGTAAAACCCCTGCGCGGCGAAAGGAGGACGCCATAATGGCAAGACGAATACTGCTTGTGGACGACGAGCCGCTTATGATAAAAGGGCTGAAACGCACGCTGGAGCAGGACGGTTACGAAACCGATTCCGCATCGGACGGCGAGGAGGCATTAAAAAAGCTGAACAGCGAGCATTATGATCTGGTGCTGCTGGACGTTATGCTGCCAAAGCTCAGCGGAATAGAGGTTTGCCAGATAGTGCGCGAAACGAGCGACATTCCCATAATAATGCTCACCGCCAAGGGCGAGGATATGGACAAAATACTCGGCCTTGAATACGGCGCGGACGATTACATGACAAAGCCCTTCAACATACTGGAGGTAAAGGCCAGGATAAAGAGCATACTGCGCCGCGCTGGTGCGAACCGCGAAGCGCCCAAAATGGAACTGAGCGCAAACGGGCTGAGCATAAACATAGGCAGCCGCAGTGCAACGCTTGACGGCAAGAACGTTAGCCTTACCATGAAGGAATTTGATCTGCTTCAGCTTTTCATGAAAAACCCCGGCAAGGTATACAGCCGCGACGAGCTGCTTGAAACCATATGGGGTCAGGACTATCTGGGCGATTTCAGAACGGTGGACGTGCATATCCGTCGTCTTAGGGAAAAGATTGAGCGGGACCCCGCCAATCCCGAATATATTCTTACTAAGTGGGGAGTTGGCTATTACTTTGCGCAGTGAGCGAAAACAGTTTTTCGGCTCTATCAGGGTCAGGATGGTCGCCATATATTTGGCGGTAACCATCGTGGCCTTGCTTGCCATAAGCTTTACCGTGGCAATATTGGTCGAATCCTCGCTTGTCAATCAGCGCACAAAGCAGCAGCAGGAGGCTACCACCCGCCTTGCCCTTGAAATAAGCCAAAGCTTTGATTCCGATGCAGACACGCTGTATTCATTGGCGCTCACCCGCGCGCAGGAAATGGGCGGCAGGGTGCTTATAATGGATACGGATGCGGTGGTGCAGATAG
>FR899873.1 GCA_000437595.1 Faecalibacterium sp. CAG:74 | reverse complement strand
GTCGTGTAGGTGGAAATGCGCCCGAACTTGCCCACAATCTGTGATTTCGTCACGTCCGCCAGCACCGTGTCCGACTGCAAACGCAAGGACGCGGTGTAATTGCCCATGTCCAGCACGCCCGTGAGCGTCTGATAGACGCTGTTGGCATCCAGATACGCGCCGCTGATGTCGCTGTTGAAAGAGAACTGCTTCGTCGCCGGGTCAAAGGACTCCACCGTCGCGTTGACGGGCGTGCAGGTCACATCCGCCGCGATATTCTCCGCGATTTTTCGCACGGCATCGCGGTCGTAGGTGATTTGCGTCTGAAGCGTCACGGGGCTTTGCTGCATCGCGCGAATCGTCGCGACGCGCTCGCTCAGCGGCGTCCGCCCCGAACCGCGCAGGGCGGTTGTGTTCCCGCGCCCAGCGGCATAGGCAACCGCCGCCATCTCGCTCACGTTGCGGTAGAGCGGCACATCGTAGCCCGTGATGTCGTAGGTGTACGCATCCGCCACCACATGCAGGTGGACGCTATTGTTGTCCACGCCGCCCTGCCCCAAGGCGCTTTCGGCCTCCGCGCGGTTCATGCCGCCAACGTTGATGCCGTCAATCGTCACGCCGGGGAAAATGCGGTCGGTGTTGACCAGCGCGACCGCCTCATTGAAATTCGCGATTCGCTCTGCGTCATACCGGATGATGCTGCCGTTGACGAATGCCAGCGTCGGCAGCCCAGCCAGCTCCATGCCCAGCATCTGCGGCGCGGCAAGCAGCAGCAGCCCCGCCGTGCACGTCAGCGAAATCAGCATGACAAGCAGCCATAGGAAGGTGCTGCTGCGCTTTTTGCGCCCCTTGCGCGGTTTGGGTGTCGTTTTCCGCTTCGGCGCGGATGGACGCTTGCCCGTGGGTGTGCCGCGTGTTTTGGGCGGGGCGCTCCGGCGCGCTTCCTCTTCTATCAGCCGCTGTGAGCGTCCCTTCGGCTGGCGCATGGCGGGCTGGCGCGGCTTCGTCTCCGGCGCCAATTTTTCCGTCAGGCGCGTCTGCTGGCTGCGGCGCGGGCGCTGCGTTCCGCCCGAAATGTTGCTCATGTCATTCCTCCAAAATGGATTCCAGCCCTTGCACAGCGGCTGCTGCGGAGGGCTGGGTGTGTGATTTATACTATTTCCAAATGAGAATGCGCCAAGATGCGCTGCGAATTTTTCGTTCTGGCTAACGGGAGTGAAATGCAGCGTAGCAGCGCTACGCTAAATGGAACGACCGGACGCCAGAACGGAAAAGGCGCAAGCAGATGGCGCAGGTGAATCTGGAAATAGTATTACTTGCTGTTTTCCTCGTTCCGGTGCGCCATGTGGTAAGTCAGCGTCTGCAAGCTGTCCGTCAGGTGAACATTGACCACCAGCATGTCGTCCGGATGGGTCAGATCGGTCGGCGCGAAGTTCCACACCGCGCGGATGCCGCAGGCGTAGAGCTTGTCCAGCGCTTCCTGCGCGACGCGTCGGGGCAGTGCCAGCACCGCAATATCCGGCATGTTCTCCTTCAGGAAGTTCGGCATTTCCTCCATGCTGTACACGGGAATATCGCCCACCGGCACGCCGATTTTCTCCGGGTCGTTGTCAAACATCGCCAGCGGCCGGAAGCCCTCGCGCTGGAACGTCGGATATTTCGCAATCGCGCAGCCGATATTGCCCGCGCCCACGATAATCTCCGTATGCTCACGGTCAAGTCCCAGAATTTCGCCAATGTGCATTTTCAGATCCGACACCTTATACCCGTACCCCTGACGTCCGAAGCCGCCGAAGCAGTTGATGTCCTGCCGAATCTGCGACGGCGTGAGGTGCATCCGCTCGCCCAGCTCCTGCGACGAAATCTGCTCCACACCTGCGCTTTCCAGTTCCCGCAGATGCCGATAATATCCCGGCAGCCGACGGATTACCGCGTCAGACACATGCCCTGCCATCCTCATTCTCCTCCAGTGCATTTGTTATCTTGGGGCATTTCCGCCCAATTCCTTCATGTGAAAGGAATATCAATCTGATTGTAGCACACTTTTTGGTTTTGTGCAACCTTGCCGGAAAGATTCCGGGGATTTTTTCGCGCTTCACAGCTGTCGTGAAAGGGGGATTTATCGGATGACATTTCGCGCTTCACAGCTGTCGTGAAAGGGGGATTTACCGCACCCCAGCCGATATTGCTGTGATATGCAGGCAGTTTTTTCTTGCTGCTCCAGTCGCCTCTGCGGAGGCGATGTTGTTACTTTCTGGCGCGCCAGAAAGTAACCAAAGAACGCCCAGAGGGGGCTGAAGAGCGTGCAAGTCTGGACTTCAGCCCCCTCTGGACTCCCCCCGCCACCCATGTTTATTGTGGAAAAGAGCGGCTGTTGTTGCCCAGCTTGACTGCTTTTCCCTGCTTGGCTTCTGTCCCGCTATTCGTTTTGTTTGAGGCTTGCGCTTACTTTCGGTGATTCCGCGTTTCGCCGCGGAGGAAGTCGCCCGTTTCGGTCGCGAAGGGGACGTCCATGCGGATGATTTCGCCGCCGATGCCCAGCGTATCGACGATTTCGCCCGTCTTTTCGCGCAGGAACGGCGTCGCCTCGAATGCGTGCACGCCCGATGGCGTCAGCAGTTCGATTGTCTCGCCCGCCTTGAAGCGATTTTTGAGCAGAAAGCGTGTGCCGCGCCCATCGTGGCTGCCCTCCACCACATGCGCCAGATATTCCCGCTCCTGATGGAAGCCGTCCGCGCCGCCGGGGGCTTCGGGCTTGCACAGCGCAAAGCCGGTGTCGCTGTCACGGTGGCTTGCGCAGGATAATTCCGCCATCAAGCCGGGGAGCGCCGCTGCGAAATCGCCGCCACCCGCCAGCAGATCCAGCGCACGACGGTATGCCGCCGTCACCGTCGCGACGTAATACGCCGTTTTCATCCGCCCCTCGATTTTGAGGCTCTTGATGCCCGCGTCCACCAGTTCCGGCAAAAGCGGCATCAGGTTCAAATCATGTGCGGAAAATATGTATGTGCCATTTTCGTCCTCGCACACGGGCATGTACTCGCCGGGGCGCTTCTCCTCCACCACGCTGTAATGCCAGCGGCACGGCTGGGCGCACTCGCCCTGATTGCCGCTCCGCCCCGCCATGGCCGCGCTGAGCAGGCACCGCCCGCTGTACGCCATGCACGATGCGCCATGCACAAACGTCTCGATTTCCATCTCCGGCACGCGGCGGATGATTTCCTTCGCCCGCGCGATGGACGTTTCCCGCGCCAGAATCACGCGTTCGCAGCCCATGTCGCGATAGACGCGCACAGCTTCGGCGTTGACGGTGCTCGCCTGTGTGCTGACGTGCAGGGGCAGCTCCGGCACTTCGCGGCGCAGGGCGGCAATCGCCCCCAAATCGCTGACAATTGCCGCATCCACGCCGATGTCCCGTGCTGCTTTCGCCGCCGCGATGAAATCATCCAGCTGGTCGTCAAACGGGAAGATGTTCATCGTCAGGTAGAACTTCTTGCCCGCGCCGTGCATCTTTTCGACCGCCTGCGTCAGCGCATCCTCGTCGAAATTGCCCGCGAAGGCGCGCAGGCCGAACTGCTTCATACCGCCATAGACCGCATCCGCGCCGAAATGCAGTGCCGCCTCCAGCGATTCAAGATTCCCCGCCGGGCACAGCAGCTCCGGCATCCGATTGGTCATTTACTCAATGCCTCTTTCCTTGTCGTACTGCTGCCACAGCGGCGCGTAGATGGCGACCGCCTGTTCATGCTCCTGCAAGGTGCGGGAGAAGTGCAGCTCCGTGCTTTCGGGACTCGTCGCGCAGAAATACAGGTAGTTTTCCGCCACGAACGTCTCGTCCGGGTAGAGCGCCGCGTTGATGGCGTCCGCGCTCGGCGCGCAAATCGGGCCAAGCGGCAGCCCCGTCACCTGATAGGTGTTGTAGAGGCTGTCAAGCGCCAAATCACTGTTGGTCAGTGACATTTTCCTTACGCCCGTGATGTAGTGAATCGTCACGTCGCTCTGCAGCTTCATGCCCGCCTTCAGGCGGTTGTGGAATACGGCGGACACCTTCGTGAAATCCGCCTTGGACGCTTCCTTCTCAATCATGCTTGCCAGCGTCAGAATCTCGTCCATCGTGTAGCCCATCTCTTCCGCGCGATCCTCACAGGCGACGGAGAACACCCGCTCGGTCTGCGTAATCAGCTTGCGGATGATTTCGCTTGCCGTCGCGCCGATGTAGATTTCGTAGGTGTCGGGCGCGAGATACCCCTCCAGCACATAGCGGCGCTGGCTGACGTTCCTGCTGTTCAGCACGTCCTGCACGGAGTAAAATTCGCTGAAGCTCGTGCCGCTCTTGCACAGGGACAAGAACTCCGTGCTGTCCGTCAGCACGCCGTCTTTGACCAGCTGCTCGGCGAACTGTTCAATCGTCCAGCCGGGAATGAGCGTGATATTGCGCACAATCGGGTTGCCGTCGCCGCGCGTGAGCTGGTCGGCAATCTGCCGCATGGTCATCGACGGGCTGAGCGTGTAGCTGCCGGACTGGATTTTCTGCCCCCAGCCCGCGAAGTCGCAGTAGTACTTGAACACCGTGCGATTGCGAATCAGCCCGGCTTCCTCCAGCCGGTTCGCCACGCGGGTCAGGCTCTGTCCGCTCTCGATGGTGAAGGGCACCTGCGCCGTGCTGTTTTCATCCGGCGGCGCAATGAACTCGCCGTACACCTTGTTCCACACGCTGAACAGGATGCCCGACACCACCAGCACCGCGCCCAAACCAATCAGGATTGGGCGGATGATGCGCCACAGCGCGCTGTACCAGTACGGGCCATATCGCCGCTCGTCGCGGATGCTCTCGTAGCTGTCATGCTTCTTGCTCAACAAGCCTGCCCCCCTTTGGAGAATCCGGAATTATTGTCCCATCCCCATGTCAATGTCCGCCGCGTCGGTGATGATGCGCAGAATGCCCGCCACTTCCTGCTGCAAACGCATTTCCGCCAGCAGGTACTGGCTGACTTCCAGCTTGCCGAACAGCAGCGCCGAAATGCCCTGAAAGCGCTGCATGTCGTCATTATCCGGCTGCGTGCCGGAGACAGCCGCCATTTGCAGGCGCAACTGCAGCTTCTTGTACTCCTTCAGGAGTGCGGCGGGCGGTTTGAACTGCGCCTTCTGTTCCTCCTTCAGGGGGGCGGCGGTCTTTTCCCCCGCCATAACCTCCTCTTTCAGTGCGTGATACGTCTGATATTCCTCGCTCTGGCGGATTTCCTGCGCCAAGCGGTGTGCCGTAGCATGTTCCATAACAGCATGTCCATCCTTTCGATACGCTATCCGTAATTAGAAACGTTTCTGTCCGCTTGATTCATCCCGATTTCCCACGAAAAAGAGAGAAACGCATGTTGCAGCGTTCCTCCCTATTGTATCAGATGTGCGCCCCCATGTCAAACGTCAAGGATAATGGGCAGAATCATCGGGTTGCGCTTGATTTTCTCGAAGATGAAGCGGTGCAGTTCATCCTTGATGCGGTTCTTGAGCGCCGGCCAGTCCTCGCCCGCCAGCGACGACTGCGCCAGAATCTGCCGCACGACATCGCGCGTGTTCTCGATAATATCCTCATTCTCGCGGACGTAGATGAAGCCGCGGCTGATGATGTCCGGGCCGGAGACAAGGCGCTGGTCGTCGCGGTTAATCGCCATCACGACGATAATCAAGCCGTCCTGACTGAGGTGCTTGCGGTCGCGCAGAACGACGTTGCCCACGTCGCCAATGCCCAGACCGTCCACCAGCACCGCGCCGGTCGGAATCTGTTCCGCCAGATACAGCCCTTCCTGATTCATCTCGATAACCTGACCCGTTTCGGGAAGCACGATGTCGGTGGAGTTCATGCCCATCGACTCCGCCAGCACCGCGTGCTGCCACAGCATACGATATTCGCCGTGAACGGGGATGAAGTACTTCGGCTTCACCAGCGCGTGCATGAGTTTGAGTTCTTCCTGACAGGCGTGACCGGAGACGTGCACCTCCGCCAGTGCCTTATAGATGACGTTCGCGCCGCAGCGGTACAGCTGGTCGATGACGCGGCTGATGCTCTTCTCGTTGCCGGGAATGGGCGTGGCGGAGATAATCACCGTATCGCTCTGCCGGATTTGCAGCTTGCGGTGTTCGCTGTACGCCATGCGCGTCAAGCCTGCCATCGGCTCGCCCTGACTGCCCGTCGTCATCACCAGAATCTCGTTGTCCGGGTACTGGTCAAGCGCGTCCGCCTCAATAATGGCTTCCGGCGGAATCCGCAGTTCGCCAATCTGCATCGCCACGCGGCTGACGTTGACCATGCTGCGCCCGATAAAGCAGACGCGGCGGCCGTAGCGCAGGGCGTTGTCAATGACCATCTGCATACGGTGGATGTTCGACGCGAACATGGCGACAATCACACGTCCCTGCGCGTCGCGGAACATGTTCTCGAACGTCACGCCGATCTTCTTTTCGGAGATGGTGTGACCGGGGCGCTCGACGTTGGTGGATTCGCACAGCATCGCCAGCACGCCGCGCTCGCCCAGCTCGGCGAAGGACGCAAGGTCGGTGATATGCCCATCGACGGGCGTGTAGTCAATCTTGAAGTCGCCGGTGACGACGACCGTACCTGCCGGGCAGGTGAGCGCAATGGCGCACGCCCCCGCGATGGAGTGGCTGACGTGGATGAACTTCGCCGTGAAGTTCTTGCCCAGCCGCACCTCGTCGCGCGGCTGCACCACCTGCATCGGGATGCCCTGAATGCGGTGCTCCTTCAGCTTCAAGTCCACCAGCGCCAGCGTCAATTTCGTTCCGTAGAGCGGTGCGGGCACTTGGCGCAGGATGTACGGCGTCGCGCCGATGTGGTCCTCGTGCCCGTGGGTAAAGAGGTATCCGCGCACGTTGCGTTTCTTCTCCACCAGATAGGACACATCCGGAATGACCAGATCGACGCCCAGCATATCCTCTTTGGGGAAAATGCTGCCGCAGTCAACCACCACAATGTCATCCTCATATTCAAAAACTGTCATGTTCTTGCCGATTTCATCCACACCGCCAAGGCTGACAATCCGCAGGCGGCTTGCCGGCTGCGCTGCTTTCGTTCTCGGGGTCATACCATCACTCTCTTTCAAACGTTTTCGTTCCTTCTCTTTCACATACTTCCATCACGGAAGTAAAAAAGCCATTTTTGCGGAAAACTGCTGCTGGACACGGCAAGCCTGCGTTTCGCCGAACCCCATCAGCATTATTTCCATGCCGGGAAAAAACGCATTTTATCCGTTGCGCCTTTGCAGCCGAAAACTGCCCGCGCAGGACTGCCCTGCCCGTGTCCGCTTTCGCAGCATTTCCCCGTCGTTTGCCAAACGCTGCCGATTCCATCACCGCAGGACGGGCATTGCAAGCCCTCCACCGGCGACTTCCTTTTCTTCATTCCACAATTCCGACTTCCCCAGCATCATCATTCCGGAATGGCGGCGTTTGATTGCGGTCTGTTTTGCAACGCACAGACCCCTCGTTCATATAGTATAGCACACATTCAAAAAAAAATCCACCGGAATTTAGCCGAAATTCAGGCTCAAATTTGGTGGATTTGCAAGGAAAGTATGAATTTTTCGTGTACAAGGGAGGCGCAGGGTGGTGCTGCCCCTTGACCCCGCCAAAGGGTCTTCGACCCTCTGGACTCCCTTTCGCGCGATTGAGTTGGTGACGACTGCATACTTCTTCCGCGTGTTTATTGGGGGAACCCAAGGGGCGCTGCCCCTTGACCCCGCAAGGGAGTTCCTCCCTTGACCCTTTCTCGCGATTCAGTTGGTGACGACTGCACAGTGTGTCCGCGTGTTTATCCAGCGAACCTGCGGTTCGGGTTAGATGCTCTATATAGCAAAGAAATATGAAACCCCAAAGCATGGGAGTGTGCACTGCGAAGGGGTCGAGGGGGCGAGCGCAAAGCCCCCTCGTCGCTCCCGCAGGAGCGAAACCCCGTCACACATACAGCGGGAACCCCTTCATGAACGCTTCCACCTCCGCCTTCACCGACGGAACAGCATTTTCCCCTTCCCGAACGACGCGCGCAATCCACTTTGCAACCTTCGCCATGTCCGCTTCCTTGAAGCCGCGGCTCGTCACTGCCGGCGTGCCCACGCGAACGCCGCTGGTCACAAACGGCGAGCGCGTCTCGTTCGGCACGGTGTTCTTGTTCACCGTGATGTTCGCTTCTTCCAGCAGCGTCTCCAGCAGCTTGCCCGTCATCTCCGTGTCGGAAAAATCAAGCAGCAGCAGATGGTTGTCCGTGCCGTCCGACACCATCTTGATGCCTTCCGCCCGGAACGCGGCTTCCAGCGCCTTCGCGTTCTTGATAATCTGCGCCTGATAGTCCTTGAATTCCGGCTTCAGCGCCTCGCCGAAGCAGACCGCCTTGCCCGCAATAACGTGCATCAGCGGGCCACCCTGCGTGCCGGGGAAAATCGCCTTGTCAATCGCCTTGCCATACTGCTCGCGGCACATAATCATGCCGCCGCGCGGGCCGCGGAGCGTCTTGTGCGTCGTCGTCGTGACGAAATCAGCATACGGCACGGGCGACGGATGCTGCCCCGCCGCAACAAGCCCCGCAATGTGGGCGATATCCACCATCATCAGCGCGCCGACCTCGTCGCAGATGGCGCGAATCTTCTCGAAATCAATCGTGCGCGGGTACGCCGATGCGCCGGAGACAATCATCTTCGGCTTGCACTCCAGCGCCAGCGCGCGCATGGCGTCATAATCAATATAGCCCTGCGCATCCACGCCGTAAGGCACAAAATGGAAGTACTTGCCGGACAGGTTGACCGGGCTGCCGTGCGTGAGATGGCCGCCGTTTGACAGGCTCATGCCCATGACGGTATCGCCCGGCTGGAGCATGGCGAAGTACACCGCCGTATTCGCCTGCGCGCCGGAATGCGGCTGCACGTTGACGTACTCGCAGCCGAAAAGCTGCTTAGCGCGGTCACGGGCGAGGTTTTCCACCACATCCACGCATTCGCAGCCGCCGTAGTAGCGGTGCGCAGGATACCCTTCCGCGTACTTGTTCGTCAGGCACGAGCCCATCGCCGCCATCACCGCCGGGGATACGAAGTTCTCCGACGCAATCAGTTCAATATGCGAGCGCTGACGGTTCAGTTCCGCCTCAATCGCGTCCGCCACCTGCGGGTCTGCCTGTCGAATCACGTTCAGTTCCATCTCTGCATGACCTCCTTGCTTTTCCTATTATTATACCTTGCTTTCCGTTTTTGTACAGTCGGAATACACAATTTGTACAAAACACACGCAAAAAAGCTGCGAAGGAATGTTCTCCACTCCTTCGCAGCCCTTGCTGACTTTTTGCGCTTACAGCGTCTTCTTGAACCAGTCGATGGTATCCTGCACCAAGGTCTTCAGCACCGTGTCGTCATTGCTGAAGACGCAGAAGGTGTGATCCGCGCCGTCCAGCAGCAGCACTTCCGCATCCGGGGAATTCACCGCCGCATCCACAATCTTCTGCGCGGTTTCCGGCACCACGGTCGTGTCCGCCTTGCCGTTGATCGCCAGAAGCGGCACCTTGATCTTAGCAACTTCCGCCGGATAATCAATGCTCATCGCGCATTCATAGTAGGCAGGAGACTGCTTCAGCGGTTCACGCCAGTCATAGGTCACTTCGTAATAGCCGTTTTCCTTGGCAATTGCGTACTGTTCTTCCTCATTGCCCTTCTGATCGTAAGCGCCTGCCCACGTCAGCACGGAGGTGAACACCTCGTTGCGCGCAGCCGTCAGCAGCGCCAGACGGCCGCCCTGGCTCCAGCCCATCACACCCACATGATCCATGTCGATGGTGCCCAGCGTCTTGAGGTATTCGTAGCACTTCATCGCGTCTTCCACACCCTTGTCATAGGTGAAGTCGATGTAATCGCTGGTGCTGTCGCCATTGCCGATGTAGTCGAAACGAATCGTCGCGATGCCTGCCTTCGCCATGGCCAGCGCGGCATAATCATAGGCATTGCCCGCTTCGTGGCGGGTAGAGCCATTGCCATGCAGCATAACAACGGCCGGGAACTTTTCCCCTTCCGCGCCAACAGGCACGGTCAGCGTTGCGGGAATCTGGTGATCTCCCGCGTCGATGGTGATGTTTTCTTCGGTATACTGCATTGCTTCTGCCGTATCCTCCGCCGCTGCCAGCGTGCAGCAGGCGATGCTCATTGCAAGAGCCAGAAACAAGGACAGGAACTTCCGCATAATTGTTATACCTCCCAACTTATTTGCGCTTCTGCGCGATGGTCAGTATAGCACACATACCGCACAGAAACAATAGTTTCGCGGCGTTTTTTGCTTTGTTTGCCATCCACCATTTCACAATCCCGCGCCGATAAAAAAGCAGGCTGCAATGAGAAGTCACTTTCCCATGCAGCCTGTCCATTGATATTCAAGTAGAAGATACCGCCGCTCAGACTGAGCAACCCCGCAGCACATCCGCCCAGCGCTTATTGCTGCTGCCTCTCGGCCCTGACAAGGTTCACACCGACAGATCGCACAGGACCCGGTCGTCATTGCAACGGCTTATGTAGTATAGCGGATTTTTGCCGCAAATGCAAGAGAACGTTCGTTCTTATCGTGATTTTTCCCGAAAAAAATACAGAAAAGATGCAAAAGCCCTTGACGGACGGGCAGAATTGTGGTAGCATATCGGATGCAAAAGTAATACCCCTTATCACGAGTGGCAGAGGGACGGGCCCAATGAAGCCACGGCAACCGGCACGCAAGTGCGTGGTGCCAATTCCCACAGTGCGCACACAGGCTCTATCCAGAGCAGCACTGACAGATAAGGACAATCGCTTCTGATTGATTCCCGGCTGCCTTGTGTGCAAGGACGCCGGGTTTTTTGCAGCTCTCAACCATCCCCTTATTGGCTTAGCTGAAAGGAGCTACAAAAATGCGGAAACTCTTTACCTCGGAATCGGTCACGGAAGGTCATCCGGACAAGCTGTGCGATCAGGTGTCTGACGCGGTGCTGGACGCGCTGCTCGCCCAAGACCCCATGAGCCGCGTCGCCTGCGAAACCTGCGCCACCACCGGCATGGTGATGGTGATGGGCGAAATCACCACGACGGCGAAGGTGGATATTCCCGCCATCGTGCGCGACGTTGTGCTGGACATCGGCTACAATGATTCCTCCCTCTGCTTTGACGGCAACACCTGCGCCGTGCTGACGAGCATCCACGCGCAAAGCCCCGATATCGCCATGGGCGTTGATGACGCGCTGGAAACCCGCACGCAGGGTGCCAACGAAATCGGCGCGGGCGATCAGGGCATGATGTTCGGCTTCGCGTGCGACGAAACGCCGGAATACATGCCGACGGCGATTGCCTTCGCGCACCGCCTGACCCGCCGCCTGACCGAAGTGCGCAAGAATGGCACGCTGCCGTGGCTGCGGCCCGACGGCAAGGCGCAGGTGACCATTGCCTACGAGGACGGTCAGCCCGTGGCGGTGGATACCATCGTCATCTCCACCCAGCACAACCCCGAAATCGCCCACGCGGACATTTACGCGGCGATGATGGAGCACGTCATCCGCCCGGTGATTCCGGCGGAAATGCTGACGGCGGACACCCGCTATCTCATCAACCCGACCGGGCGCTTTGTCATCGGCGGGCCTGCGGGCGACTCCGGTCTGACCGGGCGCAAGATTATCGTTGATACCTACGGCGGCTATGCCCCGCACGGCGGCGGCGCGTTCTCCGGCAAGGACCCGACGAAGGTTGACCGCTCGGCGGCGTATGCAGCGCGCCACATTGCGAAGAACATCGTCGCGGCGGGTTTGGCGAAGCGCTGCGAAATTCAGCTGGCGTATGCCATTGGCGTCGCGCGCCCGGTGAGCCTGTTCATCGACACGATGGGCACGGGCGTTGTTTCGGACGACCAGCTGGCAGCAGCGGTGGACAAGCTGTTCGACCTTCGTCCGAACGCCATCATTCAGCGGCTGAACCTGCGCCGCCCGATTTACCGCGCAAACTGCAACTACGGTCATTTCGGCAAGGCGGACATGCCGTGGGAGCAGCTGGATTATGTCAATGCGCTGCGGCGTGAGATTCTGGAATAATTGCATTCGCCTGATTTGACTTTGGAAGCCGTCTGTTTTCGCAAATGCGCGAAGGCAGGCGGCTTTCTTTGCGCTTTTTTCGTGATTTTCGCTTTCGATGTGACTTGATTATTCTTATTGCAGCGGGTTTCGCGTCTGCGGACGCGACGAGGGGACATGAAAACAGACGAAGTCTGCGATCGCCCTCTCGACCCCTTCGGGTGCACACGCCCATCCTTTTGGGGTATCGTTGCAGAACCGAGCTCATCCGCCTGCGACGGATGAAGTCGTCTTCTCCTGCAATCGCGCGCGTATTTCAAATTAGAAAAGCACAGCCGAAAATCAGCAAAAAATCCGCCAAAAATTGCGGAAAAAATGGATTTTCCCTTGACAAGGGCTGCTTTTTGTATTATTCTTGTATACAAAGTGCAAACAAAATGCACTTTGCGTCCGCGGACGTGTTGACCAGAAAGGACACAAACGCGGCGGATTCTAAGCCACCCACAAGGAGTTGTTCGCTATGGCAGCCATCCCCTTTCAGCCCATGATGGAAAGCCGCCCGATTCGTGAAATCGCCTACGAAGTGCTCAAGCACGCTATTATCACCGGGGAAATTCCCGCTGGCGAGCGCATTGTCGAGACAGAATATGCCGACCGCCTGCACATCAGCCGCACGCCGCTGCGTGAAGCCCTGCGGAAGCTGGAGCGCGACGGGCTGGTAGAGTATGTACAGCGGCGCGGCGTGATCGTCCGCGCGTTCACGATTGCCGACGTGGAGGAAATCTACACCATCCGCAACGCGCTGGAAATGCTGACGCTGCCCGCAATTATCCAGAAAGCGACGGCGGATGATATCGCCGCCCTGCGCGACCGGCTGCACGAGATGGACGGCGTGATGGCAAGCCGCGATTTCGAGACGCTTTCCCCCATGGCGCGCGCCTTCCACCGCCAGATGACCGAAATCTGCGGGCAGAACCGCATTCTGCGCGTCATTGAGGGGCAGGATCAGTACATCACACGCTTCTCGTCCATGGCGATTTCGCAGGAGAACCGCCTGCTGCAGGCGCACGAGGAGCATTACAAGCTGGTGGACTACATCGAGCAGCGCGATTTGGAGCATTTCCAGAAGCTGATGCACCGCCACATTGAGCGCAGCAAGGAGAAGTGCCTCGAAGCGCTGAAAACCCAGCGTTATCTGCAAAAAATGTAATCAGGCAAAAGATGCACCGTCCACATGCGCCGGTGCATCTTTTTGCAAGGAGCAATTATGAAGCATAATTTTCACACGCACACATCCCGCTGCCAGCACGCCGTCGGCACGGATGAAGCCTATGTCGAAGCCGCGCTGGACGCCGGGTTTGATGTGCTCGGCTTCGCTGACCACGCGCCCTTCCCGTTCGCAAACGGCTTCGTCAGCGGGATTCGGATGCCGCTTGACCAGCTGCCGGATTACATCCATTCCGTCCATGCGCTCCAGCAGCGCTACGCCGGGCAGCTTGAAATCCGCCTTGGCCTGGAGAGCGAGTACTTCCCGCGCTATCACGACCATCTGCTGCGGATGCGTGAGCAGGGCATCGGCTACTACATCCTCGGTCAGCATTACGCCGACAGCGAGGAGGACAATCCGTATATCGGCTTTGAGTGCCAGACGGACGAGGGTGTGCTGCGCTATGCCCAATCTGCAGTCGCCGCCATGCGCACCGGGCTGTTCTGCTACATCGCCCACCCGGATTTGTTCATGCGCCACCGCACGGACGACCAGTTCAATCACGCGTGCGAGGAAGCGGCGGACATGCTCTGCCAGTGCGCAAAGGAACAGCACATGCCCATCGAGTACAATCTGCTGGGGCTGAACAGCCAGATGGAGGGTCACACGCGGGGGTATCCGTCCGCGCCATTCTGGGAATACGCCCGAAAATGGCATAATGACGTCATTCTCGGTGTGGACGCGCATGACCCGGAGCACCTGAAAAATCACCGCGTATGGCAAGCGGGCATTGACAATGTTCGCGCTTTGGGGTATCATCTTGTTAATGACTATACCATTTAAGGAGGAATCACCCCCATGAACCCGAATTGGGATTTGTCCTATCTCTACAAGGGCTTTGATGACCCGGCTTTTCTGGCTGATTTGAAGCGTTTTCCGGAGGAAATCAAGGTCGAACAGGCGATTCTGGACGGCGGCGACGATCCGCAGACGAAGCTGGAGAAGCTCACCGACCAGCAGGAGGTTCTTGGCGCGCTGTCCGACCGACTCGCGTCGTTCTGCAGCCTGACGCAGGCGGTGGACGCGAACAATGCCGACGCGACAAAGTACCTGAACGTGCTGGACGTGATTTTCAACGACAGCCGCATCGTCAGCAGCGCCGTCACGCGCTATATCGGCAGCCTTGCAAACCTCGAAGACCTGATTGCCGCGTCCCCTAAATTGCAGAAGGTCGCGTTCTACCTGCGTGAATCCGCCGAGAACGCGCACCACACCATTCCCGAAGCGGTTGAGCCGTGGATTCTGGAGATGAGCCTGTCCGGCGGCAGCGCGTTCAGCCAGCTGCGCGACAAGCTGGATTCCACCCACACGGCGAATTACCGCGGGCAGGAGATTCCGCTGTCCGCCGTGCGTGGGCTTGCGTACGACGCGGATGCCTCCGTCCGCAAGGATGCCTACGAGGCAGAAATTGCTTCCTACAAGAAGATGGAACTGCCCATGTCCTACTGCCTGAACGCCGTCAAAATGGAGGCGCGCACGCTGAGCAAGGCGAAGGGGTATCCTTCCGTGCTGGACATGACGCTGAGCGACTCCCGCATGGACCGTGCGACGCTGGACGCCATGCTGACCGCCATCCGCGAATATCTGCCGCACTTCCGCCGCTACATGAAGGCGAAGGCGAAGCTGCTGGGGCATCAAAATGGTCTGCCGTTCTACGATTTGTTTGCGCCGGTCGGGCAGAACGTGCACACCTACACGGTGGAGGAAGCGCGCGAAATGCTCGTCCGCCTGATGGGGCAGTTCACGCCGGAAATGGGCAAGTTCATCGACAACGCCTTTGAGCAGCGCTGGATTGACATCTACCCGCGCGAGGGCAAGACCGGCGGCGCGTTCTGCTCCCCCGTGCATTTTGCTGATCGTTCGCTGGTGATGACGAACTTCACCGGCAGCTTCTCCGATGTGTCGACCATCGCGCATGAGTTGGGTCACGCGTGGCACAACCGCTGCTTGGCAGGGCTGCCGTACTCGATGATTGACACGCCCATGCCGCTGGCGGAAACCGCGTCCATCTTCAACGAGCAGCTGCTGGCGCACATGGTGCTCAAGGACGCAAGCCCCGATGAGCAGCTGTCCCTGCTGGAAGGCAACCTGATGGAAACGAACCAGACGATTGTGGACATTTACAGCCGCTACCTGTTTGAGACGGAAGTCATCGACACGCGCGCCGACCATGCCATGAACGTCGATGAGCTGAAGGACGCCATGCTGCGCGCGCAGGAAGCGTCCTACGGTGACGGGCTTGACCCGGAGATTCGCCACCCGTACATGTGGGCGTGCAAGAGCCATTATTATTCGTCCGGCTACAACTTCTACAACTTCCCCTATGCGTTCGGCGAGCTGTTCGCCAAGGGCGTGTTCGCGCAGTATCTGCAAAAGGGCGCGGCGTTTGTGCCGGATTACTGCCGTCTGCTGCGCTCCTGCGGTTCGGGCACGATTGCCGACGTCGCCGCCAGCGTGGGGATTGATGTACGGAATCCCGACTTCTGGCGCTCCAGTCTGGAGGTTGTCAAGGGGAACATTGACAAGTTCTGCGAGCTGGTTAAGTAATGGGAAAAGAGCAGTTGGAGGCGACTCCCCTGCTCTTTTTTCGTATGCTGATGATTTTATGCTGATTTTGATTGTCGCAGGGGTTTCGCTCCTGCGGGAGCGACCAGAGGGCTTTGCGGTCGCCCTCTGGACTGCTTCGCCTGCCCCTCCGGATGTTACTTGATTTTAATCGGAAGTTTTTTAGTTGGTGTACTTTTCGTTCTCTCAAGCAACATAAAAATCCAAGAAATAGGGGTGTGCGCTGCGAAGGGGTGGAGGGGGCGACCGCAAAGCCCCCTCCTCGCCTCCGCAGAGGCGAAATTTCCTGCGCCCCAAACGCACTGTTCGCGAAGCAAAACTTTTTCTCTTCCACGACAAAAAGGGCTAAACAGTCACCTGTCAGCCCTATTTTGTCATGCGAAACCGCTGATTACTTGACCAGCAGCATCAGCAGGGAGCAGGCCACGAAAATCGCCGCAGCAATCTTGGTGCCCAGCGCCAGCTTCGCTTCCGCGCTCTTGGCCTTGTGCTTGTCAAAATAGCTGTCGAACGTGCCGGCGATTGCGCCCAGACCCTTCACGTTGCTGCTCTGCATCAGAACCGTAAAAATCATGAACAGAGCGGAAATCGTGATGATGACCGTCAGAACCACACCAAATGCACTCATGCTTCAAACCTCCTTGGGGAGAAATCAACGCTTTACAGTCTATCACATTTTTCGCTGGAACGCAAGGGGCTTTTGCAGAAAAAGCGGTTTTTGCGCGCATTTCTTCCGCAAAACTCCCCCTTGCGGGCGGCATTTTCTCCCCTATGCCTGCACATCCGTCAGGGCTGCTTGCCAATGTACGCCAGAATGCCGCCATCCACATAGAGGATGTGGCCGTTGACGAAGTTGGACGCGTCCGACGCAAGGAACACTGCCGGGCCGCCCAAATCCGCCGCGTCGCCCCAGCGCTCGGCAGGCGTCTTGGCGATGATGAACTTGTCAAACGGGTGACGGGAGCCGTCCGGCTGAATCTCGCGCAGGGGCGCAGTTTGAGGCGTGGCGATGTAGCCCGGGCCGATGCCGTTGCACTGGATGTTGTACTTGCCGTACTCGGAGCAGATGTTGCGGGTCAGCATCTTCAGGCCGCCCTTCGCCGCGGCGTAGGCGGACACCGTCTCGCGGCCAAGTTCGCTCATCATGGAGCAGATGTTGATAATCTTGCCGTGACCCTTCTTAATCATCGACGGAATGACCGCCTTGGAGACGATGAACGGCGCATTCAGGTCAACATCAATCACCTGACGGAACTGTTCGGCGGTCATTTCGCACATCGGAATGCGCTTGATGATGCCCGCGTTGTTGACAAGGATGTCAATCACGCCGACTTCTTCCTCAATCTTGGCGACGAGCGCGTTGACGGCGGCTTCATCGGTCACGTCGCAGACATAGCCGTGCGCCTTGATGCCCTTTTCGGCATAGGCAGCAATGCCCTTATCCACCAATTCCTGCTTAATGTCGTTGAAGACGATGGTCGCGCCGGCGTCGCTCATGGCGCAGGCGATGGCGAAGCCGATACCGTAGGACGCACCGGTGACGAGGGCGATTTTGCCCTCCAGAGAGAACATATTGCTCATGGGAAATCTCCTTTCAATTATCGCGGATAAACACGCGGAAACTGCCTGAAAGTGCGCTCAACTCAATCGCGAAAAGGGAGTCCAGAGGGTCGAAGACCCTTTGGCAGGTGCAGGGCAGCGCCCTGCTGGGGTCAAGGGGCAAAGCCCCTTGGGTCTCCCTCACTTCAAGTCCTTCATGGCGATGCCGTCCATGTCGTCGAAGTCCTGGTTTTCGCCGCACATGCCCCAGATGAAGGTGTATGCCTGCGTGCCGCAGCCGCTGTGGATGCTCCACGACGGGCTGATGACCGCCTGTTCGTTGCGCATGATGATGTGGCGCGTCTCCTGCCCTTCACCCATGAAGTGCATCACGAACGCGTCCTCCGGCATGTCGAAATAGAGGTAGACCTCCATGCGGCGGTCGTGGGTATGGCAGGGCATCGTGTTCCACACAGAGCCGGGTTCCAGCTTTGTCATGCCCATCACCAGCTGGCAGGACTGCACCTGCCCCGGCAGAATGTACTTGCAAATCGTGCGGTGATTCGCCGTTTCCAGGCTGCCCAGTTCCTGCCGCACGCAGTCCTCCGGGCGGATGTACACCGTCGGGTATGCCGTATGCGCCGGGCAGGAATTGAGGTAGAACTTCGCCGGATTCGCCGCGTCCTTGGACGCAAACACAATGTCCTTGCTGCCGCGCCCGACGTACAGCCCGTCGCGGTGGCGCAGGGTGTACACCGTGCCATCCACCGTCACCGTGCCTTCGCCGCCGATGTTGATGACGCCCAGCTCGCGCCGCTCCAGAAAATACTGCGCGCGCAGCTCCTCGCCCGCCGTCAGCGCCAGCGTACCCTTCACCGGCACGGCACTGCCCGTGATGATGCGGTCGATGTGGCTGTACACCAGCTTGATATCATCCGCGCGGAACAGGTCGTCAATCAAAAATTCCTCGCGGAGCCGCTGCGTGTCGTACGTCTTTACGTCGCGCGGAGAGGATGCCGTCCGAAGTTCCATGAAGAAGTCCTCCTTCGTTGTGTAAGTGCTTACAAATCAGGATAAAGAAACGCACTGTCTGAACGCAGTACCTTTCATTCCATATTGTACAACGTTTTTTGCTTTTTGAAAAGGGGGGCATGGATGATTTTGATGCTTTTTTTCATCAAAAACAAAAAAATTGGAGGAAATTTTGCAACAGATGAAGAATTACCCACTGTCGTTCGTTATATGAGTGACAGGAGGATAACGCCCCCTATCCGGAAAGGATGATGAACATGAAGCGCACCTTGAAGATTCTGCTCTGTGCCGCGCTGACGGCAGCGATCTGCATTCCCGTGCTGGCGGACGTTCCCGCGACGAGCAGCGGGCTTGTCGCGACCAGCGCGATTCTCTCCGCCACCGAGCACAGCGGCGAAACCGATGTGACCGCTGATCTGCTCGACGGCAATACTGCCACCGCGTGGGTTCGCACCAGCGCCGCCGCGCCGGACTTGTCCCTCGCGCTCAGCGGCGCCAGCGTCGGCGAAATCTGGATTCGCAGCGGCTACTGCTACAACCAGAACTACTACAACAGCTATGACCGGCCCGCGACCGTCGCCGTGACAATCTGGTATGCCTACGGGCAGCAGAGCGTGACTTACCGCTACACGCTGTCGGATGCTTTCCTGCCCACGACAAGCAGCGCCGACTGGTCAAACGGCTACCAGCGTCTGCTGCTGCCGGAGGAATACACCGGCGTGACGCAGATTGACCTGACCATCGAGACGGTTTACGCGGGCAGAGGGAACGCGGGCGCGGCGATTTCGGACATTGCCCTTGCGGCGGATGTGCACGCCACAGCGACTCCGCGCGCTTACACCACCGCGACCCCGAAGCCCTACATCGCCTATGTGACCCCGCGCCCGTCTACCACGCCGACCTCGACGGTGGAGTGGATTACCCCCACGCCGACTGGCACGACGGCAGCCCCGACGGTCACGAAGGACGTTGATCCAACCCCGACTCCCACGGCAGAGCCTGCATTCCCGTCCAAGGGTGTTGCGGCGGCGCTGACGAAGAGGGCGGCGACCCGCTCCGGCCCCAGCAACCGCTTCGACGAACCCGGCTCGTTCTACAACGCGGGCGATATCGTCAACGTCATCAGCAAGGCGTGGGACAGCGAGAACGGCATTTGGTGGTATCAGATTGAGTTCAACACGTCGGATGGCTGGATGCGCGCCTACACGCCCGCCAATCGCGTGGATGTGAGCAGCGACAGCATCCCGACGGAAACGAATTTGAACGACACGCGGACGGTGATTACCTCCGGCGCGGTCTACTTCGGGCCGTCGACGACATACCGCAAGTACGGCTGGTCGTGGATTTACGAGGGCGACACCGCGATTATCTGCCAGATTGAGGGCAGCTGGGCGCAGGTGGAGTACTACTCCTATGCGAAGGATGTCACCCGCCGCGGCTGGGTGAAGCTGGACACGCTTTCGAGCAAGTAATACTATTTCCAAATGAGAATGCGCCAAGATGCGAAGCGAATTT
>FR899872.1:47634-55550 GCA_000437595.1 Faecalibacterium sp. CAG:74 | reverse complement strand
TAACAGGAGTGTGCACCCGAAGGGGTCGAGGGGGCGATCGCAGACATTCGTCTGTTTTCGTTGCCCCCTCGTCGCGTCCGCAGACGCGAAATTCCCCTGCGTGGCAGCGCAAATGATGCAGAAATCGCACATCACCAAAGAAAAGGGAGACTGCCCCCAAGCAGTCCCCCAGAAAAAATCCCCAATTACATTGATTCTTTGAGTTCCGCAATGCGCTTTTCGACCTGCTCCGCCTTCTGCTGATTCAGCGCCAGCTTGCCCTTCTCCTGCTCCACCAGCGCGGCGGGCGCCTTGCTCACAAAGCCCGGATTGTTCAGCTTGCCCTCGGCGCGGGCGATTTCCTTGTGCAGGTTGTCAAGTTCCTTGCTCAGGCGCGCGATTTCCTTCTCGAAGTCCACCAAATCGCCCAGCGGGATGTACAGCGTGCACGCCTTCGTCACGGCAGAAACGGTCTTTTCGGTCACGGCGGCGCTGCTTTCAATGATTGCCGTTTCGCTTGCGCCTGCCAGACGCTGGAAATACTGCCCGGCGTGCGCCAGCGTCTCCGCCCAGCCATCCGCGGGAAGCAGCATCAGGTGCGTGCGCTTGCCCGCGGCGACGTTCATCTCCGCGCGCAGGTTGCGGATGGTGCGGATGACCTCCATCACACCCTCCATCTTCGCTTCCTCGTCCGGGAAGTCCAGCTCCGGCTTCACTTCCGGCCACGATTTGAGCATCAGGAAGCCCTCGCTGCCCGGCAGGAACTTGTACACCTGCTCGGTCAGGAACGGCATGAACGGGTGCAGCAGCTTCAGCAGCCCTTCCAGCACATACAGCAGCACGCCCTGCACGGCTTTCTTCGCCACCGGGTCGTCGCCATTTAAGCGGCTCTTCGCAAGCTCGATGTACCAGTCGCAGAATTCGCTCCACGCAAAGTCGTAGATGCGGTCCGCCGCCAGACCGAACTCGCCTTCTTCCATATTGGAAGAAATCGCGCGCGTCGCGTCCTGGAAGCGGGACAAAATCCACTGATCCGCCGCGGTCAGATGCGCGGTGTCCAGCGGCGCTTTCTCCATCACGTTCATCAGCACGAAGCGGCTGGCGTTCCAAATCTTGTTGGCGAAATTGCGGGCGGATTCCACGCGCGCCGGGATGTAGCGGGTGTCGTTGCCCGCGCTCACGCCCATCACCAAAGAGAAGCGCAGCGCGTCCGCGCCGTACTGGTCGATGACTTCCAGCGGATCAACGCCGTTGCCCAGCGACTTGGACATCTTGCGCCCCAGTTCGTCGCGCACCAGGCCGTGAATCAGCACCGTCTGGAAGGGCGGAACCTGCATTTCCTCCAAGCCCATCGTAATCATGCGGCTAACCCAGAAGGTAATAATATCATAGCCCGTCACGAGCAGGTTCGTGGGATAGAAGTACTTCAAATCCTCGGTGTTGTCCGGCCAGCCGAGCGTGGAGAACGGCCACAGGGCAGACGAGAACCAAGTATCCAGCACGTCCTCATCCTGCTTAATGTGCGCAGAACCGCACTTGCAGCAGCAAGTCGGGTCTTCGCGGCTGACGGTCATCGCGCCGCAGTCGTCGCAGTACCACACCGGGATGCGGTGTCCCCACCACAGCTGACGGCTGATGCACCAGTCGCGGATATTTTCCATCCAGTTCATATACTGCTTCGTGAAGCGCTCCGGCACGAACTTCGTTTCGCCGCTCTTGACGCAGGCAATCGCCGGTTCCGCCAGCGGCTTCATCTTCACGAACCACTGCCGGGAGACCATCGGCTCAATCACCGTATGGCAGCGGTAGCAGGTGCCGACCTCGTGGGTCAGCGGCTCGATGCTCTTGAGCAGCCCCAATTCCTGCAAGTCCGCGACAATCGCCTTGCGCGCTTCCAGCGTCGTCATGCCGGCGTACTTGCCGCAGTCAATCGCCTGACCGTCGGCGTCCTTCGCGGCGTCCTCCGCGCCGGTCATGTGGCCGTCATAAGTGAACACGCGCACGACGGGCAGGTCATGGCGCTGACCGACTTCGTTGTCGTTCGGGTCATGCGCGGGGGTGATTTTCACCACGCCCGTGCCCTTTTCCATGTCGGCGTGTTCGTCGCAGATAATCGGGATTTCGCGGTTCGCCAGCGGCAGCAGCACATGGCAGCCGTGCAGGTGGGCATAGCGCGGGTCAGCGGCGTTAATCGCCACGGCGGTGTCGCCGAGCATGGTTTCGGGGCGGGTGGTTGCCAGTTCCAGCATCTCGCCCGTCTCCTTCACAGGGTACAGCAGATGCCAGAAATTGCCTTCCTTCTCCTGATATTCCACTTCCGCGTCCGAAATCGCGCTCTCGCAGCACGGGCACCAGTTGACCAGCCGGTTGCCGCGGTAAATCAAGCCCTTTTCGTACAGGCGGACGAACACCTCGCGCACCGCCTTGGAGCAGCCCTCGTCCATCGTGAAGCGCTCGCGGCTCCAGTCGCAGCTGATGCCCATGCGGCGCTGCTGGGTGACGATGCGTCCGCCGTACTCTTCCTTCCACTTCCACGCGCGGTCAAGGAAGCCCTTTCGGCCGAGGGACTCCTTGGTCAGCCCCTCTTTGCGCATCGCATCGACGATTTTCACTTCCGTCGCGATGGCGGCGTGATCCGTGCCGGGCAGCCAGAGCGTCGGATCGCCCTTCATGCGGTGATAGCGGACGGCGAGATCCTGCAGGGTGCAGTCCAGCGCGTGGCCCATGTGCAGCTGACCGGTGATGTTGGGCGGCGGCATGACGATGGTGAAGGGCTTTTTGCCTTCCACGCGGTGCGCCTCAAACGCGCCGGAGGATTCCCAGTCGCGGTAGATTTCGCTTTCCACGGCTTGGGGATTGAATGTTTTCTCCATTTCCATGTGAATGACCTCCTATATACGATTTACAGTTAGCACAGGTGAATCTGGAAAGAGTATCATGCAAAAATGAGAATTGCGCCGACAAGTGCGACGACGCAGCCGACGATTTTGGTAATGATATTGGCCTTTTCGCTGCCCGAAAACAGCTTTCGGGCGACGATACCGGATGTATAGACGAGGATTGCGCCCAGCACGAGCAGGAATGTGCCCGGCTGGAGCAAGCGCTCCGCGATCTGCTCAAAGTAGTTCATACGGGTGTCCTCTCCGCGTGAAATGATTGCCAAAACGCAAAAACAGCCCCATCCCGAAGGACGGAGCTGTTTCCGTGGTACCACCTTGCTTCGCAGCGCAAACACTGCCTCAAGCGCACGGTCACGGGTGCGAACCGCATTCGGCTACTTTCCATGCGGAAAAAAATCCTGCATCATCCTCACCGAACGCTCTGTGAAGCGACCTTCCCCTGACGGCTGTGCGAGCGGCCTCTCAGCCGGTGAACCACCCTCTCTGAGCCAGCAAAATCAGGGTACTCCTCATCACGTTGCGAGCATATGGAATTGCGGGGAATGCAGGAAATCAGGCAAAGCACAATTACCCTCGTGCGCACCCAACTCCCCCATTTTTTGCCCCCGGATACCAATTAGGCGTTCTTTTCCTCGTTGACCGCAACGACCTGCACGCCCTTGTAGAAACCGCAGTGCTTGCACACGCGGTGAGCCAGCTTCATCTGATGGCACTGGGGGCACTCAACGATGCCGGGCACGGTGAGCTTCCAGTTCGCACGACGGCTGTGCTTGCGAGCCTTAGAGATTTTTCCCTTCGGAAGAGCCATGGTTACACCTCCTCGTTATTGGCAGCCAAATTGCTGACCGAATTATTCTTTGTTGTCGGACTTTTCAGCCAGCAACTGCTGCAATGCCGCAAAAGGACGCTGTACATTCGCATCGTCCCGGCAATGCTTGTGTTGGTTGACCTCCTCGTACTCCTCAAAGCCCTTGCAATCTTCCTTGCACAGGAAGCGCATCGGCAGATTGAGCAGCACATGCGTCAGGGTGAGTTTCGCAAAATCAAGCTGCCCGCCCTCATACGCGAAAATCTCATCATCCTCCGGGTCGCCCCCATGCAGGAACGTTTCCCGGAAATCCCCCGTAACGGGGCAGGACGCAGGAGACAGGCATTTGGCACAATGGGCATGAGCGGTTGTCGTCAGACTTCCTTCTACCACAACACTGCCATCTTCATTGGCAGTCAGATGCCCGGAGAGCTGCACGGGGTCAAACGTGACCTCCTCGCCGCTCACATCCTGCGGGGCAATGGTCTGCTCCACAGCGAATGCGTAAGCCGTTCCCGGATCACGCAGGGCATGAAGTACATCCAGCTTCAAATGCTCACCACCTCAAATTAGACCATTTCATATTATAGGTTTTTTCGCGGGTTTTGTCAACACCTTTTCGCGGAAAAAAGCGTCTTTTCCCCGAAAAAAGTTGCGCGCCCCCGCGAAAAAGCCATCGCCTGTCTGAAACTTACTTCTTCGCGCCCTCGACCAGTTCCTTGGTGTCGCGCGCGATCATGATTTCCTCGTTCGTCGGGATGACGCAGATGGTCACCTTGGAGTCGTCGGTGGAGATGACGGCTTCCTTGCCGCGCACCTTGTTCTTCTCCACGTCCAGCTTCGCGCCCATCCACTCCATGTCCTTCATGACGGATTCGCGCAGTTCCGGGCCGTTTTCGCCGATGCCCGCCGTGAACGCGATAATATCCACGCCGCCCATCGCCGCCGCGTAGGAGCCGATGTACTTCTTGATGCCGTAGTGCAGCATGTCACGCGCCAGCGCCGCGCGTTCGTTGCCCTCATCCGCCGCCTTGTCGATGTCGCGCATGTCGGAGGACAGGCCGGAAATGCCCATCAGACCGGACTGCTTGTTCATCATCGTCAGCACTTCGTTGACGGTCATGTGGTCATTGTTGGCAATAAACTGCACAACCGCCGGATCGCAGGAGCCGGAACGCGTGCCCATGACAACGCCTTCCAGAGGGGTCAGACCCATGGACGTGTCAACGCACTTGCCGTCCACCACCGCGGACATGGACGAGCCGTTGCCCAGATGGCAGATGATAATCTTCTTGCCGATGGGGCTCACGCCGAGGAACTCGCACACGCGCTTGCTCACATAGCGGTGGGACGTGCCGTGGAAGCCGTAGCGGCGGACGCCCATTTCCTTATAATAGCGGTACGGCACGCCATACATGAACGCCTTCGGGGGCATGGTCTGATGGAACGCGGTGTCGAACACGGCCACCTGCGGCGTGTGCGGCATAACTTCCTCGCACGCCTCAATGCCCATCAGGTTCGCCGGATTGTGCAGCGGGCCCAGCGGGATGAACTTGCGGATGGCAGCCTTCACTTCGTCGGTGATGATGCAGCTGGCGGTGAACTCCTCGCCGCCGTGCAGCACGCGGTGACCCACCGCGCCGATTTCATCCACGGACTTGAGCACGCCCTTTTCCGGATCAAGCAGCGCGCGCAGCATCAGCTTCGTCGCCACGACGTGGTCCGGAATCGGCTCGTAGAGGTCGATGACCTTCGACATGTCAGGGGTCTTCTGGTTCAGGTGGGAGCCTTCAATCGCGATGCGCTCCACCTGCCCCTTGACGATCATTTGCTCGTTGTCCATGTCCACCAGCTGGTACTTCAGGGAGGAAGAACCCGCGTTGACAATCAGAACCTTCATGGATGGTTACACTCCTTCTATTTCTATCAACCAGATGTTTCGTTAATTCTCTTCGGGGGATTTTACCGTCGCGCCCGTTTCGACCGCCCAGTTCCATGCCGGGCAGCCCTCCGGCGTCACAATGACGTTACGCTTGTAGGAAATGATGCCGGTGCGCCCTTCCAGCCCGTCCATCACGCCGATGTCCGTCACGCTTGCCGGAATGACGATTTCCGTCAGGTTTGGACACATCGCGAATGCCATCGCGCCGATCGTTTCGACGCCTTCGGGCAGAACGATGCGCTTGACGTCGTAATCATAATGGAACGCGAACGGGTCAACGATTTTGACGCCCTCCGGGAGGATGATTTCTTCCGCCGGAACAATGTCGGAGAAACAGTGCAGCAATCTCGTTCCGTCCGCCGTCATCAGCAGACCGTTCGTCTCGTCGAGTTTGAACGCTGCATTGTCCTCCGCGAGGGTCAGCGACTGCAAGCCGTACAGCCCGATGAAGTTCAGCTGCTCGATTTCGGTCAAACTGCTCGGCAGCGTCAAGTGCGTCAGGTAGTAATTATACTGCAGGGCGCTTCCGCTGATTTTCTTCAGCCCTTGCGGCAGGTCGAAATCCATCAGGCGGAAACAGCTTTCCAGCGCGGCGTACGACAATTCCGCCAATTCGTCAGGCAGTGTCAAGCTGACCAGGTAGTTATCGCCGGAAAAGCACAAATCGCCGATTTCCGTCACGCTGTCCGGCACGACAACCGTCGTCACATGCTTCTCGTAGAACGCCTTGTCCGCCAGCGCCGTCACGGGCAAGCCGTCGATGGTGTCCGGGATCAGCACATGTTCGCTTGTGCCGATGTAGTCGGTGATGGTGACCTCGCCGCCATCCGCCGTGTACGCAAAATCCGACGCGGGATTGACCTGCTCCCCCTTCCGGTGGAACACGCACAGCGACTGCGCGACGGCAATCATCTGCTGCACCAGCGCGTCGTCGTCGTTCGGGAAGAGGAAGAAGTACAGGTCGCCCGAATCCCCAATCCAGAGGATATCGAATCCCTGCCCGTTCATGCTGACCAGCACGGCGGGCATGTCGTTGATGGTCATTTCCTGCAGGCGGGTGCTCTGCGGCGTGGTCAGCCCCAGCATCAGCGCCGTTCCCTCGACCATAAACGACTGGATGCCCAGCGCGTCGCTCGCGTCGGTGGCCTCCCAGTCGGCGGGCAGCTTCATCGCCATCACCATTTGGTTCTGGTCGGTCAGGAGCGAGGTCATCGGCGGCACGTCCGCAGCATCCGACGTCTGGTAGCCCCATTCGTTCGGAATCTCGAAGATGGCATTTTCACCCAGCGAGACGGCGTACAGGTCAATGTAGGGCAGCAGGTACTCTTCGTTCTGTGATTCCTCCGCCAAAGCGCAGGACAGCAGCAGTATCGCTGCCAGAATCAGGGAAATCAGCTGTTTTTTCATGCAGGGTTCTCCTCCTTTGCGTCGTCTTATGTGACGCTTCTGTGAACATTATAACGTTCCAGCAGAGGAAAACCCTGCATGAAATTTGGCATTACTTAACGATTTCGCCCATCTGCGCACGGCCGCAGCCAGCCGCGTTGGACTCGTCGGTGTCAATATGCATCGCCAGCGCGTACTTGTCGCTCACGCGGACAACCACGTCGCCGAAAATCAGGGAACGGCCGTCGGTATCCACCTTCACGGACACAACGTCCTTGTCCTTCACGCCGTATTCCTCAGCGTCCGCGGGGGTCATGTGGATGTGGCGCTTGGCGGCGATCACGCCCTCGGTCAGTTCCACTTCGCCCGCCGGGCCAACCAGCTTGCATGCGCCTGAACCCGCGATGTCGCCGGATTCACGCACAGGCGCGGTCACACCGATGGAACGCGCATCCGTCAGGGACAGCTCCACCTGCGTCGCGCTGCGAACCGGGCCGAGGATGCTCACGCCGGTCAGGGTCTTCTTCGGGCCGACAACGTCCACGCGCTCCGCGCTGGCATACTGACCGGGCTGGGACAGCATCTTCTTGACGGTCAGCTCATAGCCCTTGCCGAACAGGGTTTCCAGATCCTGCTGGGTGACATGAACGTGACGAGCGGAGGTTTCCACGATGAACTGCTTCATATGAATTACTTCCTTTTCATGGTCTTGTTTGGGGATGAACCCAATCTATTATACCATCTTTCGGCGGTTCTGTAAAGGCAAAAACGGCGGCAAAATTGCATCATTCCACGTCATTTCGCGCGTTCGCTTGACGTTTCTGTTCTTTTTGCTATAATAGGAACGCACCTTTTCATTGCTAAGGTAACACCGCACAAATGAGGTGGTCGGCTGCGGAAT
>FR899872.1:43901-47596 GCA_000437595.1 Faecalibacterium sp. CAG:74 | reverse complement strand
GCTGGCGAATTGTGCGGTGGTGCCTTAATTTCTCATTGCTCATTAAAAGGAGTTTTTCCATGCGCATTGTCGGCGTGATTGCCGAGTACAACCCCTTCCATTCGGGGCACGCGCACCAATTGCGTCAGGCGCGGGAAGCCGCCCATGCGGATGCGGTCGTCGCCGTCATGTCTGGCTGCTTCGTGCAGCGCGGCGACGCGGCGATTGTCTCCCCCGCCATCCGCGCAAAAATGGCGCTGCAAAACGGCGCGGATGCCGTGATTCTGCTGCCCGCGCTGTGGTCTGTCCGCGACGCGGAGCACTTCGCCTTAGGCGGCGTACATCTGCTGACCGGCTTGGGCTGCGACGCACTCTCCTTCGGCGCGGAAACGGCGGATCTTCCCCTGCTGCAGGAGGCGGCGGATGCGCTCGAATCCCCCGATTTACCCGCAGCGATTCAGCCGCATCTGTCCGCCGGGCTGCCCTATCCCGCTGCGCTTTCCGCCGCGATGGCGGAGGTCGCCCCGGCTGCCGCGCGCGTCCTCCAATCCCCCAACAACACGCTCGGCGTGTGCTACCTGCGCGCGCTGCGGCGATTGGGCGCGTCCATCGACGTGTACCCGATTGCCCGCGCGTCGGATTATCACGCGTCCGCCATTGTGGATGGCTTT
Source organism: Faecalibacterium sp. CAG:74 (assembly GCA_000437595.1). Taxonomy (GTDB): domain Bacteria; phylum Bacillota; class Clostridia; order Christensenellales; family Aristaeellaceae; genus UBA11524. Next base: position 46,946 of record FR899872.1, on the reverse strand, counting down.
TCGTCCGCCACGGCGATTCGCTCCGCCATCCTGCGCGGCGACTGGTCATCCGCCTATTCCGCCATGCCGGGGAGTGCGGCGGACTTGCTGGAAAATCAGGCGCTGGAAAATCACCTGCATCGTCCGGAATCGCTGGACAGCGTGCTGCTGGCGCGGCTTCGGCTGATGGATGAGGTGGATTATGCCGCGCTGCCGGACATCAGCGAAGGCATCGAGCGCCGACTGCGCCGATTTGCCGACACTGCCCGCGCGCGTGATTCACTCCTGCAATCCGCCAAGACGCGGCGATACCCGTATGCGCGCTTGTCGCGGCTGGCGACGCACGCGCTGCTGGGCGTGACGCAGGCGGTCGTTGACAGCAATCCGCTGCCGCCCGCCGCGTTCCTGCTTGGCTTCCGGCGCGGGTGCGAACCGCTGCTGTCGCATTTGGCGCAAGGGGTGATTCCGCTGGTCAGCAGCGCGGCGCAGTGCGGGAAAGACGCGGCGTGGGCGCAGGTGGAGCGGCGCGCGTGGGGGCTGTGGGCGCTCGGCGCGGGGGTCGATGGCGATATGTGGCAGCGATATGGCGTGGTGCGGGCGTGAGCATCCCGAAGGGCGTTCCCCCGCGTTCCAATCATCAACTGCAATTATTTATATAGGAGCAAATCATCATGAATAACAACAAGGAATACAACCTCTACGCCACCGCCGCGTTCGGGCTGGAGGGCATCGTCGGCGCGGAACTCAAGCGCCTGAAAATGCAGAATGTCCGCGCGGAACTCGGCGGCGCGCGCTTCACGGGCACGCTCACAGACGCGTTCCTGTGCAATCTGCGCCTGCGCAGCGCCGACCGCGTGCTCATCGTGCTGGCGGAGGACGAATGCCGGACGTTCGAGGAGCTGTTCCAGCTGGTCAAGTCCATCGCGTGGGAGGACATCATGCCCGCCGACGCGAAAATCAACGTGTCCGGCAAGTGCGTCCGCAGTCAATTGATGAGCGTCCGCGACTGTCAGGCGATTACCAAAAAAGCCATCATCGAGCGGCTGAAAGCGGCGACGCGCCGCGCGGTTTTCCCGGAGACGGGCGCGGTGTACCCCATCGACGTCGCCATCCACTCAGACCGCGTGCGCATCACCCTTGACACCTCCGGCGAAGCCCTTAACCGCCGCGGATACCGCACTTGGAACGGCGAAGCGCCTCTGCGCGAAACGCTCGCTGCGTCTTTGGTGGAGCTGTCCCCGTGGCGGCCGGGGATGCGCCTCTACGACCCCTGCTGCGGCACAGGCACGCTGCTGATTGAAGCTGCGTTCCGGCAGGAGCACCGCGCGCCGGGGCTGACCCGCGCGTTCGCCATGGAGCAGTTTTCCATTTTCCCGGCGGAGGAGTGCCGTCAAATCCGCGAGACGTGCAAGGCGGACGTGCTGCCCGACCACGTTTTCGGCATTGCCGGATCGGACAAAGACCCCGAAGCGCTCGAACTGGCGCGGCGGCATGTGCGTCAAGCGGGGCTGGAGGGCAAAATCGAGCTGACGTGCCAGTCGCTGGAAAAGCTGAAGCTGGAGGGCGAACCGGGTGTGTTCCTGTGCAATCCGCCCTACGGTGAGCGCCTTGAAGACCGCCGGACGTGCGAGGGCATCTACCGCGAACTGGGGCGGATGATGCGCCGCCACCCCGGCTGGAGCCTGTGCGCCATCACGTCCGACCCGACGTTCGAGCGGTCGTTTGGCCGCCGCGCGGACAAGAAGCGCCGCCTGTACAACGGACGGCTGGAGTGCGAATTTATGACGTTTCTTGACCCGAAATCCGCAAAGCGCAAGTAAGGAGGAAGTACCAGAATGAACATGCCCGCACCCGGTTTTTACGCCCCCGCCGCTGACCGCTATGCGCACATGCCCTACGTCCGCTGCGGCCGCTCCGGGCTGAAGCTCCCCCGCGTCTCCCTCGGTCTGTGGAACAATTTCGGCTCGGTCACGCCGCAGGACACCGCGCGCGACATGCTGCTGACGGCATTCGACGCGGGCATCACCTACTTCGATTTGGCAAACAACTACGGCCCTCGCCCCGGCGCGGCGGAAGAAACGCTGGGGAAAATTATGGACAGCGACCTGCGTCCGCACCGCGACGAGCTGATTCTCGCCACCAAAGCAGGCTACACCATGCAGGACGGCCCGTATGGCGACGGCGGCAGCCGCAAGTACCTGATGAGCAGCCTCGACGCAAGCCTGCGCCGCATGAAGGTCGATTATGTGGACATCTTCTATCATCACCGCTTCGACCCGGACACGCCGCTGGAGGAGACCATGCGGACGCTGGCGGACATTGTGCATCAGGGCAAGGCGCTCTACGTCGGCATCAGCAACTACTCCGCCGAGCAAACGGCGCAGGCGGCGGACTTGCTGGCGACCTTCGGCGTGCCGCTGACCATTCACCAGCCGCGCTACAACATGCTTGACCGCTGGATTGAGCGCGGCACCCCCAGCCTATGCGACGTGCTGCTGAATCGCGGCATCGGCGCGGCAGTGTTCTCCCCCCTCAATCAAGGCTTGCTGACTGACCGCTACTTGCACGGCATCCCGGCGGATTCGCGCGCGGCGTCCTCCTGCGTGTTCCTGAACGAAGGCAACGTGACGGCGGATATTCTGACGCGTGTGCGGGCGCTGAACGCGATGGCATCGGCGCGCGGCGAAACGATGGCGCAGTTAGCGCTTGCGTGGGTTTTGGAGAATCCGGCGATTACGACGGTGATTACCGGCGCAAGCCGCCCTGCGCAGATTCTTCAAAACGTGGAGACGCTGCGGAAGCATGTGCCGCTGACAGGCGAGGAAAAAGCGGCGATTGAGAAGATTTTGGGGTAAAGGGAGAACCGAGGGGCTTTGCCCCTAACCCCCACCAGAGGCGCTGCCTCTGGACTCCGGCAGGGCGCTGCCCTGCACCCGCGAAGGGTCTTCGACCCTCTCGACACCCATTTCGCGATTGAGTTGAGTGCGCTCTCATACTTCTTCCGCGTGTTGATTGAGGGTGACCAAGGGGCGCTGCCCCTAACCCCCGCCAGAGGCGCTGCCTCTG
>FR899872.1:19933-43867 GCA_000437595.1 Faecalibacterium sp. CAG:74 | reverse complement strand
CTGGACTCCGCAAGGGACTTCGTCCCTTGACCCTTTCGCGCGATGGAGTTGAGCGCACGCTCATACTTCTTCCGCGTGTTGATTGAGGGAGACCGAGGGACGCTGCCCTTGACCCTTTCGCGCGATGGAGTTGAGCGCACTTACATACTTTTTCCGCGTGTTGATTGGAGCACGAAAAAGGCGGTTCGGTGTTTATGCCGAATCGCCCTTTTTCGTTGGATTTTGCGGATGGCGCAGTGTCCCCCTCATTCCGCCCGTGCCAGCTTTTCCGTCGCGGAATTTGCGTCGGGCTGGAAGAAAATATCCCGTCCTTCGTTGCTTTCACGGATGAAATTCCGCAATGCCGCACTCGTTTCATGCGCGAAATCGCCATAAACTGCGAGTTTGAAGCCGTAATTCACGAACTTTTGCAGGATTTCGCCCGCAATGCCCGTCGAAAGCACGAAAAAATCCCCCATGATGGCTTCGCGGTTGAGGGCGATGCGCTTGCAGCCTGTCTCCGCGCGCACCGTCATCATCAGGTCGAGCGCGGACTGCACGTCCGTCATCAGCGGCTTTTCGCTGCGAATCAGCGCAATGGATACGCCGTCTTGGTTGACTTGCTGGATGTACATATTCTTACTCCTTGTGATGCAGGCGTTTGCAGATGCTCTCGCACGCCGCGCAGCCGCCTTCGCCGGTTTCGCGCAGGGACGTCGGCAGCGCGTCGCCAACTTCCTTCATCGCCAGAATCACCTCGTCAGGCTCAATCGGGCAGCGAATGCCGCTGAGCGCCATGTCCGCCGCCGTAAACGCGATGCCGGACGCGCCCACGTTGCGGTACACGCAGGGCACTTCCACCAGCCCGCCGACGGGATCGCAGACCAGTCCCAGCAGGTTCATCAGCGCAAACGCCGCCGCGTCCGCGCACTGCTGTGGATTGCCCCCCTCCAGATACACCAGCGCCGCCGCCGCCATCGCCGCCGCCGAACCGCATTCCGCCTGACAGCCGCCCTCCGCGCCGGAGATGCTCGCCTGCGTTGCAATCGCCTGACCGACCGCCGCCGCGACGAACAGCGCGTCCACCGCCTGTTCCTCGGTTGCGCCTTTTTCTTCCATCATTGCCAGCACCGCGCCGGGCAGAATCCCGCACGCGCCCGCCGTCGGGGCAGCGACGATTTTGCCCATGCAGCCGTTGCACTCCGCCGTCGCCAGCGCGTACACTTCCGCCTTGCCCAGCAAATTCCCCGCCAGACACTTGCCCGCCTGCAGGCGCTTCATCATCAGCGCCGCCTGTCCGCCCGTCAGCCCGGTAACGCTGCGCAGGCGCTCATCCAGCCCCTGCTGCGCCGCCTCCTGCATCACGCGCAGGTGATGGCGCATTTTTTCGCGCACTGCCAGCGCGTCCAGCCCGGATTCCTCCGCCTGTTTTTCAATCGCGCACCGCGCAATCGACCCGTGATGGCTCGCCATGCGCACCCATTCGTGCAGCGTATAGTCCATCAGTCATCCCTCCTTTTGAGGAACGTGCAGCTCCTGATATCGGGGATTTGGCGGATGATGTCCAAGTCCGCCTGGGAGGGCGCGCCGTCAAGCTCCAGCACCATCATGGCGTCTCCGCCGAGTTTGCGGCGATAGACCTGCATGTTCGCGATATTGACGCGGTGGCGCGCCAAGGTCGACGTGACCGCCGCAATCGCGCCGGGCATGTCGATGTGGTGGATAATCATCGTATCCGCCTTGCCGGTGAAATTGACGCTCAAGCCGTTGATGCGGTGGATTTCGATGTTGCCGCCGCCGACGGACGCCGCTTCGAGGGTCAGCGCCGTGCCGTGCTCCCCCGTGACGTGCAGCCGGACGGTGTTCGGGTGCGCCCCGCGGAGATTGACCTGCTCAAAGCGCACGTCCATGCCCTGTTGACGGGCGATTTCCAGCGAATCGCGCAGGCGGGGGTCATCGACGTGCATCCCCAGCAATCCGCCGACGATAGCGCGGTCTGTGCCATGGCCGCGGTATGTTTTAGCGAACGAGCCATGCAGCCCGACATCCGCCTTGACCACCCTTTCACCCAGCAGCGAATACGCGGTCAGCCCAATGCGCGCCGCGCCCGCGGTATGGGAGCTGCTTGGCCCAATCATCACGGGACCTATCAGGTCGAACAAATCCATGCGTTCCACGCCTTTCCGGGAAAACGGTTTCTCCCCTACTCTATTGTACCTGTTTTCTGCTGATTTTGCAATGGATTTTTGCAAGAAAAACGCCCGATTCGGCAGCAAGATTCGTGCCAAATCGGGTGTTTATGCTGATTTTCTGCATATTTTTGCGGTTTCAGGGGCAGACCGAACAGCCCACTAACTAAAAACCTTCCGGCAAAAGTCAATAAACATGGGAGTGCGCTCCGAAGGGGTCGAGGGGGCGATCGGAAAGGCCCCAAAAGTGGCGGTACCGAGGGGGTCGAGGGGGCGATCGGAAAGCCCCCTCGTCGCCTCCGCAGAGGCGAAACCCCTGCGAAGCAAGAACAATCAAGCCGGAAAAAATCATCCAATCCGCAAGCCGCGAAACCGCAAGTTTCCCGAAGCAGGCTTTACAAAGCCCACCCCTGCGCCCGGATGGTCTGCGCAATCTCCTCGCAGCACTGTGCGCACAGTGCCGCATCCTGCGCTTCCACCATCACGCGCACCAGCGGTTCCGTGCCGCTCTCGCGCACCAGCACGCGCCCCGTGTCGCCCAGCTTTTTCTCCGCCGCGCGAATCGCTTCCTGCACCTTCGCGTCCGCCTGCGCCGCCTTCTTATCCTTTACCCGCACGTTAATCAGCTTCTGCGGATAAATCGTCAGGTCAGAAGCCAATTGATGCAGCGTTTTCTTCGCCGCGCACATGACCTCCATCACCTTCAGGCTCGTCAGGATGCCGTCGCCGGTTGACGCGTACTTGCTGAAGATAATGTGCCCGGACTGCTCACCGCCCAGACGGCAGTTGTTCTTCGTCATGTACTCGTAGACGTACTTGTCACCCACGGCGGTCTTGGCGGATGCAATGCCGAGGTCATCCAGCGCGCGGAACAGCCCCAGATTGCTCATCACCGTCGCGACGACCGTGTTGCCCAGCAGCTCACCCGTCTGCTTCATGTGCCGTCCGCAGATGAAGAGGATGTGGTCGCCGGTGATTTCCATGCCCGTTTCATCCACGCACAGGCAGCGATCCGCGTCGCCGTCGAAGGCAAAGCCCACGTCGCAGTGGTTTTCGACAACGAACTTCTGCAAGCCCCCGATGTGCGTCGAACCCGCGTCGCGGTTGATGTTCAGCCCGTTCGGTTCGGCGTTGATGACCAGCGTCGTCGCCCCCAGCGCGTCAAAAACTGCCTTGGCGATGTTCCAGCTGGAACCGTTGGCGCAGTCCAGCGCAATCCGCCGTCCGCGGAAGGAGTACAGCCCCAGCGAAATCAGGTAGCCGACATAGCGGTTGCGCCCGGACACATCGTCCACCGTGCAGCCAATCTGCTCCTGATGCGCGAAGGGAATTTCGTCCCACGTCTGCCCGAAGCATTCCAAATGCCCGTCCAGGTAGGCTTCGACGAGGGCAATCGTGTCCTCATCCATCTTTTCGCCCTGCCCGTTGATGAGCTTGATGCCGTTGTCGTAGTACGGGTTATGGCTGGCGGAAATCATGATGCCGCAGTCAAAGCCATCGAGCCGCGCGACGAACGCGACGGACGGGGTCGTGGTGACATGGAGAAGGTACGCATCCGCGCCGGACGCGGTCAGCCCGCCGACGAGCGAATACTCGAACATATAGCTGGAACGGCGGGTATCCTTGCCGATGACGATGCGCGGGCGGGTGTGGTCGCCATTGCGGCGCTTGCACTCGCCGTAGTACCAGCCGAGAAAGCGTCCCACCCGGTAGGCATGGTCAGCGGTCAGCTCCTTGTTCGCTTCTCCGCGGAATCCGTCCGTTCCGAAATACTTGCCCATGGTGATTGTCTCCTTCGCATTGATTTTTTGGGGATAGGCATGGTTGACTTTTGTCCACCAACGAAATAACTTCCGATAGAAGTCAATAAACAGGAGTGTGCACCGAAGGTTTCCAAAGGGCGATCGCAGACGTTCGTCTTTTTTCATTCCCCTTTGGTCGCCTCCGCAGAGGCGAAACCCCTGCCGCACAATGATGCAGGAGAAGCCCGCATCGGCTTCCCCTGCTTAGGGTCAGGGGGACACGCAAATCCCCCTTTTATTTCGCGTCATACCCCAGCGTGCGCAAATCCGACGCACGGTTGCGCCAGTCGGGACGCACCTTCACCCATAACTTCAGGTTTACATGCAGCCCCAGCAGCTTCTCGATATCCCCGCGCGCCTCCGAGCCGATGGTTTGCAGCATTGCGCCGTGCTTGCCGATGATGATGCCCTTGTGCGCGTCGCGTTCGCAGTAAATCGTCGCGTTGATTTCCATGAAGTTGTCGTTCATCTTCTCCATGCCCATCATTTCCACGCCGATGCCGTGCGGCACTTCGTCGCGCAAATGTTGGAGCGCCTTCTCGCGAATCAGCTCCGCGCAAATCAGCCGCTCCGGTTGGTCGGTCATCATATCGTCCGGGAAATACTTCGGGCCTTCCGGCAGGTGCGTGGCAAGCTGCTTCGTCAGGGCATCCAGCCCGTCGCCGGTTTTGGCGCTGATGGGGATAATCGCGTCATAGCCAAGGTCAGCGAAGGACGCAATCAGCCCCAGCAGCTTCTCCGGCGGCAGCAGGTCAATCTTATTAATCGCCAGCACCTTCGGCACTTTCTTGCCCGCCATATCACGGACGATGGCGCGGTCGTGTTCGCCCACCTGCGTCGCGTCCACCAGCACCAGCACGCCGTCCATGCCGTCCATTGCGTCCTTGACGGACTGCATCATGCTTTCGCCCAGCTTCGTGCGGGGCGTGTGGATGCCGGGGGTGTCGAGGAACACAATCTGCCAATCAGGGCGCGTCATCACGCCCATGATGCGGTTGCGCGTCGTCTGCGGGCGGCTGGAGACAATCGCAATTTTCTCGCCGACCATCGCGTTCATCAAGGTGGATTTGCCCACGTTCGGGCGACCCACAATGGTAATAAATCCAGAATGGAATTTCGTATTTTCGCTCATGATTTTTCTCCTGATTTTACTCCTTCGTCGTCAGCTGCTGCGGGCCGAAGCCGTGCGGCAGCAGTTCCGGCAGGGTCGCGCTTTCCGTGCCGCCCTGCCACGTCACCAGCACGCGGATATTCGGTGCAAATTCGTTGAGCACCTGCCGGCACGCGCCGCAGGGCCAAGGGGCGGCGTCGCGCGAGGCAATCGCAATCGCGGTGAATTCCCGCGCGCCCTCGCTGACCGCCTTGAACATCGCCGTGCGCTCGGCGCAGTTCGTCAAGCCGAACGACGCGTTCTCGATGTTGCAGCCCTGAAACACGCGGCCATCCGCGCATAGCAGCGCCGCGCCGACCGGATAGCCGGAATAGGGCGAATAGCTCCGCAGCATCGCCTGCCGCGCCATTTCCAGCAGTGTTTCGTCACTGACGGGGGTCTGCATTTCGCCGTCGCGCGTCATGCCGATGGCGGACAGAATCTTCTCTTCCATCGCCCGCATCTCCTTTTTGTCTTCATCCTCAATGTGGTCATAGCCCATCAGATGGCACAGGCCGTGGACGGTCAAATACGCCGCCTCCCGCTCCGGGGAATGCCCATACTCCGCCGCCTGCGCCAGCACATGCGGCATGGAGATGATGAGGTCGCCAAGCATACAGGCGTCCACCTCGTCATCCAGCTCACGGGCAAGCAGCTTGTCGCACTGCCCTGCCGTTTTACCCGCCGGGTAATTCACCGTCGGGAAGGACAGCACGTCCGTCGCGCGGTCAACGCCGCGGTACTCGCGGTTGATTTCGTGAATCGCGTCGTCGTCGCAGATGCGGATGTTCACCGCGCAGGGACGCGAAACGCCTTCCATCCACACGGCGCAGTCCGCCGCCGTCTGCATCAGGGACAAATAGCGCGGGTCAACCTGCGTGTCAATCTGCCAAAGCAGCTTCATGTGTTTTCCTCGCTTTCCTCCACCGGCGCGGCGGGCTTTTCCGGCACATCCGGCTTTTCCGCCTTCGCTTCTGCCTTCACTTCGGGTGTTTTTTCCACTTCCGCCTGTTTCTCCGCCTTCGCTTCTGCCTTCACTTCGGGTGTTTTTTCCGCTTCCGCCTGTTTCTCCGCCTTCGCTTCTGGCTTCACTTCGGGTGTTTTTTCCACTTCCGCCGGCTTTTCCGCCTTGATTTCCGCCTGCATCTGCTTCGTTTCCTTCTCCGCTTCCTTTTCCGCCTTGACGAGCGGGCGCGCGGGGACGTTCACCGTCGGGTACTCAATGCGCTCGTGGAACACGCCATTCAAGACCTTGCAGAACGCTTCGCAAATCGCGTCGATATCGCGCAGGGTCAGCGGCGAATTGCTGAGCTGCCCGTCCTCCAGCTTGCCGCGGACAAGGCGCTCAATGAACTGCTCAATCGCCTTGGGCGTGGGGTCAGGGATGGAGCGCACCGCCGCCTCGATGGTGTCCGCCAGCATGACGATGGCGCTCTCCTTCGTCGTCGGGCGCTGACCGTCATAGCGGAAATCAGCAATATCAACCGGCTTGCCGTCCGCCATCTGCAAGGCTTTGTGGTAGAAGTACATCACGGGGGTGTCGCCGTGATGCTCCATGATAATCGTCTGGATTTCAGGCGGCAGGTGGTATTTCTGCGCCAGCGCCAGACCATCGCGGGTATGCGCCGTAACAATCGCGGCGGATACATACGGGTCGGTGCGGTCGTGCGGGTTATCGCCCATCTGGTTTTCCTTGAAGTACAGCGGGCGCTTGAGTTTCCCGATGTCATGGAAATACGCGCCCGTGCGCGCCAGCAGCGGGTTCGCGCCGATTTTCTCCGCCGCCGCTTCCGCCAGATTCGCCACCACAATCGCGTGGTGATATGTGCCGGGCGCTTCCAGCAGCAGACGGCGCAGCAGCGGCTGATTCGGGTTCGCCAGTTCCAGCAGCTTCGCGGGCGTGGCGAGGTTGAACGCCGCCTCGAACACGGGCTGGAAGCCGACGGAAATCAGGCCGCTCAAAATGCCGCCCGCCATCGACCACATGGCGTTGTTCATCATGCCGGATATATTGTTGGAGGTCATCAGACTCATGGCGAGGATGACGACCATATTCACCACCGCGACAATCACGCCCGCAATCACCATGCGGACACGCTGCGGCTTATCCTTCAAGTACTGCACGGCGACGATGCCGGAGACGACGCCCGTGAGTATCAAATGCACCATTTCCGCCGAGTAGGCGTTGGAACTGCCCGCGCTAAGCCCCGCCGCAATCAGCGCCATGGTGAACGTGGCGGAAATGCCGACGCGCGCACTCAGCAGCGTAGTCAGCAGCATCGCCGCCATCACGACCGGGGCAAGGTAGACATCCATCAGCTTGACGGCAATCACGCACAGTCCTTCGCACAGCACCAGCACCACCATGATGACGCTGGAGCGGCGCACGTCCCTCAAAACCTCCGGCGCAAGGATAACGAGCATCAAAATCAGCACCGACATGGAAATAGCGATGAGCAGCAGCGCGCCGAGGTAGATGTCATAATCATACGACGCGGTATCCAGCAGCCCCAGCGCCTCCAGCATGGCGAGCTGATTCGCCTGCACGCGCTCGCCCTCGCGGATGATGTTCTGCCCTTGCAGGTACACCACCGGCTCCACCTGCGCGGCGGCGTTCTCCTGCGCCTGCGCGGTCAATTCCTGGTCAATGACCATGTTCGGGCGGATGCAGTGGTTGAGCACGACGGGCACGATGTTCTGCATCAGCGACGTTTCGACGCGGTAGCCCGCAATCTGTTTAATCGCCGCGATGGACTGGCTGACCTGCCCTTCGCGGATGGTGGTGTTCAGCGCGCTTTCCACCGCGAGGCGCACCGTCACCGCCATGGTGTCGAAATTCTCCGTGCTGGCGCGCATGAGGACAGTCGCCTGATAGCGCGTGAGCGACACGGCTTCCACCTGCTGGAGGGCGTAGTCGATTTCCTCCCCGCTGAACGTCGCCGCGAGGTTCGTTTCCGTCGCGGTTTCGCCGTCCTGCACGCGCAGGGTCAGCCCGTACTGCTGCACAATGCGCAGCTGGCGGAACGTCTCGTCGAGGTCGCTCAGCACGCTTTCGGTCACGCCCTCCTGAAAGTGGTAGGTCGCTTCCACACGGGCGGCGGCTTCGCGGCGGCGGCTCTCGGTCGTCACCGTGTCCTCCACGTCCTTCGTGGCGGTAATCGTCTGGTGCGAAATCGCGCCGACGCTCAGGCTGTAGCGCTGCGGTGCGCACGCCGCGGCAAACAAGACCAGCAGCACCAGCGTGCCGACAGCGTAAATGAGCGCGCATTTCGCGCCCGCGCCGTGCAGCCAAGTGGTGAAGCGGCGCAGAATCGGGCGGTGGTTCTGCTTGTTTTCGCGTTTACGCATGTAGTTATCACTCCTTCTGCACCGAAAGGGGCGGATTTACGGGCGCTGCCCTTCCGCTTCCCGATGGTAGTAGGCGTCATACGCCTTAACAATCGTCTGCACCAGCTCGTGGCGGACGACGTCCTTGTGCGTCAGGTGCACCATGCCGATTTCCGGAATGTCCTTCAAAATTTCGATTGCTTCCGCCAAGCCGGATTTCTTCCCGTAGGGCAAGTCCGTCTGGGTGATGTCGCCGGTGACGACGACTTTGCTGTGGAAGCCCAGGCGCGTTAAGAACATCTTCATCTGTTCAGATGTCGTGTTCTGCGCCTCGTCCAGGATGATGAAGGAATCCGACAGCGTGCGGCCGCGCATGTACGCCAGCGGGGCAACCTCCACCACGCCGCGCTCCAGCAGCTTCTGATAGCTGTCCACGCCCATGAAGTCGTACAGCGCGTCGTAGAGCGGGCGCAGATACGGGTCAACCTTCTGCGTCAGGTCGCCGGGCAGGAAGCCCAGCTTCTCCCCCGCCTCCACCGCCGGGCGCGTGAGCACAATGCGCTCAATCTCCTTGTTCTTCAGCGCCACGACAGCCAGCGCCATTGCCAGATACGTCTTGCCCGTACCCGCCGGGCCGACGGCGAACGTGAGGTCATGGTCGCGGATGGCCTGCACATACTCCTGCTGCCCCAGCGTCTTGCAGCGAATCTGCTTGCCGCGGTGGGTGATGGCGACGACGGAGCGCAGAATCTCGTCGATGCGGTCCACGTCGCCCTCGCGCGCCAGGGCGATGGCGTAGCGGATGCGCGTGCGGTCAACCAGATCGCCGCGGCGGATCATCTCCAGCAGCTTCAGGATGACGCTTTCCGCCAGCGCCGCATCCTCCGCTTCGCCCGTGAGGAACAGCTCCGAGCCGCGCAGGGAGACAGCGACTCCGCACTCCTGCTCCACCAGCGCAACATTCTGGTCGTTCAGCCCGAACAGGGACATATAGGCATCCATCGAATCCAGCGTCAGGGGAATCTTTCTCGTTTCAGTCAAAAACGATGTCCTTCTTTCCATTTGAAACGGCGACAATCAAGGTTACTTGGTAGGCGCGCCGCTGGGTATCTGCTCGGCAATATCCACAAGCCTTTCGCCTGTTGCCACTGCCAACAGTACCTCATGATCTATCATACTACAATTTACCCACTTGTCAACCAAAGATTCGTTCGTACCGATGATTTCGCGCAGTTTTCGCAAAGCCGCTATGCTTGCTTCGGCAGTTATTTCCTCATTTGCCCGATTTTGTTTCGTAATTTCACATTCATACCGCTTTTCCCACACGCAGGTGAGCGGCAGGAAGAAGCCGCCCAGCGGGAGCGTGCGCCGGGACACATCCGCCTGATGGAACGCGCTCTCCGGCTCATGCCACAGGGCGAACCACGGGCTGACGACCGACACGCTTTCCTCCGTGCGCCCGGAATACGATGTGTGCAGCTCCGTCAAGTCCATGCGAACCGCCGCCGCGTCCCACACGCGCGCCATCACCACCCCGCGCGCTGATACCGCCCGCACGCCGCTGCCCGTGCGTTCCTCGCCGCGGATGAGGATTTGCCCCTTGCGCACCACGTCGCCGGGCTGAACAAGCGCCGTGCCCGCCTTCGTGCGGATGCTATCGACGATGCCGTCCCGCGCGGCGACCACGTCCCCCGCGCCCGTCTCGGACAAGGGCGTTCCCGCCGGCACGCCGTCCACCACGCGAATCAGCAGCGTCATCCCCCGCCAGCCGCACTCCACCCACGCCGTTTCCGGGTAGCGCCATTCCAGCAGGTCACGCAGCTGACCCGGATGAACGTCGCTTTTTCGCATCGGCGGGGTGATGCCCAGCGCCTGCAGGTATTCGGGCAAATCCGCGGCGTAAATCCCGGCATTTTCAATCTCCACACGCCACATCACCTGCGACGCGCCGATGAGCGCGCCAATGCCCAGCATCAGCGCGGAAAGCAGCGCCAGCCGATGGCGAATCCACGTCATCAGCCGTCCCGTGCCCTGCCGATTGCCCACCGAGAAGCGCCAGCCGCCGTTTTCCGCCATCATCCGCAGCGGCGGCACATCATCCTCGCGGGCAAAGGCACTGAGATGCTTGCCGCGGATGCGCACGCCCGTCAGCAGCAGCCCCATTTCCCCCGCGCGGCGCAAAAACCGCGGCAGATTGACCCCATCCACCGTGACGGCGATAAGCCACGGCCGCCCGCTCATGTTCCGCCTCCCAGCACGCTGATGGCGTCAATTTGCCCGGTCACAATCGCGTCTGATGATGAATAGCGCAGGAAGCGCAGGTTCGCCCCGCTAATGCGCAGCGTACCCTCCTTCGTGCGGAAGAGCGCCTCCTCCGCCGTGTACCCCAGCAGACCCTGATGCTGCTCCACCCAAGCGCGGCCGCGCCCCGTCAGCGTCACCTTGAATGCGCCGCCCGTCACCTCCGGCGGGAAAAACGGCTCCTTCTCCATGATGCACAGCCCCCTTTCTCATCGAATTTTTATGTTCCAGCGCCCGAAAATAGCCATCCGCCCGAAAAAACCTGTTTACGTTTTCCGTTTTTGATGGTATAATGGTATGTACGGCGCGAAAAGCGTGCCGGGAAATGGAGAGTATGCGATGGCGCAGCTGAACGATTTGGGCATTGACCTTGGAACCTCCAATGTATTGATTTACCAGCAGGGCAAGGGGCTCGTGCTCCGCAGACCGGCGGTAGTCGCCATTGAGCGCTCCACCAAGAAGGTGCTGGCCATCGGGGACGATGCCCAGCGCATGGTCGGCCGCACGCCCAGCAACATCATGGCGATTCGCCCGCTGAAGCAGGGCACCGTCGCGGATTTTGAGCTGACGAACACCATGCTCCGCTTCTTTCTGAACGGTGTGCTGTCCAAGCGCCTGTTCTCCGGGCCGCGCGTCGTCATGAGCGTCCCTTCCGGCGTGACCGAGACGGAGAAGCACTCCCTCATCAACATCCTGCTGGACGCGGGCGTGAAGCGTACCTATCTGCTTGATCGTCCGCTCGCGGCGGCGCTTGGCGTCGGCATGGATTTGCGCCAGCGCTACGGCCGCATGATTGTGGACATGGGCGCGGGCATCACCGACATTGCCGTTATTTCCGAGGGCGAAATCGTCCAGTCCTCCAGCGTCTATTACGCCGGCGACTATTTCGACGACGCGATTGTCCGCTACATCCGCAAGAAGTACTCTCTGCTGATTGGCGAGCGAACCGCCGAGCAGATTAAAATCAACATCGGCACGGCGATGAAGCCCGAAACCGACGAAGCGAACCTTGCCATGCCCGTCGTCGGTCGTAACCAGCTTTCCGGCCTGCCCCGCACGCAGGAGATTCACGCCGCTGAAATCTACGAGGCGCTGAAAGACCCCGTCGCCGCCCTCATCGGCAGCATTCAGGACGTGCTGGTGCGCACCCCTCCGCAGCTGGCGTCCGATATTTTTGATGACGGCATCGTCTTAAGCGGCGGCGCAGCGGGACTGGCGCGCCTGCCCGAAGCGATTTACACCGCCCTGCACATCCCCTGCGGCGTCGCCGACGACCCGCAGACCAGCGTCGTTCTCGGCTGCGGCATTGCCGTGGAAGACCCCGGCGCCTACGCCTCCCTGCTCGACGACGGCCGCAAGGGTTTCAAGCGCCTGTAAGCCATTGCAATCGAATGCACCCCGTGTTTTTTTCCGAAAGCGGAAACGCACGGGGCTTTTTGTTTTTTTTGGGGGAAGTTTTCCACCACTCTCTATCACGATAAAAGTCAAGGATGGTGATGTGCACTGCGAAGGGGTCGAGGGGGCGACCGCAGACGTTCGTCTGTTTACATTGCCCCCTCGTCGCTCCCGCAGGAGCGAAATCCCCTGTGCAACAATAAAACGCTGTTGAATTTTACCCCAAAATCAAATGAAATCAAGCGAAATCAAATGAAATCAAATTTCCTTGACGAACATCCATTCCCCGTACTACAATATCACTGTCGCAATAGCGGCGAATAAAATCCGAAAGGAATGACCCAAATGTGCAATGTAAACTACTTGATTGAAATCCGCCGTTTCAACACATTCGCCGCGCGAACCCGCCTTCCCGCCAGCGCTCAGCTGCTGTGGTATAAGCTCATCGAAATCATGAACCAGCACGCCCGCGGCGGCGACTGGTGCGACGGCTTCCTCCGCATCGACAACCCGTACCTGCTCGCCTACTTTCCCATGAGCGCCACCGCCCTCGCCGACGCTCGACGCACGCTCTGCGAAGCTGGGCTTTTGGAGTACATTCCCGGCGAAAAGAAGCGCACGCCGCCCGCGTACCGCCTGCGTTACTTCTCCGTTTGCGACGGAAAAGGCGCTGTTGAGCGTGACTATCCGCGTGAAATCGGTGCTGACAGCACAGCCGATTGCCCCGCTGATTGCCCCGAAATCCGCGACGATCCCCGTGATCATCCGAATTACCCAAGCGTTTACCCAAGCGTTTATCCAACCGATTGCACAACCGATTGCACAACCGATTGCCACGGAAATACGCCTGATTTCCACGACACTAATATAAACTATACAGAAACAGAAACGGAAACCGTAAACCCAACAGGGAAAACGAATGATGATGAAAAGGAGACATCTGCTTTCTCTGCCGGATACGCGGGCGCGGGCGCGTGTACGGGTGCGTATGCGTGTACGGAGGCGGGCGCGCGCGAGGGGGCGTTTCCGCGGTCAGTGCGGGAGAGTGCGAAACTGGCGGGTAAAGTGCTGCTGCATCAGCAGTTCACGGAGAATCAGCTGAATCGGGTGATGGCGGCGTTTGGGGCGTACCCGTTCGAGGACGGGCTGATGATTCAGGCGGTCGCCAAGACGGCGGAGGCGAACCCGACGAACGCGGTGAATTACCTGATTCAGCTGCTGACGGACTGGGGCGACGCGGGTATTCGGACGGTTGCGGAGATGGAGGACTACCTGTACGCACGGGATATGGCGCAAGGGAACGCGCTGATGCACACGCGGGAGGAGGGGCGGGCGCTTTTGGCGGCGTGAAGGGCGGAGCATGGGGCGGCGTGAAGGGAAATGCGGAGTTCGGAATGCGGAATTATGTGTGCGCTTTTGGGGATGAGAAATGCCCGGCTGGCGCAGGGCGCAGTCGGGCGAAGGGTTATTCGGTCTCGCTGTTGTACTTCCTGCACCACGGGCGCAGCGTGCATTCGCCGCACAGGGGGTGCTGAGCCTTGCACACCCTTCGACCGTGGAAAATCAGCCAGTGGTGCGCGTCGCTCCACCTGTCCTGCGGAATCAGCGCGCGCAGCTGCATCTCCGTCTTCAGCACGTCGGGCGCATCCACCAGCCCAAGGCGGTTGCTGACGCGAAAAACGTGCGTATCCACCGCAATTGCCGGAATATGGAACGCCGTGGACATAACGACGTTCGCCGTTTTGCGCCCGACGCCCGGCAGACGGGTCAGCGCTTCCATGGTGTGCGGGACTTCGCCGCCGTCCTCCGCCAGAATCATCCGGCACGCGGCAATGATGTTGCTTGCCTTGCTCTTGAAGCCGCAGCTTTTCACCAGCGGGTACAGCTCGGCAACATCCGCCTCCGCCATGCTCTTCACGTCGGGGAAACGCGCGAACACAGCGGGCGTGACCTTGTTGACCTGCTTGTCGGTGCACTGCGCGGACAGCATGACCGCCACCAGTGTCTCGTAGGGGTTGGTGAAATGCAGTTCGGGCTTGGGCTGGGGATAGAGACGGTCAAGCTCGGCGAGGATTAACTGTTTGTTTTCTTCAGGTGTCATTCAGGGGGATTCTCCTTCACAAGTGCGTCACTGCGTTCGGCATCCGCTGCACGCCGCGCAGCATCAGCAGCAGCATCGCGACATTGACCGGGTAGACGACGACCTGCTTGATGAAACGGTTGCAGACGCTGATCCACGCGGGCATCGTTGCGCCTTCGCCGTAAATCGGGCGAACAAGCTCACGGACAAACGCGGGATAATCCGCGCCGTCGGACACCGCGGTGAAGCCCGCCATCGCCAGAAAGTAGGTGTTCAGCAGGAAGTGGCACACCAGCGACACGACAAGCAGGCACGCCATCGTCCGCCAAATCGTAACCGGACGTTTATGCAGCATCAGCCCGTAGAAGAAGCCGCCGAGCGCCGCCGCCACGGACAGACCGGGGTTAATCGCCTGCCCGGTGAGGATGGTGCCGAGGGCATCGCTCCCCCACGCTACGAGCGTGCCGCCGATGGGGCCGAGCAGGTATCCGGCAATGGCGTTGGGCAGAAAGCCGAAGCTGATGCGCAACCAGTTGCCGAGGTTGATGGCAGTGATGCGGCTGAGGATGATTTGCAGCGCCATCAGCACGCCCATCACGCAGAGCTTCTGGGTGGTCAGCCGGGCGCAGTCCCGCCAGTAGTGGGCATGGAAAACGGATTGTGACATCACAAAAAGCGCCTCCTAAGCGAATTTTTGCGCGCAACTCGCAGGAGGCAGCACCAAGACAGCGGGATGCGCCGAACCCACCGCGCCGCCGTGCGGCTTCGTTTCATGACAACTCCCCGTTCATGAACACTTAACGCGGATTCAGCTACTCTGCCCGATGCGAATCACAGGCAAGGCTATTGTACGCCATTTCGCCCAAAAGTGCAAGGCTTTTTCGGGATTCCTGCTGTTTTTTCAGGGGGATTGAGGGATTTCCCATGTGTAGTACGGCGCGCCCCAGAAACCGTCGTACTCCGTCACCAGCACCTCGTCCCCGGCAGATATGGCGCTGGAATCCTCCTTGCTGACCGGAAAATCCAGCGTTCTGCCGTCCCACACCACGTCCATGTAGCAATAGCGGCTTGTCGCGCGCGTCTGCGAGACGGTGCTGATGTGCGACATGCCGACGTCCGCGTCAAACACCGAGTTCGTCGCAATCAGCCAGAACGCGCAGCTCATCCACAGCACCCCGACGACGATGAACACCCGCGTGGCGAATCTGCCCCGGTTGATGTCGGCAGCGGCTTGTTTCTCCGAAATCATCAGCGGAATCAGCAGAATCAGCGCAAGCAGGATGCTCCGCCACACCAGCGGCGATTCGTCCGGACGCATCCCGATTTGGCAACCGACAATCAGGAACGCCGCCGCCAGCATCGGCAGAAACACGCGCGGAACGGCGATTGTCCCCTTCTTCGGGGCGGTCAGGGCAGGGAGGCAGAGCGCAATCAGCCCGACCGCGTAGAGTATCAGCGCAACGGCTTCCAGCGCCGGGACGAAGTGCGCCACCAGCGCCGCCGCCAGAAGTCCCCACGCGGTGTAAACCACGGGTTTCGGGGTGAAGGGGCTCTTGGCGGTGGATTTGTTGTTTTTGGGCATGTTAATTCTCCTTTTGCGGCTTCGGCAGTTCGACCTCGTAATACGGCGCGCCCCAGAAGCCGGGATGCTCCGTCACGGTGACAACCCGCTGTTCGTCATATCGGTTATAATCACTCTTGCTGACGGAAAACGTATTTGTTTCGTTCGTCAAAGGCTTCGACACTTCCAGATAATAGCTCATCCGGTGCTTCGTCCCCTTTTCCATCCGCTTCCGCGTGATGATGCCCGTCGTCGCCGTGCCTTCGCTCGTGTCAAAAGCAACGTTGGTCGCGTAGACCCAGTTGAAGCAGCTGAGGACAATCAGGAACACAATCGTGATGGCGCGCATCCAGTATTTGTTGTTCCCCGCCTTTCCGGACGGAACGCGGCGCTCCGCAAGCAGCATCGGCAACGCCAGCAGCAGCGAAATGATGATAATCCACAGCCACAGCTTGCCCTCTTCGCCGAAATCATAGCGGCGAACCTCTATCGCCAGAAGCCCCGCGCCGAACAGGAACGGCATAAAGTCGTTCTCGTTCACTGCCAGCCCCTTGATTTTGCGGCGCAGCGTCATCGCGTACATCGCCAGCATCCCGGCGGCGTACAGAATCAGCCCGACACGCTGGAAATTGGGGACATGGCGGATGCCGACGGCTTCCAGCATCAGGACGCAGGACAGAATCAGCAGAGCTTTCCGCCTGATTTTCTCTCCCATTTTCCTTCCTCCAGTACGCCAAAAGCGCCCGCCGGAATTTCCAGCGGACGCCGATAGCAGGCTTTACTTCAGCAGGATAATCGTCGCGATTTCCAGCCCGGCTTCGAGGATGATGGACACGCCCATGAAACCCCAGACGATGTTCATCGCGGTGTTCGGGTTGAGCAGGATGAACAGTGCCAGCACAACCGCCAGCGCCGCGGAAATCGCCGGGAAGTACCAGCGGATGCCGCTCAGGCGGAGGATGTCCACCGCGCACTGCACCTTATACGCCGCCAGAATCAGCATGGCGATGGCGTACACCCACGTTACGAACGGCAGCGCCGCCAGCAGTACACCGTACTGCGTCACGCACAGAACGCCGAGGATGATGAGCAGCAAGCCCTTGAAGAGCAGCTGTTTGATGACCATTTTTTCTGCTTCGCCGACAAAATACAGCGTGCAGAAGACGATGCCCGCGAGAATCATGACAGCGCCCGCGCCGATGACGAAGGCGGAGGTGACGGCATCGGGGTTGACGAGCAGCAGCACGCCGACGATGATTTCGGCGATGCACAGCAGGATGTTGCCAATCTTGCTGGTCAGAAATTTCTTCATGGTTGATTTTCGCTCCCTATTCTCCGATTGGTTATTTACTTGTTGGTTTGGATTACAGGCGCAATCAGGCTTCCTTCTTGTTCAGGATGTTCATGAACTCTTCGCCGGTGATGGTTTCCTTTTCGTACAGGTACTTCGCCAGCTCATCGAGTTTCGCGCGGTTTTCGGTCAGAATCTGCGTCGCCTTCTGGTACTGCTCCTTGACGATGGAGACGACCAGCGCGTCAATGCGCGCCTGCGTTTCCGCCGAGCAGGACAGGGACGTGTCGCCGCCCAGATAGGCATTTTCGACGTTCTCCATTGCCACCATGCCGAACTCGTCGCTCATGCCGTAGCGGGTAATCATCGCGCGGGCGAGCTTCGTGGCCTGCTCAATGTCGTTGGACGCGCCGGTCGTAATTGAGCCGAACACAATCTCTTCTGCAACACGACCCGCCGTCAGCGTCGCAATTTTGTTGATGATTTCGTCCTTGGTCATCAGGTAGTGGTTGCCCTCATCGACCTGCATCGTGTAGCCGAGCGCGCCGGACGTGCGCGGCACGATGGTGATTTTCTGCACGGGCGCGGAGTGGCTCTGCAGCGCCGCGACGAGCGCGTGACCGATTTCGTGGTAGGACACGATGCTCTTTTCCTTGTCGGTGAGAATCGCGTTCTTCTTCTGATAGCCGGCGATAACGACCTCGATGGATTCCTCCATGTCCGCCTGAGACGCGGCGGTGCGGTGGTTGCGGACAGCGCGCAGGGCGGCTTCATTGACGATGTTCGCCAGTTCCGCGCCGGATGCGCCGGATGCCATGCGCGCAATCTGCGCATAGTTGATGTTCGGCTCGGTCTTAATCTTCTTCGCGTGGACGCGGAGGATGGCTTCACGACCCTGCAAGTCGGGCAGCTCCACGGGCACGCGGCGGTCGAAACGGCCGGGGCGGGTCAGCGCGGGGTCAAGGGATTCGGGGCGGTTCGTCGCGGCGAGGATGATAACGCCGTTGCTGCCCTCGAAGCCGTCCATCTCGGTCAGCAGCTGGTTGAGCGTCTGTTCGCGCTCGTCGTTGCCGCCGCCGAACTTGCCGCCGTCGCGTTTCTTGCCGATGGCGTCGATTTCGTCAATAAACACGATGCAGGGCGCTTTCTCCTTCGCCTGCTTGAACAGGTCGCGCACCTTGCTGGCGCCCATGCCGACGAACATCTCCACAAATTCCGAGCCGGAAATGGAGAAGAACGGCACGTTCGCTTCGCCCGCGACTGCCTTGGCGAGCATGGTTTTGCCCGTGCCGGGCGGGCCGACGAGCAGAATGCCCTTGGGCATCGACGCGCCGATATCGCGGTACTTCGACGGGTCATGCAGGTAGTTGACAATTTCGCTCAGGTTCTCCTTCGCTTCGTCCTCGCCCGCCACATCGTCGAACTTAATGCTGCCCGCGCTGTCCTTCACATATACCTTGGCATTGGAATTGCCCATGCCGAAGGACATCGCGTCCTTGCCGCCGCCCATGCGCTTCATCATCTGGCGCGTGAGCAGCTGTCCCAGCGCGATAAAGAGCACAATCGGGAAGACGAAGGAAAGCAGGAACGACAGCAGCGGCGACGTTTCCTCCACAATTTCCTTGTCAAACCTCACGCCGTGTTCGGACAGGCGGCTGGTCAGCTCCGGGTCATCCATCTTGCCTGTGCGGTAATAAACAGCGTTCTTATTAGCTTCGTCCTCCTTGGTGACGAAGATAATCTGATTGTCCTGCACTTGAACTTCAGAAATCTTGTCCTCTTCGGTCATCTGGATGAACGTGCCGTAATCGACATACTTCACGCGCGCCTGACTCACCATCGGCACGAGCAGCGTGTTAATCAGCAGCACGACCAGAATCGCGATTGCGTAATAGACAATCAGCGGTTTTTTCGGGGTTTTGACTTCATTCATGCGTTGGTATCCCTCCCATCGATGTTGATTCTACCATGGCTTTATGAACTCAGTTTGTCCTTTTCAGCGAAAAGTAACAACTGTTTTCATGTTTTTTTGCGAGAATACCGAAAATGGGACGGCGGAAAATTTCCGTCATCCCACTAACTGGTTACAGTTGCCCCACCACGTCGTCCATGCTGTACATGCCGGGCTGCTGATTCATCAGGAACGCCGCCGCACGCAAAGCGCCCGCAGCAAACACGCCGCGGTTCTCCGCGCTATGGCTGATGCGGATTCTCTCGCCCGTGCCGAAGAAGCAGACTTCATGCTCGCCCGTGACCGTGCCGCCGCGCAGGGAGTGCATCCCGATTTCCTGATGCTGGCGCTTGCAGTCGCGTCCGTGGCGGCCGAAAACGGCTTCGCGCTCATCCGGATAGGCGGATTTGACCGCGTCCAGGAGCATCAGCGCCGTGCCGGAGGGCGCATCAAGCTTGCGGTTATGGTGCGCTTCGACGATTTCCACGTCAAAGGCATCGCCAAGGACGCCTGCCGCCTTCTTAGCGAGGGCACGCAGCAGGGCAATGCCGAGGCTCATGTTGCCGGAGCGGAAAATCGGCACGACCTTCGACGCTTCGGCGATTTGATGAAGCTGCTCGTCGGTCAGCCCGGTGGACGCAATCACGACCGGGACGCGGTACTTCATGGCGTAATCCAGCACGTTCGCGCCGGGCTTCCAGTTGGAGAAATCAATCACCACATCCGCCTTGGGGGCGTCGGCATAGTTCGCATAGAGGGGGAAATCCGGCTGATACGGGGCGACCCCGGCGGCAATGTCCACGCCGCAGACGACGTCGATGCCGGAGGATTTGGCTTGCGCGGCGACCTCGCGGCCCATGAAGCCGCACGCGCCGCTGATGAGGATGGTCATTGTTTTGCTTTGCTCCTTGTGTTTCCTAAGAAAATTGTGCTTTTTTGTTGCAGGGATTTCGCTCCTGCGGGAGCGACCAGAGGGCTTTGCGATCGCCCTCTGGACTGCTTCGCGTGCCCATTTCAGTTTCTTGATTTTTAGCGTTACATGGGGCGCGTCTGCGGACGCGCAGAGAAGCTGCGAAGTCGCCTTAAATCAGCTTCCAGCCGCGCATGATGTCGGCGAGCTTCTGCTGGTTGGCTTCCTGCATGGGAATCAGCGGCAGACGCAGTTCGTTGCGGCACATGCCCATCATGCTCATGGCTGCCTTGCAGGGAATCGGGCTGGTTTCGCAGAACAGCGCCTTCACCATCGGCAGCAGGTCGCGCTGCATCTTGGACGCTTCCGCCCAGTTGCCAGAGAGCGCGAGGGACGTCATCTTGCTCGTTTCGGCGGGCATGACGTTGCTCAGCACGGAAATGACGCCCTGGAAGCCCAACACCATCAGCGGAATCGTCAGGTCGTCGTTGCCGCAGTAGAAGGCCGCGTCATCGCCAACGAGGTTGATTTTCTCCATCGCCTGCACCACGTCGGGGTTCGCTTCCTTCACGGCGACGACCTGCGGCAGACGGCAAATCTTCTCAAGCGTCGCGGGCAGAATGTTCACGCCCGTGCGGGAGGGAACGTTGTAGACGACAATCGGCAGACTGGTCTTTTCGGCAATCTCCGTGTAGTGCGCCACCAGTCCCTCCTGCGTGGACTTGTTGTAGTAAGGGGTGACGACCAGCTGCGCCGCCACGCCGAAGTCCTTGACGACATTCGCCGCGTGGATGACCTCGCGCGTGCAGTTGCTGCCCGTGCCGGCAATGACGCAGGCGCGGTCTTTCGCGCGCTCGGCGACAAAGCGGATGACCTCAATGTGCTCATCCCACGTCATCGTCGATGGTTCGCCCGTCGTGCCCGCGGCAATCAGTGCGCTCACGCCGCCCGCAATCTGGCTTTCTACGAGGTTGTCCAGCGCGTCCCAGTCGATTTCGCCGTTCTTGAAGGGCGTAATCAGCGCCGTACCAGTGCCTGTGAACAAAGGTTTCATTGTGATAACTTCCTTCCAGATATTTATACGATTTTTTGCATTACACCCGGTGCGGAATGTACCCCTTGCGGCAGAGCAGCTCCGCCGTCAGGATGCCGCCGCCCGCCGCGCCGCGCACCGTGTTGTGGCTCAGGCAGACAAAGCGGTAGTCAAACAGCTTATCCTCGCGCAGACGGCCGATGGACACGCCGAAGCCGTTCTGGAAATCGCGGTCAAGGCGGGTCTGCGGGCGGGAGGGATCCTCAAAATACTGCAGGAAGGGCTTGGGCGCGCTCGGCAGCTCCAGGCGCTGCGCTTCCGTCTCATAGTTCGCCCAGCGTTCCTTGATCTGCTCGATGGTCGGCTTTTTCTTGAAGCTGACGGACACCGCCGCCATATGGCCGTCGGGGCAGGCGACACGCAGGCACTGCGCGGAGATAACAGGCAGCGTCGCGTTGACAATCTTGCCATCCTCCACATGCCCCCACAGCTTCAGCGGCTCGTTTTCGCTCTTCTCGTCCTCGCCGCCGATGTAGGGAATCACGTTATCCACCATTTCGGGCCACGTCTTGAACGTCTTGCCCGCGCCGGAAATCGCCTGATAGGTGCACACGCTGACCTTCTCCGGCTCAAAATCAAGCAGGGGGGTCAGGGCGGGCACATAGCTCTGGATGGAGCAGTTCGGCTTGACGGCGATGAAGCCGTTCTTCGTGCCAAGGCGCTTTTTCTGCGCTTCAATGACAGCAAGGTGATCGGCGTTGATTTCCGGCACGACCATCGGCACGTCCTCGATGCCGCGGCAGGCGCTGTTGTTGCTCACGACCGGGATTTCGTGCTTCGCGTAGGCTTCCTCCAGCGCGCGGATTTCGTCCTTCTTCATGTCCACGGCGCAGAAAACGAAGTCCACGTGCTTGCTCACTTCGTCAATATCCGCCGCATCGACGACGGTCATGCCCGCCACCTTTTCCGGAATCTCCCACGAGAACGCCCAGCGCTCCCCGACCGCCTCGCGGTACGTCTTGCCGGCACTGCGCGCCGACGCCGCCACACAGTTCACCTCAAACCACGGATGATCCTTCAGCAGCGAAATAAAGCGCTGACCGACCATGCCCGTTGCGCCAACAATGCCTACACGATACTTCTCCATTGGCTGTATCCTCCATCCATGTGTTTCTGCTGATTTTTTTGCGGTATCCTGTCCATTCGGATTGAAAAAAAAGCCACCACAAGCCATCCTGCTCGCGGTGCGCCAAAGACCCGATTTTCCATGCAGTCGCCCGCATGATGCCCTGCCCATAAGGAACAGGCGGTGTCTCAGTGAATCAGCGCTCCGCCGGGGATTATTTTGCCCGATGACAGTCACGAACCTGTCCGGCCCGCGCCCAAGCACAGGGTCTGCGGCTTCGTTTGCCCTGCCTTTCGGCGCACCACCCCTTCCCGCGGCCTCTGCGGAAGCCATCCTCCGCCGCGGTACACGATGCGTGCGCACCTCTGATTCCGTTCCTATGCAATTATCGGATACCAATGCTATCATAGCACGCTTTTGCTTATCTGTCAATGACAACTTACGCGCTTTTCCGCCGTTTCTTCACCAGAAACCGCACAACCCCGCGCAGGGGCTTCGGCACCTTCACGCACACCATCCGCACACGCATGTTGTCACCTCCTCCCCACACAGATCAGCACCAGCCCGGCGATTGCCAGCGCCACGCCAAGCAGCGCCGCCCACGCCCACGCCGGGATGCACAGCAGCAGCACAATCAGCCCTGCCGCCACCAGCACGATGCCCGCAATCATCAGCGCGCGCTGACCCGTGCAGATGACCCATTGCCGCTCGCCGCAGGAGCGTTTGCACATTCGTCTCCCTCCCCGCTCGGTTGATTCGGTTGAGGGTATGCGGGGAATGCGCCGCTTATGCCAGCAAGCCGAAATCCGCGAACGCCTTCGCCAGCCCGCCCGCCTCCACCGATTGACAGACCGCGTCCGCGGATTGCTTCGCCGCCTCCCCGCCATTGCCAATGAAGAAGCGGCTTGAGCATCGCTTCACAGCGGCCAGTGCAGAGGAAAACGCGGCGTCCCAAGCGGCGGGCGGATTCGATGGCAGCGACGGCGGATACGGGCGGCGCGGAATGCCCCGGCTGGGTGAGCGTGCCGTCGATGTCGAGGAAGATGGCGCGGTAATCGTGCATAGCGGATTTTTGCCTTCTTTCTTGGTGCAGTTCTTTCCTTATTATATAGGCTGTTTTGTCGCGGGGGGCGCTCCTGCGGGAGCGACGAGGGGCAATGGAAACAGAACCGATGTGGCTGCCGGAATCCCTGACATTACAATATGATATTATTCGCCCAAAACGCTGTTTTTCCTCTTGCCAGTTTCGTTTTTCCGGTGTATAATCAGCGGCGGAAGATTTCGCAAAGGAGCAAAATCATGGCATCCAAATCGCACGACCTGACGCACGGGCCGCTCGTCCAGCAGATTATCCTGTTTTCCCTGCCGCTGATGGCAACGAACGTGCTGCAAGTGCTGTTCAACATGTCCGACGTGGCAGTGGTTGGGCAGTTTGCAGGCCCGGAAGCGCTGGGCTCAGTCGGGTCTACCTCGATTCTTGTCTCGCTGTTCACCGGCTTCCTGATCGGCATGGGCAGCGGGGTCAACGTCGTCGTCGCCCGGTATATCGGCGCGCGGCACGACCAGGACGTGCACGAGGCGGTGCATACCTCGCTGATTCTCTCGCTGATTGTCGGCGTCATCATCATGGCGCTGGGTTTCCTTTTCACGCCCGCAATGCTCTCCATGCTCGGCACGAAGCCGGTGCTGATGGCGGGCGCGGTCAGCTATCTGCGCATCTACTGCCTCGGTATGCCCGCTATGGCGGTGTTCAACTTCGGCAACGCGGTGCTTTCCGCCGCCGGCGACACGAAAAAGCCGCTCTACTTCCTCTCGATGGCGGGCGTCATCAACATACTG
>FR899872.1:15574-19889 GCA_000437595.1 Faecalibacterium sp. CAG:74 | reverse complement strand
GAACCTGTTCTTCGTCATCGTCTGCCATTTGGCGGCGGCGGGTGTGGCGCTGGCAAGCATCATCTCCCAGTATATTTCGGCGGCGCTGGTGATTTTGTCCCTGCGCCGTTCAGGGAGCGTGGTGCGGCTGGAACGGTCGATGCTGCGGATTGAGCCGCACAAGGCAAAGCAGGTGCTGTCGCTGAGCATTCCCGCCGGTTTGCAGAACGCGATTTTCGCAATAGCGAACCTGTTCATTCAGGCGGGCGTGAACTCCTTTGATGAGCTGATGGTGGAAGGCAACGCCGCCGCCGCGAACGCCGACGCGCTCGTCTACGACGTGATGGCTGCCATTTACACCGCCTGCTCGTCCTTCATGAGCCAAAATTACGGTGCGGGCAAGCGCAAGCGCATCATCCACAGCTACTTCATCTCGATGGTGTTCTCCTTCGGCATTGCCCTTGTCATGAGCGCGCTGCTGGTCATCTTCGGGCGGCAGTTCCTCGGCATTTTCACAAACGTCGAGGAAGTGGCGCAAGCAGGGATGATCCGCCTGCGCATCATGGGCTGCTCCTACGCCTTCTCCGCCTTCATGGACTGCACCATTGCCGCGAACCGCGGGCTGGGCAAGAGCTTTGTGCCGACGGTTATCGTGATTATGGGGTCGTGCGTGTTCCGCATTATCTGGGTATACACGGTGTTCGCGTACTTCCACACCATTGAGAGCTTGTACCTGCTCTACATCGTTTCGTGGGCGATTACGGCGGCGGCGGAGATGATTTGCCTGCGCCGCGTCTACCGTGAGCAGATGCAGAAGCTGCCGCCGGACATTGACGGCGTGAAAGTGACCGCCTGAAAGGAGCGATTTTTCCCGATGACCAGCATTCTGATTAAGGACACGACCCGCGAGGAACGCCAGCAGATTGTCGACGACGCGATTGGCAACATTTCCGCGTCCTGCGACGGCTGCGCGGAGGGCATCATCGAGATGTACCAAGCGTATATCGACGGCGAGATGGAGCTGCGCGAAGTAAACGCGGCGTTTAACGCGCGGTACGTTTCCGGCGAGCAGGGCGCGGCACGGCGCAGCTGCTTCGGGCGCGGGTGGTAATTGTGCGCAAAGGAATCCCCCTCGGATGAATGGCATCGGAGGGGGATTTTTGTATGCACCGAAAAGCTGACGCACGAGTTACTTCCTTATGAGTATATTCTTTTGCGGGATGCGCGATTGCGTCACAGCCGATGCGCATCGAGAAATTGCTGGAACTCCTCGTCCGTCATCTTCCCCAAATCCACCTTGGTTCCCGCCTGCGCCAGATATTTGTGCACGTCATCAATCGGCAGATTGTCCATCCGGTGGATTTGCTGGTACTTTGCCCAGTATTTTCTTTCCAAATTTCGAAGATACGCCACATAGCCCGCACCCATCAATATCAGCAGAAAGGCAATCCGCACGACGAAATTGCCAGCCCGCGTGGTGGATTCCCCCTGCGTCGACAGGATGATGCCGACGATAACGGGAATCAGCAGCAGGCACAGCCGAATCGCCCATTGCGTCATGCGCTCCCGAACCGCCTGAATATCCGCCAGCTCGACGTTTTCCTCGCGTTTTTTCTTCATTATATTCTGCTCCTGTCCAGAAATTGCTGAAACTCCTCGTCCGTCATCGTCTCGAAGTCCACGGCCATCGGCTCATACCCTTCCTGCGTCGCATACTCGCGCACATCCGCCAGCGTCGGGAAAACCTCGTCCTGCTCGTCGTTTTCCCACGCGCCCGTCTTTTCGTCGAGAACGCCCAGCTGCACGCGGTAGCCGCTGCCCTCGCGGTAAACCGCCACGCGCGCCTCGGCGCAGAGCCACACGCCGACGAGGTTCGCGCGCAGGAGGTTGTCCATCCGGTGGATTTGCTGGTACTTCGCCCAGTACGCGGGCAGCCGCTTCTCGTCGCCCCTGCCGGAAACGAACCCCAGCACCATCAGCACCATCGAAAGCACAAAGACAATGCCGCCCAGCGTTTCGTGGGATTCCCGCAGCGCACAGCCGGCAAACAGCGGAATCAGCAGCACCACCGTCAGAAGGTTATGCTTTTTGACGCGCGTTTGGATGGCGTGAATGTCCGCCATTTCAACGTTTTCCGGCACGAGCACTTGTTTTCTCATATTCCCTCCACCATTGCAGAAACGCCGCGTCGCTCATTTTGTCCCAATCGGCTTCGGCGGGAACGTAGTCCTTTTCTCGCATATAGTCCCGCAGTTTCAGGCGCGACGCGAAACGCTGTTCCGGCTCTTCCTCGCGCCAGTCGTCCGCCGCCATGTCATAGGCTTCGACCCGCAGGAAGCACACTTCCCCCTGCCGCCGGATGCGGTAGCGCAGAAAGCCGTCCGTCAGCACCATTTCGTTCGGAGCGGCATTTCGTCGGCTGGCACCTTTCGCCATGTCCACGCGGCACATCTTCTGCTGGAGGTCGTACTTCACAATCCGCACCGCATTGCCGATAAGACCAATCATCATTGTGATTACGAAAATTCCCAATACAACCGTTGACCACGGGTCGTCCCACGGCATCAGAAACACCGGCGCCATCCCCCCGACCAAACCGATTGCGAGGGACGCCACACACCAGTGCGCCGCGTTCATCTTCTTTTTTTCCAGCGCCTCAATGGCTGCGTTGCTTTCGACCTTCGGCATCGTCCGCACCTCCCCCCCTTATTGTACCACCGCCCACGCCGCTTGTCAATCGAATCACAATCCCCCTTGCGCGGCGCGAAAATGCGTGATAAAATAATACTATTTCCAAATTCACTTCGCATCTTGGCGCATTCTCATTTGGAAATAGTATAAAGAAAGAAGCCGTTTTCATCCCGCAGGAAGGAGGGGGAATCCCTTGAAATTGGAGCGGTTCGCGTATTTCCTCGCCGTCGCGCAGACGGGCAGCATCACCCTCGGCGCGCAGAAGAGCTTCATCACCCAAACCGCGATGAGCCAGCAGATGGCGGCGCTGGAGGCGGAATTGGGGCTGACGCTGCTGAAGCGGAGCAAGTCCGGCACGTCGCTGACGGAGGCGGGGCAGGCGCTTGTGCCGATGGCGGAGCAGCTGGTTCAGTGCTATCAGGCGATAGAGACGTTTGCGGATGCGCAGCGCCGTCAGCCGCGGACGCTGACGATTGCCTACACCGGGCCGATGGAGCAGCAGCTGCTTCTGCGGGCGATTCCGGCGTTTCGGGCGCACCACCCGGAGGTGGAACTGCGCGTGCGGCAGCTGTCGATGGCGCGAATCGGCACGGCGCTGGAGGCGGGCGACTGCGACATTGCGCTGGCGATTCCGGGCGAAATCCCCTTGCAGCAGATGAAGCACGTCACGGTGATGGAGCGCCCCATCTGCGCCGCCGTCGCGTCGTCGCACCCGCTGGCGGGGAAAGATTCCGTCACCCTGCCGGAGCTGACGCCCTACCCCGTCATCTTGTTGCAGGCGGGCGCGAATCGCAGGGCGAGCAGCCAAATCGCCCGCTGGCTGATGGGGCTTGGGTGGACAAAGGACGCGCTGCGCTTTGCGGACACCATCGAGGATCAGCTGCTGATGATCAACCTGAATCAGGGCATTTCGTTCATGCCGCAGGGCAGCTATCCCGTCGGCATCCGCCTGATTCCCATCGTCAGCGACGCGCCGATTCTCCACCACACGGAGGCGGTCATGCGCCAGATGACGCCGCTGCACCTGCAATTCGTCGAGCAGCTTCGTCAGGCGGACATGGCGGAGCGGCATCCATAAGTTCCGCTTATGACGAGAAAGAAAACGCTTGTTTGACATTCCTTTCACAAAGCGGTATGATACAGGCATGAAAGGAGGGATTTTTCCCTATGAAAAAGCGTTTGATTTCCCTGTTTGTGGCGCTGACGATGCTGCTGTGCCTGATTCCGGCGGCATTCGCGGCGACCTTCAACGCGGGAACGTACACCGCCTCCGCCAACGGCATGAACGGCGCGGTGACGGTTGAAGTGACCTTCTCGGACAGCGCCATCACCGATGTGAAGGTGACGGAGCAGGCCGAAACGCCCGCGATTGCGTCCGGCGCGCTGGAGCAGATTCCGGCGGACATCGTGGCGCATCAGACGCTGGCGGTGGACACGGTAACGGGCGCGACCATCACCAGCAAGGCGATTCTGGCGGCGGTCGAGGACTGCGTGAAGCAGGCGGGCGCTGACCCGGATACCCTGCGCACGCCGGTCGAAAAGAACACCGCGGACGTCGGCGACCGCACGGCGCACGTTGAGGTGCTGGTCATCGGCGGCGGCGGGACGGGGCTGGCGGGTGGGCTGTTCCGGGGGGGGAAAGGGG
>FR899872.1:0-15530 GCA_000437595.1 Faecalibacterium sp. CAG:74 | reverse complement strand
ACGTGATGGTGGTCGATAAGCTTTCCCTCTTCGGCGGCTCTACGTCCGTATCCGGCGCGGTCGTCGCGGCGGAAAACACCTACTACACGCAGAGCATCGGCTTGGAGCCGAACAGCGAAGTCTGGCTGGAGGAGTGGAAAGCATCCTCCGATTCGGACATCGGCGTGCTGGGCAAAGACCCCGGCTATCCGACCTACGAGCGCGTGAGCAACTACTTCACGCAGGTTGGCGAAACGATCAACTGGCTGGAGGACGAGGGCGTTGCGCACTGGGTGACCTACCCCTTCTTCCCCAACGGGCGCTATCAGGTGCCGGATTACGTCATCGACAGCGAAACCGGCGCGGCTGACCCCGAAGGCGGCTACATGCTGATTGACCACATGGTGGACTGGCTGAAAAATCACGACGCTGACCTGCGCCTGAGCACGACCGGCACGAAGCTGCTGACCAACGACGCGGGCGACGTCATCGGCGCGACCGTGCAGGACGCAAGCGGTTCCTACGACGTGTACGCCTCCCGCGGCGTCGTGCTGGCGACGGGCGGCTTCGCGGCGAGCGAACCCATGATGCGCGAGTACCTGCCGCAGTTCGCCGACTGGATTGACCTGACCACGGCGGGCGCGGGCGACACTGGCGACGGGATGCAGATGGCACTTGACGTCGGCGGCGTGTTCTACAACGACCCCTATGTCATCACCCTTGGCTCGACCAGCCGCAACGGCAGCATCGCGGGCTTCTGCATGTCCGTGAACCTGTGGGGGCGCATGGTTGTGAACAGCAAGGCGCAGCGCTTCTTCAACGAGGGCTACATGCCTTATCAGGCGACCGTCGCGCTGAGCCGCACGGAAGACGGCATCGCATGGGCGCTGGGCGACAGCAAGTTTGCGGGCGCTGCGCTGCTGGACGCGGCGGTGGACGGCACCGAAGTCGTCAAGGCGGACACCATCGAAGAACTTGCCGCGCTGATGGGCGTGGACGCGGACACGCTGGTCAAGAGCGTTGAAACGTACAACACCGCCTGCGCGACGGGCAACGACGCCGAATTCGGCAAGGACGCCTCCAACCTGACCGCCATCGACGCGGCGCCGTACTACGCGGTGCGCATCTACGTCTGCACGGGCGGCACGATTGCGGGCGTAAAGACGAATCTGGACTTCCAAGTCCTGCGCGAGGACGGCTCGGTCATTAACGGCCTGTACGCTGGCGGCGAGACCTCGAACCGCGAGATGTACGCCTACGCCTACTCTTCCGGCTCCGGCGTCGGCTACGCGCTGGCATCCGGCCGTCAGATTGGCATGAACCTGATGAAGTAAACACAAACAGGGCATCGTCAAAACGGCGATGCCCTGCGTTTTTTGCTATTCGATTCAAAACAAAGCGCGCTCCCCTTTTCACCAGACCCGCCAGTGGTGCCCGCAGTGCTGGCAGACCGCGACGCTCCTTGTCACCATCTCGTCGCGCCGGGGCGGCGGACGCTTTCCCTTCCGCTCCGCCTCCTGCGACCAAATCACCGGCAGGAACAGCAGCTTGAATGGCCATATCCACCAGCCAATCAGCAGCCACCACGCCAAACTGTGGCGCGTAGCCCGGCGTTCGCGAACCAGCTCCACCCGCACGTCACGGCTTCGGCAGCGCGGACATTTCATGCAAAGCACACCCTTTCTTTTGTGGATTTGCACCCATTATACCGCATGTACGCCGCTTTTGCAATCGCTTTTCCGGCATTTCGTACTGCGCGCGTTGAACGTGTCGAAGTCGCGACCCTTCCACGCCATCGGGATGGGTAGACAGCTCAGCTCCGAAAAGCGGATCAGGTACATCTGCATCAGGTCATGGATGTACTTTTTGGGAGGTGACACGGCGCTCCTGCCCGTTCATTGCTGCGCGATATTCTCCGGCTTTTCTTCCGAATCGGGCACTTGCGGCGCAAACAGCCGCTCCAAAAGCTCGTCCGTCGGAAAAGTCTCTTTTACTATATTGGCCATGTTTTCCCAGAAATCTTCGCGCTGATTTTCAAAGAACCATCTGTCGTTTTGCGGCATTTCCGCCGCCGTATGCCAAATTTCGCTGCTGTCGCTCTGCATGTACTCCGTTTTTGTCAGGATGGCAATCGTCGACTGGCGACTTTCTACGATATAATACAGCTGATATTCCTCCCCCGTCGCCGGGTCAAGCGCCGCCAATCCCTGCTGCATCCGCGTCAAGTTCGTATTCCCCATTTCGTCCACGAAATCGAGATCAATTTGGCGGATGAGCGCCATCTTGCCATCCACTATCTTCGGTACAAGCCCCGCTTTCTGGCAGGCCTCGTACTGCTCCATCGTCCGGAAGCCCTTGATGACATCCAGCGGATAGCCCGATTCGCGCTGAATCTGTGCCGCTTCGTTCATGGACAAGCCATTCAGCATCGCGCCCTTCAGCCCGACCGCCTCCGTCACGCCGCCCGAAATGCTGCCGCCGATTGCACCCCACTTGAAGCCCTCGCTGCCCGCCAAGGCTGCCTCGCGCGCCGCCTGCTGCATGTCGCCCGTGCGGACAGCCGTCGCGATGAACGCCGGCACGCCCGATTTCGCCGCGCCAAGCAGACCGCCGACAGCGCCGTCTTTGGCAGCCATCGCGAAAATCATGCTGACCGCCGGTGCGCCCACGCCTGCCGACACAACAGAAACCGTCACGCACACCAAAATCACGCCCGTGCCGATTGCCACGTTGCGAATCACGCGGTCGTAGGCATCATCGTAGTCCGTCCACGGCACGACGACCGTCTCATTGTTTTCACCAAGGGTGAAGATGTACTTTTCGCCCTGAAACTGCGCGTTTAATTCGGAAAGCGTATAGCCGAAGTAGACGTTCTCCTGCGAGTTGAACGCCAGCTCGTCCAGATACTCCTGAGAGATGTACACCGCCTGTACGTTTTCCACAAAATAGTCGCTGCTGTCCAAATCGGACACCAGCTGTTCGTACAGGCTGTTTTCCAGATACGGCAGCAGCGCCGCATCCCCCATCCGGCGGAATTCCGGTGTGCTTTCACCCAGCGCACAGCCCGCCAGCAGCACCAGCGCCAGCAGCAGCGAACAAAGCTTTTTCATCCGCATTCCCCTCATTTCAGGCGCTCCAGCGAGAAGCCGTTGCGCACATACGTCTCCAGCAGCTCCTGCGAGCCGACGAAAATCGTTTTTGTTGTGGATTCGCCCGTGTATCGGTTGCTGACCGAAATGGTGTAGATGCCCTCCTGCGTGTAGCGGTCGCCGTCCTTCGCGGGGCGGTTGAAGCGCTCATCCTCGATGACGCCGTTCGCCGTTTCCACCAGCACCGCGCGCCGAACGTTGATGTCCAGATACCGTGAGCGCGCCAAATCCAGCGAGAATCCAGCCTCCGCGACCGATGTGTTCTGCAGCTCCGCGCCCGTCAGCAGGTCAAACGGGTAGACCATGCAGTTGCCGTTGCGGATGGAGAAGCGCAGGAAAATCCGGTAATTGCCAAATTTGCTGGTGATGTGCGTCAACTCGCTGTCCTGCACCTCGTAATCCAGCGCCACCTCGTAGTCGCCCTCTTCGTGCAGCACAATGCGTGTATTCGCGCCCGTTGTGCCTTTCGCCAGCAGATAATCCGTATAAACCACCGGTTCATTTTTAGCATTCTGATAATCCGTGTGGCGGACAATCAGCGTGCCGCGCCCGAAGTTCGTTTTGGGGATGCCGAACTGCTGGTCATAGCCGTTCGCATCCGCCGCGAGAGAAAGCTGCGCGTTGCCGTTCAGCGCGTCGATATCCTGCTCCAAATCAAACCACAGGGTAACAGAATCGCCCAGCGTCTTGATGAAAACAGGCTGCTGATTTTCGTCCGCCGTCACGCGGGTAAAGCCCGTCAGGAAGAATCTTCCCAGCCGCCAGCCGAAGTGCTTGTCGTCACCGCTGATGGTATCCTGCTTGGCATAGCCCGTGTCAACCCCAGCATTTACGGCATCTTCCGAGAAGTAATAGATGGATATGCCCTGTTGCTTGCAGCATTCGCGCAGGCGCGCCATGCTGTCGGCGTACTGTCCCGCGTCAGCAAACAGCGCCATTGCGCCCGCGTAATCCCCCGCTTCCTGCGCCGCTACTGCCTTTTCATAGCGGCTTGCGCGGCAAAGCGCGTCGCTGTCCGCATAACCCGCAAGTTCCGTGTAGAGGGCAATCGCGGCATCGTAATTTCCGCTTGCCGCTTCCGCCTGCGCCTGCTGATAGCGGTACTCCTTCGCCAGCGCCGCGCTGCCCGCATAGTCGCCCAGCGTGTCCAGCAGGGCGGTGGCTTCGGCATAATCCCCCTGCTCCGCAAACTGCTTTGCCTGAACCTGCTGTTCATACGGGAACGCATTGCGGTCGGCGGACAAGTCCATCCACAACGCCGGGCGAACCCCCAGTTTCTCCGTCACGCACTTCGTTCCGACCGCGCCGCGGACATCCAGAAAGCACGCGTCGTAGCTTTCCTTGCCTGGCGAGCGCAGCCACCAGTCCGTTTCGCCGATGCCGATGGTGGTGAAGCCCAGAAACTTCGCCCCCCGTGACCGGGCATATTCCGTGCCGCTGACTTTCCGCTGCTCCTGCTCCGGAAGATATTGCATCACCTGCGCGTAGCTGAGCAGGAAAACGTGCGTTTCCGCCGGTTCAGCATCCGTATTCTGCCATTCCGGATTCCCATCCGCCGCCGTATCCGCCAGCGTCACCGGGGCAATCGCCGCCCTGCACATCCAACACCAGCCATGCAAGGGCTCGCTGCCGTTATTGCACAAAACAGCTGAAATTGGTAGTTGATTCGCAGCCGTTTTTCCCCCAAAACAAAAAAAGTGCCGCGACCCCTCTTGGGAATCGCGGTGAAGAAGTGGAGATGAGGGGAGTCGAACCCCTGTCCGAAGGCTCGCTTGCAGGACCTTCTCCGAGCGCAGACTGTGATTTGAAATTCCCGCACGATGACGCCCGCAGTCAGGCTTCAGCGATTGGTAGCTTCATGTTACGGACGCATGGCAAAGCTTACATACGCTCGTTCCCCGCTTGAATGGCGCTGGGAACCGGTCAAGCGGGCAGACCGGGCCAGCGTCGCGCCTAATTAGGCAGCGAAAGCGTACTGATTATTGTCAGTTACATTTAAGTTCCCCGTTTTATCGTGGTCAGGGGCCACGGCTCGCTTATCCCGCCCTCGACAACCCCCGTCGAAACCGGATCATCCCCATGAATGAGATGGCGCTTCTTTTGGGCAGCGCCGCCCATTGGTTGATGGTAATTTGTTGCTGGTTTTCTTTTGTTGCAAAAGGAATCGCCACTGCGGTGGCGACCAAAGGGCTTTCCGATCGCCCTTTGGAAACCTTCGGCGCGAACACTCCCATGCTGCTTTTGGAATACAGTTACAGTGGGAAGTTTGGTTGCCCGCTCCTTTATCGCATGTGCAAAGGCTGCGTCGAGGTTACTTGTTGTGTTCCCTGAGTGCGCGGCGGATGTCGCGGTCGGCGTCGCGCTTGGCGATGGTATCGCGCTTGTCGTGTTCCGCTTTGCCGCGGCAAAGACCCAATTGCAGCTTCATCCGCCCGTCCTTCAGGTAGATTTCCAGCGGCACAAGCGTGTAGCCCTGCCGGGAAACAAGCCCGTCCAGCTTGCGGATTTCGCTCTTGTGCATCAGCAGCTTTTTCGGGCGCATGGGGTCGCGGTTGAAGATGTTGCCCTGATCGTAGGGGCTGATGTGCATCCCCTCGACCCAGATTTCGCCGCCGCGAATCTGCGCCCACGACTCCTTCAGGTTCACGCGCCCCTGCCGGATGCTTTTGACCTCCGTGCCGAACAGCGCCAGCCCGCACTCATATTTCTCCTCGACGAAATAATCGTGCCACGCCTTGCGATTCTGTGCCACGGACTTGATTCCCTTCTGATGCGGCACGTTCCTCGCCTCCCTTGCGCGTCTGCCTGTTTCAGCAGGAACTATTATAGCATATTCGTTTTTTTATTGCAAGTCCCAAACTTCCATGCTATAATAAAAAGGAAGATTTTCTGTGGTACAGGAGGAAGGACAGGATGAA
Organism: Faecalibacterium sp. CAG:74; assembly: GCA_000437595.1. Taxonomy (GTDB): domain Bacteria; phylum Bacillota; class Clostridia; order Christensenellales; family Aristaeellaceae; genus UBA11524. The sequence continues at coordinate 9,484 of FR899872.1, read as the reverse complement.
CGATCTTCACGAGATGGCGGCAAAAAGCCGGGAGGCGGCTTGGACGCTGGCGGCTTCGTCGCTGAAAACGCGAAACGCGGCGCTTCTGCGGATGGCGGAGGTGCTGGAGAATCATCAGGCGGATATTTTTGCGGCGAATGCGTCGGATATTCATCAGGCGGAGGCGGACGGGCTGGCAGCGCCCCTGCTTGGCCGGCTGAAATTCCGCGAAGAGAAGCTGCGCGCCGTGACGGACGGACTTCGCGCGCTGGCTGCTTTGCCCGACCCCATCGGCGCGACGACGATGACGCACGAAATCACGCCGGGGCTGAAAATGTACCGCGTGACCTGCCCGATTGGGGTTATCGGCGTGATTTTCGAGAGCCGGCCGGATGCGCTGGTGCAGATTGCGTCGCTGGCGCTCAAGAGCGGCAATGCCGTGCTGCTCAAGGGCGGGCGCGAGGCGGAGCGGACGAACGCCGCCTTGTGTGATGCGCTCCGGGAGGCGACGGCGGATGTCGGGCTTCCGGCGGATTTCGCGCAGCTGCTGCATTCCCGCGAGGACGTCGCCGCCATGCTGAAGGAGGACGCGCTCATCGACCTCATCATCCCCCGCGGCAGCAAGGAGTTCGTCCGCTATATCATGGACAACAGCCGCATTCCCGTGCTGGGGCACTCCGACGGCATCTGCCATGTGTATGTGGATAAATCCGCCGATGTGGAGATGGCGGTCAAAATCGCCGTGGACAGCAAAGCGCAGAATGTGGCGGTCTGCAACGCCTGCGAGACGCTGCTCGTCCACCGCGATATCGCCGCTGATTTTCTGCCCAAGCTCCTGCCCGCCATGCGGGAAAAGCACGTCCGCCTGCTGGGCGACGAGGCGACCCGCGCGATTATCCCCGTGGAAGCCGCGACGGAAGAGGACTGGCGCACGGAGTATCTGGATTATGTGCTGTCCATCCGCGTCGTGGATTCGCTGGAAGCCGCGATTGCCCACATCAACCGCTACGGCAGCCATCACACGGACTGCATCGTCACCCGCGATGACGCGGCGGCGAAGGCGTTCCTGACCCGCGTGGATTCCGCCGGCGTGTACCGCAATGTGTCGACGCGCTTTGCGGACGGCTTCGTGTACGGCTTCGGCGCGGAAGTCGGCATTGCGACGGGCAAGCTGCACGCGCGCGGCCCGATGGGGCTGGACGGCCTGACGACCTACAAGTACAAATTGCTGGGCGACGGGCAGCTGATGGCGGAGATGAAGTCCGGTCAGCGCGCGTACACCCACCTTGTGCTGCACGAGGACTGCCCGCTATGACACAAGGCATTGCGTTTTTTGATTTTGACGATACGCTTGCCCGCGGCGATTCCATCCTCCCCTTCCTGCTGTACTGCATCCGCAGGGGGATTGCGCCGCGCCGGCAGCTGATCAAAGCCGCGGGGGCGTTCCTGTACTGGAAGCTGCGTCCGTCGCAGGCGTCGCGGGCAAAATCCGCCACGCTGTCGTTTTTGAAGGGGCGTTCGGCGGACGAAATGCTCGATGTCGCCCGCGCGTTCTTCCGCGATGAATACCTGCCGCGCTTTTATCAGGATGGGCTGACGGAGCTGTGGAGTCTGCGCTCGCAGGGGATGAAGCTGGTCGTCGTCAGCGCGTCGCCGGACGTGTACATGCGCGCCCTGCCGGAGTTCATGCCGATTGACGCGGTGCTGTCCACGCGCTGCGAGGTCGGCGGCGACGGGCGCTACACGGGGCAAGTCGGCGAAAACTGCAAGGGCGAAGAGAAAGTCCGCCGAATCGAGCAGTATTTGAAGGAAAACGGCTTCGTGCTGGATATGAAGTGTTCCTCCGCCTATGGCGACTCCCCGTCCGATGCGGACATGATGGCGCTGGTGAACCGCGCGGTGCTGGTGAATCCGAAAAAAGCGCTTTTGCGCCGGCGGCCGGACGGCATTGTCGTCCATTGGACTTAACATGATAAACAGAAAGGTGAATTACACATTATGATGCGTCTCCAGAAGTTTCTTGCCCTCTCCGGCGTGGCGTCGCGCCGCAACTCCGAAAAGCTGATTGCCGATGGGCATGTGGCAGTAAACGGGAAGGTTATCACCGAAATGGGCGTGCAGGTGGATGAATCCGCCGACGTGGTGACGGTGGATGGCAAGGTTTGCAAAATTCAGGAAGAAAAGCACTATCTGGCGTACAACAAGCCGATGGGCGAGGTGACGACCGTCGCCGACCCCGAAGGCCGCCCGACGGTGATGGACAAGTTCCGCGATTACCCGGTGCGCCTGTACCCTGTCGGGCGGCTGGACTACGACAGCGAGGGGCTGCTGCTGCTGACCAACGACGGCGACCTGATGAACAATCTCCTCCACCCCAGCCGCGAGGTGAGCAAGGAGTACCTGGTGAAGGTGTCCAACCGCGTGACGGACGAGGAAATCCGCCGTCTGCGCGCGGGTGTCCGGCTCGACGACGACCGCATGACCTCCCCGGCGGACGTGCACCTTGTGCGCTACGAGACGTTCGCGTCCGTGCTGCTGGTGACGATTCACGAGGGGCGCAATCGGCAGGTGCGCCGCATGTTCAGTGCGATTGGGCACGAGGTCGTCGCCCTCAAGCGCGTCGGCTTTGCGACGATTAAGCTGCACGACCTGCCGCGCGGCCAGTGGCGCCGCCTGACGGACGTGGAAGTACGCAAATTAAAGGAGCTGTGAGCATGAGCTACGAGCTTCGCAGCGCCCGCTGGATTGCCGCCGATGTGCTGCGGCAAGTGGTTCAGCCGGGTGACACGGTGGTGGACGCGACGCTGGGCAACGGGCATGACACGCTGATACTCTGCGAACTGGTGGGCGAAACGGGGCGCGTCATCGGCTTCGACATTCAGCCCGACGCGGTGGAACGCACGCGCGAGCGTCTGGCGGATGCGGGGATGCTGTCCCGCTGCACACTCTACGCCGAAGGGCACGAGCATCTATCGGAGCGGGTGACCGTGCCGATTCGCACCGCGACATTCAATCTTGGCTGGCTGCCGGGCGGCGACAAGCGCATCACGACGCACTGGGAGACGACGCGCGCGGCGATTTCGGCAGCGCTGTCGCTCTTGGTGAAAGGCGGCGTCTGCACCATTTGCGCCTATCCGGGTCACGCCGCGGGCGACGAGGAACGCGCCGCGCTGATGGCGTACCTGTCGGCGCTGCGCCCGCAGGAGTACAACGTGCTGCACCACCGGTTTTTGAACGCCGGGGCGGGCGCGCCGGAGTGCTTTGTGGTGCAGAGGCAGTAAATACACAAGGATGTGATGACATGGCTGATTTGACGCTGGCAGAAGCACAGGATTTGATTCAGGTTCTGAAAAAAATCTTGCAAAGCAGGAAATTCTTTTTGCCCCAAAGCGGACAGCAGGTAAAACTTGAATTAGCCTCTGTGTTTTCCGATAAAGATCGTTTTACCGTTGTCGCAAACCGTACTGGCAGAATTGTAAAAGACAAGTTTACTTTATTGCTGCTCTATGGCAAAGACAAAGGACTTTTACGAATTGATGCAGTAGGTGCTGACCATGTTAATCCTGACGGGACAGTTGTTCCATGCCCGCACATCCACTTCCAAACCAAAGATAGCGGAAAGTGGGATGCTTGGGCAGCGGAAATTCCTGCCGTATTCGGAAATGTCGAGGACAGAGTGGAAACTTTCAGGACATTTCTGCAATACTGCCATGTCCACAACATTGCAAGCATAGAGATATGCGAGCAAACGGAAATGGAGTGAGTGTATGAGCAGCTCAGTTTCCTTTGATTTTATCGAGAACTATCTTTCATGGATTCGCTCGAAATCCTCTCAGAAAACCATTGGGGATTTTGAGGAAATCACCACCCCGTTTGTGGATTCCCACAACGACAAAATTCAGTTCTATGTGAGTCGCTCGCCAAACGGCTTCTCCCTGACAGACGATGGCTACACGCTGAGCGACCTCGAAATGTGCGGCTGCGACGTGAAGTCGAAGAAGCGCAAGGCTTTCATCCAGCAAATCGCGGAATCGCTGGGCGTTTCTATCAAAAACGGTGAAATCACCGCCGAAGCGACCGAAGCCGACATTGCCTGCAAGCAGCACATGATGATTCAAGCGATGCTGAAAATCAGCGACATGTTTCTTACATCATCATCCAGAGTGAAAAGTCTGTTTTTTGAGGAAGTCGACTCTTTTTTCAGCCAATACGACATTCGCAACACGCCGTCCATCATGATGATGGGGCAGTCCGGGCTTTCGCACCGCTTCGATTTTGTGATTCCCGCGTCTAAGAAGATGCCTGAACGCATCGTCACAACGCTGAATGCCCCGTCGAAGCAGAATGTGCAAGCTGCGATTTTCGCGTGGAACGATGTCATGAAAACGCGCTCGACGCACAGCCGGGGCTACATCATCCTGAACGACGCGAAAAAAGCGGTGAACCCTGAAATCGTCGCCGCTATTAAGAGCTATGAGCTGGTTGCGGTGCATTGGAAAGAGCGCGAAGCGTACATCCCCGAACTGGCATCCTGATGCGCACACAAAGGAGGTTTTCCCCATGCACACCCCTGCCCCCATTGAACTCATGAACGTCTGCCTCCTGCGCGACGATGCGAACCGTATGCTCGTGCAAGACCGCACCGACCCATCGTGGCCGGTGCTCTGCTTTCCCGGCGGGCACGTCGAAATCGGCGAAACGTGTGCGGATGCCGTCGTCCGCGAAATGCAGGAGGAAACCGGGCTGACTGTCGTTTCGCCCCGGCTCGTCGGCATCAAGGAGTGGATGAAGCACGGCGGGCAGACCCGCGCGCTGGTGCTGTGCTACGAAGCGGCGGCGTACACAGGCACGCTGACTTCCTCCGCCGAGGGCGAAAACCGCTGGATGACGCGGGCGGAAATCGCCGCCCATCCGCGTGGGAAATCGCTGCTGGACTTCCTGCCCGTGTACGAAAATCCCGACGTGACCAGCATGTTCTACGCGCCCGACGGCGACGGCTGGACGGCGGTTTACCGCTAATACTTCATATAGGCTTCACATCCGTGTGCTATCATCCCCCTAAATCCCCCGAAAGAAGGAACACAACCCGTGAAAACACCCGTGACGCACGAGCGCCTGCAAAACCATCTGACGTATTCATGGTGGAAGTATGTCCTGATGATGGTATTGGTCATCTTTTTCTGGAGCATCCTCTTCACAACCACGCGCTACCGCCCGCCGGAAGAAAAGAAGGTCATTGTCGGCGTATACGGCGCGGGCAATCAGACGGCGCTGGACGCCTACATGGAGGACGTGCGTCAGCTGCTCCTGCCCGACATGGAGGAAATGAACACGCAGTTCATCATGAGTGACGAGACCTGGGGTTCATCGGTGCTGATGACCCGCATGACGGCGCGCGAGTGCGACATTTACCTGCTGCCGAAGGATCTCTTTCAGACGTATGCCCAGCAAGGGGTGTTTGTGGCGCTGGAGGAAACCATGCCGGAGCTGGTGAGCGAGCTGGAATCGCGCAGCATCAGCCTAAGCCGCGGCTGGCGCACGGACAGCGACACGGGCGAAAAGCACCTGTTCGGCATCCCGTGTGCGGATTTGCCGTATCTGGACACGTTCCTGTATCCGACTGCGGATTCGTACTACGCGTGCATTTTCCGCGCCAACGGTAACGAAGAAAATGTTCAGGCGTTCTTTGATTACTTCATTCGCGATATGCTCAATGAGCCGCCGGCGGAGGCTTCGGAGGAAGCCGCTTCGTAATCTGATTTTTTGCGGAGGATTGCAATTCGTCGCAAGGATTTCGCGTCTGCGGATGCGACAAGGGGGCTTTCCGCTCGCCCCCTTGACCCCTTCGGGTGCGCACTCCCCTACTTTGGGGGCATTGGAGCAGAACCGACCTCATCAGTATCCGCCCATATAAATAGGAAGTTTTTCGCAAGGAGGAATCCCCCATGCAGCATTGCATTTTGGTCAAGTGGACGCCCGACGCGGGCGACAAGGACGCATTGGCAAAAGAGGCGGAGGCGATTTTCGCGCAGGCGGTGGCGGACGGCGTGGCGACCGCGCTGACCATCCGCCGCAACGTCATCAACCGCCCGAACCGCTATGATTTGCTGATTGAGCTGACCATGACGCCCGACATGCTGCCCGCCTATGACGCAAGCGAACCGCATCACCGCTGGAAAGAGACGTTCGGCGCGCGCATCCAGCAGAAGGCGATTTTCGATTACGAGTGATTTCTGCTGATTCCGGATGTTTTTTCCGTGCATTTCCACGCATACGGCAAAAATTGACTTGACAATCCTCTCCCGGAGTGGTATCATGAAAATGATGCTGCTCCTGTTTTGGTGGGCAGAAAAAGGAGGGAAAAACACATGAGTAAGCGTCTCCTGCGCTCGCTGCTGTCGCTGATGGTCTGCATGGCGATGCTGCTGAGCCTTGCGCCCGCAGCTTTGGCGGAATCGGCGGATGCGCCGTCCACCGAGATGGCGGTCGGTGCTGTCATCCACGGCTTTGAAGTGGTGGAGAACGGCGAGTTCGCACTGCTGAACGCAAAGACGACCGTCCTGCGCCATCAAAAAACCGGCGCGACGGTGTTCTTCCTCATCAACGAGGACACGAACCGCGCGTTCGACATTTCGTTCGTCACCCCGCTTAGCGACGACAAGGGCATCCCGCACGTCTTTGAGCACTCCACACTGGACGGCTCGAAGAAGTACCCGTCGGCAAGCCTGTTCTTCAACCTCATTTACCAGACCTACAACACCTACATGAACGCCGCGACGTATCAGGTCATGACGACTTACCCCGTTGCGTCCCTGTCGGAAGCGCAGCTGCTCAAGTATGCGGATTTTTACCTTGACAGCTGCTTCAACCCCATGATTTATGAGGACGAGTCCCTGTTCCGCTCCGAGGCGTGGCGCTATTCGCTGGAAAGCGTGGACAGCCCCCTGACCATCAGCGGTACGGTGTATTCCGAAATGCAGGGCGCTGCCTCGCTGGAGACTTCCGCGTCCTACAACGCGATGAAGGCGGCGTTCCCCGGCAGCCACATGGGCTACAATCAGGGCGGCGAGCCGACCGAGATTCCGTCCATGACGTGGCAGGAAGTCAAGGATTACCACACCGCCTACTATCATCCGTCGAACTCTCTGACGACCGTCTACGGCGCGATTGAAGACCCCGCCGCCTTCCTTGCGCTGCTGGACGAGGCGTTCTCCCCCTACGAGGCGAAGGCGTTTGATTTCTCCACGCCTGATTACACCCCTGTGACCTCCCCCGTGGAGAAGGTCTGCCAGTACCCTGTCTACGAAGGCACGGAGACGGAGAACGCTGCCGTCACCTACATCACCTTCATCTGCGAAAACGCGACTGAGGAAGAGCAGGACGTGCTGGATCTGCTCACGACGCTGCTGAGCGATTCCTCTTCCGCGCTGGTGAGCAATCTGGTGGATGCGCTGCCTAACGCTGACATCAGCGTCTATCTGGAGACGACCGGCCCCGAACCCGCGGTCGTGTTTGTCGCCACCGGCATGAACGAGGGCGACGTGCAGACGCTGCGCGAGTGCATCTACGCCTCCGTGCTGGAATTTGCCGAAAACGGCGTTTCGCAGGACATACTGGACGCAATCGCTTCTTCCCTGACGATGGAAACCGCGCTGATGTCCGAAGAAAGCGACCTCGGCGTGAATATGGCGCAGAACATCGCCTACTGCTGGGCGACCACCGGCGATGTGCACGCCTACGAAAAGACAATCGCGAACATGGACAACTTCGAGAAGTACCAGACGGAAGGCAAGTACGCCGAAGTTGCCAAGAAGTACCTGACGGAGGACAATCAGCGCGTCATCACCGTGACGACCGTTCCCGCGCCGGGGCAGCAGGAAGCAATTGAAGCCGATTTGGCGGCGAAGCTGGCGGAAACCAAGGCCGCCATGTCCGCCGAGGAAATCGACCAGCTTGTGGCGGACACCGCTGCGCTGGCCAGCGGCAGCATGGAGGATACGTCCGAACTCGTGGCGCAGCTTCAGGCGGTCACGGTGGATAACCTGCCCGAAGAAATCCGCACCTACGACTACACCGACGTGACCGACGCAAGCGGCATCCGCCGCATTGACGTGACGGCGGACGTGGACGGCATCGGGCAGACGTACATCCTGCTGGACGCCGCCGCGATTCCGCAGGAGGACATCCACTGGCTGAACCTGTACCTCAACCTGATTGGCTCGCTGGGCACCACGGAGCATTCCTCGGCGGATGTTTACGCGCTTCAGAGCCGCTACCTCTACGACGGCGTGGTGAAGCTGGCGGTGCTGAACACGGACGACGCGCAGGGCTTCCGCCCCTACATCCGCGCCAGCTGGAAGGCGACGGACGCCGATATGTCTGCCAGCTACGCGCTGCTCAACGAGCTGCTTTTCGAGAGCGAGTTCACCGACACGGCGCTGATTGCCTCCAACATCGCGCTGTTCCGCCAGACGATGAAGCAGTCCTATGAGCAGGAAATCTACATGACGCAGCTGTACCGCGCCGTGTCCCAGTCGGACGTGGGCTTCAACCTCTACACCTACGCCACGGGCGTTGATTACTACCACTTCCTGTCCGACGCACAGGCGCTGCTGGAGAGCGACCCGGAGGCGTTCGCCGCCAAGATGAAGCGCATTCAAGCGCTGCTGCACAACGGCGCGAACGCGGTGATCGGCTTTGCGGGCAACGCAGCCTCCATCGAGAACAACCGCGCGGCGGCAGACAGCTTCCTCGCATCCCTGCCGATGGCGGAAGTCGCGCCGCAGACGTATGACCTGCCCGTTCCGGCAAGCGCCGAGGGCATCGTCATCAACAGCACGGTGAACTTCAACCTGGTGTACGCCACCTTTGAGCAGATGGGCGTTGAAGGCGGCTACTCCGGCGCGATGGACGCCATGTGCAGCCTCGTCAGCGATGGTCTGCTTTATCCGCTCCTGCGCGACCAGTACGGCGCGTACGGCGTATTCCACGGCGCGGATGAAGACGGCATGTACATCATCAGCTACCGCGACCCGAACGTGGCGCAGACCTTTACGGTTTACAACTATGTGCCGATGCTGCTCCAGCAGCTGCAAATGTCACTGGATCAGGAGACGCTGGATGGCTACATTCTCTCCTCTTACAGCTACTACGCGCTCTCTTCGGGCGAGCTGACCGGCGCGCTGTCGGTGATTACCGACGTCGTCAACGGGGATGACCCGTTCCGCCGCCTGCAGTGGATGCACGAGCTGAAGCAGCTCAAGGTAGAAGATATCATGGCGTTCGCGCCGATGTATCAGGCGCTGCTGGATAACGGCTGCATGAGCACCGCCGGCAGCCAGTCCGCGCTGAACACCATGCCCGCGGGCACTTACGAGAACATCATCAAGCCCTAACAAAAAGCGCGTCGCTCCGGCGGCGCGTTTTTTTATTTGGTTCTTCACGGAATCTTGGGGGGAAGAGCAGCTTGGGGCGCGTCTGCGGACGCGCAAAGTTACTGGCAGGG
>FR899871.1 GCA_000437595.1 Faecalibacterium sp. CAG:74 | reverse complement strand
TTCGACCCTCTGGACTCCCTTTTTCGCGATTCAGTTGGTGACGACTTCATACTTTACCCGCGTGTTTATTTTGGGGAACGGTGCATCCTCTTGCGCAGCTTCTTCCGAAACGTTTCGCGGTCGAACAGCAGGAAGCCAATCGTCCGCTTGACCAGCCCGGTCTGCTCCGGGATGAAGCCAATCATGCGGCTCGGCGCGTCCGCCGCGCCCATCTCGTGCGCCGCAAGCGCCGCTTCCGCCGACTGGTCGCGCACCAGCGTCCGCAAATCCAGCGCGTTCTCCCCCGCGAACACCATGTCCTCGAACGGGATGTTCCGCAGCAGCTCCGCGTCCGCTTCGGGCAGCTGCCGCAGCGCCCCCTCGAAGGGCAGCGACATTGCCAGCTGCACGCCGGGATTGTCAAGCGACTGCATCACGCCCGTTCCGGCGAAGGTGTCGCGGAAGTCGCGCACGAATTGCAGCGCGTGATGCTGGACGCAGGTCGACAGGAAATGTGCGGCTTCGTTGCGCCCCTCCTGCGCGTACACCGGGACGACACGCGCATTCTGCCGCTCGAAGCCCACGCAGGGCGCTTCGTCGGAGGACAGCAGGAACTCGCGGAACGCGCCGGACATGGCGGGCGGCATCGGATAGAAGCAGTGTACGGGGAAATCGTAGGCGGCGGACAAGCGCTCGCTGTTCCGCCCGTCCGCATGAACGTAGTAGACCGGAACCGCGCGCTGCGTCAGCTGGCAAATCGCCGCCTGCAAGCGCCCGCTGTACCCCATATCAAAGCACGCCGCGCCTTCCGGCAGCTTTTCCTCATAATACGCCCGCGCCGCGCTGTATGCCGCCTGATGACGGCAGCCGTCGTAGAGTTTGTCGCGGAAGAAGCGCAGAAACGATTCCCAGCGCGTTTTCTCCTGAAACGGCGATTGCCACGGGAAACCCGCCGCCTCCGCCTGATGCCGCAGTTCGCTTTCCGGCGCGTCAAGTGTGCAGAAGGACAGCAGCTTCAGCGCCTTTTCGGGCGTGTAGACCGTCCAGCGCACCGGCAGCGCCGCCCAGTCGGTCGGGGCGTGTAGCCCGTCCAGCGCCCCGGCAGCGCCGCCCAGTCGGTCGGATTCGCCATCAGCGCAGGCAGCAAGCACCGCCGCGACGCGGGAATATAGTCCGTTTCGACAGTATCCGCGTCCGTGCGCAGCAGCTCGACTGCCTGCCGCAGCAGCGCGCCATCCCGCGCGAGGAACACCAGCCGCTTTACGCCATCCGCCCGACAGCGGCACAGCAGCCACTTTGCCAGCGCCAGCAGGTGTGTGCCGACGGCGTAGTACCCCAGTCGCGACGGATATGCCGCAAACGCGGAATCCGCCGTCGCGGGGGCATAGCCGTCGTCAAAGAAGCGGTTTGCCGCCAGCCCTTGCGCGCACCTGAGCGCCAGCGGCTGCATCGCGTCCGCCGTCGTGAAGCCCGCCAGACACCCGTGTCCCAGATTCGCCATCTGCGTGCAGTCCACATCCATGAAAACGTCCGCCGGGCGCGGCAGCAGCAGGGCGTGCAAACCCGCTTTTTTCGCGGCTTCCACGTCGATTTTCGCATTGTCGCCGATGTGCAGCACATCTTCCGGCTTCACGCCCAGTTGCGCCGTCAGCTTGCGATAGAGCGCGCCGTTCCATTTCAGCGCGTTCTGCTCATTCGAGAGGAAGAAGCCGTCCCAGCCGCGGACGCCGCATTTTCCCAGCATCCGCCGAATCGTGTCCGCGTCAAGGTACATGTCCGACGTCAGCACGACGCGCTTTCCCGCCGCTTTCGCCAAATGAAACAGCTGCACGCCGGTTTTGCGCGGGCGGCAGAAATGTATCTCCGCCTCCCGCTCGTTGTAGGTCATTTGCCCCACGCAGTCGTCCGACACGCCCAGATTCTGCATCATGGCGCTGTAAATGTTCCACATCGTCACGTCAGCTTGCGTTTCGGGCAGCCACGCGCGCGCGCAGCTTTCCGCCTCCGTCCGCGCCTGTGCGAAGGAGGTCATGTTCCGCCGCGCCGCCCGCTGCCATTTGCCTTCCAGCGTGTGGAAGAGGTCAATCGGTGTGCGGAAGGGGCGCAGAATCAGCGTATCGAACACGTCCAGCGAAATCACCGGGCAGTCGATGCCGTCCAGCCCCAGAATCGCGCGCTTGATGCGCTCCGTCCCATCCCGCCACGGGGTCATCGGCTGGTCAAACCAGAAGATTTCCGGCAGATTCGCGTCCTCATCCGGCGAAAAATCCGGGCAGAGCGCCGCCGTCAAGCGGCTGATTTCCGGCTGATTCGCCGCCTTCCGCGCCTGCTCCGCCCACATCCGCGCATACCACTTTCGCGCCTTTTGCAGCTGCTGACGCGCTTGATTCGCCCCCTGCTGATGCAGAAATTCATCCGCAAAGGCAAACACCTGCGCAATATCGGCGTAATTTTTGCGGAATTTTGCCGGATTTCCCGCCGCCCCCGTCGAGGACGACGGATGTTCACAGTAGAACACGCCGTCGCCGCGGTGCCGCCCGAAACCCTGCGCAAAGAAATACAGCACGACGGAAAACGCAATGTCCTCCGTCATCACAATGTGCTTTTTCGCCAGCGGCGCGTAGTAGGGCGCGCACCGCAGCCACAAATCGCGCCGAATCACCTTGTTCCAAATGGTGTGGAAGCTGTAGCACGTCATCGCCTGCTGAAAAAACGCATCCCGCACCGCATTGCCGCGCAGCTCGTCCTCCAGCACACAGTCCGCATGAACCGGGCGCACGAAGCGGTCGCCGTTTTCGCGCTGCCAGACCGTGTCGCCCATCACGAGGTCAAAGTCGTTTTCTTCCGCCAGCGCGACGGCGGCACGGTAAAAATCCACCGACACAAAATCATCGCTGTCCAGAAAAGCGAGGTACTTGCCCGTCGCCGCGTCCGCGCCGGTCATCCGCGCCGCGAAAAGTCCGCGGTTCTGCGAATGCGTCAGCACTCGAAAGCGGCTGTCGCGCCGGGCATACTCCGCCAGCACCGCGCCCGCGCCATCCGGCGAGGCATCATCCACCAGCAGGAACTCCGCGTCCCGCAGCGACTGCGTGCGCAGCGACTCCAGACACGCGGGCAAATCCCGCTTCGTCCCATATACCGGAACGACCACAGACAGCGTTGCAGCCACCGCGCTTCTCCTTTCTGCCCATCCGAAAACGAGTGATACTTGCCGATTTTGACATGTACATTCTACCATATTCCCGTCCGATTGGCAAGCCTTTCGGGGGATTTTTGCACGACCCAAAAACGGTTGCTAGGGTCGCAAGCCCAGCAATCCGGTCGCGCCCATTTGGCGCGACACAGCATAGATGTTGGAAAGAGCAGCTGGGGGGCGCTCCTGCGGGAGCGCGAAGTTACTGGCAGGAACGCTTCGCTGCCTGCGCCTTGTTGGCTGTTCCCTTGGAGTAGGTTTGACGAGGAACAGTTGGGGCGTTGCCCCAACCCCCACAAGGGACGCTGTCCCTTGACCCTGCAAGGGGCAGACGAAAAGGGACGAAGTCCCCCCCTTGACCCCTCCGCGCGATTGGGTTGGTCACACTTTCATGCTCCTTCCGCGTGCAGCTTTTGGGGGCTTCGCCTAAGCCCTTGTTTGCTTCCCCAACTTTCCGTGAAGAACCCAAAACGCGGTCAGACAGCTTTTTTCGCCATCTGACCGCAGGATGCCCTATTTTGCGGATAATCCGCTTACCAAGTAATATCCTCGCCCGTCAGCGCCTTCCACGCCTTGCGGATATCCTTCTGATGCCGCACGCCGTTCTTCGGGTCGAGCTTCGCGGTTTCCTCCATCGTGCGCGGGAAATGAACGCACAAATGCCCGTCGAAGTCGTTATCCTTGATGCTGCCGGACAGGTGGGGCATACAGTGCATGGAGGCCAGCACCCATGTGCCGCTGGGCAGCAGGACATACACCGGCTTCTCGTCCCACGAGAACTTGCCGCCCCACGCCGCCTTCATAATCGCGGTATCCTGCGCCGTCAGCGGCTCAGAGTCCGCGTGACGACCCAAGGAATAGAAGCGCAGGCGGAAGGAGGAACCGCTGCTCGGCTCATAGACCAGCACCGTCTGCCCGCTCTTGATGGTCGGCTTGATTTCCGTGTACCACATCTGCAGCTTAATTTGGCTCTTTGCCGGGCCATTGCCGAAGGACGCGCCGTTGTTGCCCGTGCCGCCGTTTTGATTTTCGTCCGGGAGCGCGGTATCGCCGGTCACGCAGTCGCCCGTGTACAGCTTCGTCTGCGTGTTCACGCCCGCGATGCCGTCCGGGGCAAGCCCGTTGCGCTTCTGGAATGCCAGCACCGCCGCGCGGGTCGTCTCGTCATAAGTGCCGTTGATGGTCACGGTATAGCGCAGGTTGCTCAGCGCCTGCTGGAGGCGCAGCACCGCGTCGCCCGTCGCGCCGACTTTCAGGTTGGTGTACACCGTCGGCGTGGTGGAATCGACCTGCTTGCCCTCCGCCGTAATCGCGTTGACGGAGTAGAGGATGGTGTACGTCGCCGTATCGCCGTTGCCGGAGCCAGTCAAGCCGTTGCGCAGCTGGAACGCGCGCATGGCAGCGACCGTGTTCGCGCCGTACTTGCCGTCCACCTTGTCCGTCAGGTAGCCCAAATCCTTCAAGCGCTGCTGAACGCTCTTCACGTCGTCGCCCGTGCAGCCGGAATAGAGCAGGCGGGTCGGGCGCGTCACGCCCGTGGTCGGGGTGGACGTCGGCGTGCTGATGGCAGAAAGCGCATCCGAAGAATACAGCTTCTTGTAGGTGCGCGTGCCCGCCACGCCGTCCGCGCTCAAATTGTTGCGCAGCTGGAACGACGCAACCGCCGCCATTGTGCCCGTGCCGTAGTTGCCATCCACCGTGCCCGTGTAGTAGCCCAGCGCCTTCAAGCGGCTCTGCACGCTCTTCACGTCATCGCCGGACGAACCTTCGCGGAGGGTGCGTGTGGGCACGATGCCGAAGGACTGCGTGGGGGTCGGCGTGGGCGTGGCAGCCGACGGATCAGCCGCAACCGCATTGCTCGAATAGAGGATTTTGACCGTGTTCGCGCCGACTTTGCCGTCCGCCGTCAAGCCGTTGCGCGCTTGGAACGCCTGAACCGCCGCCACCGTCGCCGCGCCGTAGATGCCATCCAGTGCGCCGGAGTAGTAGCCGAACTTGTCCAAGCGGCTCTGCACGCTCTTCACGTCGTCGCCGGACATACCGGGGCGCAGAATGCGCGTGGGTGCGCTTTCATCCACCGGCTTGGGAGAGGGCGTGACGGAGCTGCCCGCGTCAATCGCGGTGCTGCTGTACAGCGCCTTGACCGTGTCCTCGCCGCAGATGCCGTCGGACGTAAGCCCGTTGCGCGTCTGGAAGCGGCGAATCGCGCTTTCCGTCGCCGTGCCGTACACGCCGTCCGCCTTGCCCGTCAAGTAGCCCAGCGCAATCAGCTTCGTCTGCACGCTCTTCACGTCGTCGCCCTTCATGCCCAGCGTCAGCTTGCGCTCGCCCACGCCGTCGGGCTGCGACGTTTCCTTCGCGCCGATCGCGCCTTCGGAGAAGAGGCGCTTGCGGGTGTTTGTGCCCAGCACGCCGTCAGCGGACAAGCCGTTCTTCTTCTGGAAGGCAAGAACCGCCGCTTTCGTCGCCGCGCCGTACTGCCCGTCGGAGATGCCGGTCAGGTAGCCCAGCGCCGCCAGACGGTCCTGCGTGTACAGCACATCCTGCCCGCCCATGCCCTCGCGGAGCGTGCGGGTCGGGATGCCATAGGCGATGTTGTCCAAATCCGCGGTGGGCTTGGGCGTAATCATCGGCTGGGTGACGTTGCCATTGCTGTCGAAGTAGCTTTCCAGCTTGACGAGCGTGTTCCTGCCCGCCTTGCCGTCCACGGTCAGCCCGGTCGCCTTCTGGAACGCCATGACCGCCTCGAACGTGGACTGCCCGAACACGCCGTCCACCTTGGAGATGGTGAAGCCCAAGTCCTTCAGCGCCTGCTGAAGCACCCGCACGCGCGAGCCGCTGGAGGTGTACTGCAATTTGCTGTAATCGCCCTTGAACAGCCCCGTCGCGGTCGAAGAGGAGGACGACGAATTGCCGTCAATGTCAATGCCCGTCTGCTTTTCCAGCAGAGCAATCGTCGCGGAACCGGCGATACCGTCCACCGTCAGGCTGTTCGCCTGCTGGAACGCGCTCACCGCCGCCTTCGTGCCGCTGCCGAAGCTGCCGTCCACCGTGCCGGAGTAGTAGCCCAATTGCGTCAAGGCCTGCTGCAAGCGGCGCACATTGTCGCTCTTGTCGTTCTTCTGCAGTTTCAAGGCTGCCGCGCTGCTTGTGATGACCAGCGTCAGCATCAGCACCAGCGCCAGCACACGCACGATGCTCTTTTTCATAGCATTCCCCTCCAAATGTTCCAAAGTACCTGCGGCTATTGTATCAGAAAATCACGCAATTGTAAAGAACTATTACGCATTTGTTACAAGTTGAATTTCTCCAACAGCTCCATCGGGTGGGCGATCAGCACCTTCGCGCCATTGTCCAGCAGCTCCTGCGCCGTGCGGAAGCCCCACAGCACGCCCACTGGATTCATGCCCGCGCTGCACGCACAGGTCATGTCCACCTTCGTGTCGCCCAGATAGAGGAAATCCGCCGGGGCAATGCCGAGCTGCTCCGCCACCAGCAGCGCGCCCGCCTTGTCCGGCTTCACCGGCACGCCCTCCACCTGCCCGCGCACGACGCTGAACGGCACATCCGGGAAGAAGTGGCTGATGACGTTCTTGGTGTCCGCGTCGGGCTTATTGGAGAGCACCGCCAGCTTCAAGCCGCGCTCCGCCAAGGCGTGCAGCAGCTCCGGAATGCCGTCGTAGGGCTGCGTTTTCACCTGCGTATGCTTCTCGTAGTATGCCTGATACTCCGCCTGCACCGCGTCCGCCAAATCCTGCCGGTCGCGAACCGCCCGCTGCGCCAGAATCTTCGCGCCGTTGCCGACGAGGTAGCAGTATTCCTTCGTCTCCCAGCCGGGCAGCCCGTGCAGGCGCAAGGCACGGTTCATCGCCGTGGCAATGTCGTCAATCGTGTTCGTCAGCGTACCGTCCAAATCAAACAAAACCGCCTGAATCATCAAAAAAATCTCCTTTATGTGATGAATGGATTTCGCGCCGCGCTGCCATGCTAAGGCAGAAAGGAGCGATGAACATGGACAAAAAACGCAAGGATTCCGTCATTCGCGCAACCGTCGACCGTGCCGCCCTGCTGCGCGGGGTGCTGATGCTGACAGCGCTCGCCCTGCTGCTCTGCTTCGGCTTGAAGCCCAGCCGCGCCGCCGCGCCCGACGCCGAGGACGGCGCACTGACCGCCTCCGACGCCTCCGCCCGCCTGAGCGCCGAGTGCGAGCTGCTCCAGCGCGTCACCTTTTCCCCCTGCGGGCACGAAATGACGCGCCGCCAGCGCCTGCCAGCCGAACTGGCCGGCATGACGAAGGACGAGCTCGCCGCGAAGTACGACCAGTGGGTCATCACGTCGTTTTCGCCCGCGCAGGTGAGCATGGAGCGCGCGCTTGCCCTCTACTGCCCGGAACACGTTGTGCTGATGCCGGACGAAAGCGGGC
The DNA here is from genome assembly GCA_000437595.1 of Faecalibacterium sp. CAG:74. Taxonomy (GTDB): domain Bacteria; phylum Bacillota; class Clostridia; order Christensenellales; family Aristaeellaceae; genus UBA11524. The sequence goes on along the minus strand of FR899871.1, from coordinate 3,621 downwards.
AGCTGTGCATCTTCCGCAACCGTTACGGCGACGCGCTGGCGCTGGTGCACGAACTCGGCGTGCCGCTGAGCGACTTGCCGGACGATGTGCAGGAGGACGTGCGCGCGGGCATGGGCTTTGACGACGAGGTCACGCTGGAGAAGTGGCTGGAAAGCGTGCAGTCGTAAATCCCCTCCCCCATTGTACGCCGATTCGCGCCGCTTGTCCAGCGGATTTCACGGTTTTGTTTGCTTCCAGCGAAGAAGTATGCTATAATGATAGCGAACTTTCGCGATAGAGGTGAGCGCATGGCACGAATCGGCATCATGACCTTCCTGCACAATGACAACTACGGGTCGATTCTTCAAGCGTGGGCGCTGCAAAACGCCGTCCGTTCCTTGGGGTACGACGCGGAGCATATCGACTATGTTCCCTCGCAGACGGAAAAGATGAAGAATCTGCTGTGCAGCGGCAATTCGCCCCGCCTGATTTTGGACGGCATGAAAAAGCGCAGCGCGGCGCGCGGGCTGAACGAGGGCTTTGATGAGTTCCGGCAGACGCAGATGATTTTGTCGCCCGTCTGCCGCGACCAGAGCGCGCTGGCGCATCAGGCGCTGTCATACGACACGCTGATTTGCGGGTCAGACCAGATTTGGTCGCCGACGTGGCTCAATCCGGCGTATTTCCTGAATTTCACGAAGAAGCCGAAAGTCGCCTACGCGCCGTCGCTGGGCGTATCGACGATGACGGACAGCGCGAAAGGGCGCAAAATCGCCGCATTGATACGGGGGTTCGCCGCCATCTCCGTCCGGGAGGAAGAGGGCGCGGCGCTCCTGCAATCCCTCATCGGCAAAAAGCCCGCCGTCATGCCCGACCCCGTGATGCTCCTGCCGCGCGAAAAGTGGCTGGAACTCATCGGCGGCGACATCCCGATGGGCAATGATATTCTGTGCTTCTTCCTGGCGGACAATCCCGCGTACTGGACGCAGGTGGAGCAGATTCGGCAGAAAACAGGTCTGGGCGTGCGCGTCATTCCGCGGACGGAATCGGCACTCCAGTCCGCGTATCCACTGGCAAAGGGCGTGACCCCCGCGCAGTGGCTTTCTCTGATTGCGGGCGCGAGCATGGTGCTGACGGACAGCTTCCACGCCGCCGCGTTCTCCCTCCTGCTGCACACGCCCTGCACAATTCTCCGCCGCTACCGCGAGGACGACCCCGAAAGCCGCAACAGCCGCGTTGACCAGCTGCTGCGCACGCTGCAAGTCGCCAACCCCACACATCCGGATTTTTCCGTGGTGGACGCGCAGCTTGCCATCCAGCGGCAGCGGGGTTTGGACTTCCTGCAATCCGCCATCAGTCAAGCAGTGTCGCAAGCGACGCCGGCAAAGGCGAAGTAAGCGACAGCCAATCCCCCGTCATCGGGTGATGGAGCGTCAAAGCGCTGGCGTGCAGCGCAAACCGCCCCGGCAATTGCGGAATTTCCGTGCCATAGAGGAAATCCCCGACGACCGGGCAGCCGATAGACGCCATGTGTACGCGGATTTGGTGCGTGCGCCCGGTTTCAAGCACCAATTCCACCAGCGTGCGCGTTTTCCCGCGCTTCAGCACGCGATAGTGCGTCACCGACGGCTTGCCGGATGCGGTCACGATACGGCGGATGCTGGCGGCGTCCTCCTTGCCGATGGGCGCGTCAATCACGCCGCAGTCGTCATCCGGACATCCCTCCACCACCGCCTGATACGTCCGGATGAACTCCGGCGTATGCAGAAGCGCCTGTAAACGGTGCTGAATATGCGCGTCCTTGGCGACAATCATCAGCCCGCTTGTGCCCTTGTCCAGCCGATTCACCGGACGGTAGACGAAATCCGTCGGACAGCGCAGATGAGCGTACAGCGCGTTTTCCAGCGTGTCGTCCGGGTGCAGGGCGCTGGACTGGCTCGCCAGCGGGGCGGGTTTGTCAATCACGAACAGCCAATCATCCTCATGCGCAATGGTCAGCGGCAGGTCATACGGCTTGACCGCATACGCCGGCGCGTTTTCCCGGAAGCGGATTGCCACCACCTGCCCGGCGCGCACAAACGCATCCACCGGGGTCACGTCGCCGTCCACCGTGATGCCGCCGTTCCACTTGGCGGACTTCATTGCCGTGTAGCTCACGCCCATCACGCGGCGCAGCACATCGCGCAGGCGCATCCCGTCCTGCTCCGGCAAAACCATATATTCCAACAGAAGCACCTCTTTTCAGGAGATGAAACCAATGAATGACATTCTTGCAATCCTCTCCGGCGGCGATTATGTCTCCGGCGAAAAAATCAGTCAGGAACTGGGCATCAGCCGCGCCGCCGTGTGGAAGCGCATTGCCCAGCTGCGGGAAGACGGCTGGCAGATTGAAGCCGCCGGCCGCCGCGGCTACCGCCTCATCCCCGGCGACAGCATCAATCCCATTTTCTGGGTGAATCAGCTGACGACCAAGACGCTTGGACGTGCCATCAACCACTACGAGCACACCATCACGTCCTCCAACACGCTGGTGAAGCAGATGGCGGTGCAGGGCGCGCCGAGCGGCAGCCTGTGCCTGTGCGAATGCCAGACGGCGGGCAAAGGGCGGCTGGGGCGCACATGGTCAGCCCCCGCGGGGCAGGCGATCCTGATGAGCGTCCTCCTGCGGCCGAAGCTCCCGCCGAAAAACGCGCCGCTGATTACCCTCGCGACCGCGATGGCGATGGCGCACGCCGTCCGCGAAGTGGCGGGCATTGACGCGCAGATTAAGTGGCCCAACGACCTCGTGTTCTCCGGCAAAAAGCTGTGCGGCATTTTGCTGGAAATCAGCGCCGACCTCGACCAGATTGAGTACGTTGTCGTCGGCACGGGGCTGAACGTGCTGCGCGGGGCATATCCGCCGGAGCTGTCTGACCGCGCCGCCGCCTTGGAGGAGTTTGCCGAGCCGCCCGTGCGCCGGGAGATTGTCGTGCACTACCTGAAGGCGCTGGAGGACAACATGACGCTGCTGGAGGAGCACGGCTTCCCCGGCATACAGGAAGCGTACCGCCGCCACTGCTGCACGCTGGGCAGCCGGGTGCACGTCATCGGCACAGAGATTGACTTCATCGGCACGGCGGAGGACATTGACGAGACGGGCGCGCTGCTGGTGCGCGACGAAAGCGGCGTATTGCAGCGCGTGCTGTCCGGCGACGTATCTGTGCGCGGGGTCATGGGCTATGTCTGAGCTTCGCGGCATTGGGCTGGATATCTGCGGCATCGACCGCATGGCACGGCAGCTTGACAACACGCATTTCCTCCAGCGCATCCTGACGAAAGAGGAAATCGCGTACCTGCGCAGCCGCGGCGCGTCGGCGGCGGACACGCTGGCGGGGCTGTACGCGGCGAAGGAAGCCATCGTCAAGGCGCTCGGCTGCGGCATTGCCTTTCCGCTGACGGAGATTGCCATTTCGCACACGGCGCAGGGGCAGCCGACGGTGGCGCTATCCGGCGGCGCGGCATTGCGCTATCCGGGGCATCTGCTGCTGACGATTACGCACGACGCGGGGGTCGCAGCGGCATCAGCGCTCTATTTGGAATGAAGGAAAGCCTGCTCATGCGGTGATTGGCGTGGGCAGGCGGTTTTTTACTTCGGAATGCGGA
>FR899870.1:4482-4808 GCA_000437595.1 Faecalibacterium sp. CAG:74 | reverse complement strand
TGGCCTGCATGGCGGCGGGCGCGCACGTCACCCACGTCGATGCCGCGAAGGGCATGATTCAGTGGGGCAAGGAGAACCGCGAGTTATCGAAGCTGCCGGAGGAAAGGAGCCGCTGGATTGTCGAGGACGCGCTGCGGTTTGTGCAGCGGGAAATCCGCCGCGGCAACACCTACGACGGCATCCTGATGGATCCGCCGAGCTACGGGCGCGGGCCGTCGGGCGAGGTGTGGAAGCTGGAAAACGAGCTGTTCGGGCTGGTTGATACGAGCGCGAAAGTACTCTCCGACAAGCCGCTGTTTTTCCTCATCAACAGCTACACGACGGGC
>FR899870.1:0-4454 GCA_000437595.1 Faecalibacterium sp. CAG:74 | reverse complement strand
TACACGACGGGCTTTCAGGCCAGCGTCCTCAGCAATATGCTGATGAAGTGCGTCAGCAGCTGCCATGGGGGCATTATCGACGCGCAGGAGCTTTGCCTGCCGGTGACGACGGGCGGTGTGCTGCCCTGCGGCGCAAGCGGAAGGTGGTCGGCCAAATGAACGAATTCCCGCTGCATCAGCTGGCGAATATCGACGTGCAGTACGAAGATAACCACGTCATCGTCGCTGTCAAGCCGCCGAATATGCTCTCGCAGGCGGACAAAACGGGCGACACCGACATCCTTTCGCAGCTCAAGGAGTACATCAAAATCAAGTACAACAAGCCCGGCGCGGTGTATCTGGGGCTGGTGCACCGGCTGGATCGCCCGGTTGGCGGGCTGATGGTCTTTGCGCGCACGAGCAAGGCGGCGGCCCGGCTGTCTGCGCAGATGCGGGAGCACGAGATGGGGCGCGAGTACCTCTGCGTCGTCGAGGGGCGCGTCAAAGACCGCTTCACCTGCATCGACTACCTGAAAAAGAACGAGTACCTCAACAAGGTCGAAATCTGCGACGCGGACGAGAAGGGCGCGCAGCTGGCGATGCTGTCCGGCGAGTGCCTTGCGCGCAAGAACGGCACGGCGCTGTGTGCCATCCGCCTGCAAACGGGGCGGAATCACCAAATCCGCGTGCAGATGGCGAACATGGGCGCGCCGCTGTGGGGCGACAATAAGTACGGGCGCGGCATTGCGGGGCAGCAGATTGCCCTGTGGGGCTACCGGCTGGTGTTCGAGCATCCGACGCGCAAGGAAATTATGACCTTCCAGAACCTTCCGTGCGGCTCCATCTGGAACTGCTACGCTGAAGAACTGACCGATATGGCCATCCGCTTCAACAACTCTGCCGAAGCGATTTTGAACCCCGACATCCCGGACAACGGAGGAATTGAGCCGTGACACAACCTTTTTCCTATGAACTCAAGCACATTTGCAAGCAGTCTGGCGCGCGGCTGGGCGTGCTGCACACGCCGCACGGCGACATTCAAACGCCGATTTACATGCCCGTCGGCACGGCAGCGTGCGTGAAAGCCATGACGCCCCGCGAGATGGAGGAAATCGGCACGCAGATTCTGCTGTCAAACACCTACCACCTGCACCTGCGCCCCGGCGAAGACCTCGTGCAGGAGGCGGGCGGCCTGCACAACTTCATGGACTGGCACAAGCCGATTCTGACCGACAGCGGCGGATTCCAAGTATTTTCGCTTGCCGGCATCCGCACGATTAAGGAGGAGGGCGTGACGTTCCAGAGCCATCTGGACGGTTCGCGCCACTTCATCGGGCCGGAAGAGTCGATGGATATCCAGCAGAAGTTAGGGTCGGATATTTGCATGGCGTTTGACGTGTGCAGCCCGTACCCCTGCGATTACAACACCGCGAAAATCAACATGGAGCGCACCCACCGCTGGGCGGAGCGCTGCAAGAAGCACCACACGAAGGAAGATCAGGCGCTGTTCGGCATCGTGCAGGGCGCGTTCTACAAGGATTTGCGCATTGAGAGCGCCAAGACGCTGGCGGATATGGACTTCATCGGCTACGGTATCGGCGGATTGTCTGTCGGTGAACCCAAGCCCGTGATGTACGAGATGCTGGATGAAATCGCGCCGTACATGCCGGTCAACAAGCCGCGCTACCTGATGGGCGTCGGTACGCCGGACTGCCTGCTGGAGGGCGTGCTGCGCGGCGTGGATATGTTCGACTGCGTGCTGGCGACGCGAATCGCCCGCAACGGCACGGTGCTGACGAGCAAGGGGCGCGTCGTCGTCAAGAACGCGCAGTACGCGCACGATTTCGGCCCCATTGACGCTGAATGCGACTGCTACGCCTGCCAGCATTTCTCCCGCGCGTATGTGCGCCACCTGCTCAAGGCGGGCGAAATCACCGGTGGACGGCTTGCGTCGATTCACAACCTGCGCTTCCTGATTCACCTGATGGAGCAGATTCGCGAAGCCATTGCCAACGACTGCTTCCTTGATTTCCGCAAAGAGTTCTATTCCAAGTACGATATGTCCCGTAATTTCTGATGTTTCCTTGCACTCCCGCGCCGAACGTGGTGCGGGGGTGTTTGTCGTTTTTGGAAAAGTGGCGGAAAATCGCGAAAAAGTGGACTACCGTGCAACCGCGCTTCGTGGTATGCTAAAAATGCCGAAGAAATTCGGGACAGGCATCGAATACACCGGTTACGCGACGCCTGCCGCGGAAAGCCCGCCCCCTTCCACTTATTGCGGTTTGCTTTCCGCCCCACAAAAGACACGCTCCGGACGCAGCCTGCACCGCTATGCGTCCGGAGTGCAGTCTGTGGGAAGCAGACCACGGCAGAGAAAAATCGCAAAATGGGCGGAAGGAAAAAGGAGGAAAAGAACGTGAAAAGATTCTCACGCTTGGTAGCGGCTATGGTGGCGCTGGCTTTGGTGCTGACGGGCGTCGTCTTTGCGGAAACGCAGGGGACGATTGCGGAGCGGTATCAGGACGCGCTTTCGCGGCTGGAACGTTACTTGATGAACCTGCAGGGTGATTCGGTGAACATCACGACGCTGGCGGAAGACTTCCAGAAACTTGGCAATTACGAGGGCAGCAACGCCTTCTATTACTACACGCTGGTGCTTGCGGACGCGTCGGCTAATAACTACACGCTGATTCCGATGTATATCGACGCGCTTGTCATCAACACGAGCTTTGATGAGCGCCTGACGAACCTCCGCGCGAACGGCGTCAACATTCCCAGCGTTGCGGAATGGGCGGCGTACCTGAATGGGCGTGTGGCGGAAAGCGAAGGCAACTATGCGGAAGCGGCGGAGCAGTATCAGCAGTGCCTGAACTTCATGGACGCGCAGAACCGCATTCTGTATGCGCTGGCGTGGAGTCGGCAGACCTCCGCGGCGGCGACACCTGCCCCGACAGCGGCGCCTACGTCTGCGCCGAATAACGCGAATACGACCGTGACGGTCTATCCGCCGACGCTGTATGCCAACGTCAGCGGCAAGGCGGTTAGCTTGGAGTGGACGACTGTCAGCGGCGCGACGAATTACAGCCTCTATCGCCGCCGCACCAATTACGACAAGAACTTCCAGCTAATTTACAGCGGTTCGTCGCTGTCCTACAAGGACACGTCGGCAAATGCGAACTACAATTATACCTACTATGTTGCCGCGACGACCAAGGAAGGGCGGCAGCTGTCCTCGAATGAGAAAACAGCGCTCATCAGCAGCAATTCCGCCTCGAACAACACAAGCACCACGACGACGAAGCCGCCCGTCACGAAGCGGCCGGTGACGAATCCGCCTGTGACGACGCCGCCGATTACGAAAGGACCTACGCCTACGATTACAACGACGCCGACCCCGCCGCCGCAGTGGTCTGCATGGACGCAGTGGTCTACCACCCCGGTCAGCAGCAGTTCTACCCGTCAGGTGGAAACGAAGGTGGAGACGGAAACGTACTCGATTCCTGTGTACCATTACTCCCGTTGGCACTACTATAACACAGGTTACAACAAATGGTACTATTCCTATGCTGAGTATACGGGTTCCAACTATAAGCCGGGTACTGGAAATTGGGAATACATGAGCAGCTATGAGCCGCTTTCTAAGAACGGAACGGCGGATGGACATCAGCGCTATGAAAACTACTGGTGGAACGAAACGGTCAGCTATGAGCAGGACAGCTACGAAGTGACGTACTACCGTTACCGCGACCTGCAATAAAATTCCGCATACCAAAGACAACGCTCCGGGCGCAAGGCAGCACGTTTTGCCCCCGGAGCGAATTTGTTAGGTGGATAGGGGAGAAAATAGAGGATGTACATTCTGATTGAACTGGTGCCGGCAGCGTGTGGAACGGGGTTCGGCGTTTTCTGCTGCGTTGTGCTGGGACTGGCGCTGCTGTTCATCATGGCGCAATATGCTATGACATGGCTGCTTGCGCCTGTGGCTATTACCATGACCCTGCTGCAAAATGAGACGCTTTGGTGGATTCTCCCGGCAGTACTTGTCGTAGGCGTGATTGTGAATTGGCTCTTCGCGACGAGTAAAGCGTGGTTTCCATTTATGCCTGCGCTGCTGACGTTGGTGCTGGTGGCGATTTTTTGGGTTGTTGGACTGATTGTTGAGTTAATTATCAAAAAGTTCCCGACAAACGAACTCTGGACGCTGCTGCTCCTGCCGATTGGTATTGCGTTTTATGCAATTTTGGTTTACCCGCTATTCAATATAGTCATCGCCACTTCATCTGTAACAACTTTGCCGTGCGGCTATAAACCATGTTTGGGGGCGCTTGCTTCGTTTGTGGGCATGGTAGGCGGCGCACTTTGCATTCAAGGTATGGTGGAGGGTGTCGTCGGCTGGTTTGGTGAATCAACCTTTTTGGAGCAGCTTCAATTGTCTGTGGATACAAAATTCGTGAGCGACATCATGCTTGCGAAAG
>FR899869.1 GCA_000437595.1 Faecalibacterium sp. CAG:74 | reverse complement strand
CAGCACTACGACCACAGCCGCTACCACCTGCTCAACCTCCACGCCGCCTTCTCGACGGAGCGCCCCGCGCACACCATCGAGTTCCGTGCCTTCAACGGCACACTCGACCCGGACAAGATACTGGCCTACATCCAGCTGTGCCTCGCCATCAGCGCACAGGCGCTGACCAGCAAGGCCGCCAGCCCGACTCGCCCGGTTACCGATAACCCCAAATACGCCTTCCGATGCTGGCTTCTGAAGCTGGGCTTCATTGGCGACGAGTTCAAAACTGCCCGCGAAGTGCTCATCAAGCTCCTGCCAGGGAACAGCGCTTGGCGGCAGGTGGCCTAACCTGCCGCTCCAGCAACGGGGCACACCCGCCTGACGAGACCCGGCTGGCTACCGGGCGAAACTGGCACATCGCCAGTCGCGGGAAGCCCGTAGGAGTCACAGCTCCTAAATCAACGCGGCACAGCCGCCAAGGAGGACACACCATGGAAAACAGGTACTGGAACCAGAACGGAGCCGCGCAGGCACACTACGACGAAATGGAAGCCGCAGGTTTTGAATACACGCAGGCTACCTACAGGAGCATGCACAGCTATTACCGCTACTTCAACGATGGCGACCTGCCCGGCTGGGCGCGGAGTCGCTGGGAGCTCACCGAACACACCAGCTACTATCCTTTCCGCAAGCTCAACGAGGCTGGCGAAGAAGAACAGGAGCGCCGGGTTACCGAGAGGATTGAAATCGAGTACCGTCGCTTCCTCAAGGCACAGCGTAACCCCGTTTGACGATGACCTTCGGCACAGGTCGAAACCGGGGCAACCCGGTCGCGGGAGCCATAGCTCCTAAATCAACAGGGCGCATAGCCCGGAAGGAGACACACCATGTACGAAAACGAAGAACGCATCACCGAAACCGAGGTCGTCGATGGCTTGCGGGCGCTGCTCTACGGCGAGTCCCTCGAAGACACCCAGCTGGACGGCAGCCGCACAGAAACCTACAGCGACGGCGGTTACCTGACCCACGACGAAGGCTTCGTCATCCGCACTCCCGACGGCTCGGTCTTCCAGATTACCGTCAAGCAGGAGCGCTGAAGCACAGCAACCAAATCGACGCGGCACAAACCGCAGAAAGGAACACACCATGCCTGAAAGCACATTCATCCTTCGCTTTACGCACTATGACAGCTCCGAAATCGAGGAACAGGAGCACACCACAGCGGCAGCCGCTTGGGAGGCATTCCGCTGCTTTGCCGAGCCGGACAGCTTTGAAATCTACAGCCGGATTGAGTTGGTAGAACACAACTGGGAGGAGAAACAGGAATACCCGCTGGCACAGATGACCTTTCTCGCCTGACGATGGTCGGCTGGCTACCGACCGAAACCCCGAAAGGGGTCGCGGGAAGCCGCCGGGGCACACGCTCCGAAATCACAAAGGAGGAACACAGCCATGTGCGTAATCTGCGCATCACCCAAAGGAACCCGTCAACCCAGCCTCTCCGAAATCAAGCGGATGTTCTACCGCAATCCCCACGGTGCGGGCTATATGTACGCTCGGGACGGCAAGGTAGTCATTCACAAGGGCTTCATGAACCTCGGCGACTTCCTCGCCGCACTCAAATCAGAACACTTCACGGCGGCGGACAGCGTGGTCTACCACTTCCGCATCAGCACACAGGCCGGGGTCAACCCGAAAATGACACACCCGTTCCCGCTCTCAAATCAACGCGAGGACATGAAAGCGCTGGATGTAATCTGCGGCTGCGGGATAGCACACAACGGCGTCATCCGGCTGACCACAGACCCTACCGAGAAGGAGTACAGCGACACAGCCATTTTCATTACCGACTATCTGAGCCAAT
>FR899868.1 GCA_000437595.1 Faecalibacterium sp. CAG:74 | reverse complement strand
AAATCTGCTATGCTCGATGCCATGTTTTAGAATCGAATTAGTATGATCAACCGCATGAAAAGGAGAAAATCATGAGTGCTGCGAAGACGGGTATGAAAAAAAGTACCTATTTAATTATCTGGACGCTGGTGATTGCGCTGCTGTGCAGTGCCGTCGGCGTTGCCAACTATGAAGCGCTGTATTGGGACTCCGCCCTGACGCTGTACTTCGGCGAAGTCGGCGTGAAGAACGTTTCCACCGTGACGTTTGACACGGACGACCATGCGCAGGTGGCGAACCTGATTGTCGCCGAAGGCGCGGTGCTGCTGAAGAACGAGGATAACGCGCTGCCCATGAAGGGCGGCAAAATCAGCCTCTTCGGCATCGACAACAAGAGCGGCGTTTTGCAGAAGGTGCTGGAGGACGAAGGCTTCACGGTCAACCCCACGCTGGCTGCCTTCTATGCCGCGTCCAGCCATTCTTCCGGCGCGGGCAGCCTGTCGGCAGGCAACGGCTCCGAAACCGGCGGCTGGGTGATTGACGAAGTGCCGCAGAGCGAATATACGGCGGACGTCAAGGCGTCCTACAAGGATTACAACGACGCTGCCGTCGTCGTGCTGATGCGCACGGGCGCGGAAGGCAACGACCTGCCGTATGACATGTCCCGCTACGGCGGCTCGGCGGATGAAAACTATCTGGAGCTGAACAAGGACGAAAAGGAACTGCTTGCCGAGGTGCATAAAGCCTTCGACAAGGTGATTGTGCTCATCAGCTCCGCCAACGCCATGCAGATGGACTTTGTGGACAAGGCGGAATACGGCATTGACGCGGTGCTGTGGTATGCCCGTCCGGCGGGCGGCATCGGCTCGATTGCCAAGATTTTGTCCGGCGCCATCAACCCCTCCGGCCGTCTGGTGGACACCTATGTGCACGACAACATGTCCTCCGCCGCCATGCAGAACTTCGGCGACTACCGCTATGTGAACGAGGATGGCTCCCTCTCCGGCTATTCCTATGTGAACTACGCAGAAGGCATCTATGTCGGCTACAAGTACTATGAAACCCGCTATGAGGACGCCGTACTCAAGCAGGGCAACGCGGGCGATTACGATTACGCCGCCACCGTCGCCTATCCCTTCGGCTATGGTCTGAGCTACACTGATTTTGAATGGTCTGACCTGAAGGTGGACTGGGACGGCGACCTCTGCACCGCGTCGGTCACGGTGAAGAACACCGGCTTCACCTCCGGCAAGGATGTTGTGGAATTCTACGTCCAGTCGCCCTACATCCCCGGCGGCGTGGAAAAGGCGGCTGTGGCGCTGGCGCAGTACGTCAAGACATCTGAGCTTGCCCCCGGCGAGTCGCAGCGCGTGTCCGTCACCTTCTCCAAGCAGGATATTGCCAGCTACGATGCAAAGGACGCCAAGACCTATGTGATTGACGCGGGCGACTGGTATGTGACCGCTGCCCACGATGCGCATGAGGCCGTGAACAACGTGCTTGCCGCAAAGGGCAAGACCACGGCGGACGGCATGACCGCAAACGGCAACACGGCGATGGCAGCCAAGTACACCGTTTCCGAACGGGAACTGCTGAACAAGGACGCTGTTTCCGGCGCGGAAGTGACCAACCAGCTTGATGATATCGTCTATGCGGACGACACGGTGTATCTCTCCCGCTCCGACTGGTCTGTGATGGACAATAACGGCCTGGAATACGCCACCGGTGTTGCGAAGGGCGTATCCAACGTCGGCAACATTTCCGGCGACGTGCCGACCTATGTGATTTCCGACGACCTGCGGGCGAAATTCGAGCTGAAGGGCTTTGCGGCTTCTCTGAACCCGACTGACCCGACGGATGCTGCCCTGTATCCCGGCAAGGAAGCCTACACCTATGGCGCGAAGAACAATTTGAAGCTGATCGACATGGTGGGGCTGGATTACAACGACCCGAAGTGGGATCTGCTGCTGGATGAACTCAAGCTCTCCGAGATGCATCAGCTGTTCAACAAGTCCGGCTGGGGCTCTCTGGCGGTGGAATCCGTTGGCAAGCCCAAGACGTATGAGTATGACGCGCCGCACGGCATTGCGAACTTCCTGACGGACGCGGTCATCTACTCCTACCCCTGCGCAACAATGACGGCGGCGACGTGGAGTCAGGACGTTCAGCGCATCTACGGCAACGCCATCGGCGAAGACGCGATTGCGTCCAACACCGAGGGCTGGTACGCGCCCGGCATCAACATCCACCGCACCCCCTTCGGCGCGCGCAACTACGAATACTACTCCGAGGATGCTGTGCTGACCGGTCTTTGCTCCGCGGCGGTCTGCGCGGGCGTTGAAGCGCACGGTATGCACGCCTACATCAAGCACTTTGTCATGAACGACGCCGACACCAACCGCGCCGCCAACGGCTGTGTGGCTGTGTGGGGCACGGAACAGGCTACCCGTGAAATCTACCTCAAGCCCTTCCAGTATTCCATCCAGAAGGGCGGCGCACAGGGCATCATGCTGACCATGTGCCGCGTCGGCTGGCAGTTCACCTTCGGCTCCTATCCGCTGATGAGCGCCATCTGCCGCAACGAATGGGGCTGGCACGGCTGCTACATCACCGACTACACGACCACCATGAAGGGCGCTGGCGCTGACCAGTATCTGGCGGCGGGCGGCACGCTCATTCACGCGACCGCGGAGCAGTCGCTCAGCGACGTTAAATCCGGCTGGTGCCGCAAGCTGATTCGCGAAGCCGTGCATCAGATTCTCTACAACACGGCAAACTCGCTGGCGGTTGACCCCGCCTACGCGGCCATGCTGAATCAGGCGGATGATGCTGCGGAAGAAACGACTGCCCCGGCGGTTGAGGAGCAGAAGGGCTTCCTGTACGGCATGGCGTGGTACAAGGTTGTGCTGTACGGCTTTGACATTCTGATGGCGCTTGTGCTGGTGTTCATGGCAATTCGCGTATACAGCAAAGTGCCGATGACCGAGGAGCAGTTCCAGAATCGCAAGCGGATGAGCAAGAAGGGCAAGCGCATCATGTGGATTGTGATTGCCGTCGCCGTCATCGCGATTGCAGTTGTCTTCTACCTCTGGGCTTGGCCGCTGCTTGTCAAGGCGTTCAAGATTTAATCCCGTTTTCCGGGGCTTCGGAGTGTTCCGGAGCCCCATTTTGTACAAGAAAGCGTTGCAAGGAGGACATTATGCTGTCTGGGAAGAAAATCTTGTCGGCGGTGCTCTCTGCCGCTCTGCTGTTGCCCGCCGCCTCGGCGCTGGCGGAGGACGACGCGTTTGCGGCGGAAATCGAGCGCCGCTATACCGCGCCCAGCATCGACAGCCGCAGCGAGGTACGCTGGTGGATGGCGGAAGCAGGGCATACGGACGAGACCATCCGCGCGGAAATTCAGGCGATGTACGACGGCGGCTTCCGCGGCGTGGAGCTGTGCGCGCAGGGCGAAGACGAAATCAGCGAAACGGACTACGGCTACGGCTCTGCGCAGTGGGATCACGACTTGAAGCTGGCAATGAACACGGCGCTGGACTTGGGAATGACCGTCTCCCTCACCTCCGGCACAAACTGGGCGACCGCCAACGTCCCCGGTCTTGACCCGCACAGTCAGGGCGCAAGCCAGATTGTCGTGGACATTGTGGAATACATCAAAGCAGGGGCGAGCCGAAGCGGGGCAATCCCCATGCAGAAGAAAGTCGGCAGCAAGGTCTACCCCATTGAGCCGACGGCAAAGCTGATTGGCGTTTTTGCCGTGCCGCAGACGAGCGGCAACAAGGCAAAGCCCATCGTGACGGACGGAACGGGCATCATCGAGCTGACCGACAAGCTGGTCTGGGAAGCGGACGGCACGATTACGCTGGACTGGACGCCGGAAAACGCCGAATCGAAGTACCGCCTGTTCTACTACTGGCAGCAGGGCGCAATGCAGGAATCCCACCCCGCCGCTGAAACCGCGTACTGCATCAACTATTTTGATGAAGCGGGCATTGAAGCGCTGAAGGAATACTGGCTGGCGCACATTCTGGACGACGAAGCGCTGAATGCCAAGATTCAGGCGGGCGACGTGCAGCTGTTCATGGATTCGCTGGAAATCAGCACCGAATACGGCTGCGCGTTCTGGTGCGACGACATGGCGGAAGAATTTCTGGCGCGCAAGGGCTATGACATTCGTCCGTACCTGTACCTGACCATCGGTCTGCCGGATCTGTTCTACTGGGATGCAGTGGACTACGGCAGCTATGATTTGGCGGACAAAACCATGCGCGAAAAGGTGCTCAACGACCTCTTTGACGTGCAGACGCAGCTCTACCGCGAACGGATGCTGGAGCCGCTGCGCGCGTGGCTGCACGAATACGGCATCAAGACCCGCGCGCAAATCAGCTATGGGCAGCGGCTGGAAATCTCCGAGCCCATCATGAGCGTGGATTATCCGGAGGCGGAAATCCTCAACCAGAACAATCAGGTGGATATGTACCGCCTGTGGACGGGCGGCGCGAAGCTGCAAAACAAGGTGCTCTCCTCCGAAACGGGCGCTTACGGCGGCTATGCCTATACCGAGCAGGATCACCTGATGGAGGCGTACAACCTCTTTGCGGCGGGCTTCAATCGCATTGTGTGGCACATCTGGTCTGCGCAGTATGGGCCGGGAACGGATAATCGCTGGCCGCATTATACCGCCAGCGGCGCGGTGTATGCCAGCTTCTACGCCTTCGGGCCGCATGAGCCGTCCAGCGTGGATTATCCGTCGTTCAACGCCCATCTGGGGCGCATCTGCCAGCTGCTCCGCGAGGGCGTATCCCGCACGGATGTCGGCATGATTTACATGAGCTATCAGCAGCCCATGCCGACCAGCGGCAACCACGGCGGCGAAAACTGGCTGCTTAACCACACGACCGGCTTTTTCCCGTCCACGACCTTGCAGGATAACGGCTATACCTACGACTACTTCAGCCCGGATTTCCTGACGGCGGACGGCGTGTCCTACGCTGCCGAAACCGGCACGCTGGAGCAGGCGGGTTATCAGGCGATTGTGCTGTGGCAGGAGCAGCTGGCGCTGGACGGCGCGAAAGCCCTGCTGGATTTGGCAAAACAGGGCATGAAGGTGGTTGTGGTGGATGGCGCCGCCGTTCAGACGCCGTACAATGATGGCGGCGAGGCAGCGCTGGCGGATGTGATGGCGGAAATGAAGGCGCTCCCCAACGTCTATTCCGCAAAGGACGCGGACGACGCTGCCCGCGTGCTGCAAAGCGCCGGTGTGAAGCCTTACGCGGGCTTTGCCGAGCCGAACCGCCAGCTGCTGACGCAGACGCGCCGCGACGGCGACACCGAGTACCTGTATGTGTACAACTACTGCGACGGCAGCTATGTTTCCGTGTGGTCGCAGGGGGAAAAGCAGGATACGCACGGCAATACCATCACGACGGAGATGGTGGTGGACGGCACTTGGATTCCGTATCAGCTGGATGCGTGGACGGGCGAAACGAAGCGACTGGGCGTCTATCGCCATGAAAACGGCAGCACGATTTTCCCGCTGACGCTGGATTACGGCAACGTGGCGCTGTTTGTATTCCGTGCGTGCGAGGCGGACAGCGAGCTCCACGCGGTCGAAACGAACGCGGCGGATATTTTCAGCGATGGCAGCAGCCTGTCCGCCAAGGTCACAGCGTCCGGCGAATATCAGGCGCAGCTCAGCAGCGGCGAAACGCGGCAATTCGCGGCGCAGGTGCCGGATGCGTTTGAAATCACCGACTGGGATGTTACCGTCATGAAGCACACGGCGTCCGGGCAGGTGAACGAGCGCATGGAAACGCTCTTCGGCCAGACCATCACCGAAACGCAGGTGGCGACGGACATTACCCCCGTCACGCTCCATCTGGACGCCCTGAAAACATGGAATGAAATTCCGGAACTGGGCGAGCGCACGGTCGGTCAGGCGACGTACAAGGCGGTTTTCCAGTGGGATGGCACGGCGGACGGCGCGTATATCGACTTTGGAAAGATGAGCGAAAGTATGCAGGTTTTCATCAACGGCGAAAAAACGGGCGATCTGAGCATGACGAAAGCCGTCATGGACATCACGCCGTGGCTGAAAAACGGCGAAAACACCATTGCGCTGCTGTATTCATCGAGCTTGGCGAATGCAGGCGGCGGCGCGGGCGGCGGCGACTGGTACGGCTACCGCTACGGCTTGCAGGCATACGGCCCTGCGCAGGCGGTTGTTCACCCCTACTGCCTGATTCCGCTGGACTGATGCCTTCTCCCCTGCCTTTTGGTTCTGTACCGCGGGGCAAAAGGCAGGGTTGCGGCGGGCTGGATGCGTATGCTATAATGGCACCGAAATGAAGGAGGGAAAATGAGCGATGATTGCATTCCTCGCGCGGTGGCTGGGAGAACGTTATTCTTACCAAATGGGCCTTTCCGTTATAGCCTTTCTGGAAGCACTGTCCGGTGTTGCTGTTTTCATTTTCCCGCTGAAGCACAAGCCGCAGTATGTCGTTCGCGCGGCAGCGGGGCTTGCCCTGATGGCGGCGATTATGATCATCCGAGCCATCCTCCGCACGCATTTAGAAACGCTGCTCTGGTCACGGTTCATTTCCAACATGCTGGAGTACCTCTCCATGCTGCCGCTGCTGTTCCTGGCGCATGAAGGCACATGGTGTGAGCGGCTAAAAGCGTGGTGCGCCGGATGTGCCGCCGTCCAGATTGCCGGCAGCCTGTACGCACTCGTGCTGTCCTTTACGGGCGCGGACGATACGCAGACAATGGCCCTGTTTCCGCAAATCACCAATGCGGATGTGACACTTCTCATCTGGTTTGTGTTCCATCTGGCCGTCTGCTATCTGCTTCGGCTGCTGTTCATCCATCCGTCTGTGCAGTACCATGAAGATCGGAAATCGCAGATTCAGACCACATGGCTGTGCATCCTGTTCTTGTTAGCCAGTGTGCTGATTAACGCCGTGATGAGCGAATACCGCGCCGATTCACGGCCGCTCTATGAAATGCTGCGCTGCTGCCTGGTGTTCATGTGCATTTCTGTTTTGGCGTTGCACCACGACATTGTGCTGTTTTCGCAGAATCGGGCGGAAATCGAGGTGATGGATCAGGTGCTGGCGGAGAATCGGCGGCAGTACGAGACGATGAAGGCCAACATCGACCTTGTGAATCTGCGCTGCCATGACCTGCGCCATCAGCTGGACAAGCTGCAAAGCCGCCTGACCGAATCCGAAATTTCCGCCCTGCGGGAAGCAATCGACCTCTACGACAGCAATGTGAAAACGGGCAACGAGGTGCTGGATGTTGTGCTGTACAGCACAATGCTCAAGTGCATGGATAACGGCATCTCCTTCACCAGCATGGCGGATGGCGAGTGCCTGTCATTCATGCGCACGCGCCACATTTACGCGCTGTTCAGCAATGCGCTGGATAACGCGGTGGAAGCGGTGATGCGCGTCAGCAACCCTGAAAAGCGGGTCATCAGCCTGCATGTCCGGCGGCTGAGCGGCGCGGTGGAAATTGCCGTGATGAACTACTACGAGGGCGAAATCAAGTTCAAAAACGACTTGCCGCAGACGAGAAAGCCCGACGGACGGCGCCACGGCTTTGGCACATCCAGTATGCAGTACATTGTCAGTCAATACGGCGGCACGATGAAAATCTCCGCCAAGGACAGCGTTTACCTGCTGGAAATCCGGCTGAACATCCCGGAAAAGGCGGAAAAAACGAAGACTCATTAAAAAAAGCAGGCGATTAGCCTGCCTTTTTTAGTGCGCTGCTAAGTATTCATTGTAGGTCTGCTGAACCTGCTTCTTGCGCGGCTGGGAGATTTTCAGCTCCTCGCCGTTATCCAGCAGCAAACTGTATCCCTTGATGCCCGCAATGTGCTGCAAATTCACCAGATAGCAGCTGTTGCAGCGGACAAATTGTTTGTTCGTCAAATCGGCTTCAAGCGTGGAAATCGTGCCGCACTGCCGAATCTGCCCCTCGGCGGTGTGGAAAATCAGGTAATGCCCATCCGTCTCAGCATACAGCAGATCCCGCAGGCGCAGTCGAATTTTGCTGCCGCCTGACACAAGCAGTATCGTCGCTTCCTGCTTTTCCGGCAGATGCTCCAGCGCCCAATGCAGCTTCAGCGCGAAGTCATAATACTTGACAGGCTTGAGGATATAATCAAACGCGCCGACCGTGTACCCCTCCAGCGCATACTGCGCCAGGCTGGTCACAAAAATCAGCATGACCATGCGATCCATCTTCCGCAGATTCCGCGCCGTTTCCATCCCGGACAGCGCGGGCATCCGAATGTCCATATAAACGATGTCGTACTCCGCCTGATATTCCTCCAAGAAGAGCAGCGGGTCATGCCAGACGCGAAACGTAAACGAAACCTTGTTTTCCGTTCCGTAGCGCTGAATCGCCTGCTCCAGCACGCGAGCGGCGGACTTTTCGTCCTCGACGATGGCAATGCGCACAGCCATGGCATCCCCTCCTCTCTGGTAACTAATATTTTACCATGCGCGGAGGGAAAATGCAAGGCAGGATTCATCCCCTTGTTTCATCTGCTTTCTCTGTGTCCCCTATGGGCGCATCCTCAAGCGGGGGATGCTTCCTCTGCAGGATGGTGCTCAATAATCAGAGTGCAGTCTGGTTTTGCTTTTCCGGTATTGGAATGAGGATGGACACAATGAACCAATTGTTTTCCTGCTTAATGGTCATATGCCCTTCATATTTTTCCACTGCCAGCCGAATTCCCTTGATTCCATAGCCGTGTATTTCCGGGTTTTCTTTGGTGGTTTCCGGGTCTTCCAAGGATTTCAGGATGGTTTCCTCGCAATAGTTGCTGATTTTAATCACGAGAAAATGGTTTTCCGAAAAAACGCTTACCTTAATCAACCGTTTTTCGGTTTCCTTGATTCTGCTTTCATATTCAATCGCGTTATCTAATGCGTTGCCAAAGATGGTGCAGATTTGAGCGGTGTCCAGAAAATCCATTTCACGGGCATCCATATAGCATTCCATGGTGATCAGGGCACTGCGGCACATCATCTTTTTGCTGCTGAGCACCACGTCCAGCACCGGATTTCCCGTATCGTACTGCGTTTCAAAATTGCTGACTGTTTGCTCTACGCTGCGAAGCTCTTTTTCATACTTCTGTGAAACGCTCACGCTGCGGATATAATTGATTAAGTGCTTGATGTCGTGGTAAACCTGCTGCATTTGTTCGTTGTTCACTTTAAATTGCTGATATTGCTCATATTGCCTGTCCAAAAGGCTCTGCAATACACCCATGTTCATTTTCAGCCGCATCCCATAGCTGAATTCATCAATGGCAATCAGGGCCAACATGCCGGAAAAATCGGACACCACACGCACGAGCAGTATACCGCCGCCCATACTGATGCCAAAAATAGATTCAGGCGCCAGAAAACTGATATTGCTGAGCAGATACGCGCCAATCGTAATCATAAAAGAAGAAATGACTTCCACGTACCCGGCTTTGAGGGGACGATTTTTCCGATGGGAGCGATGATAAATGGATATGCCCAGTGGAATAAATATAATAACATATACAAAAAGCATGATTGTCTGTGAAGCCCGGATATCCGGAAAGCGCATCACACCGCGGCTGACCAGATAAATATTGATTGCATACGCCAGGGCAGCGGCGAATTCCGACTGCATCACAGCGTTGCACCAGCGAAGCAGGATCAAGCTGAAGTCTTCCCGGATGCCCAGACGCAGATAAATAAGAACGGATGCCAGACAGCATACGGTGATGACCAGCCAGACTAGGGCAGGCTGCTCGGAATGGGCGATGTTCATCAGCACAAGGATGGGCAGAGCAAACAGAATCAGCGCCACAGCCTTCCAGCCCCGAATACCTTTTTCATTGGACAGGATATATATGGTACAGATAATCCACTGTGCAATGCCCGTAAACTCAGACGGAAAAAAAGTGCTCATTCTTTCAGTCATCTACGGGTACCTCCCATATAATTCGTCAACGCTTCCATAAAGGGTTTATAGCGCAGGCGGGAAAACGCCAGTTCATGACCCGCCACAATCACAACATCCTTTTTCACCTGCTCCACATGGGCAAGATTTACCAGATAGCAGTTGTTGCACCGGCAGAACGGAGCGTTTTTCAGTTTCTCTTCAATGCTCTTCAGGGTATCATTGATATGGAAGGAGCCTTTTGTATAATACAGTCTGACGGCATGTCTTTCCGTTTCAATATAATAAATTTGTGAAATATCCACCTTAAACATCCCGTCCCCTGTGGTGACAGAAATATAATGTTCCGTGCGCTGGCGAAACAGTTCCCTGGCCCGGTCCAGCGTGCTGCGGAAGCTGATGCGGTTGATTGGCTTGAGAATGTAATCCATCGCGTAAACGCTGTAGCCCTGCACGGCATAAGCGGTCATGCTGGTGATGAAGGCGATCAGCACTTTATCATCTTTCTGCCGAACCTGCCTGGCCACGCTTATGCCATCCATGCCGGGCAACTGAATGTCAAGCAGCAGCAGATCATAGCCGCCTACGGAATAGTAATGATCCAGCATATCCGACCCGTTGTCAAAAACGTGCAGCTCGCACACTTCATTCAGTTCATCAAAATAATTTTGGATTTCCTGACGAATCTGCGCCTGATGCAATCCATTGTCTTCCACAAGCGCGATTTTCATGCAATTCTCCTTTCGTGTTCTTATTTGTTTCATGAAGCGCATGAATGAAACGTTAGTGAAATTTTTTTCATTATATCAGAAACCACCGCGCATGTCAAACAGGGAGCAGCGAAACAGGCTTTGAAAAAACGCGGAACGCAATGCCCGGCTGCGCCTCCCGAAAGAAGCGCAGCCGATTCTCTTCATGATGTCTCCTGCTTGCCAAAGCCCATAAAGCCTGTGATGATCAAAAGCACAACGGCGGTCAGCGCCAAAATGCAAATGGTCAAAATGCGCGGCACCTGGCTGGGATCGCCAAACATGACGATGCCCTGATACCAGTCGGCAAAGGAACCGGCGGAGGAAACCGCCAGCTGCAGCATCCCGCAGCTGCAAAGTGCCGTATCAGCCACCAGCAGCAAATCGCTGCTGAAAAGGAAGGCGGCAATCCCCACCAGACAGCCAATGCCAAGTCCCAGCGCCACAAGCGTATCAATGCCTCCGGCGCCCGGAGCCCAGACAAGATAATTGACAGCGGAAACCAGCTGAAGCAGGATGGAGACAATCAGAACATACACCCCAGCTTTTCTGTTGGTCAACAAGCTTTTCATTTCTTTTCCGCTCCCTTCTGCTTTTTGTAATAAGCAAGCTTAGCAGCCAGCATAGCCAGCACTGCCAGCCCCGTTACCATGGAAACGCCGATGGTCACGCCGCGCAGGGCAGGCTGCCACCAAGGAATGATCTTCACAATCCGGGTATTGTTGCCGATACCGTTCATCATGCTGCTGTTGGCGTCATTGTACAGAATATTCTTGGCGGCCCGGCGCAGCTGCTGGAGCATAAATCCATCGTTATTGCTTCTGATAGCCTGCGCGATGGCGGCGCTGGACTGATGCTGGGTATCCAGGCAGAAAGAATCCGTACCGGCAGCCATCATGGCTTCAAACGCGGTCTTGTAGCCCGTGGTCACCGCGCCGATAGCGTCTGTTTCGATATGGCCCACATAGCCCCATTCACCGCGCACCACATCGGTATTCAGCGCCTTGCTCAGGGAGCAGCCAGTGAAGCCCAGGCGATTGAAGGCCTGCATCAGGGAATGGGCCTTGCCGTTCACCACGCCGCCCTCCAGTCCGCGCAACGCGCCTTCGCGGAACGCCTGCTCGTTGAAGAAGTTCACCACGCCTTGACGGTTATTCTCCTGATCGTTGCCAGTCAAATGCTTGGGTCCGGCGTGCACGCCCTTTTCCTCGATTGCGGACACGATATGGGAGGCCGCCAGATAATTCAGGTTGGCATCCTCGGAAAAGTATTCAAAGCTACGGCCGCCAAAGGGGGTGCGGTGCAGGTTGCAGCCGGGACCCCAGATTTCCACCAGGCCCATGAACAAGCCTTCTTCGCCCAGCAACGCGCCGCGCTTATCCAGCAAGTCCTTGTTGAAGGCGGCGGTCAGCAGGCTTTCATTGGGATAGGACGTGGTTTTCAAACCCTTCCCCAGTTCGGCGGAATAGTTATCGGTATAACCGCCGATGCCGTCCGGGCCATCCCCCGCGGGGGTAGCGGGCTTACCAACGGAATCAACGGCTTCCGTGCCAAAGTTGTTGGCAATCAATGCAGCCATTTCTTCAATGGTCATCTGGCTGATGAAGGTTTCCCACAGGTCGTCGTTGTAATCCAGCCCCTTCATGGTAATCAGCATGATGCCCTGCTGGTCGCCCTGGGGAATGGCGTCCACGGCGGGAGCATTGTCGGGCTTTTCATAAATCTTGCCATCCAGGATTCGAATCATTTCATCGTTCAGGGGCAGGCCCGCCACAGGCTGAACGGGATAGGTGCCCTGCCAGTCACTTCGGGACAGATAGGTGACCAAATCGGGATACCAGTAATTCACGTCCGCGTCCTCAAACTGATTGGTCACCCTCGCGCCAGTGGCGGAATAGCGGTAGGTTTCATCGTCAAAGCTGCCGGTGAAGTGGAAAGCCTTGGCTGCCGCGCCTTCCGTGGGATTGCCCTGCACATCTACCATACCGGTGGCACCTTTGGCAGCCAGTACGTTGTTCAGGGCATCGTGCGCATCATCGCCGATAGCGATGTAATAATCGCCTTCGCTGAGGATATAGCCCTTTGCGTTTGTATAATCATAGCTGGCCAGCAGATACTTGTCGCATACGATTGTCAGCGTTTCGGAAGCGCCGGGCTGCAGCAGGGCAGTCTTGCCGTAATCCAAAAGCTGAATGGAGGATTTTTCTACCTTGTTTTTCTGCTCATATTCGCCATAGGGCGTTTGGGCATACACCTGCACCACGCTCTTGCCGGGCACGCTGCCGGTGTTCGTAACGGTGACTGTCACCGTCACAGTTTTATCTTCCACCGTCACGCTGTCCAGCTTCTGATCGAAGGTGGTATAGCTCAGGCCATAACCGAAGGGATAGGAAACCTCCTTGGCATAGTCCCATGCCACGCCATCAATGGATCCTGCGGAACCGGTGGCGTTGAACCGCCCCAGCACCTGGTCCTCATACCGGGTTTCGTAATACTTATAACCGATATAGATTCCCTCGGTCTGCACGGTGTAATAGGAAATTTCGGAAGCGTTGGAGGAGGCTTTCTGCAGCGCTTCTGTCAGGTTGGCCCATTGCTGGTTGTTGAAGGTATTATTGACCACGGCTGGGGCGGACAGGGAACTGACCGCATAGGTGTCCACCAGCTTGCCGGAGGGATTGGCGTTGCCAATCAGGATGTTCGCCACGCCGATGAAGCCTTTTTCACCCGGACAGCCAATCCACAGCACAGCGTCCACGTCGTACTCCTCGACCCAGTTTACCTCCATGGGGTTGCCTGTATTAAGCAGCACAATGGTTTTCTTGAACGAGCCGGAATCCCGAATCATGGCCAGCAAATCTTTTTCATCCTGGCTCAGTGCCAGCTGACTGATGCCTTCCGTGGGGGTTTGGGTGTAGAGCTCTACGCCTTCGCCGCCCTCCCGGGCCAGCATCACGATGGCTACGTCGTTAAAGCCGGTTGCCCAGGAGGATTTCACATCGTCAGTGTAGAAACTGATGGGTTCCTCACCCAGCGACCATAATGCGGACGGATCGGCGTTTTCCGCAAAGAACGTGCCTGCGCCGGTTTTTCTCTCGGTCTTGCTTTGGCGGTATGCGTTGTACAGCTTGGGGTTCACCTTGAATTTCAGGGTGCCCAACGCCTTATACAGGTCAACGCCCGTTTTAGTGGAATAGGCGCGGGAACCAGCAGATTGATTGCGGTACAAGGGCTGCACGACTGCATGGCCAAACAGAGATATTTGCTCATCCTTGCTTAGCGGCAGAGCGTTGTCCTTATTGTAAAGCAATACGGTGCCTTCTTCCTGCTCCTGCACTGCCTCCGTATAGGTCTCTTCCTTGAGTACCTTAAGCGTTTTTGCGTTGATGTCGCCATAAGCGCTCTTATAATATATCGTATCCTCATCCTCGACACTTTCATCGTTGATGACTTTGCTGGTCTGCACGCCAAGCATGCCGTTGACAACGGTATCATAGCTCATGGCCAGGTTCGAGCCGAATATCACGAAGCACAGGATGAAGGCCATCAGACATGACAGCCCGGTTGTTATTCTCACCTTTCGCATACGCATGCTCCTTATCTTGATGGATCAGTCGTTCAGAAAGAAAACGGCGCCGGGGAGAAAGCCAATTTGCGAATGCAGGAATGGCTTGCAGCACCAGACGCCGCCGCTGTCATGAAGCACAGCGGAGAAGAAAGGAATTTGATCAGGTTTGAGAGAAAGGAGGATTCAAAAACGATCTATCGATTCCTTCGCTTCCCGCCGAGCGTCCATGCGCTTTCGGAGCGTTTTCCGCAGGTTGACGACGGCGTTCAGACGAACGGCCTGCCGCCGTCAAATTTGGCGGGGTGCCGGGTCAATCAGCCCGGCACGCCCTGCCAAGCGGAATTTTCCTTGCAGGGAACCAATTGATGTAGCTGATTTATACTATTTCCAGTTGGAAATCGTATTATTCCAGAGGATTGGTGCCGACGATGGGAGGCACGTTGTACTTGGCCACGCGCTCGTCGTCGATCACACCGCTCCAGTTGAGGCCGAAGGTGAAATCGTAGGTGTTGCCGTCGGCGTCCACATAGCAGTCCATATCCCGGGGCACGTCCTCGTACTGGGCTTCCACGGTTTCCATATCGAGGGGCTGCTGCATGGGCAGCAGGGCGGAGGGCTCATAGCTGCCGGCGATGATTTCAAAGAGGATCTCGTCGCGGGCGGAGTGGGTGCGGCCGCCGCCGAAGGATACCAGGATTGCGTCCGCGGAGGGCTCGATTTCGGACCACACCATGGAACTGTTGAGGTTCATCACCAGCACCAGGGGAACATCGCCGGTGAGCTCGTCGATTTCCAGTACGAAGTCCAGGTCCGCCTCGTTGCTGACGGTGCCGGTCTTGCCGAAGTAAGAGCGGTTTTCCTTTACATAATCGTACTCGGTGCCGTAGACGCCCTCGAAGGCTTCCAGCGTGATCTGGCCGCCGATGGACTCGAAGCGGACGTACATGTTATCGGCGGTGTAAGGACGATACTGCAGGGAACGGGGAATGTACTCGTAGTCAGCGGGTACCTTCATGTTTTCGTCATAGCCGGTGGTGGGAGCGTTGCTCTTGGGACTGGCGACGCGTACGATTACCAGATCGGCCTTCGCGATGTCCTCGGCGGAAGCGCGGATTACGTCCCCGGGCAGATAGGTGTTTCCTTCACCGCTGGGCGTTCCAACTGTGTCAGTGATCACGTTGAAGTACTGAGAGGCCACGGCAATATCCATTGAAGGAGCGAAGGAAGCGGGGGTGGTGCCGCGGCGGCTCGTGGTTGCGGGAGAGTACTTGTAGGGAATATAAACGGTCAACTTTTCATCGCCCGCAGGCTTGATCACGCTGTTATCAGTATTCTTGAGCATCACGATGGACTTGAGCAGCGCTTCGCGAGCCATGGCGGTATGTTCTTCGTTATTGGGCACGGAAGCGGCAACCGCTTCGGAAACGTAGGGGTTATCCACGACGCCCACGTTGAAGAGGGTGTCCAGAATGTGGCGGGTACTGTCGAAAATGATCTGGTCGGCAGCTTCCTTTCCCAGGCGTTCCACGCCATAGTTGTAGGCTTCCATAGCAACGGCAATATCTTCTTCATACTTACCGCCCATATTGCCCCAGGCGTCGATGCCGGCTTCCAGTTCCAGCCAAAGGCGCTGCGGAACGGTGTATTCTTCCATGCCGAAGCACTTATCAACGTGGGTGTTGAAGTCCGTCAGGATGTAGCCGTCCCAGCCGTTGGCAGCGCGCCACAGGCCGTTGATCTTTTCGGCGTTGTAGCTGGTTGAAACGCGCTCGCCCAGGACGGAGTCGCCGTTTTCATCCACGCCGATGGAGAAACTGGTCATTGCGGAGGACACCATGCCAGTCTTGCCGGGCAGATCCTGCGCCGCGAAGTAAGGCAAGATGCTGGTATAGAACTGGCCGCCGGGATACACGGCGTAAGCTCCGTCCAGCGTATGGGCTTCACGGCCGCCCTCGCCGGCGCCCTCGCTCATGATGTGCTTCACCTGGATATTGACGGAGTCCTTGCCCCAGCCCAGGTCGTTGCCGTCATCGTCGTAGGTGGACTGCCAGGCGTTGATCATGGCGCGGGTCATGTCGATAGAAAGCTGAGGATCCTCGCCAAAGGTCATGTCGTTGCGGGACCAGCGGGGTTCAGTCGCCAGGTCAACCTGGGGGCCGACGTTCATGGTCAGGTTCATGGAATGCCATTCCTTGGACAAGGTACGGCCATATTCATGGGCCAATTCCGGATCGAAGGTGGCGGCCAGCGCCAGGTTGCCGGGCCAGTCGGTCACGCCGCTGCCTTCCAGCGGGTCGGCAATGAAGGTGGCAGGGATAGCAACCACGTCGGTATTTGCTTCGATGTGCTTCTGAATCTCGTTGTTCCAGGTGGTAATCAATTCAGCGCCTACGGAGCTGAAACGGATGTGGCGATAACCCAGATCCAGCGCAGTCTTGGTGGTATCCGCTAGGGTTTTGGCAGGAGTGCCGACGCTAAAGGGGTTCATTTTCAAGCCCAACTGGAATTCCAAACTCAGGCCGCCGTTCGTGACCAGGTCGCGGGAGCGTTCTTTGTAGTCCACGCGCCAGTCTTCAAACACGTCCAGTTCGCCGTCACGATCCAAATCCTTGAAGGCGTAACCATCCACTTCAATCAGATCCACGCCGCCGCCCTTGGTGTAACTCAGGGTTGCGCCGCCTTCATTTTCAACCAGTGTCCAGCCTTCCGGCTGCAGTGTTTCGGTATACTTCTTGCCGCTTTCGCCCATGGCAAAGCTGGGCAACATCACAACCATCATCACGGCTGTGATGATCACGCTGACTACCCGCTTCGTGTTGATCTTCATCAATGATACCTCCATTGTTTTCTTTCCAGTGTGTGAACAAACAACCAGATTATTCTCGGGGAACTTCGAGCTCTCAATCCTCCGCCAGGGTGCACCTCCTATAGCGGCAATTGGAAATCCCCCGATATCTGATTTTATTATAACCACAGAAAGAAGCAATGGATTGTTCTTCGACCAAACTGTCGTTTTTCGCTACCAAATTGAAAATATGTGCTTTTTTGCACCGTTTATTGCATGTATTTTGAATATACCGAGGGATTCATGTGCAACCTCCGCTTTTCATTACAACGGCGACAGATATAAATAAGCATGCTCCGCTTTCGATAAATCAATGTTTGCTGCCATGGCATTTTATCTATTGAAAATCCACAAAGTTATACAGATAATGTCAAAAAAACATGCTGCTCACGCCGCTTCACCTCCCCCGCATCAGCGTATGCGCAGGGGGATTTTTCGTGTGATGCAGAAATTATACTATTTCCAGATAAGAATGCGCCAAGATGCGCCGCGAATTTTTCATTCTGGCTAACGTGAATGAAACGCAGCGTAGCAGCGCTACGCTAAGTGGAATGAGCGGACGCCAGAAGGGAAAAGGCGCAAGCAGATGGCGCAGTTGAATCTGGAAATAGTATTAGGCAAATCGCCCGTTTGCCAGAACAGCGGTGTTGGCAAAAAAGGCGAAATGTTG
Organism: Faecalibacterium sp. CAG:74; assembly: GCA_000437595.1. GTDB lineage: Bacteria > Bacillota > Clostridia > Christensenellales > Aristaeellaceae > UBA11524. Next base: position 20,744 of record FR899868.1, on the reverse strand, counting down.
GGAAGCTGCCAACAGCGCCAGCAGCGGCGCAAAAAGCAAATTTCCGGGCAAAAAAAATCTTTCCAGCCGATGCTCCTCGCGCGTTTGGCAAGACGCACGCGAGAACATCAGCCAGAAAGAATTGCTTGTTTGGGGATTGAGTCCAGTGGGAGTCGAACCCACGACCTACTGCTTAGGAGAGCGAAAAAGCGTTCGCTTTCGAGTGCCTCCGAGTGCCTACATATTCCCAAATTTCAACGTTTTCCACCATTTTCGGATGTTCGCATTTCCTCCAAAAACCGCCTGTTTTACCCTGTTCGTGTTAGCAGAGTGTTAGCAGCTTCTAATTTTGGCGGTAGGCCATTTTCCCACGACGTCCGCTTTTGTTAGCATGTTTGTGCAGTATTTAATGACAAATTGTTTATCATTAGTAAACTCATACTATGAAACCCTTGCACTGAATGCATTTTTGAAGATAACAATTATTACGGATTTTCAGTGCCATTTTTGAGCTTGAAAGGTTTCGCCAGAAAACGCCCGAAAATACCAGATTGTACATGCGAAATGAGTCTTGTGTTATTATCTTATGGAAAAAATAAACCGTGCTCCCTAGTAGGAAGAGCACGGTATTTGAAGGCTTATAGATTAATACGTGACAGTGTGTATCATGCAACTGTGTGATAGATCCGTCTTAGTCCTCATCAATCTCGGTTTGAGCAGATGTAGTTAGCGCCATCATCCTTTCTGCGTAAGTAGGCCCGTCAATCTCTTCATTGGCATACTGCTGCATTAATTCATCCATCTGTCCCTTGAGTTCTTCTCTGGTCATTTGAGTATTCCTCCTAAGTCCTATTGGTATGATCAAAGTTCACGTCACTCATATTGTTTGAACCACAGCACATCGCCATACATCGTAATCAATCGAAGTTGAAGCCTCCACCCTTTTTCATGATGATGGGATTATACTCGACCCGAAGAATATTACCTTCCACAAGAGTAACGGTGCCTTCAGTATTCGTGAAGTCAAGGATCGTTTCTTTCCCCTTATTAAATGTGTTGCTCGCTTCCTTGGCATCCTGGAAGACTCGCACACGGGATGTTGCTGTGCCGCTAAAGAAGATTTTGTAGGTACCAGCGGGAATTTCTTCACCGATTGTGTAATTGCCTTTGGGGATAGTGGTTCCTTCGGGCGGAACATAGCCATTGCCGCGTTCTGAGACGTTGCCAACCCGCGCAACTTCTGCGCCATTATATCGAAGGCTCAGGTACTCACCTGGATACAGGCTGATTCTGGTTTCGCCGTCTCCCTTCAAGGAACCTTCTACACGGGGCATGTCACCGAGCCAGAGACGATCAATGTCGTATTTATACATGGATTCATTTTCATACACGTAATAGTCCGATCTGGTGACGTCTTTGTCCCCGTTCTGCACAAATTTGAAAGTGTAGACACCGGCGGCCAGATCCTCACCAATCTTGTATTGGCCGGTGCCCAGCACCATCTTTTCCCCGCCAGGGCGGGAGGCAATCTCATCAGTCAGGTCATCTCTGATGGTCAGCAGTTCTTCCAGTGTGTAACCTGAAAAGTCAATCGTTCCTTCTGCCACAGCAGCAAAGCAGCAAAGCGCAGTCAGCATCAACGCAATCAGGACAGCAAGTATCTTCTTCATGACGTTCTCCTCCTCAATCAATTCGTGTCGTTTTCCAATACCTCACATCGGCGGTTTTCCCACACGATGGGCATTCCAACGTATCATAGAAGCCCCCGGTCTCCAGTCGTTCATAATCTGCAGGATAGACAGCAGATTGTGTACTGACCTGCCTTTCGCAGTACGGGCACAACCATCTGTATTCCACCCTGGCACAGTGTTCATCCTGCGAAAGAATCTTGTAGGATTGACCGGGCATTTGACGATGCCTGGGCATTTGACCACCTCCGTCCGTTCACTGAACACTACCGGCAGCTTCAATGGGGAGATGATTATGCTCCTCCATATAAGTCACCAGCTTCTTGTATCCCCAGCACCCAAGCCCATAGATACCAGCGGCACCAAGGATCGCAATGCCCACCTTGCCTGCACCGACTAACTGGCCGGTACGGTAAAGTTTCACCAAACCAACAGCCTCCTTTCCGTCTCCAATCACCTTCAGATAATGGGCAATCTCAGCACAATTCATTTGAAGTCCCCCTTCCTTCCTGCTGATGGCTAAGGTTTAATCCTGCCCGAACTGATTCCTTCCTGCTGATGGCTAAAGTTTAATCCTGCCCGAACTGATTTTGGATTTGTCGGTGCAGCAAAAAAGCCGCTGTCTCAAAATGGCTGAGGCAAGCCATGGGAGGCAGCGCCTTTTTCCGCAACATTTTTGGGCAAGCGAAAACAGAGTGCAGAAAGAACGGCACTCAAGGAATTATTTTCATAAGGAATTTCCAAGTGGAATGAGTTATAAACCGGCAGGAAAAGATGATGGAATCTTCAGACCGCTTCCCAAGCGTCTGTTTTGGATTTTATGGTGCAGATGGAGGATGTTGAGAGCGAGGCTGAACAGCAGCCATTCGGCGGCGACCTTCGTACTGCCGCGAAGCAGAAAACGCCGGAAATCAAGATCCTGCTTCACGTATGCAAAGTTGCCTTCGGCCTGAATGGAACGGTTCACCTGAAGCAAACATCCCTTGGGAGAGGAGATCTTTGCTTCCATAGCCTGCCGCTGTCTGGCAAAGCGTTTTGACACATAGATGACTTTGTGTCGTTCTTCCAGGGGCTTCTTACTGCCGCATGCACGGATGCACTTTTCTTTAAGTGGGCATCCGTCGCATTCGCTGCATTCATAGACTGATGTGGTGATTTCAAGCCCCGAGGCTGTATGCGTTTTCTTTTCCTGCGTTTTCTGCAGCAGCTTTCCGTTGGCACAGGTATAGGTGTCAGTTTGAGCATTGTAGGCCATATTCTCGCGGCGGCTGATATCGGTTCTGTATTTTCTGTGCTTGGCTGCCTCGTGGTTGCTTGGTTTTACATACAGCTCCGTTTCGGGATGCGCTTCAAACCAGCAGTAGTTCTCTTCGCTTTCGTAACCGGAATCCACCACAACGCTGCCGATATTCTTTCCTTCGTAGTTTTTCTGGAGCTGCTCCATAAACGGAATCAGCGTATGCACGTCATTTCTGTCAGAAGAAATGTAGCTCCCGATGATAAAATCGCTGCATGTTGCCACATTGACATTGTATCCATGCTTGAGCTGCCCGTTTCTCATGTAGTCCTCTTTCATGTGCATAAAGGTTGCATCATGGTCCGTTTTGCTGAAGCTATTCCGATTTCCGCAGATGTGAATATCATTTGTGTATTGCTTGAGTTTGGCAAGACATTGATCTCCCCATTCGCTCAGTCTCTGCAGCCGCGTTTTTCTTTTGCCTTTTCCTGAAACAAGCTCGATTCCATCCGCTTTGATTCGCGCATGGATTCTTTTCCAAAGCTTCTTCAATTGTCGGACAGCAATCTTTTCCGGAACATGAAAGCGGATACCTACCTCTTTCAGCTTTGCAGGCAGCTCATCATGAATTTTCTTCAGCAGCTTTTCTGTCTTTTGGGCCGTTGCTTTCTTCCAGACAAAGCTGTACTTGTTCGCATTTGCTTCAATCTTTGTGCCATCTATGAAAGCCGCTTCAAGGCTGAGCAGTCCTCTTTCGTGCAGCAAAACAACAAGCTGACACAGAATATCCTGCCCGGCTTCCTGTGTTAGAATATTCTTTCTGAATCGGTTGATGGTGTTGTGATCCGGCGCACGCTGCCCCTCAAGCAAATAGATGAAGTGCAGGTTTTCTCGGCAGCATGCTTCAAGCGCACGGCTGGATATCTGCTTGCGCATATACCCATACACCATGATTTTCAGCAGAATCTTCGGTGAATACTCGATTCTCCCAAGTCGGGAGTACGCCGCATACAGTTTGCTGTAATCCATCCTTTCCATGACGGCGTTGAGCAGTCTCACCGGTGCATTCTTCTCAATGTTTACTTCGCAGTCCAGCGGCATGACCAGTTGAAATCCATTCGTCATTGCTGTATAATCTGTCTGCGGCATGTTTCTTTTCATGGTAGTTACATTCTACCGCAGGCATTCGGATTTTCATAGTCCGAATGCTTTTTTTGTACCAAAAAGGAGTTGCCTCTTTTTAGTGAGACAACCCCTTTTTTCTTTGGCACTTCACGGAAAGCTGAGGAAGCTGCAAAACAAGAGCGCTGCAAGCAAACAAGAGCTTGCAGCGCTCGTCGCGTTTGCGGATGCGATGAACCCTCTTCCTTGGCGAAGTGATGCGCGTCCCATGCTCTCCTGCGCCATCTGCTTGCGTCTTTTCGTCGGGAAACCGTATGCTCCGACGTGAAAAAAATGCGCCCCCTGATGGGAAACTGGCTTGCTTTTTCCAGTGTCCGCTTCAGGAGGCGCAGGGGAGGGGGTGAAGGCAGGGGATTCGGCGTTAGTGCCGGGAAGCAATGAAGATAACAGCAAAGATGAAAATCAACAGACCGAGCGCAATGTAATTGAGCGTATCGACCGATAGGTTCACCTTGTCGTACATATCAGTGATCCAATTGCGGCCACGGCGCGGCGCTTTGGGGTCTGACGATTCCGTCTGCTGCTCGCTTGTCGATTGCGGCTGTTTCTTGTTTTCCTCCATTGTTTTCGCTCCTCCTTCCATAACGATAGAGCAAGAGGCTCCGTGCATGAAGTACAGAGCCTCTGCGAAGCATGTTTGAAAGCTGATGGCACAAGGGACTCTGCCCCATTGCACCGTGAAACCGTTACTTTCTGGTCATGTACTTGCGCATATCCAGAATAACAGCGAACAGGATAACCGCGCCCTTTACGATGTAGGTAACGTTGCCGGAGATGCCCAGGAAGGTCATGCCGGCGATAATCAGCTGCATCATGAACACGCCAAGGACAACGCCGGAGATTCTGCCGGTGCCGCCGACGAACGATACGCCGCCGATAACGGCTGCGGAAATGGCGTCGGCTTCGTAGTTCAGACCCAGCGTCGCAGTGGAGGAACCCATACGGGCAGCTTCGATGAAGCCAGTATAGCCGTACAGAGCGCCAGCGACCATGAAAACGCCGATGATGGTCATCATAACGTTCACGCCGGAAACGCGGGCTGCTTCCTCGTTAGAACCGACGGCAAACATGTTTTTGCCGAAAGCGGTCTTGTTCCAGACGACCCACATCAGCGCGGTCACGATCAGCGCCAGCAGCACATACATGGGAACTACGGTGAAGATGGCAGTGCCGTTGGGGCGAACGCCGGTTTGAATTTGGAACAGGGGCTTGGTGACGAAGCTGGTGGTGTAGCTGGAGTCGAAGGAACCGACCTGCACCGAGTTGGAAACCGTCAGGTAGATACCGTAGACGATCATCTGCATGGCCAACGTGATGATGTAGGGGTGAACCTTGAATTTCGCCATGACGAAGCCGTTGATCAGACCAACACATGCGCCGATGAGCATAACGAGCAGCAGCACCAGCACGATGTTGGCAGGGGCTCCGCCTGCCAGCACGCGATTGGCAACGTCCGCACGCTGGAGCAGGATGGCCGCCACGAAAGCGGTCAAGCCAGCCACGCGGCCGCCGGTCAAGTCCGTACCGGCCAGAATGATACAGCCGGCAACGCCCAGCGCCATCGGCAGACGGGCGGCGGTCAGGGAGATGATGTTGATGAGGGAAGCGGGCTTGAGGAAGGCGTCACGCTGCGTCTGGACATACAGCGCCAGCAGCACGATGACAATAATCATGGCGTGATCGAGAATCCAGTTCAGGACGCTCTTCACGGAGAGATTCGGCTTTTTTGCCTTTGTTGCAACATTCGACATGTTCAGGCAACCTCCTTACAAGTTCTTTGCAGCCAGTTCGAGTATCTTTTCCTGATCGACCTTACCGTCGCCTGTCGGGACGTATTCGCCGGCAATCTGACCGGCGCTCATCACGAGAATACGGTTGCAAGTGCCCAGGAGTTCAGGCATTTCGGAAGAGACCATGATGATGCTCTTGCCCTGCTTGGCGAGGGACTGAATCAGCTCATAGATCTCGTACTTGGCGCCCACGTCGATACCGCGGGTCGGGTCATCCAGCAGCAGAACGTCAGGATTGGTCAGCATCCAGCGACCGAAAATGACCTTCTGCTGATTGCCGCCGGACAGATTCTTAATCTGCTGACGCTGACTGGGCGTTTTGATGTGCATCGCTTCAATCATGCGATCCGTATCCCGAGCCATTTTTGCGTCGCTGAGCAGCGGGAATTTCCCCAGCTTGTAGTTCTTCAGGTTGGCGATGACGGTGTTTGCGCGGATGTCAAGGATGCCGAAAATGCCAGTTGCGCGGCGTTCCTCGGTGACCAGCGCAAAGCCCTGCTTGATGGCGCTGTTGGGTGACAAGTTGGAAATTTCCTCGCCCACCTGCGTGCCATTGATGTCGTGTACTTCCATGCTGTAGTCTTCAGGCGTACCGCCCTGCGCGGCGCGGAAGCCGAAGTTGAACTTCTTGATGGTGCCGCTTTGACGGGTGCGATAGCCGAAAAGGGTTTCCAGCAGCTCGGTACGGCCGGAGCCATCCAAACCCGCTACGCCCAGGATCTCGCCCTTGTGGAGCGTGAAGCTGGCGTCGCGCAGCTGATTGTATTTGGCGGTCAAGCCCTCCACCACGATCATCGGATCGTCGTGGACGATGTTATCCTTGGGCGGATAGGCTGCGCTCAGCTCGCGACCGCACATGTTCCGAATGACCTCTGCGCGGAAGGAATCGTCGTCCGTGCCGTATTCGGTCTTGTGGCGGGTGGTAATCCAGCGTCCGTCGCGCATAACGGTCACGTCGTCGGCAATGCGCCAGATTTCCTTCATCTTGTGGGAGATATAAACGATGCCTACGCCGCGTGCCTTGAGCATATTGATGATGGAGAAGAGCACCTCAACCTCCGCCTCGGTCAGGGAAGAGGTCGGCTCGTCCAGCACAATAATCTTGGAGTTGAAGGAAACAGCTTTTGCAATTTCCACCATCTGACGGCGCGAAACGGGCATGGTGGACATGATGGTACGCGGGTTGATGTTGATGCCGAATTTCTCGAAATTCAGATCCTTAAAGACCTCCATGGTCATGTCGTATTCGGCCTTGTCGGAAACGAAGGGCATCTTAGCGCCGCCGAGCTTGATTCGCGGATAGCGCCCGAGCCAAATGTTGTCCATCACGCTACGCTTCAGCGCCTGATTCAGCTCCTGATGCACCATGGCGACGCCGTTGTCCAGCGCATCGCGGGAAGACTTGAAGTTAACCTCTTTGCCGTCGAACCAGATTGTGCCCGCATCCTTGCTGTAAATGCCGAAAAGGCACTTCATCAGCGTGGATTTGCCGGCGCCGTTTTCGCCCATGAGTGCATGGACGGTACCGGGACGGACGGTCAGCTGTGCATCGTCAAGCGCTTTGACGCCGGGGAAGGACTTGCAGATGCCTTCCATGCGCAGCAAAACATCGTCTTTTTGCATGTTTGTCTTTTCCTTTCCTGGAATTCAACGAGAACAAACGATTGTAAAGCGGCGGATGATACCGTGGGTACCGACCTGCCGGAGAGCAAGTCGAATGCTGCTTGCCATATGTTGGTCAGCAGTGAAAGACGGAGAGAACCATTCGGTTCTCTCCGCCCGAAGTGCTCAGGGAAGAATTACTCGCCAGTGTACACAGCGTAGGGAATCTGCACGAACCAGTTGTCAACGATAACGTAGTTCTCGTTCAGACCCTCGAACTTGTTTTCCTTGCCGGCAATCAGGTTCGCGGTGATGGTCGCAACAGCGTCCGCCATACCAACGTTGTCCTGCTTGATGGTGCCGACCATGTAGCCGTTGTTGATCAGATCCTTCGCAACGTCGGTCGCGTCCACGCCGAACACGGGGATCGCGGTGGTGCCTTCGCCGTGGTTGTAGCCAGCGTTCTGCAGAGCCATCACAGCGCCATACGCCATGTCGTCGTTGTTGCAGATAACCAGCTCGACCATGTTGCCGTTGCCTTCGTTGTACATGGACAGGACGGTCTGCATCTGCTCAGAGGAGAAAACGTTGGACCAGCTGCCGTTGGGGTCAACGAGGTACTTGTTGGCGTTGGAGGCGTCGTAGAACTCAATCTCCGGCTTGCCCGCGGCAACCAGCGCCTTGTTGGCGTATTCCACAGCCAGCGCGGTACGAGCGATAGCTTCCTGGTTAGCTTCGTCGCCCTTGAACATGATGTAGGAAATCTTGCCGTCGCCGTTGAGGTCGATGTCGTTGTAATGCTCAACCAGATACTGACCAATCAGCTCGCCCTGCATAACGCCGGCGTCTTCAAAGTTGGTGCCGACGAACGCGGAAGCGGGGTTGTTCAGAAACAGGTTGGCGGCTTCTTCGTTGTTGGTAGAGACAGGACGGTTGAACCAAACGGTGGGGATGCCCGCAGCCTGAATCTGGTTCATGATGGTCTGCGCCGTGCTGATGGCGCCGGATTCAACGAGGTTCACCACAATAGCTTCGCAGTCGTTGTTCATCAGAGCCGTGCTGATGAAGTCGGACTGTACCTGCTGGTTGCCGTTGGCGTCGGAGCCGTTGATCGTCAGGTTCAGCTTGGCGAAATCAGCTTCCATTTCGGAACGCACGGAGGAAAGGTACACGTCGCCGTAGGTGTACCAGGACACATACGTATCGGCCAGCGCACTGACGCACGCAAAGCACATCATGACAGACAGCAGCAGAGCAACGAGTTTCTTCATTACAGAAGCACCTCTTTCTTTGTTTTTTGCGATTTCTCGCATGTCTCTTTTTTTGGCTCGGTATCGACAGAATCGAACAAACATGCAAAATCCGGTCGAATACTGACCAATTGGGCTAACTGCATTATATCATCGTTTCTGTCCGTTGTCAACACAATTTGTCGTAATTTTACGTGACTTTCACACAAAAATATTCACGTAAACAAATACGACGTGAACGCCCTATATTGACAAATTCTTGTCCATATGGTATAGTTGAATCAGAAACAAAATACTTACTGATTAGTAGTGTCGTTTGTTTTGCCTACTGTTGGAGGCGCTCGTATGGCGCTCCCTTTATTTGTGTTGCCTGTAATGAATGGAAGGCACTACCGCACAATTCGTCGGCAGCGTTGGCGATGTCTTTTCCGCCATCTGCGGCATGCAAATTCCTCGATTTACCTCCAGTAAACCTTCGAAATTTGCATTTGCATCTGACGAAAAATCCATTCGCCAGCCGACTGCCTCATTGTGCGGTGTTACCCTAAATCTACCCTTGACAAATCACATTCCAAAAGAGGCTTTGTCAAGCCCTCTCCCTGGCAAGGGCGCACTTACTCACCACCTGCAAGCAGACGGTGGTATCCCTCCCGTTGGTCGGGCTCGTGCACTCTCCGATGGGGAGTTTCGCTCTCTGCGGAGAGCGACAGGAAATTCGGCAAACCTCATTCCCTGCACGAAAAACGCCGCTGCTGGCAGAAGTACAGCAGCGGCATTTTTCGTGATGACGCAGCATTGCCGATAGCGCTGGGGCGGATTCTCTATGCAGTTTTTTATAGGCTGCCAGCTCCGTAAGCCTTCGTCGTCAGCTTCAGGTACTCAACGCCTGCCAGCATGACAATACCAATGCCATGCGTATCGTTGAAGTTCCACATCAGCGTGCGATAATAGGCGCGGGAGAAGGAGAAACCTGATCCGCGGCACACGCCGTACAGGTTGCCGTCCCGGTCAATCGCCTGCTCGCACAAGCCCTTCCAGGCACGCTCGACGGCGCTGCGTACCTCATCCAGCACCGCCACATCATACCAGCCGTTACGCAGGCCGCGGGAGAAGGCGCAGATGAACATGGCCGTCACCGAGGACTCCAGATAGGTACCGGGTTCATCAAGAATCTGATGCCACAATCCGGAGGCATCCTGCAGCTTCATGTACCCTGCGCTGAGCTCGCGGAAGAACAATAGCAATGCAGGCCGCTTCTCATGGCCGACCGGCAGCTTTTGCAGCAGCTCGCTGAGGGTGAACAGCACCCAGCCGTTGCCTCGGCTCCAGGGGATACGGTTGCTCTTTCCGTTTCGTAAACAGCGCATGTGGGACATGATCTGTTTGTCGGGCATAAAGAGGAGGTCCTTGTATTGAAGCAGCTGATTAGCGCAGGCGTTCATACCTTCCATACTACCGGTCAGCTCCGAATAGCGGCACAGAAAGGGGCCAGACATATACATATCGTCCGCCCAGATGGTATCGTCGCGGCGGCAATAAGCTCCTTCGGAGGTGCGGGGCTGTTCATGGAGCATATATTCCCCAATGGCATCAGCCAGCTTGCGGACAGCCGCGTCGCCGGGCTTGGCGCATTCCAGCATCATGGAGCCAAAGGAGCCGCAGTCGTCCAGCGCGTCAAGCCAGCAGATTTGCTGATTGACCCCCGGAAAGCCATACCTTGCCTGATCATAAAGCGCATACTCATGGATGGAGACGACCTGATCCGCATGGCTTGTCACATAGTCGTTCATGACCTCGCGGCTCAGGAAATGCCCCGCCTGCCACATGCCGTAGAGCGTAACGCCCAGCGGATAAGTCCAGCGGCCAAAGAGCTTGCTTTCCACATAGGGACGCAGAGCAACGCCGTCAAAGCCAGTGCGCCAGGTGATTGTCCCCTCCGCGCCCTCAACCAGCTGTCCCATGGCGCATGCGGTGAAGGCTGAAGTATCCGCGGTTTTCAGCGGGCCCATGATGAGATAAGGTGTCGTCCTTCCATGAATATGCACAGGAGGCTTCCTCCAAGCCCAGTCGCTGTCGCTCACCAGCGCGGCCACCGCCTGATAGGGGCCGACGGCCACAACATCATGCTGTGCTCCGGGGATAACCCGTCCGGGCTTACCGTCCACGATCAGGGTTACAGCGTCATGGGCGGCAAGGGGGACACGGACGCTTCCCTTGAGCCACGCCGCATATACGCCTGCCCCGACAAGGGACTTTTTCTCCGCGCGGGGAAGCCAGGTCAGCTCCGGCGGCATAAAGTCGCCAAAGAAGCTGCCCACGTCAATCTGCATCCGTTCATCCACCGGCTCCGTGTAGAGGATTCCTGCCTCCCCGTCATATTCCTTGTAGGGCAGTACATAATTACAGGGCTCCCACTGCGGCATGGCATTGGCGAAAGCGCAGCCAAAGCCGATCTCCGTCCGCTCGCAGCGCCATACGAAACGATTGTAGCCTGCCCTCAACGACACATCAATCCTGCATTTTTCATGGGTGCGTTCCTGATTGCCGTTGGACTGGAACACCCTTTCCTCATTCAACCACACCTGAACAGGACCGTCGCACTCCACCACGAAGCCAGAGCTCTTGGCCTGCGGACAGTATAGATCGGCGGCGGCATAGACAATTTCGCCATTCTCTCCGCCGGGAAAACGCCGCGCAAAATCCAGCAGATATCGCGCCTTTCGATCCGCCTGAATGCCTGACTCATCAAAGGTGCGCCAGATAAAGGGCGTAACAGGATTTTCCCCCATAAATCGGGTTCCAAGCAGATCAATGATTCTCCCGGCATCGTCGCCATAGCTCCAGGCAGCGCTGTTGCGATCGTCAAAATAGTATCCCATGGTCAATTTCCTTTCTTTTCTGCAATGCTTTCGCGATAGGCGGAACGCTTGGCTTCAATGGCGCGGCTGCCGCCCGCGGAGAGATAGGCGGCCACGCAGCGATCCCATTCCTCATCGAAATTCTCAGCCGGGCACATGATGGTTCGTATGCGGAGCTCCCTTTCCTTCGCGGCCAGGATGTTAACCGTTTCCAGCGACGCGGGGATATATCCAGTTCGCGAAGCACCCGGCTTTGAATATAGCGTACCCAGGCGTTGTCCTCGCAGGAGCCATATTCCTCGGGCATGTTCTCCCGGTCATAGACCATGACGCGAAGCGTTTCCGTCTGTGCCGACGCGCTCCCATGCACAAGGAACGGCAGCGTCAGCAGGAGAAGGAGAAACGAGAGCAGGCACATCTTTCTCACAGGAAATACCTCAATCATTTTCTGTGACCGGGAATTATACCCGGTCGCTCAAACAGCGGAGCGCATATTAAGGTAACACCGCACAAATGAGGTGGTCGGCTGGCGGAAAAGACATCGCCCGACGCGCCGCCGAATTGTGCGGCGTTGCCTTAAGGCAATACCGCACAAATGAGTTGGTGCGATGGCGAATGCATTTTTTTGTCAGATGCGATTGCAGAAATCGAAGGTTTACTGGAGGTAAATCGAGATTTCTGCAAGAAGCAGATGGCAGAAAAGGCATCGCCAGCGCTGCCGACGAATTGTGCGGTAGTGCCTTAAATATCCGTGCGCTCGGCCTTTTCAAAGTCAAGAATCGTCTGATGACCGCCGGCATTGATCTCGATTGCGCCCGCGTCAAATTCCGTCTGAGCAAACTCGTTATCATAGCGCTTGTAGCCATGGATGCAGATGGTTTCTCCCCCGACGGTCAGGGGCCTGTTCCAGCCGAAGGTGATCTCACCCTGAGAGGGAGACTGGTAGATCAGGTTGTGCGTGTCGCCGCACACCTTTTTCCCGGCAAAGCCGTCCATGAACGCCTCAAAGCTGCCGTTTTCAGCCTTGGAGCCCATTTCAATGACCCACACGTTTGCGTGACCCTGCGCGATGTACTCATAATCGTCGGCACGGTCATATTTTTCCTGCCAGCTTTCGGCGTACAGCGCTTTGAACATGGCGGGATCCTTCTTTTCCCAGTAGCCGGGCAGCAGCGAATACACCGCCGCATACCCATCGCCTTTGCGGCCAAAGATCCAGCCCTCCTTCTCCACCACCTCGTCCATCTCATGCCTGGGGAAGTAGAGGTGGGAATAGAGGTAATCCACAAAGTCGGGTTCAACGCGGTACAGGCACAGCAGCACGTTTTCATGCTGCACGGCGCGGGGCAGGGTCAGGTTGCCGGCCCAGCAGTTGGGACGGTTGGAATACTCGGTGGAAGCGGGATTGGTTGTAAAGATGACTGCCTTGCCGCCCAGGGAGGCCGTCCAGGGATGCTGCTGATAGCCCATGCGGCCCTTGCGGAAATCCTGCGCGCAGCTGAGGATATAGTCCGGCGTACGGCGTGTGTAGATGTCCACCTGTGTCATGGCTGTGAAGTCGGGCGCATCCACGCAGGGCGCACCAGCCTCATCATGCAGCTTGTAGCGCTCATAGTAGGCGCGGACACGGTTAGTCATCCAGTTCCATGTGGGGAACACCTTCAGCGAGTTCTCAATGGTCAGGCGGTCGGAGTATGTCTGCTGCCCCCAGAAGAACATGATGTTGTCAAAGTCGGCGGGATCCACGCCATAATACTTGGCGTCCGCCACGTCGATGCTCATGCGCTCGCGGTTGGTTTGGATTCCCGTGGGAGCCGCTGCTGCCGCCAGGATAGCCTTGGGACAAACATAGCCGTTGGCAGCCAACATCACGGCGCAGTTGCTCATGGTGCCGGCGTATCCCTTATCAAACAGCAGCGCCATCACGGCGGAGCAATCCTCATAGTCGGGCTCGATGATAAAGCGGGTATAGACGCGGCCATGGGTGGTGGGCAAGTGCCCTTCAAAATGATTGACCGCCAGGTCAAACACCAGCATGTCAATCAGCATGCGGCAGCGGGTGCGGATATCCGCCTCGTCGGCATAGATCATCAGGTTGACCAGACCCAGCATGTCATCCATGTAGTATCCCTGAGTCAGCCATTCGCTGAAGCCGAAGCGTTCACGCCAGTTCAGCCAGCGGCGCAGGAAGGCGGTGGCATGGGCGTGATGCTCAGCGCCGGTCATGCCATTGTTGGGGAACACCACGTCAGGATACATCTGCCCCACCAGATATTCGGCGCTGTGATACAGGATTTGATGATTCTCGGTGAAGAAGCAGGCGTGCACATCGCCGGGCTCGTCCAGCCAATACTTGAAATGAATCAGACTCTGTTCAATCTTCTGTGCCTGCTCCTCATTCAGGCGCGTTCCGCGATGCTCGCGCAGCATACGGATCAGCGCGGGGATGGTGAAATCAGCGCAGTCCAGGCGGGCGTCGATGCGCTCAAGCGCCTTGTCAATGGCGAAGTTTCGAATAGGCGGCGTGTCGATCCCGGCCTTTTGCAGCTCCATCTTCGCCAGATCGTAATACAGGCCCAGGAAGCCGTTGAACGCGTCAAACGCGCCGGACATTTCCTCGGGCGTGGTTGCAGCCTGGACCTTTCCAAGCTCCACGACATGTTCCAGATACTTCAGGTTGTCCATGTGATTATTCCTCGCTTTCATGATATTCATCCGCCGTCTCGGCGGCTATGGTACTGTCTGCGGAGGGATGCTTCCGATACTCGCCGGGGGAGCATCCCATATACTGTTTGAACAGACGATACATGGTCTGCTCGCTGCCAATGCCGACCTGCTCGGCAATATCCCGCTGGGAGATGGTCGTATTCACCAGCAATTCCTTCATCTTTTCAAGGCGGATGCCGAGCAGATAGGCTGAAAAGGTTGTTCCCATCTCCGTCGATATGATCTTTCTGAGATAGGAATAGCTGATTCCCAGCGCGCTTGCCACATCCTCGGGCGTAAGAGACTCGGCATAGTGATCGCCGATGTAGCGGATAAACTTGTTCGTATAGCCGCTGCCGCCCTTGTGCGCCTTAGCCAACTGCCTGGAAAGCTGAACAAATTTGCCCTCCAGCCATGTCAGCATGTGCTCCAAGGTGTCAAAGCTGCTCAGATAACGGAACGGGGAATGCTCCGGTTCGTCAAACAAGGCGTTGAACTGCACGCCCTTGCGAAAGGCCGTCTGGATCAGCACGCCTAAGAGCTGGGACACGGCGAACTCCAGGTCGTCCATACCTGCGTCGCTCTCCAGCAGCTTTGCAAGCAGCTCCCTCAGGCGTTCATGAATCGCGTTTTCTCCCCGGTCAATCGACGAGACAATGCTCTGGATCTTTGCCTGCGGGAACGTAAAGGATCTTGACACGCCCATTCCGGGCGTATAAAGGATGGTGCACCCGACGCCGCGCACCAGCTTCCAGCGGATCGCGCGCTTGGCCTCGTTCAGCGCCTCGGCCACATGCTCCCGTCCGGAAAAGACGGAGGAGCAGGAAAAGCTGAGCGTGCAGGTGGTGAAAGCCTGCATAAGGGCTGACGATTTGTCCATCAGTGCCTGACGCGCCTGTTCGGAGGGGCTGTTCTGGAAACTGACGGCGGCGGCAATGGACCACTCATTGATCCGCACTGTGTAGGAGCTTTCCCCCTCCCCCAGAATACCTCGGAGAGAATAGCGCAGCAGATAATCCAGAAAGGGCGACAGCTTACGCGCCTCGACAATGTGCTGATGCGGCTCGTCAATATCGCAAAGTAGGAACACATAATGATCGAAGGATGCCAGATGAACCAGCATACTTTCGGTCAGCTTGTTGGAAGTGACGGCTTCATAGAGCTGAAGATCCATCTGCTGGATGGTTTCCTGCCCATCGCTGGCATGCCATTGCTCCGATACCTGAGTCAGGACGTTGGTGGCTTCCCTGGCCGTGTCGGTTGGGATCGACTGTTCCTGCAATTGACGTTCAAGGGTAGCCTGCAATTCGGCGATGGGACGGTTCATCTGCCGCGCAATCATGCGGAAGCTGATGACGATGACCATGATGAACACCGCCAGCACTATCAGCGCATACAGCGCCTGCTGCACCACGGTCATGATCACAATATCGCCCGACACCCATACCACATAGAGGAAATGCCTGCCCCGATAGGCGGAACAGATTTTTCCTCCGTCAACCCAGTGCTGGTAAGTCTCGTTGGGGGACGCGAGAAAGTCAATAGCCGCCTCAACCCGTGCGCCGACCGGCTGAGAGTTCATCGGCTGAGAACAGACCGTGCGTCCGTCGTGGGTGAGCACCATGAGCTCCTCCAGGCTGTCATTGTGTTCAAGCAAGGAGGCGTACAGCTTTTTGCAGTCCAGCAAGAGATAGACAGCGCCGTGAAAACCCACGTCCGACACGTCTAAACGCTGCCGGTAGATCAGGCATGAACGACTGATCTCCTGTCCGGGATATCCATCCACCTGAGCGATGGCAAATCCCTCGTCCCACGCTTCCTGCGCTGTTTCTTCCACAATATTGCGGATGGCCGGAACGTCTGCGCTGTATCGGGTACGGCTGGCTGTGTAGACCACGCCGCGATCCTCGTTCAGCACCCAGATGTCATACAGCGCGTCGTCGGTCAGCTTGATGGTGTTGAGGGTTTCCATATAGTTGATGCTGCGTAGTGCTTCCTCCGTGAAGGAGACAGTTTGACTCAGTTTGGCGGTCTCACGGCTTACGCGCAGCATGGATGCGTTGCTCTGAATGTTTTGCAGCGCAAGTTCCAGCCGCTGCTCTAATTGTCGTGCACCCGTATCGGCCAGGTGGGAGGTGTAGCCTGACAGGGAGACGATTTGGATCACCGTCAGGATCACGGAGAGCAGGAAGGTGATCACAATGGCAATGGCGAGATACTTTCTCGTTGCAATCTCAATGACCTTGGGCTGAACTGATTGCTTATGCCGGTTCCTCTTTGCCGTCATGCTGCGTCCTTCAACTTTCTTCCTGTCGTTGCTATCATTATACCGAAAAGCATATGTTTTTGAAAGGCACATACGGTCGATTTTTGTCAAGGATGATAGGAATAATCAGTATTGTTAGTGGAACAGTTGTCAGTTTTGTAGTATGTTATAGCCAGCAAGATGGAGCAAACGAGAAATAAGCTTCCATATCGCACATGGGCGCGCCGCAAAAATTGAGTGAAGTAAACGCGCCCTCAGAGCAAAGGAGGAACCCTCATGACTGGTCTGGCACACGCAAAGAAGAGACAATCCTGGCTTCACGGCTTAGCGATCAGCCTAAAGCGCGACTGGCGGCTGTATCTGATGATGATCCTGCCGGTTATCTTCTATATTATGTTCCGTTATACGCCCATGCATGGCATCGTGATCGCCTTCCAGAACTACAATCTGTTCAAGGGGATTGCCGGTAGTCAGTTTGTGGGCATGGCAAACTTTGAGTTTGTCTTTAAGATGAGAGACTTTTCTATTGCGCTGCAAAACACGCTGCTGCTGAACTTCCTGGATCTGATTGTCGGCTTTCCGGTACCCATTATTCTGTCTATCACGCTCAATGAGATCAAATCCACAGGTATTAAGCGCGTGTCGCAGACGCTATTGTATCTGCCCCATTTCCTGTCCTGGGTTATCATCGGCGGCATGGTACTGACGATCTTTGCCCCTACCACCGGCGTTGTCAACTCCACGCTGATGAAGATGAACCTTATTTCCAATAATATCCCCTTCCTGACCAACGGCGTTTACTGGCGCGTCACTTATGTGCTGGTGGGTGTGTGGCAGAGCATGGGCTGGGGAACCATCCTGTACATGGCGGCCATCACCGGCATCAACCAGGAGCTGTTTGAGGCCGCCAAGATCGACGGCGCTAACAAGATGCAGCAGATTTGGCATGTGACGCTTCCCGGCATCCGTTCCACCATCGTGGTTCTGCTGATCCTGAACGTGGGGCAGATGATGAATATCGGCTTCGACCGGCCCTTTGTGATCGGCAATACCATGGTGCAGGACTACTGCGACGTTATCTCGACCTTTGTGTACCGCGCAGGCATCAAAAACGCGCAGTTTGCCCGCGCAACAGCCATTGGTCTGTTTCAGTCGGTCGTCGGCCTTGTTATGATCACCACCGCCAACTTTGTCTCTCGCCGCCTTGGCGAGGAAGGCATCATGTAAGAAAGGAGGATGAGAATCATGACTACCGTGCAGACAAAGGTTCTCATGCCTGAAAAGAAAAAGAAGGTGACCCTCGCTCAGGTTATCCTGGTCACGATTATTATGCTGTTTGTGCTGATCTGCGTGCTGCCGATCATCAACGTAGCCAGCGTGTCCCTAAGCTCCAAATCCGCCATTCTACGGGGCGACGTGGCCTTTTTGCCGGTCGAGCCCACGATCAACGCCTACAAAGCCATTGTGCGCGACGCCAGCATGATCCGCAGCCTGTTTTACACCATCGAGCTGACGGTTATCTACACGGCCATGGCGATGGTCATGACGATTCTGCTGGCTTATCCGATGACCAAGAAGCGCCTGCGCGGCCGCCGGCTTCTGTCGCTGTTTGTCATCTTTACCATGTATTTCAACGGCGGTGCCATTCCCACCTACCTGACGATTAAGAACTACGGCCTCATCAATTCCATGTGGTCGCTCATCCTGCCGGGACTGATCTCCACCTATAATATGATCATCCTGCGCTCCTTCATCAGCGCCCTTCCCGGCGAGCTGGAGGAAGCCGCCATCATCGACGGCGCTACGGATTTTCAGGTGCTGCTCAAGGTCATCCTGCCTCTGACGCTCCCCGCCATCGCAACCCTCTCTCTGTTCTACGCGGTGGGCAAATGGAACAGCTTCTCCGACGCGCTGTACTACATCTCCTCCGCTTCCCTGCAGCCATTGCAGCTGAAGCTGTACAACCTGATCAAAGGCTCCACCACCCTGGACATCTCCGCCGTAGAGGGCAACAGCGCTGATCTGGGTCATAGCATATCCGAGTCCATCGAGTCCGCATCCATCATCTTCGCCACGCTGCCCATCCTGGTGGTGTATCCCTTCCTGCAGCGCTACTTCGTGTCCGGCGTGACCGTGGGTGCTGTCAAGGGCTAATCTTCCCTACGCATTCAGCCGTCTGGAGAATGACGGTTGAAATATAATCAACAAAGGAGTGGAAACCATGAAGAAGTTCCTGTCCTACCTGCTGATGCTCATCCTGGTCGCGTCCTGCCTGAGCATCCCTGCCGCAGCCAACGCTGAAGACTGGATCACCCTGCGCGTCGAGTGCTTCGACCGCTCTGTGTCTGGATTGAGCGTTGAAAGCAACCTGCAGCACGACTACATCCAGAAAAACTTTGGCGACCCCAATCACATCAAGGTGGAACTTGTGCCCGTGTCCCGCTGGAGCGAGACCGACATCCTGAACACCTGGTTAGCCGGCGGCACCGCCCCTGACATCTGCTATACCTATGACACAGCTCTGGTGCAGCAGTATGTCAACATGGGTGGTTTGACCCCGCTGAACGACCTGCTGGCGGAGTATGGCCCGAACGTATCCGAATTTCTGGGTCAGGGCGTACTGGAATATGGTCAGTTTGACGAGAACGGCACTAAGGTGCAGTATTATATTCCTGCCCGCCGCATCAATGTGGCCAAGCTGGGTCTGTTCATCCGCAAGGACTGGCTGGACAAGCTGAACATGGCGGAGCCTACCACCACCGAGGAGTGGGTTGCCTATCTGCGCGCGGCCAAGGAAGCCAAGCTGGGCGGCGAGCAGACGGTTCCCTACGCCATGAAGCTGTATGAGAACAGCCCGCTGTTCTCCACCTCCGTGATCGTGGATTCCTTCCTGGACTTCTCCAAGATCACCAAGGAGGACTGGTACTCCCTGTATCACGAGCAGATGCCCGGCGCGAAGGAGGCCTATCGTCTGCTGAATACCCTGTACAATGAGGGTTTGATCTCCGAGAATTTCGCCATTGATAACGGCGACATCCGCGACCGCGATCTGAACCAGGGCTACGCGGGCTTCTACATCGAGGGTCCCACGCAGGTTTGGCCCGATTACAGCGATGAGATGAAGAAGAACGTGGGCGAGGACGCCGAGTGGATCCCTGTTAACCCCTTCGTGAATCCTGACGGCTACACCCTTCACGAGAACTATGCCGCCAACGGCATCTGCATCTTCATTCCCAGCTGGGTGAATAAGGAGACCGCTGTTGCCGCGATGAAGTACATGGACTGGATGGCTCAGCCTGAAAACATGTTCTACCTGCAGAATGGCATTGAAGGCGTTCACTATGATCATCTGAACGAGGACGGCCTGCCCGTTGGCCGTGTAACTAATGACAACCTGCCCGACGACCAGAAGTGGCTGTCCGCTGTCGACCTGGTGTTCCTGTCCAATGGCAACAGCTTCGGCAATGATGAGCTGAACAATAAGTACAGCGCCCTGGCCTTCACCGGCTATGAGGATGTCGTCGCACGTTCCTATGAGTACATGGCCAAGGATTCCTATGCACCCATCGGCTTCACCGTGTCGATTAAGGCCGAGGCCGACTACGGCCAGATGGTGCTGGCAAAGCAGGCTGAGCTGCTCACCAACGCCCTGACCTGCGATCCGGCCGAATTTGACGCGGTGTATGATCGCTGCGTGCAGGCCATCCTGGACGTTGGCGGCCAGCAAATCGTCGATGAGCGCAAAGCTGCCTATGAGGCTGGCTTGATCCGCGGCGACTTCCCCATGGAGGTGCTTTCCAAGTAAACATGGACTGGATGATAGCCATCAGCGCTGCTGATATGGCTACGGCATAAGGAAACATTCTCAGGGAGCGATGCAGCAAAAAAGCGCATCGCTCCTTTTGCTGCGGGCGGCTCCCATCGGGTCAGGTGCCCACCACCGGTTCCTTGCCGGGAAGAATTGCTACGAAGATTTCGCTCGAACATCCTCCGTCTTGGTAAATACAGGCTGAGCTGTGACGGACGCGGCGAGCAGCATTCATCCAAGTAAAGGTACGTTCGACAATCCAGCGCCACGGAAGTTTTTCCCACTCATGAGGCTTGATTTTCTCGGAGATGTCCACCCGGCGCCGGAGCTGTTGATTAAGGTAACACCGCACAAATGAGGTGGTCGGCTGGCGAATGG
>FR899867.1:1045-1972 GCA_000437595.1 Faecalibacterium sp. CAG:74 | reverse complement strand
TGTCCATGCGTACAGTATAGCACATTTTCCGCAATTTGAAAATTGATTTCCGTGCCGTGCGGGGAGCGTGGGTTGAAATTTTCTGTTGTTATGATGAAAATGGGGTGGATGCGCCGGATTTTCGCCGGAAAAACGCACTTGCAGAAGCATCAGGGGCTGCCGGATTCTCTCCTCCCCGCCCCTGAGGCTCTCTTTTCGCCCGCGCGCCGGATTTTCCCCGTTGCATCCGCCGCGCCAAGTTGCGGCAAGAGGTTACATCGTCACGCTTTCGTCACCCGGAACGGCCCGAATTTTCCCGCGCCGCCGTGGTTCTCGCCGTCCAGCGACATCGCAAACAGCGCCATCCGCGCGCCGACCCATGTGTGCCGCGCAGGGCTGAACGGCTCGCCGAAGCGCCGCCAATTCCCCTGATGCTGATACGCAAACGCCGCGCGCGCCGTGTCCTCCCCCGTCGGCTGAAGCACCATCCGCAGGGCAAGCTGCTCCGCTGGCGCGTCGATTTCCTCGCACACCCGCTCCTGATGCGCCTCGCCGTCCGACTGCACGAAAACCAGTCGCATCCCCGCCGCCGTCCGCCGCAGGGCGATGTACGCGTACTGCCCGCCGATGAGCCCGAAGCCCGCCTGCTCGCCGATTTGCAGCGCGCGGGCATCCAGTGTCACCTCCGCCGTGAAGGCGGGCGCGGCGATTTTCTGCGTCAGCACATGCGGGCAGTTCCACAAAATCCCGTTCGGTGCGGGCAGGGCGGCAAGCGTCAATCCGCCGTCCACAGCATAGAAATCCGCGCGCCAATTGCCCATGAACTGCCATTGCAGCCCCAGCGAATCCGCAAAATCATCACTGCATTGCAGCGAAAGCGGCGGCTGATGCGTTTGTGACGGCTTGCGCCACGTTTCCACCGGCGTGCCGTACGTTTTGCCCGCCACG
>FR899867.1:0-980 GCA_000437595.1 Faecalibacterium sp. CAG:74 | reverse complement strand
CCCCCCCCCCTGCCACGCCATCGGCTGCAGGTGGGTGACGCGCCCGTACAGCCCGCGGCTCTGGAAGTGGATGAACCAGTCGCTGCCATCCGCCGCCGTCACCCACGCGCCCTGATGCGGCCCGTTGACGCGGCTGTTCCCCTGCCGCAGGACAATGTGATCCTCGTACTCGCCGTCAATCCGCCGACTGCGCAGCACCGTCTGCCAGCCCGTCGCCACGCCGCCCGCGGGAGCAAAGATGTAGTACCAGCCATCCCGCTTGTAGACCTTCGGGCCTTCAATCGTCGGGTGATTTGCCGTGCCGTCGAACAGGAATTTGTCCTCGCCGATGGCGTGCGTGCCGTCCGCGCTCATCGGGAAGATACCGATTCGGCTCTTGAACCCGATGCGGCTGTTCGCGTAGGCGTGGATGACGTACGCCCTACCGTCGTCGTCCCAGAAAGGGCAGGGGTCAATCAGCCCTTTGCCCGCCCGCACGAGCTTCGGCGCGTCCCACTGCCCGCAGGCATCCGCCGCGCGCACCATGTAGATGCCCTCGTCCGGCATCCCGTAATAGATGTAGAAAAATCCATCGTGCCAGCGGATGGCAGGCGCCCACACGCCGCACGCGTGGCGGGGGATTTCGTAGCCCGGTTCGGGGATGTTGGGCAGCGCGTAGTTCACCAGCCGCCAGTTGACCAAATCCGCCGAGGTCAGAATCGGCAGCCCCGGCACATAGTTGAACGAGGATGCCGTCATGTAGTAGGTGTCGCCGACGCGAATCACGTCGGGGTCGGAGTAGTCGCAGCACAGCACGGGATTGCGGTAGCTGCCGTCGCCTTGGTCGGGGAGGTACAGTTCGTCCGTCATTGCGCCTTTCCTCCTGAAGTCGTTCTAAACGAAAAGTTTTCTATTTATATGGATTTTTCCTGTGCGGAAAAGAACCCAAGCCTCCCCTGCAAGGGGAGGTGGCGCATCAGCGCCGGAGGGGTTGTCCCCCG
>FR899866.1 GCA_000437595.1 Faecalibacterium sp. CAG:74 | reverse complement strand
GAACGTTTTGAGAACGGATGTGTTCCTTTTCAAGAAACGAAAGGAGGGATGGATGTGATGAATGTGGTTGTGAGGGAAACGGGACCGCCCTGCGCAAGCAAATTGCCCGTAAAAATAAAGCACATTGAAATTTTAAGGAGGATAATCTATTATGGCAGTTGAAATTACTGGCTCTGGTTACAACAGCAAGGTAAAACTTTACAACATTCATCAGGGGAATGGGTATTTTCGAAAGGATACCAGCACGACTCATTCCCAAGTTAAGCTGCTTCAGAGTGCATTGACCGATTTGGGTTACGATACGCAAGGGGCAGATGGCAAGTATGGCAACAACACGCTTGCCGCAGTTAAGAAATTTCAGGAGGCAAACAATCTGACTGCGGACGGTCTTTTCGGAAAGAACAGTTTGACCGCCCTCGAAAGCATTCTGGGTACTCACCTTGACCCGGAAAACTGCGAAACGGCTTCCGGATCGGTTACAACCGCTAATCTCACCGTTACGGAGTACATTCAGAATCTCGAAAGCTACTGCAATTCTGGCTGGAAGTATGGTTCTGGATACAACGCAAGCAAGAAACTCATCGACTGCGCGTGGTATCCATACAAAGCGCGCAGTGACCAAGGCGCTCATGGATGCACCACCGAATATAACGGGTATCTTTCTGAAAAGGGAAAGATTTCCAGTTATGATGACCTTAAAGTCGGCATGGAGGTGTTTCAGCAGAGTAGCGATGATTCCACAAAGAAATCGCACATGGGTGTATACGCAGGCAAAGTTCTTCTTCGCGGAGAACTGAAACACGCGGTTTACCAGTCTTGCAGTTCTCACTCTAACATTGCGACTAAATATAACGATGGTGTTGCTAATGATTCCGGTCCGAACTTGACCGAAATGAAGGCTGGTCGTTGGAAGTATTGGGGATGGTCCAAGTATGTAAAGCATGATTAACTAACAAAAGGGGCAATGACGCATCATTTACGTCATTGCCCCACTTGTAATTACGCCCACGGAACATACACATATTCCATGTATGCTATTTCACCCGCATCATTTAACCTAATCTGCACCGTAATGAACCAGAAGTCGAACGTCTCACTCTCCTGCGAAGCATCATGCTGGAAAACAATTTCGCCGCTTTCGGGCGCTGTGTCATCCAGATACGCGCTGATGTACCACGCCCGCAAGTCCGTCACGGGAACAAGCTGCATGTCCGCGTCCGTCATGCTGCCCAGCATCATGGCGGAAAAGTCCGCCGCCAGCGGGAACGTCACCGTCTGCCCGTCATCCGCATATGCGCCCGTTTCGCAGTCCTCCTCCGTCACAACCCGCTCGAAGCGCCCCGTCACCGCCGTGACATGGTGG
>FR899865.1:52508-61428 GCA_000437595.1 Faecalibacterium sp. CAG:74 | reverse complement strand
TTGCTGCACGCTGTTTGCACTTGCGAATTTATACCTTGCTCGCAATCGAATGAAGGTTGCGTAACGAGGTTTATTTCGCGTGCAAACAGTGCGCTTGAATTGCGCTTTTTCTCGAAATTCGGGTCGGCGGGGATGATGTGGCGGGGTTGGGCACAATTATGAGGGGGATCCTTAACGTATAAGGGGGGAGTTCTATGAGAAGCATCGTTGTCAGTATGCAAAACATGCTTTTATCAGAGGCCGTCGCACGGACGCTTGCGGAAACAGGAGAGTTCCGCGTGGAGCAGGTTCTGCCCGGAAAAACCAGCGATACCTTCTCACTCTGCCGGGCCATGCAGGCGGATATTCTGCTGATGGAGGTCAGCCGTCTTCCCGCCTACACGCTGGAAAACCGCCTGAAGCTGATCGCGTGCGTACGCAAGGTGATGCCGAGCTGCAAATTCGTGCTGCTGTGTGATGAAAACGTCGATCCGGAATTTGCGCACCGGGTGATGATTGTCCGGCAGGATCGATTGATCGATGCTTTCCTCTATGCTTCCGTTACCCACGCCTATCTGACTGCCGCGCTGGATGCGCTGTGAGAAAGGAGCGACCGCCATGAAAAGACGATCCCAAGGGATGCTGCGAAAAGGCTTCGGCAATCAAACATTTTTTGAGGGACTGATGGAGGAATACGGATTTAACACGTTTGTCTTCTAATATTATGATGAAGAAATGGAGGAATCAATTCATGAAAAGAAGGCTATGTCTGGTTCTTTTCCTGCTGATGCTGGTGACCTGCGTCACAGCGTCGGGCGAAGCTGCCGACTGGAATTATGACGCGAACTACGGCATACTCCGCGGCTATAACGGCGCGGGCGGCGACGTGGTTGTGCCCGGCGAATTGGACGGTTTCACGGTGGATGTGATCGGCGTCAGCGTGTTCCGCGGGGAAACCATCACCTCGCTGACATTGCCCGAAACCGTGCTGGAGCTTCGAAGCAACGCCATCAGCACATGCGACAACCTGACCCGCGTTTCCCTGCCCCAGAGCCTTGTGGTCATCAACCGCATGAACTTCTTCAGCTGCACGGCGCTGACGGAAGTTACCATTCCCGCAGGCGTGCGCTATATCGGCGACACTTCATTCAGATACTGCGACTCGCTGCGCAAGATTACCTTTGAGGGTGTATGCCCTGCAATCGACATTGACTGCTTCAGCCTTCTGCCCGAGGGCGCGACGGCTTACGTCCCGGACGACCAGCTGGATGCCTATATAGCGGCGTTTGAAAATGCCGGCAGTGAAGTAAGCGTCCAGCCCAGCGGCAAAAACGCCGTGATTGTGGAGAACAACGGCTATGTGGAATCGGAGTTCGATTTTGACGCTTCCACCGGCACGATTACCTCCTACAACGGCTACGCCACTTATCTGGCCATCCCCGAAACCATCGGCGGCGCGCCAGTAAAGGCCATCGGTCCCGAGGCGTTCGCGCAGCACACCTATCTGGCGCTGCTGGAACTGCCTGAAGGGCTGGAAACCATCGGCGATCGCGCGTTTTATAACTGCGAAACGCTGGCCCGCGTTCACTTCCCCTCCACGCTGAAGTTCATCGGCGACAGCGCGTTTTACAACGCCTACAAGAGCAGCGTTTTGGAGCTGCCTGAGGGGCTGGAACATATCGGCGCATACGCCTTCTATTTTGCCGGCATCAAAGGCTTTCTGACGCTGCCCGAGGGGCTTAAAACCATCGGCGAAAGCGCGTTTGAATCCTGCAGCAACATGGGTGGCAATCTCTATCTGCCTTCGACGCTTGAGTCAATTGGCTCCCGCGCCTTCAAGGGCGACTACAACATTCAGTACATCGTTCTGGAAAGCCTGACCGCGCCCACGCTGGGCGAGGACGTCTTCGCGGGCTGCGATTATCTGTACGACATCGACCTGAACGCACACGGCACTCGTCAGGAGATGCAGCAGTGGCAGGCGTATGTGGAC
The DNA here is from genome assembly GCA_000437595.1 of Faecalibacterium sp. CAG:74. Lineage (GTDB taxonomy): Bacteria > Bacillota > Clostridia > Christensenellales > Aristaeellaceae > UBA11524. Next base: position 59,456 of record FR899865.1, on the reverse strand, counting down.
GCGCTGGGGCTTCCCTGCCGCGTGTGGCGCGCGCAGGACCCGACTGCCCAATCGCCTGAGAAGGGCGCGTATCGGTACGAAAACCGCGTGTTGACCGAATACACCGGCACAAGGACGCGCATTCACCCCCATCTCACCGTTTCAAAGGAGGCGGTGGTCGGTCTGGGCGACGGTGTGTTCAAGGGCAGCCAGACCATCGAATACTTCTCCGTCGCCCACAACGACGAATTCACCACCATCGGCGCGGAGGCCTTCATGAACAGTTCCCTCCGGAACGTGGATCTGTTCGACTCCGTGACCACCATCGGCGCGCGGGCGTTCGCGGGCTGCACGCAGCTGGAAGCCCTGACCCTGCCCGACTCGCTGACCACCATCGGTGAAGGCGCGCTCGACGGTCTGACAGGGCTGAAAAAGCTGGTGATTCAGTGCGATCCGGCAATCATCCCCGCAGGCGTGTTTGCAAATCTGCCCGCTTTGAGCGACGTGACCGTCGAATTCGGCGCAATCCCGGCGCATATGTTTGAGGGCAGCGGCGTGACCGTGCTCACGCTGGGCGCGGGCGTGACCGAAATCGGCGACAGCGCGTTTGCCAATACCGCGCTGACAACCGCCGAAATGCAGAACGTGACCGCCATCGGCGCGGGCGCGTTTGCCAATACTGCGCTGACAAGTGCCGAAATACAGAACGTGACCGCCATTGGCGCGGGCGCGTTTGAAGGCTCCGCGCTGGAGCGCGTGCGCCTGAACGCGGCCGCTTCCGTGGGCGAGAGAGCCTTCGCGAACACAAAGCTGACGAAGATGGTCATCCCCACCGCCGGCAGTTTCCCGCTTTCCGCCGTCGAGGGCACGAGCGTCGAGCTGCGTCTGCCCGCCGACGCGACCGATGAGCAGCTTGCCGCGTGGAACGAGACGCTCCAGCGCCCGTGGTACGACCCCATGCTGCGCGAGGGCGAAGTAAGCAAATTCGTAAAGATGCCCTTCGAGCCAACTCCCGCCGAGAACTTTGAGTTTGATCCGGATACCGGTCTGATCGCCGCCTACATCGGAACCGACGTGGATGTGGTCGTGCCGCGCGAAATCAACGGCGTAACCGTGGTAGGCTTCAAAAACTACAACGCCTTTGACGCGTGCCATGACTATACAGATTCCTCTGTGACGAGTGACCGTACCGAGTGGGTGCGCCTGCGCACGCTGGTGCTGCCCGAAACAATCAAAGAGCTGCCGGACATGATGCTCGCCTACTGCCAGCAGCTGGAGACCTTCGTCTGCTACGCGCCCCTGGAGAGCACCGGCGGCAATCAGTTTATGCTCTGCCGGAGCCTGAACAACGTAATCTTCGTCAACGGCGTGCGCGAAATCGACAACTACGCCTTCGACAGCGCCGGGCCGCTGGGCAACCTGTACTTTGGCGAGCATCTCATAAGGATCGGCCAGCAGGCGTTCAATTTTGCCGGCCTCAGTTCCTTCGTCGCCGACGCAGAGCGTGTGGAATACGGCGCGTTTACTGAATGCAAGAACCTGACCAGCCTGCACTTCACCAGCAAGATGAAGGACTTCGGCGAAAACTGCATCATCAACTGCCCGAACCTTGCCGAAATCTGCTTCGACGGCTGCGATTTGACCGCGTCCCCCATGGGACTGATGATGAACGTCGCGCCCAAGCTGACCGTGCGCGTGCCCGAAGACATGAGTGAAGAAAACATCAAGCACGCTCAGAATTGCCAGAGCTGGAGCGAAAACCGCAGCGAGGTTACCGTAATCACCGAGCCATGCGCCCACGCGCAGCCCACGCTGCCCGATTTGCCTGCGCTGCTCCCCACCCTGAAGCTGGATGCGAGCGTGGAAACCGCCGCGCCCGCGCAGCCCGGCACGTTCGTCGCGGCTGAACCCGAAGTTGCGCCTGAACCCACCCCCATTCCCGAACCTGTCGCGCAGAACGCTGGCATTCCCGATGAATATCTGGGCGTGTGGTACGGCGTGCGCATGGAGATAGGGGGCACACCCTATCCGCTGGCCGACATGGGGCTGGATGTGACCTTCACCCTCGGCGCGGACGGCGCGGCTGAAATGAACACGAACGGCGACGTGGACAGCATCCATTGCGCCATGCAGGACGGCATGCTCATGGCGGACGGCATATCGTTCACGCTGCAGGACGCGCTCCTCACGGTTTCCATGGACGACGTGACCATGGCGTTCAGCCGCGAGAAGCCGCAAGCCTCAAGCGCGGCCGTCCCGAGCATCAACGAAAGCGCCATTATCGACGATTTCAGGGGCTTCTGGACGCTTGCGCGCGTCACAGCGGACGGCATCACACTGCCCGCTGAAGCCGCTGAAATGGCGGGGGATACGCTGGTTATTTACGGCACTGTCTGCGACCTGACCCTGCATGGTACGACGCTGGACGGTCTGTCCTGCCGCATGGACAATTTCACGCTGCTCATCTCCATCCTGAACGGCGAGGCTGCCGTCACGCTGCGCGAGGATGGAACGCTCAGCCTTGAAATGAGCGACCTTACCCTGTGGTACGAGCGTACCGGCGATGCCCCCGAAGCGGCCGCCGAACCAACTGCGGAATTCAATCCCGCCGTCACGCCCGAACCCGCCGCCGGCGCCGAAATTATGCTGGAAAAGAAGTACGTCATGACCGACGCGGATGTAAGCGGCTACAACATGACCGCCGCGCAGCTGGGCAATTATGAGTATTCCCTTCTCTTCCATGAGGACGGCACCGTCAAATTGGTCATAGCAGGCGCGGATATTCCCGGTCTCACATGGGTCTTTGGCAAGGTGCCCACGGAAGCGGGTGAGGTCGACGGCATTGTCATCAACTATTACACACAGGCGCTGTACATCGTGCCCACGGAAAAAGGCTGCGATATGGACTATTTCGGCTCTATGCTGATCCATTTTGCGCCGGAAGAATCCGCAAAATAATGCCGTTTCTGAATGAAGCACTGCGCTGTGCTACGCGGAACGAGCGACCGTCATCTCTTTTTCATTGATCAAACAAAAAGAGGAGGATTTTCCCCCATGAAGAAAATAATCGTTTTCCTGTTGACCGCACTGCTGATGTTTTCCGTAGCCTTCGCCGATTCTGTTCCGACGAGCAAAGAGGATCAAATGGCCAGTCTGGTGAAGAATTTTCTGGAAGAAAATGAATTTCCCTATGAATATGACGACTATACCTTCACCGTGCCCTTTTCCGTCGATAACTCAATGGAATACGCCTTTATAACCGTTTATATCTACGATGATATGCTGTCCGTGTCCGTGGACGCGCCGCTTCACGGAACCCGGGAGGTCTTTGAAAAGATGGCCGTGTTCACCACGCTGGTCAACAACGAGATCTACTATGCGCAGTTCCGCCTCGATCTGGATGGAGACGAATTCTATATCTCCTGCCGCTCCTGCAACCTGGTGGAGGACGTTCTCCCCGGTGAGAACGAGCTGTTCTACCTGTTCGCCATGCCGCACAGCTATATGGAAGATTACGGCGACGGCATCGTGGCGGTACTAAGCGGCGGCGATCCCTACGAAGCATTTGAAACCTGTCAGGCGGCGGTAGACGCGCAATGACAAACATCACCAATCCATACTTGAGCGCAGAGGCTGTCGCCAAGAAAAAAACGGATATTCCCGTTGTGCTGGTCTGTGCCATTTTTGCGGTGGCGACTGTCTCCGCGACGATAACGATGTTTTCACAGGGGAAAACGCTGTCCGGCGTGATGGGTATTTTCCTATTTGCTGCGCTCATAACGCCTGTCTTTCGCATTCTTCGCCATGCATACCGCAGAGCCTGCGCGCGCCGTATCGCAGGCGCGCTGCTCCCGCTGACCGAAGAAAGCCTGACCTTTGACCAGCTGGGCACGGTTCTCTCCTCCAGCAGAGCCCTTGAGCAGCTTAGATCGCTCATCGGCACGGGATACCTGCAAAACCTGCAGATTAACGCTGCGACGCGCACGGTTGCGCTGTACACGCCGGAGGGCACATTCGTGCAGTGGATCTGCCCCGGCTGCGGCGCGAAGAACAGCGGCCGACGCGGCAGCGCGCCACGCTGCACATACTGCGGTCAGCCGTACGCAAAATGACAGCCAGCCCCCGGCGTTCATGACAGCAAGAAAACGGCCGATTTCTGCGCCAAGCCGGGGATTATAGCACAATTTTCAAGCATTGTCAATTGTGCGCAAATGCAAACGCGCCCGCCAGCCTTTCCGCTGACGAGCGCGTTCTATTTTTATACTATTTTCAAATTCGCCGCGCAGGATTTCATACTATTTCCAGATAAGAATGCGCCAAGATGCGCCGCGAATTTTTCATTCTGGCTAACGTGAATGAAACGCAGCGTAGCAGCGCTACGCTAGGTGGAATGAGCGGACGCCAGAAGGGAAAAGGCGCAAGCAGATGGCGCAGGTGAATCTGGAAATCGTATCACGCCCGCAGGGAATCTCACTGCCCCGCCGCCGGCGTCGGCAGCGGCTCCGGCGTGCGGTCATCCGCCGTGACCTCCGGCGTGGGCGTCGCCGACAGTTCCTCCGCATACAGCAGCTTCAGCGTCTTGACATCCGCCGTCCCCGTCGCAGACAAACTGTTCGCCTTCTGGAACGCCTTCACCGCGTTCTGCGTTCCCGCCAGGAACGTGCCGGAGCATTTGCCCGAATAGTAGCCAAGATCCGTCAGCTTCCGCTGCATCCAGTACACATCCTCGCCGGAGCTGTTCACTTTCAGCGTCCGGAAGGGCTGCGGCGGCATCGTCCCGGCGCGATAATCCGGCTCTGCGGTCGGCTGCGGCGTGACGTAGGGCAGCATGTTCTTCGTGTTCAGCGAGGGCAGCTTCAGCGCGGCGCGGAGTTCCGGGTCAGCGGGCATGTCGTCGCGAATCGTAACGACCGTCCCTGCCCCGCAGTTGTTGTAAATCCACTTCGCATCCGCAACGGTCAGGCGAATGCACCCGTGCGACGCGCGCTTGCCGAGGTTCTTGTAGGACTTGACCGATAAATCCATGGTGTTGACCGTGTTGTAAATGACGGAATGGAACGCAATGGACGAGTTGATGCGCGTCCAGTACTGCGCGTGGCTGCCCCACTCCGGGAAGTAGCACCAGCGCGCCGTGCGCCCGTTGAGTGTGAATGTGCCGATATCCGACGGATTCTTGCGCGTGCCGGTGGAGCAGAGCATCTGCCGCACAACAACGGTGTAATCGCCGTTTTCGTCGCGCCCGTAGACGGTCGTCACCTGATTGTTGACGTCCACCGTGATGGCAAACGGCACAGGCGTCGGTTCGGGCGTAGGCTTCGGATCATCGGTCGCGGCACGCACATCCGGGTCGTTGAACAGCGCGTTCCATGTGTTTTCGCCCACGATGCCATCCACGCTCAGCGCGTTCTGCTGCTGGAATGCCTTCACCGCGTTGCGCGTGTGCCCCAGAAAATTGCCGCTGATGTTGCCGGAATAGTACCCCAGTTCCGTCAGGCGGGTCTGCACGAGCTTGACTTCTTCGCCCTTGGACTTGTTGTATTGCAGTTTCTTGACGAACGCCACCGTCGGCGCGGGCGTCGGGGTGGTGGTTTCATCCGAGAGGTGCATTCCGGGCGTGGGCGAAGGGGTGGGCGTCGCCGCGGCGGACGAATCCCGGCTGATGGCATCGCCGCTGAACAGGCGTTCCAGCGTCTGCACGTCCGCTTCGCCCGTAATCGGCAGGGCGTTCGCCGTCTGGAACAGGCGGATGGCTTCCTGTGTCGCGGGCAGATAGCGCCCGGAAATCTTGCCCGTGTAGTAGCCCAGCGCCATCAGGCGAATCTGCGCCTGCCGCACGTCCTCGCCCACGCATCCCAGCCGCAGCGGGCGATAATCCGCCGCATAGATGGCTTCCTGCGTCGCTTTGTCCGCCATGCCCGTCACCGCAAGGGCAAAATCTCGCTGGAAATCCTCCACCGCGGTTTTGGTCGCCTCGCCATAGCGCCCGGTCACGTCGCCGCTGTAATAGCACAAATCCGTCAGCGCGGTTTGCAGGGCGGACACGTCGTCGCCCTCATCATTCAGGGTTAAATCGCGCGTGATGTTCGCCGCGCCCTCCGTCCACTCCACGCTGTCATCCGGCACGGCCTCCCCCGCGTCCTCCGCCGACGCGAAGGGCAGTATCATCATCACCGCCAGCAGGAGCGCCGCCAGCGTTCGTTTCCACAAAGGCATCAAAAGCACCTCGTTCATGCTGATATTCAGGGATACGATTCTATTGTACTGGTTTTTCGCGCAGTTTGCAAGCGGATTTTTCCCCACGCGAAAGGCTGCCAAGCGTCCTGCGCCTGACAGCCCTGCGGCTATTGCCATTGGAAGTTATTTTTTCAGCGACACCTTGTGTGTCTCCTGATTTTCGCCGTCCGCTTCCGGCTTTTCCGCTTCTGCCGGACCGTTCTGTGCTTGCAGCTTCTCCAGCTTTTCGGCGATGGTCTGCATATTCGCGGCGATGCTGCGGATGTTCTCGTCGCGCGTTTCCTCCACCCACGGCGAACCATCCGCCGGGCGGAGCGAATCAACGCCGATTCGGATGAAGTCAATCAGTGCCCAAATGCCAAGGCCGCCCGCGGTAAGCAGCTTCAACACGCCCAATGCCGTGTAGCCGAGGTAGAAGCGGTCAACGCTGAAGAGCCCCGTGAATCAAGCCCAGCAGCCGAAGCACCACCGCCAGCACGATAAATGCCCGATTCAGCCCTTTTCTTTGAATTTCCACGTCATTTCCCTCCCTCGTGATTCCTTACTTTCATTCTACCCTCCCCTCAAAAAAACTCAAGCGTTCTCTTTTTGAATAATATAATTTTGGCATTCCTAACAAAAGCATCCCAAATTGTTGTGGAACTTCACAAGAGGATTCCGCTGCTTGCTCCGTCCGGGCAGCAAAAAAGACTGCCCGCACTCGGCAGGCAGCCTTGCTTCTGATAAGCCCCTCAT
>FR899865.1:9061-52466 GCA_000437595.1 Faecalibacterium sp. CAG:74 | reverse complement strand
ATAAAAATCGGTAGTTATACTGATAGCTGCGGAACCCATCCATGATCGACACGCCCATCACCATTCCAGCAATCGACAGGATAACCGCCACGATGACCACCACCAGCACGCCGCACCAGTAACCGCGCGCAAAGTTGCGGCGGTTCAGGTTGTCGTCATTCAGCGCAAAGACGATGGCAAGAATCCAGCCAATGACCGGAAGCGTGAACAGGATGCCATAGCCCACATACGCCCACGGCGACAGCAGTCGATACTGATTGTTTTCGTTCTCACTCATGCGAAAAACCTCCTTTTTCATCAGGCGGATTTGTCCGCCGTGATACCCCTTTCAGTTTTCCCTTACTCCTGATAGTCCTGCAGCGACACCGACACCATCCGGCTCACGCCCTGTTCCTCCATCGCCACCCCGAACAGGCTGTTGCAGCGCTCCATCGTCCCCTTGCGGTGCGTCACGACGATAAACTGCGTACCCTTCGAGTATTCCTTCAAATAATCCGCGTAATACCCGATGTTCGCGTCATCCAGCGCGGCTTCAATCTCGTCCAGAATGCAGAACGGCGTGGGCTTCAATTTCAGCATCGCGAACAGAATCGCAATGGCCGTCAGCGCGCGTTCCCCGCCGGAAAGCAGCGACAAGAGCTGCAATTTCTTTCCCGGCGGCTGGGCGTTGACCTCGATGCCGCAGTTCAGCGGGTCGTCCGGATCCATCAACTTCAGTTCCGCGTGACCGCCGCCGAACAGGCGCGTGAACGTCTCAGCGAAGTACCCCTGCATCTTCGAGAAGTTCTCGACGAATGTAGAACGCATCTGAATCAGCAGCCGCTCGATGAGTTCGCGCAAGTCCATTTCCGCGCGCTTCAAGTCCTGCTGCTGGGCAGTCAGGTCGTCCACACGCGCCTTGGTTTCGGCGTATTCCTCCACCGCCCCAACGTTGACCGTCCCCAGCGCGCGAATCTGCCCTTGCAGCTCGGCGGCGCGGCGGTCGCTTTCCTTCTCGTCGAAGGGCGTGCGGCGGAATTCCTCTGCCCCGGCGTAGGTCAGTTTGTAGGTGTCCCAGATGCGGTTTTGCAGATTCTTCTGGTCGCCCTCGATGCGCGCCTTTGCCAGCTCGGTCTTGTGCAGCTTCTCGCTGTCACGGTTGTAGGCTTCGTGCAGGTTCTCCATGTCGCTGAGGATGTCGCGCAGGTCACTTTGCGCCTGTGAACGTCGCTGCTCGATGGCCTGCGCGGCGCTCTCCTGCCGCAGCTGCTCCTTCTGGCGGCGGGCGGATTCGGCTTCCTCGCGCTTCATGTCGTTCTCGTCAATGGCGTCCAGTTCGTCCATCTCGTGCAGCAGCTGTTCGCGGCGCTCCTGTTCGCGGAGGATTTGCGCCTGATCCTGCTGCGCGTGGGCTTCGTCGCGCTCCAAGTCGCTTAAGCCGTGGCGCAGGTCGGACAATTGCAGCGTGCGCACCATCAGGCGGTCGTTTTCCGCGCTGGCTTCCGCGCGCGCCTTGACCAGCGCATTCTGCATTTCAATGGTCTTTTGCTCCATCGCGCTCTGGTCGCCCTGCGCGCCCGTGCGCTGATGTTCAATGGTCTCCAGCTGCTGGCGAATGTCCTCCAGCGACTGATGCAGCTGCACGCGCGCCTGCTCAGTCTCCTGCATCCGCTGCAAATGGGTGTTCAGGTCGGCGGATACGCTTTCGCGGCGCGCCTGTTCGCGGGCGACGGCAATCTCCTGCTGATGCAATGCATTCACCGCATCGCTGACCTTCTGCCGCTTCTCCTGCGCCGTCTGCTGACGCTGCGTCAGTTCCTGACGGCACTTGTCCAGTTCCGCGCGCCCGGTTTGCAGCTTCGCGGTCAATTCCTTCAGTTCACGCTCGCGGCTGAGCAGGTTGGACACCTTCGACTGCGCCGAACCGCCCGTCATCGAGCCGCCGGAGTGCATCACGTCGCCCTCCAGCGTCACCAAGCGGAACGCGTGATTGCCCGCGCGCATAATCGGAATGCCGTGGTCGAGGTTGTCGGCAATCACCGTGCGCCCCAGCAGATTTTCCACAATGCCGCGGTATTCCGGCGCGCACTGCACCAGTTCGCTCGCCACGCCGAGGCAGCCCGGCAGCTTCAACGCATTGCGTTCATTGCCATAGAGCGTTTTGCCGCGGATGGCGCTCATCGGCAGGAACGTCGCGCGCCCCAGCCGATTCTGGCGCAGGTAGTTAATCAGCTCCTTTGCCGTTTCTTCCGTGTCGGTGACGATGTTCTGCTGCGCCGCGCCCAGCGCCATGTCAATCGCGGTTTCGTACGCCTGCGGAACGGTCATCAGCTGCGCCAGCACGCCCTTGACGCCCTTCAAGCCGCGCTGCTTGGCATAGGTCATCGCGCGGCGAACCGCCATGTTGTAGCCTTCCATGTCGCGCGTCATTTCGGTCAGGACGTTATGACGGCTTGCCGCGGCCTGCATATCGGCGGATTGCTTTTCGACATCCGCGCGCAAATTGGCATACGCGGCATCCGCCTCATCCGACGCTTGCCGCGCCTGCGCCAGCTTCTCCTGACACTGCTGCTGATGCTGATTTTCTGTTTCCAGCTGCTTTTCGACGGCAGTCAAGGCTTCCCGCAGGGCAGCTTCCTGCTCCTGCAGTGCCCCTCCGGATTCTTCAATCTCCGTCAAGCGCGTTTCCATCTGCGCCTGCATCGTGTTCAGGCGCGTCTTGTCGTTGCGCACATCGGACAGGCGATTCATTTGGTCAATGACAGCGGCTTTCTGCGCTTCCAGCGCGGCGTCCGCTTCCTTTTCCTTCGCCTGCGCCTTTTCGGCGGCTTCCTGCGTCGCCCGGAGGATTTGCTCCGCGTCGGCAATCAGGCTGTGCTGCTTCTCCACGTCCGCCTGAATCCGTGCATGATCCTTCTCGATTTCCGCCAGGCGCTCCTGTGCTTCCTCCTGCTCGCGGACGATGCGCTGGCGGTTCTCGCTGCGCGTCTCGCGGCGGCTTTGCAGGGCGGAGATTTTCTTCTGCGATTCGTGCACATGCTCGGCGCATTCCATCAGTTCGGTGCGCGCCTTCGTGATGGCTTCCTCCAGCTGATCGATGCGGTTCTGCGTCTCGTCGCGGCGGGTGGTCTTGTCGGTCAGGTTGCTTTCCGTGTCCGCCAAAATCGTCTGGACGGTCAGCAGTTCGCTTTCCAGTTCGGACAAGCGCGCCCGCGCCCGGTCAGAGCGAATCAGGAAGAGGTTCAAGTCCAAATCCTTCAATTCGGTGGACAGCTCCAGATACACGCGGGCGTTGCGGCTCTGTTCTTCCAGCGGCTTCAGGCGCTTCGTCAGTTCATCCAGAATATCATCGACGCGCTCCAGATTTTCCAGCGTCCGCTGCAATTTCTTGTCCGCTTCTTCCTTGCGCGCCTTGAACTTAACGATGCCCGCCGCTTCCTCGAACACCTGCCGGCGATCCTCGCTCTTGCGGGAGAGGATTTCGTCAATGCGCCCCTGTCCGATGATGGAGTATCCCTCTTTGCCGATGCCCGTATCGCGGAAGAGGTCAACCACGTCCTTCAAGCGGCAGGCGGTGCGGTTTAAGTAATATTCGGATTCGCCATTGCGGTAGACGCGGCGCGTGACCATAACCTCGGCAGCTTCCATCGCCAGCGCATGGTCATCGTTGTCAAACACCAGCGATACTTCGCAGTACGACAGCGGCTTGCGCTTCTGCGTGCCGTTGAAAATCACGTCGGACATACTCGCGCCGCGCAGGGTTTTCGCGCTCTGCTCGCCCAGCACCCAGCGCACCGCGTCGCCGATGTTGCTCTTGCCCGACCCATTCGGCCCGACGATGCCCGTTATGCCCTCATCAAAGACGATTTCCGTCCGCTGGGCAAAGGATTTGAAGCCATACAGCTCCAATTTTTTCAGCTTCATTTATTAACTCCCATAGCGGGGATGCCCGCTGGTTCATGGGCATTCCAATAAACACCCATAATAAGTATAGCACAAACCCTCTTCTTGGACAACTGCCGCCGCCTGATTTTCCATGCTTTTTCCCCTCCCTTTTTCCCTTCTACCCGTTGCAAAGGCGGGCTTTTCCTGCTATACTGCAAGCAGATTCCTGCAAAGCAAAGGAGAAGCATTATGTTCCGTCCCCTCTGCGCGGAAAATCCGCTGCCCGCCGCTCGGCGCGTCTATGAATACCTGCAATCGCTTTCCGGCAAGTGCCTGACCGGGCAGATGGAAAGCCAATGGTGCCGCTCGACTGAGCATGAAATCAGCTATCTGACCGATGTCACCGGTCGTCAGCCTGCCATTCGAGGGCTGGATTTCATGGATAACGACTATCTGGGCGTGACGCAGCGCGCAAAGGACTGGTGGGCGCGCGGCGGCATTCCCACCATCTGCTGGCACACGGGCGCGGATTTCTTCTCCGGTTACCCCGAATGCCGCGAAAGCGAACTGGACTGGGCTTTCGCTTTTGTGGACGGCACGGAAGCGAACCGCCGTCTGCTGGATGGGCTTGACCACGCTGTCCCCTACCTCAAGCGCTTGCAGTCAGACGGCGTTCCCGTTCTCTGGCGGCCTTTCCACGAGATGGACGGCGGCTGGTTCTGGTGGGGACGCGGCGGCGCGGCGAATTTCGTGCGCCTGTGGCGGCTGATGTACGACCGCTACACGCATGTTCACGGTCTGCGGAATCTAATTTGGGTGCTGGGCTTCTCCGACGCGACGGAGGATTTGCGCCCGTGGTATCCAGGGGACGACGTGGTGGATATTCTCGGCGGCGACAGCTACAAGGGCGGTGCGCAGGGGGATTTATACCGGCGATGTGCCGCGCTTGCCCCGACAGGGATGCCGATTGTGTTCCACGAGTGCGGACAGATTCCGACCCGCGCGGAAATGGACGCGGCAAACGCCCCGTGGGCGTACTTCATGGTGTGGCACACCAGCTGGCTGACGGACAGCAGCAAGGGGAACACGCCGGAGTCGCTGCGGGCGATTTACCGGGATAGCAGCTTTGTGACGCTGCATCAGCTGCCGGATTTTATCGAAAGCGACGAATGATTGCTGAAGAACATGCAAGGAGGTTATTCTCATGACCCTTCACGAACAAGTCACCGATATTCTCGCCTCCGCTGTCGAAGCGCAGGAATGCGCGGGCATCAGCGTACTGGTGCGGCGCTGCGGAGAGGAAATGCTCTATACGCAGGCGGGCATGTCCGACGTTGCGTCGGGGCGGCTGATTCACCGCGACAGCATCTTCCGCCTGTACAGCCAGTCCAAGCCGATTACGGCCGCCGCCGTGATGCTGCTTGCGGAGCGCGGGCAGATTGACCTGATGGACGGCGTAGACCGCTATCTGCCGGGCTTCCGAAATGCGCGCGTCGTCGATAAGCAGGGCACGATTCGCCCCGCGACCCGCGCGCCGTGGCTGATGGAGCTGCTCGGCATGACGGCGGGCGTCTGCTACCCCGACAGCGACCCGGCGGGGCAGTATGCCGCAAAGGTGTTCGACGAAGCAACGCAGGAAATCCTCGCGGGCGGCGGCGTGCCGACGGTGGAGTTCTGCAACCGCTTGGGGCAGCAGCCGCTGTCCTTCCAGCCGGGCACGCACTGGCGCTACTCCACCTGCGCGGACATCCTCGGCGCGGTGGTGGAGGTCGTCAGCGGAATGCGCTTCGGCGAGTTCCTCCGCAAGGAGTTCTTTGAGCCGCTGGACATGGTGGACACCGGCTTCTACGTTCCCGAAAGCAAGCGGAATCGCCTCGTGACCGCCTACAAGCGCACGGAAAACGGGCTTGTGCCGTGGACAAGCACCCACCTTGCCGTCGGTGTTTACGACCGCGAACCCACCTTTGAATCCGGCGGCGCGGGGCTTGTTTCGACGCTGGAGGATTACAGCCACTTTGCCGATATGCTGCTGGCGGGCGGCACTTACGAGGGACGGCGGATTCTCTCGCCCGCAACAGTCGCCTGCATGACGCAGCCGCAGCTGAAAGACGCTGTTCGCCGCGATATGTGGGATTCGCTGGACGGGTACAGCTACGGGCACTTGATGCGCATTTGCGCTGAACCGGGGCGCATCGCCGGATTGGCTTGCGCGGGCGAATATGGCTGGGATGGCTGGCTGGGAACATACTTCGCGAACTTCCCCGGGCAGCAGATGACGATTCTGTCGATGCAGAACACGGTTGATTCCGGTACGACACGGGTGGTTCGACGGATGCGCAATGCGGTTCTGGCGGCACTCAGCCGCGAAAATTAACCATAAAGGAAACGCGCTCAAGCCGGGGCGCAAAAAAAGGGTCAAGGGGGGATCCCCCTTGCAGGGTCAAGGGACAGCGTCCCTTGTGGGGCTTGGGGCAACGCCCCAACTGTTGGGCGTGTGACCATTCCAAAGGAAAAGTCAAGCCCGACACCTTGGTCGCAGGCAGCGAAGCGTCCCTGCGCACTAACTAAAAAACTCCCGCTAATACTATTTCCAAATTCACCCGCGCCATCTGCTTGCGCCTTTTCCACTCTGTCGTCCGGTCGTTCCATTTAGCGTAGCGCTGCTACGCTGCATTTCACTCCCGTTAGCCAGAACGAAAAATTCGCGGCGCATCTTGGCGCATTCTCATTTGGAAATAGTATAAAATCCAAGTAACATCCAGAGGGCGAAGGCGAAGGAGTTCAGAGGGCGACCGCAGACTTCGTCTGTTTTCATCGCCCTCTGGCTGCTACTCTAAAGCCCATTTTGGAGAAAAAATCAGCTTCAAAATCCATACTACTATATAATGAGGAAGTACACACCATGCAATGCGGTGACTACACCTACCGCGCCATCGACACCGGCGCGGAAATCATGGAATACTACGGGCAAGGCGGCGAAATCACCCTTCCGGAAACGCTCGACAGCCTCCCCGTTGTGAGCGTCGGGCTGTGCGCGTTCATCATGCGCACCGACCTGACCGCCGTCACGCTCCCTAAAACGCTCCGCCACATCGGCGGCAGTGCCTTCGAGGGCTGCTCAGCGCTGACAAGCATCACGCTGAATGACGGGCTGGAAACCATCGAGTACCGCGCGTTCGCGTCCTGCACCGCGCTGCGCGAAATCGCGTTCCCCGATTCAGTGACAACCGTCGGCGGCGCTGTCCTTTCGGGCTGCACCGCGCTGAATAGCGTCCACCTGCCGAACACACTGACCGTCCTGCCCATGCAGGCGCTGATGAACTGCACGTCGCTGGAATTCTTGAATCTCCCGGACACCCTGACCCGCATCGACCACGAAGCCCTGCGCGGCTGCACACACCTGACGGCACTCGCCATTCCCGCATCCGTGCGTGAAATCGGGCATGACGCGCTGACGGGCTGCTCCCGGCTGAACGCGCTGACCCTCCCCGCCCCCTTCAGCGCCCGTGCGCGTGACCTGCGCGTCGGGCTGGGGCTGATGACAGAGGGCGATACGCTCATCGTCGGCTCGTATCTGGGGCAGGCAGAGAAGGGCAGCACCTACTCGGTCATTGAGTACATCGGTTCGGATACGGAGCTCATCATCCCCGCGTTCATCGAAGGCTGCCGCGTGACGAAGTTCAATCAGCGGATTCTGGAGGACATGGACAGTTTGCGGATTTTGTCCGTCCCGGCGGGGTTTGTGGTTGAACCGACGCTGGTGCCGGAAGGCGCTCAGGTGGTTGTGCGCCCGCAGGTTTAATTTGCAAACATAGTTTCCACGGACGAAAGTTGGATAAAAAGGAGTAACAAAATGAAGAAACTGCTAAGTTTGCTGCTGATGGTGCTGATGCTGCTGGGCGGCGCTGCGTTCGCGGAGGAGAACGAAGAGGACACGGCCCCCGTCGTTGCGCCGATTGTCACGTTCAAGAGCGGATTCTACGTCGGGTATCTCGACCGCGAAATCAAAATCACCGTATCGTGCAAGAACAAAAACAGCGCAACCGTGCCGGAGAAGTATCTGGAGCTGCGCAATCACCGCGGCGAAGTGCTGGAGCGTGCGTTCTGGCGCAATCCGCGCTACGACCTGACCTTCTCGGTCTATGTGACGGAGGACATGCTGGGCGGCAACAAGCTGTCTGTCTGGCGGACGGCGAGAAAGTGAACGAAACGGATTCCTTCGCCGCGTTCTCGGACATCAGCCTGCCGCGCGTCACCCGTTTGACCCCCTCTGAACCCGCTGTCGGCGTGATGATTGTGTGCAGCGGCGCATCAGAAAAGCAGCTGACTGACATGCTGAACACGCTGGACAAATACGGCGTGAAGGGGACATTCTACGTCACGGGCGATTTCGTGCGCCGCAACCCGGAGCGCATCCAGCGCATCATTGATGCGGGCCACGAGCTTGGCAGCCACGGCAACAACCTCATCAACATGACTGAAGTCTCCTACGCGCGTGTGCAGGAGAACATCCGCGAGCTGAACGACCTGTGCGAAGAGACTTTCGGCGTACGGCCGCGGTTGTTCTGTGCGCATTTGGGCGCGACGAACAGCATCGTCACCGCCATTGCCCGCGCGGAAGGCGTAGAGGACTGCCTTTTTGCAATCGACGCGTGCGACTGGTCGGACGCGTATAAGGATAAGGTGTATCAGATGGTGTACCGCGTGACGAGCGACCGGGTGACGAGCGGGTGCGTGGTGCAGTTCCATATCAATGGGTATCATACGGCGGAGGTGCTGGATAAGGCGCTGGATAATTGGATCAATGTGAAGGGATTGCGCCCGGTGACGGTGGGTGAATTGATGCAGCTGTCTGGGCGGGATTTCCCCCCGCTCCCGGACTACGGTGACTAAAAGAAGAGAAAGGGCTAAGCGTACGGTTAGCCCTTCTTAACTTTTTTATCTTCCATCAAGCAGGAATTTTCGCCTGCAACCGCGAAATATCATTCTCGACCCCATGATTTTCAGCATAAGGAGGAATTTTCCCATGTACGAAAAAGTATTTGCTTATCTGGATGCGCACGCGGAGGACTATGCCGCTCAGCTGTGCCGCTGGGTGGAAGTGCCGTCGGTGAAGGGCGAAGCCACGCCCGATGCGCCGTTTGGCAAGGATGTGCGCCGGATGCTGGATGTGGCCATGGCGGACGCAAAGGCGTTCGGCTATGAAACCCGCGATTTCGACGGCTATGCGTGCGATATCACCCTGCCGGGCGAATCGGAAGAAGCCATCGCCGTGCTGGGACACCTCGACGTTGTTCCGGCGGGCGACAACTGGGCGACCCCGCCGTTCACCGCGACGCGCGTGGGCGACCAGATTTTCGCGCGCGGCACGAGCGACGACAAGGGGCCGGCGCTGGCGGCGCTGTATGCGATGAACGCCATCAAGGCAGCGGGCATTCCGCTGAAGAAGTCCATCCGCCTGATTCTTGGCTGTGACGAGGAATCCGGCTGGGAAGACATGGCGTATTACTGCGCGCACACGGAAATGCCGGAAGTCGGCTTCTCCCCGGACGCTTCCTTCCCTATCATCAACACCGAAAAGGGCATGATTCACGGCTTCTTCACGAGCAAACTCGCGGAGGACGGCCTGCAGGTCAAGCAGCTGTGGACGGGTGAGCGCGTGAACGTCATCCCCGGCGAATCCAAGGCGCTTATCGCGGGCGGTCAGGAGGTTGCCGACAAGGTGGCGGCCTATGCCCAAAAGACCGGGCTTCCCTACACGGCGGAGGTGACCGCGGATGGCGTGTGGGTGACGGCGGAGGGCATCCCCGGACACAGCGCGTACCCCGAAGGCCGCCGCAACGCCATCGGCATGATGTTGGTACTCCTGCGCGAGATGGGAGTGACCGGCGCGCTGAAGACGCTGGCGGACGCGGTCGGCATGGAGCACGACGGCGCGTCGCTGGGCTGCGCGTGCTCGGACGAGATTTCCGGCGCGCTGACGTGCAACATGGGCATCCTGCATGTTAAGGACGGCAAGGTGACGGCGTCGCTCGACCTGCGCTGCCCTGTGGCGGCGGATTTGTCCGCGCTGACGAACGCGATTCGCGCGCACCTGCCCGGCTTTAATGTCGATTCGCTGGAAATCAAGGAACCGCATCACGTTCCGGCAGACAGCAAGCTGGTGCGCTCGCTGCTGGACTCCTACACCGAGGTGACGGGCGAACCCGCCGCGCCGCACGCCACTGGCGGCGGAACGTACGCAAAGGTGCTCAAGCAGGGCGTTGCGTACGGCGCAGCATTCCCGGAGGATGAGGACTTGGCGCATCAGGCGAACGAGTACATCCGCGTGTCGCAGATGGTCAAGGCGATGAAGATTTATGCCGCGGCGCTGATGAAGCTGGCAGCGGAATAAGGGGTACAGGCAAAACAGGCTATGGCGAATGGGTCATAGCCTGTTTTTAAGGCAGCACCGCACAAATGAGGTGGTGCCTTATATTTATATGAAAAGCGCCGGGCAAGTCTTTCGACCTGCTCGGCGTTTGATTTGTCCTTGGCTGATTATACTAATTCGATTCTAAAACATGGCATCGAGCATAGCAGATTTTTCGTTCCGGCAAAGCTGAGTGAAGCGAGGCGTACTGGAGGTACGCGCGAGCGGAACGAAGCAAAGCCGGGGCGGAAAAGATGCTGTGCGAATGACATGCTTTAGATGAGAATTAGTATTACTTGACTTCGTCCCAGTCGACGATTTCGCCCGTGAAGATGTCGCGAATCTGCGCAAGCGTCAGACCTTCGACCGCGTTGTCGTTATTCACGATGACCGCGATGCCGTCCATGCAGATGGTCACAGGGGTCAGACCCGCTTCCAGCTCGGACGCCTTGACTTCGCGGGAAGCCATGCCGATGTCGAACGAGCCGTCCGCAGCGCCGCGCATACCGGTGGAGGAGTCAGAAATCTGCACTTCGATGTCCACTTCCGGGTGGAGTGCTTCGTAGGCTTCTTCGAGCTTCTGCATCAGCGGGCCGACGGAGGAAGAACCGCCGATGACAATCTTGCCTGCCACGGGCGCCGCCTGATATTCAGCCGGCTCTTTGGCGACGTACTTCTGCGCGGTCACAATCGCCTGACCTTCGGCAGAGAGAATCCAGTTGATGAAGTCCTGCGCAGTCGCGGAGAGGTTGTCCGCCTTGTAAGCGATGTTGAACGGACGCGCGATGGCGTAATCACCGCTGGCGACGTTTTCAGGGGTCGCTTCGACATAGACGGCTTCCGCACCATCTTCGGGGTTGCGCGCCACCTTCAGTGCCTTCACGGACGCATCCATCGAGCCGAGGGAGATGTAGCCGATGGCGGCGATGTCCTGCGAAACCGTGGTCTTGACTTCGGACGTGCCGGAGTACACAGCGGCTTCGACGGTGGTCATGTCGACCTTGTTGCCGTCAGCGTCCTTCTGTTCAACGCCCGTCAGTTCGATGAACGCGGCGCGCGTGCCGGAGCCGTCCTCACGGGAAACAACGTAGATGGAGTCCGCCAGCGCGACGGTGAGCGTCAGCACGAGCGAAAGCAGGATGGCAGCAAACTTCTTCATTGCAGAAAACCTTCCTTTCTGTCCGGGACACCTTCCTGATGTCCTGTTGCCCTTGTCTTTTTCCTTGGGTACGCCTGTATGATACCGCGGGAATGTAAAGGCGGAAAGGCAGGTTAGGTTAAGATTGTGTATGATACCGCGGGAATGTAAAGGCGGAAAGGCAGGTTAGGTTAAGATTGTGTTAAGGCACCACCGCACAATTCGGCGGCGCGTCTGGCGATGTCTTTTCCGCCATCTGCGGCATGCAAATTCCTCGATTTACATCCAGTAAACCTTCGAAATTTGCATTTGCATCTGACGAAAAATCCATTCGCCAGCCGACCACCTCATTTGTACGGTGTTACCTTAATTCGGGGCTGCTCTTCAAAAACACTGTTTTTCTCGTTTTTACTCAATTTCATCCCATTTTTGTTGAAGCGCAGCGATGAGTTCATCAATTGTCATTTCTTGATTGACGTAGTTTGTGATAATGCCTGTTTGATTCAAGTAACGAATAAACTCTGTATTAGGGAAGCGTGGAACGCCATCGTTCATTATTTCTTGGCGTAAATTTTCTGAATAAAATGGGAATTTGTCTCTGATTTCGTTTCCATATATTTCAGGCGATTGATAAACCATCTGACTCCAATTGCCTAATGCAATCTGACTTTGGCAGACTTCATCAGCAAAATCCGAAAGAAAGTTCTGCGCCTTTTGAGGATACTCTGTGCTTTTCGGGATGCACAAAGCATACAAATCAACAACAATGCAATTCATTCCATCAAGGTTAGGGAACGGTACATAGTGGTCTGGATTTGGTGTCAACCGCAGAATCGGCTTAACCCGCTGAGCATTGTCATAATCCATAATGTACCCTTTGCGAACCATTTCAGCATAGCAAGAAATTGTTCTACGGAAAACTGCAGTATCGAATTGCAAATCACCAGTTTCGTTGTACTGTGCAGACAAATATTGCATTAGAAATAGTGGGGTTTTTAGATTTGTGTACATTAAGCATATGTCTTCCGTTTGCGATAAATCTGACTGATTGCAAGCGCACAGCAGTGTTTCCAGCGAATATCCCGCAGACTGCGGAAACAGAAAATTCGCACGGTATGCAAGCGTATCATCCAGAGAAAAAAGATTCGCTATGTAATAGTATGGCAGTCCATACATTACATCATCTTTTGACAAATAAACAGCAAGCGCAGTCCAATCGTGATTCAACGCAGTATCATTTATAGGCAGCAGCAGATCTCTTTCCACTGCTGCTTGCAGCACCTTCTGATAGAGCAAAACAGCATCGTACTCTCGATTCGTCAGAAGTGACAAATCTTCTACCGTAATATTTGCGCTTTTATAGGATATTTTATATTTTGTTTCATTTAATATTTCTTCTCTGCACTCTAAAAAGTAAAATCGCGCATCTTCCTGCTCATTGCCTAAGATATTGATTGATATTGCATTTTCTGCAGTTGATGAAAGCGAAAAAAGCATGAACCCTAAATACGCAAGTGCCAAAATTCTCTTCATCAGCATACCTCCTTAGGAAAGCAAGGTGCGTTACAGTCAATTATCCCGCCTTAAGGCACCACCGCACAATCATTCATCTCCGAGCGGACAAACAAACTCGTCTTCACAAATCGTATGCTCTACCATATGCTCATGTGTTCCAGAAATGGTACTCCAGCCGCAGTCAACACAAGTATATATCGTCGTATATAAAGACGTTCTTTTCGTGCATTTATAGTTGTTTGCACATGCAGCTGATTCTTGCTTCCAACGACTAAACGCGCCACAAGAAACGATAAACATTCTCTTCTGTCCACAGTTCTCACATTGTGACGGTTCAGCCGCTGCAAGAGAAAAGCTCAAGCTAATCGACAAAAGCGCCACACAGAGAAGTTTGGCATATTTCTTCATAATGTATCCTCCTTTCACAGCAACGCACCTTACCTATTCTTACTATATCATATAAATAACACAAAATCAACAGATTGAGGATTTTTTGTGCTTGTGATTTTACACGCTCTTTACATTCCCCCGCCCGCGCATTTTACATTCCCGTGCTATCCTAAATAGCGGGAAAGCATGAAGAAAGAAGGAATCAATCGACATGAAAGTCAAGGAGCAGGTCATGCGCTGGGTCTTTGCGGCGACAGCGGCGTTCTCCATCGCGGCCGTCGCGCTGATCTGCGTTTTTCTGTTTCTGAACGGACTGCCGTTCTTCACGAAATATGATTTGGGAGCGTTCCTGTCCGGGACGACGTGGAAGCCCGCGAACAATATTTTCGGCATTCTGCCGATGATTGTCGGCTCGCTCTACGTCACGGGCGGCGCATTGCTCTTCGGCGCGCCGGTCGGCATCCTCGCGGGGATTTATCTGGCGCGCTTCTGCCCGGTTCGCCTGCGGAAAATCATCGAACCGATGATTGGGCTGATGGCGGGCGTGCCGTCGATTGTCTACGGCTTCTTTGGGCTGACGACGCTCGTGCCGCTCATCCGCGAAATGTTCGGCGGACGCGGGCGCGGGCAGTGCATCCTGACAGCGTCGCTGCTGCTGGGCATCATGATTCTGCCGACCATCATCCAGCTGACCTCCGCCGCCGTCAAAGCCGTGCCGAACTCCTACTACGAGGGGTCACTGGCGCTGGGCGCGACAGATGAACGCAGTGTGTTCCGCGCGACTGTCCCGGCGGCGAAATCCGGCATTCTGGCGTCGGTTGTGCTGGCGATTGGCCGCGCCATCGGCGAGGCAATGGCGGTCAAGATGGTCATCGGCAATCAGCCGCGCCTGACCTCCGATTTGCTCAGCGGCATCCGCACGCTCACCTCCGGCATCGTCATCGAGATGGGCTACGCCGAAGGGCTGCACCGCGAAGCGCTAATTGCCGCCGGCATCGTGCTGTTCGTCTTTATTCTGCTGATCAACGCTTCCTTCTCCGTGCTGAAAAGGAGGGAACAGCAATGATGACCGTCCCCGCGTACCGCGCGCATCCCATCAGGAATTTCTTCCGCAATGAAAGCAACCGCTGGCGGCGTCATCCAGCCAGCGCGCTGCTGCGGCTGCTGTGCCGCCTGTCGGTGCTGATTACGATTTTCGCCCTGCTTGCCATCGTCATTGACCTGCTTGTCAAGGGCCTTCCGCACCTGACGCCGGAGCTGTTCAGCCTGAAGTACACGACGGAAAATCAGTCGATGCTGCCCGCCATCATCAACACGCTGCTGATTGCGCTGGTTGCGCTGCTTGTCGCCATCCCGATTGGCGTGGGCGGGGCGATTTATCTGGCAGAGTACGCCAAGCGCAACTCGCCGCTGGTGCGCACCATCCGCCTGACCGCCGAGACCCTGCAGGGCATTCCCTCCATCATCTACGGCTTGTTCGGCATGGTGTTCTTCACCGCCCTGCGCATCAACCTGACTTTGCTCTCCGGTGCGCTGACGCTCTCCCTCATGGTGCTGCCGCTGATACTGCGCACGACCGAAGAAGCGCTGCTCTCCATCCCGGACAGCTACCGCGAGGGCAGCTTCGGCTTAGGCGCGGGCAAACTGCGCACGGTCATCAAAATCGTGCTGCCGCCCGCCATGCCGGGCATTCTCTCCGGCGTGGTGCTGGCGATTGGCCGCATCGTGGGTGAAACCGCCGCGCTGCTGTTTACCGCCGGCACGGTCGCGGACATGCCCAAGCATTTTCTGCTCTCGTCCGGGCGCACGCTGGCGGTGCATATGTATCAGCTGTCGCTGGAGGGGCTGCATTACGACCAAGCATACGCCACGGGCGTGGTGCTGCTGCTGCTCGTGCTGGGGCTGAACAGCCTGTCCAGCCTGATTTCCCGCAAAATCGGAGGAAAAGCATCATGATTATCGACATGCAGGAAGCCATCAAGAACAAAACCGCACATCCGGCTGATACGCTCGCGGACGTAAAGATTGCCATCAAGGATTTGAACCTCTACTACGGCGCATTCCACGCCCTGCACGGCATCAACCTCGACATTGAGCGCGGCAAAATCACCGCGTTCATCGGGCCGTCCGGCTGCGGCAAATCGACGCTGCTGAAGACGCTCAACCGCATGAACGACCTCATCCCCGACTGCCGCGTCGAGGGCAGCATCACGCTGGACGGCGAGGACATTTACGGCAGCATGGACGTGAACCTGCTGCGCAAGCGCGTCGGCATGGTGTTCCAGAAGCCCAACCCCTTCCCCATGAGCGTCTACGATAACATTGCCTACGGCCCGCGCACGCATGGCATCCACCGCAAGGCACAGCTGGACGAAATTGTGGAAAGCAGCCTGCGGAACGCCGCCATTTGGGACGAGCTGAAAGACCGCCTGAACAAGAGTGCTTTGGGGCTTTCCGGCGGTCAGCAGCAGCGACTTTGCATTGCGCGCGCGCTGGCGGTTGAACCGGAGGTGCTGCTGATGGACGAACCCACCTCGGCGCTTGACCCGATTTCGACGAGCAAGATTGAAGAATTGTGCATGGAGCTGAAGGGGAAGTACACCATTGTGATTGTGACGCATAACATGCAGCAGGCTTTGCGCATTGCGGACACAACGGCATTCTTCCTGTTAGGGGATATGGTGGAAGTTGGGGCGACGGATCAGTTGTTCTCGATGCCGCGGGATAAGCGGACGGAGGATTATATCACGGGCCGCTTCGGCTAAGGGTTGTTAGTGGAAGGATTTTTTGCTATAATGCTGGGGAAAGGATAGGCGGATTAGGGATAAAGGATAGCAGGGGAACGCGCTCAAGCCGGGACGCAAAAAAGGGTCAAGGGGCAATGCCCCTTGCGGAGTCCAGAGGCGGCGCCTCTGGTGGGGTTTTGGGCAACGCCCCAACCGTTCCACGGTTGACCACTCCAAAGGAGAAGTCAACAAAGGCGCAGGCAGCGAAGCGTCCCTGCCAGTAACTTTGCGCTCCCGCAGGAGCGCCCCCCAAGCTGCTCTATCCATCACTTGCACATTGTCGCGCCCATTGGCGCGACCGCAGCGCTGGTCTTCCAGACATAGCATGACTTTTCCGCAAGCAGGGATTTCGCCTCTGCGGAGGCGACAAGGGGCAATGGAAACGGACGAAGTCCGCGATCGCCCCCTTGACCCCTTCGGTTTCCCCTACCCAGATTGACTTTTATTGGAAGTCGTCAGATTTTCGGAATCCGCACTTCTAAGGTAACACCGCACAAATGAGGTGGTCGGCTGGCGAATGGATTTTTCGTCAGATGCAAATGCAAATTTCGAAGGTTTACTGGCGGTAAATCGAGAAATTTGCATGATGCAGATGGCGGAAATCGAAGGTTTACTGCGGTAAATCGAGAAATTTGCATGATGCAGATGGCGGAAAAGACATCGCCAGACGCGCCGCCGAATTGTGCGGTGGTGCCCTAAATCAACGCATAAATCAGCATTTTCAGGAGTTTCACCACCGTTTATCATAGAAAGAAGGTCTTTCGATGAGAAAGCATTTTGATGACCAGATTGCGCAGCTTGGCGAGCAGATGATGGCGATGGGCGCACTGGTGGAGAACACGATTGAGCGGGCAATTCGCGCGCTGCAGACAGACGACATGGCGGAAGCGGCGGCAATTCGCGACGGTGACCACGTTGTGGACGAAAAGGAGCGCGAGGTGGAAGCGATGTGCATCCACATGCTGCTCCAGCAGCAGCCCGTTGCGCGCGACCTGCGCACCATCAGCGCGGCGCTGAAAATGATTACCGACATGGAGCGCATCGGCGATCAGGCGAGCGACATCTGTGAAATTGCGACAATGGGTCATCTGCGCAGTCCGCGCCCGGAGCATTTCGCGTCAATGGCGCAGGCGGCAATTTCGATGGTGCACCGCGCGATTGACGCATACGTTCATAAGGATATTGAGCTGGCGCAGCAGGTGGAATTGTCCGACGACATTGTGGACGCGCTGTTCAACGACGTGAAGGCGGACTTGATTGCCGGGCTTCGCGGGCATCCCGACCGAACGGAGGAGTGCCTTGACCTGCTGATGATTGCCAAGTATCTGGAACGCATCGGCGACCACGCGGTCAACATTGCCGAATGGGTGGTGTACGCTATCACCGGGCTGTATAAAGGAGAAGAGCTGAAATGATCTTCGTTGTCGAGGACGATCACGGCGTTCGCGAGCTGGAGCTGTACGCGCTGCGTCAGTCAGGCTATGAGGCGGAAGGGTACGAGACGCCGACCGCGTTCCGTCAGGCACTGGAAAAGACCGTGCCGGACTGCGTGCTGCTGGACGTGATGCTGCCGGGCGAGGACGGCTTGTCCCTGCTGCGCTTCCTGCGCCGCGACGCACGCACCCGCCGCGTGCCCGTGATTCTCGTCACCGCGCGCGACGCGGAAATGGACAAGGTGAAGGGGCTGGACTGCGGCGCGGACGATTACCTGACGAAGCCGTTCGGTGTGATGGAACTGCTGGCGCGCGTGCGTGCGCTGCTGCGGCGGACGCAGGAGGAAACGCCCTCCGCCGTCATGACGCTGGGCGACGTGACGCTTGACCGCGAAAGCCACCGCGTCACCGCCGGCGGACAGGAAATTGCCCTGACGCACATGGAGTTTGAGCTGCTGGCGTTCCTGATGGCGCACGCGGGCAAAGCTGTCACACGCGAAGTGCTGCTGGACGACGTGTGGGGCATCGCCTACTCCGGCGACACGCGCACGATTGACGTTCACGTCCGCACCCTGCGGCAGAAGCTCGGCGACAGCGGGCGGCTGATTGCCACCATCCGCAACGTCGGCTACCGCATGGACGAACATCCGGAAGCAGGTGAAAGCTGATGAAAAACCGCCTTTCTTCCCGTCTGCGCCTGACGCTGTCGGGCGTAACCCTGCTGACCCTTCTGCTGATGTGCGTGCTGGTATTCGCGGGCATGTACTTCCAGACGACCGCCGACAACCGCGAGCAGCTCCGGCAGCAGGCGGTGCAGTTGTCCTCCTACCTTGAGGCGTCGGATGACCCGGTTTCCCTGCTGCAAGGGAGCGTATTCACCCAGCGCGTAACGTATCTGGATACGGACGGCACGGTGCTGTATGACAGCGAAGTGGATGCGTCCCGCTTGGAGAGCCACGCCGGGCGCGAAGAATTTCAGCAGGCGCGCGAAAACGGCGAGGCATTCACCGCCCGCAGCAGCGCGACCCTTGGGCAAACAAGCCTGTACTACGCCAAACGGCTGGCGGACGGGCGTGTCATCCGCGTTTCGGGCACGCAGCGCGGAATGCTGCGGCAGGTGCGCGATTTACTGGGGTATCTGCTGCTGGGCGCGGTGCTTTGCTTCGGCGCGGCGATGGCGTTTTCCCGCCCGTTGGCGAAGCGCCTTGCCGCCCCCATGAACGAGGTCAACCTTGACCAGCCGCTGGAAAGCGACGTTTACGAGGAGCTTTCGCCCATGCTTCGCCGCATGGCGCAGCAAAACGCCCGCATTGCCGACCAGATGGCGTCCCTGACCGCCCAGCGGCATGAACTGGATACCGTCCTCGGCGGCATGAAGGAGGGCTTCGTCATCCTCGACGAGACGCGGCATGTGCTGACGATGAAC
Source organism: Faecalibacterium sp. CAG:74 (assembly GCA_000437595.1). GTDB lineage: Bacteria > Bacillota > Clostridia > Christensenellales > Aristaeellaceae > UBA11524. The sequence continues at coordinate 33,502 of FR899865.1, read as the reverse complement.
AACGCGGCGCGGGCAATGTTCTGCATCACCAATGACCCGGTTGGACAGCCGATGATTGCCGTCAGCCGCGACGAGGCGCTGCTCCGCCTTTTGGACGGGCAGGGTACGGAATGCGCGATGCAATTGAACGGCATGACCATCCACCTCTCCCTCAGCCATGTCGAAGGCGGCGGCACGGCGCTGCTGATGCAGGACGTCACCGCCGCACAGGCCGCTGAAGCAAGCCGCCGGCAATTCTCCGCCAACGTCAGCCACGAGCTGCGCACCCCACTGACTACCATCAGCGGCTACGCGGAGCTGCTGTCCTCCGGGATGCTGCAGAAGCCGGAGGACGCGACGGAATTCGGGCGGAAGATTCTCGCCGAAAGCCGCCGCCTGCTGACGCTGATTGAGGACATCATCCGCCTGTCGCGCCTTGATGAGGGTGTGCGCGGCGAAGTGACCCCCGTCGATTTGACCGCGCTGATTCAGCACTGCGTCCAGAAGCTGACGCCCGCCGCGCAGAATGTGCAGGTAAGCATCAGCGCCAGCGGAAATGACCCTGTGCTGATTTCTGGCGACCATGCCCTGCTGGAAGAAATGCTGACGAACCTGCTGGAAAACGGCATCAAGTACAACCACGCGGGCGGATACGTCCGGGCGCGGGCGGAAATGGCGGACGGACGCGCCGTCGTGACTGTCGCGGACAACGGCGTAGGTATTGCGCCGGAGGATCAGCAGCGCGTATTCGAGCGCTTCTACCGCGTGGACAAGAGCCGCAGCAAGCAGACCGGCGGCACGGGACTGGGGCTGTCCATCGTCAAGCACGGCGCGCAGGTGCATCACGCGCAGATTGCCATGCAGAGCGCGCTGGGCGAGGGTACGACCATCACGCTGACTTTCCCGGCTCAGTCATCAGGCAAAAAATAACGCCGCCCCGACATGGTTTCCACCGGAATCGCATAGACCATTGCGCCGTCCTCCTCGTGCAGGGGGACGGCTTTTCCTTCCGCCAGAACGACCTGAATCGCCGCCGCATCCGGCGCTTCAAACTCCAGGCACACCCGCGTGCAGACGGATAACGCCTCCGCCTTGCGGCCCTCCTTCGGCATCATCAGGCAAACGACCGGCTGCATCCCGTTCACGAACCACTCGAACCCCATCGGCACAACATACGGCGCATGACCGTCAAAAAACGCCGCGCGGACTGCCTTCGCCTGCCGCAGAATTTCCAGACATTCCACGAAGCTGAGCGTCTGATAGCACATGCTGCTCACGCCGCTTCACCTCCCCCGCATCAGCGTATGCGCAGGGGGATTTTTCGTGTGATGCAGAAATTATACTATTTCCAGATAAGAATGCGCCAAGATGCGCCGCGAATTTTTCATTCTGGCTAACGTGAATGAAACGCAGCGTAGCAGCGCTACGCTAGGTGGAATGAGCGGACGCCAGAATGGAAAAGGCGCAAGCAGATGGCGCAGGTGAATCTGGAAATCGTATTAGCCAGAAAGCGAACATTTTCGTCAGGAAGCGCAGCAAAAGAACACGAAAAATCCACAAAAACCCTTTACGGCACGCCATCCGATGCGTATAATTGTTGCATAACGAACGGAACACGCTTCCGCCCGTCCACCTGATAAGGAGGTTGGTTCTCATGAAGAAGTTCTTTAGTCTCGTTCTTGCTCTGGCCATGGCGCTGAGCATGGCGTCCTTCGCGTCCGCAGAGGAAACGACGACGATTCACATCGGCGTGATTGGCCCGATGACCGGCGCTGCCGCCGTCTATGGTCTGGCAGTTGCGCGCGGCGCGGAAATCGCCGTGGAGGAAATCAACGCCGCCGGCAAGGTGAACATCGTGCTGGACGTGCAGGACGATGAAAACGACGCTGAAAAGTCCATCAACGCTTACAACGCGACGCTGGACAAGGGCACGCAGGTCATCCTTGGCTGCGTGACGACAACCCCCTGCATTGCTGTCTCCGCGCAGGCGTATGACGAGCGCGTGTTTATGCTCACGCCTTCCGCTTCCTCGCTGGAAGTCATCGCGAACAAGGACAATGCGTATCAGGTCTGCTTCACGGACCCGGCACAGGGCTCCGCGCCCGCTGAATACATCTTCAACAAGAAGGTCGGCGAGAAGGTCGCCATCATCTACAACAACGCCGACACCTATTCCACCGGTATCTATCAGACCTTTGAGAGCAAGGCTGCCGAGCTGGGGCTGAACATCGTTTCCGTGACCACCTTCACCAACGACACCACGGACTTCTCCGTGCAGGTGACCGAGGCCAAGAACGCCGGTGCGGACGTTGTGTTCCTGCCCATCTACTACACCCCCGCTTCCCAGATTCTCAACGCTGCCAACACCATGGGCTACAAGCCGGTGTTCTTCGGCGTTGACGGCATGGACGGCATCCTGACCATGCCCGGTTTCGATGTTGCGCTGGCGGAAGACGTCATGCTGCTGACCCCCTTCTCCGCGGACGCGCCGGACGAGCTGACCAAGAGCTTCGTCGGCAAGTATCAGGAAAAGTACGGCGAGGTGCCGAACCAGTTCGCGGCGGATGCGTATGACGGCATCTACGCGCTGGCGGCGGCCGCTGAAAAGGCTGGCGTGAAGGGCGACGAAGCGCCGGAAGATATCTGCGACGCGATGATTGCTGCCATGCAGGAACTGACCGTCACCGGTCTGACCGGCACGATGGTCTGGGATGCGACGGGCGCTGTCACCAAGACCCCGACGGCCGTCATCATCAAGGATGGCGTGTATGTCGGCGCTGATGCGGCTGCAGCGGAGTAATCCCCCCCTATTCCACACGTTTTCCTCATGCCGGAGGAGGAGCTTCCTTCTCCGGCATGAGCGTATCCAGCAGGTGCAGACAGAAGGTAATCAGCAACAGTTGGTGCAAGGGTGCACACGGACTGCTGCTGATTGCCTTGCTGTCTTTCAAGGGAAAATGCTTTTCCCGCAGATTTCAGTCATTTGGAGGTGCAGGCAGGATGCTTCAGTTCTTCTCTTACCTCATCAACGGCATCAGCCTTGGCAGCGTGTATGCCATCATCGCCTTGGGCTACTCGATGGTCTACGGCATTGCCAAGATGCTGAACTTCGCGCACGGCGACGTCATCATGATTGGCGCGTACATTGCCTTCTGCGCCACGCAGTACTGGGGCATGTCCCCCCTGCTTGGCGTGCTGATTGCCATGATTGTCTGCACGATGCTGGGCATGGTCATCGAGCGGCTGGCGTACAAGCCGCTGCGTCAGGCAACGAGCCTTGCCGTGCTGATTACCGCCATCGGCGTGAGCTACCTGCTGCAAAACCTGGCGCTGCTGGTGTTCGGCCCGAACCCCATGTCGTTTCCGTCCTTCGTCAGCATCCCGTCCATCAGCCTGTTTGACGGGCAGCTGATTCTGACCGGCGAAACAATCGTGACTGTGCTGGCGAACATCATCATCATGCTGGTGCTCACGTTCTTCACCTCCCACACGAAGATGGGCAAGGCGATGCGCGCCGTCAGCGAAGACCGCAGCGCGGCGGAACTGATGGGCATCAAGGTGAACGCGACGATTTCCCTGACCTTCGCCATCGGCAGCGCGCTGGCGGCGATTGCGGGCGTGCTGCTCTGCTCCACCTACCACACGCTGATGCCCACGACGGGTTCCATGCCGGGCATCAAGGCGTTCACGGCGGCTGTTTTCGGCGGCATCGGATCAATTCCCGGCGCGCTGCTGGGCGGTCTGCTGCTGGGCATCATTGAGATTCTCGGCAAGGCGTATGTGTCCATGGAGCTGGGCGACGCGCTGGTGTTCGCCGTGCTGATTATCGTGCTGCTGGTCAAGCCGACGGGGCTGCTGGGCAAGCCGATGCGGGAGAAGGTGTAACGGGATGAAGAAAACGATGAAAAAGTCAACAAAGGGCTTTCTGAACAACTTGATCACCTACGCCATCGTCATCATCGCGTTCGTCTTTACGCAGATGGCGCTGAGCAAGATGATCCCGGGCGTCACCATCAGCCGCTCCTTGAAGGGGCAGCTCATCCCGATTTGCGTCTACATCGTCATGGCGGTTTCGCTGAACCTGACGGTCGGCATCTCCGGCGAACTGTCGCTGGGTCACGCGGGCTTCATGAGCGTCGGCGCGTTCTCCGGCATCATCATGTCCGGCTGGCTGCTGAACGCCTTCCAGATGGAAAATGAGACGATGCGCCTCGTGCTGGCCATGCTGGCGGGCGGCGTATGCGCGGCGATTGCGGGTGTGCTGATTGGCATCCCGGTGCTGCGTCTGCGCGGCGACTACCTTGCCATCGTCACGCTGGCGTTCGGCGAAATCATCCGCAACGTCATGAACTGCCTGTATTTCGCGGTCAGCGACGGCAAGCTGATTGTCAACTTCAACAATCCCCGCATTGATGGCACGCTCCTGTACAACGGGCCGGCGGGGGCGGTGCGTGTCGGGCGCATCGCGACGTTCGAGGCGGGTTTCGTGCTGGTGCTGCTGACGCTGTTTGTCGTGCTGAACCTCATCAACAGCCGCTCCGGCCGCGCGATTATGGCAAGCCGCGACAATCGCATTGCCGCTGAAGCGATGGGCGTGAACGTGACGAAGTACAAGCTGATGGCGTTCGTCACCTCAGCGGCGCTGGCGGGCATGGCTGGCGCGCTGTTTGGGCTGAACTTCTCCTCCATCGCGCCGGACAAGTTCAAGTTTGATACGTCCATCCTCGTGCTGGTGTTCGTCGTGCTGGGCGGCATCGGCAATATCCGCGGTTCGGTGATTGCGGCGGCGCTGCTGACGGTGCTGCCGGAGGTGCTGCGCGAATTTGGCGACTATCGTATGCTGATTTACGCCATCGTGCTGATTGCCGTGATGCTGCTGGGCAACGCCCCGGTGGTGCGGCAGGTGCTCGAGCGCATCCGCCCCGCGAAAAAAGAAGTTGTGAAGGAAGGTGACGCGGCATGACTGAACCGCTGAAGCGTTTTAAGCCCAATACAAAGATGGTTCCCGTGCCGTCGCGCAGCATCATTCCGGAACGCGACGTGAATCATTCGCCCGTGCTGGAAGCCAGCCATCTGGGCATTGAGTTCGGCGGCCTGAAGGCAGTGGACGACGTGAACCTTGCCATCGGGCGCACGGAAATCTGCGGGCTTATCGGCCCGAACGGCGCGGGCAAGACAACGGTCTTTAACCTGCTGACAAAGGTCTATCAGCCCACAACCGGCACGGTTCTCATCAACGGCAAAGACACGGCAGGCATGAACACAGTGCAGGCCAGCAAGCTCGGCATTGCCCGCACGTTCCAGAACATCCGCCTGTTCGACAACATGACGGTGGAAGAGAACGTCCGCATCGGTCTGCACAACCAGATTAAGTACGGCATGTTTTCCGGCATTTTCCGTCTGCCGCAGTATTGGCAAGGCGAGAAGAAGCAGCACGAAAAGGCGCTGGATCTGCTGAGCATCTTCGGCATGGAAAACATGGGCGATGTCAAGGCAGGTTCCCTCCCCTACGGCGCACAGCGGCGCTTGGAGATTGTGCGCGCGCTGGCGACGAATCCGTCGCTTCTGCTGCTGGACGAACCCGCCGCGGGCATGAATCCGCACGAAACGGCGGAGCTGATGGAGAACATCATCAAAATCCGCGACCAGTTCCAGATTGCTATCCTGCTCATTGAGCATGACATGAATTTGGTCATGGGCATCTGCGAAGGCATCTGCGTGCTGAACTACGGGCGCATCATCGCCAAGGGCACGGCAGAGGAAATCCAGAACAACCCGGTCGTCATTGAGGCGTATCTGGGCAAGCAGAAGGAGGTGAAAGCATGAGTCTGCTGGAAGTCAACGATATCAACGTTTATTACGGCGCGATTCACGCAATCAAGGGCATTTCCTTCTCGGTGGATGAGGGCGAGGTCGTCACGCTGATCGGCGCAAACGGCGCGGGCAAATCCACCACGCTGAACACCGTCGCCGGACTGCTCCGCCCGCGCGAGGGCAGCATCCACTTCGGCGGCAAGGATCTGGCGCGCGTCCACGCGTCGGATATGGTGAAGCACGGCATGGCGCTCTGCCCCGAAGGGCGGCGCATCTTCCAGCAGATGACGGTGCTGGAGAACCTCGAAATGGGCGGCTTCACGCGCCCCGACAAGGAGATTCCGGGCAGCATTGAGCAGATGTTCGAGCTGTTCCCGCGCCTGAAGGAGCGCCAGAAGCAGATTGCCGGCACGCTCTCCGGCGGCGAGCAGCAGATGCTGGCAATGGCGCGCGCGCTGATGTCCAAGCCGCGCCTGCTGATGCTGGATGAGCCGTCGATGGGCCTTGCGCCGATTCTGGTCGAGCAGATTTTCGACATTATCCGCGCGCTGCACAAGAGCGGCACGACGATTCTGCTGGTGGAGCAGAACGCGCAAATGGCGCTGTCCGTCGCGAACCGCGCGTATGTGCTGGAAACGGGCAAGATTTCCATGTCCGGCGACGCGCAGGAGCTGCTGCACAACGATGCAGTCAGGAAGGCGTATCTGGGGGCGTAATGCCAGGCAGCCGGGAAGGTGGCAGAAGCCGCTTCCCGGTTTTTCTTCCGCGTCAAGATTGACATTATCCTGCAAGTATGGTATTGTATAGGTGAAATGAATGTTATTCGGCAACAGGAGGCATCCGCATGAATCCCTATTTGACGCAGCGGGCAAACCGCCGATGGTGGGTGTATCCGCTGATGGCGCTGTTCTTCGCCCTATCGGCGCTGCTGCTGTGGCGCACCTGCAAGGCGGGTGAGCGCGGCGACACGCACATGGTGGTGCTGCTGCTATGCCTTGCGACGGCGGCGCTGTACGCCGGGATGCACCTGCTTCAGGGGGAAATCATCCGGCGCCGGGCGCGCGGCGTTGCACAGCAGTTAGCAGCGTTCTCGCTGCACATGTTTCCGCTGTCGGATATGCCCAAGCTCCTGCCGGACTGCCCGAACATGGAGACGCTGCGGTTATTGCTCTGCGGAAACTATCTGCGAAACATTCAGATTGATCCGCTGACGGCGATGGTATACCTGACTGCGCCGAACCTCCGGGCGTATGGGGTGGTACAGTCGTTTATTGTGTGTCCGCACTGCGGGAGGCGCACGAGTGTGGTGGAAGGGGCTGCGCGGCAGTGCGAGCATTGCGGGATGGGGATATGAAAAAGAGCTGCTTCTGTTGTGTAGAAGCGGCTCTTTTTGTGTTCTGTTGATTTACACTTTTCAGGAATTAATACTATTTCCAGATTCAACTGTGCCATCTGGAAATAGTATAGCTTGTATTGCGGCAAGCCCTCTCCGTCCGCTATGGCGGACACCTTTAGCTGACTGAAAGGGCAGATAAACACGCGGGCCCTGCCTGATAGTGTCACCAACCCAATCGCGCGAAAGGGTCAAGGGAGGAACTCCCTTGGAACTCCCTTGTGTTACATAAAATAGTGCTTGTAGGTGTCGTAGTAAATCGTCAGGCGGCGGGAACCGGAAATTTCGCGCAGGGTGTCGCGAAGAGCGGAATCCTGCAGGATGAAGCGCACAATGTCCGGGTTGTAGCGAACACCCGCATCGCGTTTGAATTCCGCCAGCACTTCGTCCGTCGTCTTGGCTTGGTGGTAGTTGCGGCCGTACTGGTCAGTCGCGGCATCAAGACAGTCGCAGACGGTGATGATGTCAATCATGAAGCGCTCCGGCGAGGCGGTGTTATCAAAGTCGTTCGGATAGCCGCCCTTGCCGTTGTAGAACTTGTGGTGACCGCGGGCGATATCCACATAGCGCGCCAAATCCTCGTCGATGCTCAGGTACTGCCCGCCGCGGTTCGGGTGGGAGCGGATAATGCCGAACTCCTCGTCCGTCAGCGGGCGGTGCTGCGTCTCGATAATCTCGAGCATGGAATTCTTGCCCACATCGTGCAGCAGGGCGGCGTCATGCGCAAATTGCAGGATTTCCACGCGGTGCGCCTGCACATCCTCCGGCGATGTCACGCCGTGATACCCCACCATCAGCGCCGGTTCTTTGTCGATGATGGCGGAGAGAATCGCTTCCGCAAAGGCGGACACCATCAGCGAATGCAGGAACGCGGTGCAGTGCCGCGCGACAACGAGCCGGAAGATGTAGTCGATTTTCTCCTCCGCCGTGTCGAACAGCGCATAGGCATTCGGGAAGAACGCCAGCTCCTCCAGTGCGTTGTTCAGCGTGTTGCTATGCCCGGTGCGCGTGTCGTAATCCGCAATGAAATTACGGATATCCTGCTGATATTCGCGGAAATAGCGTTTCTTATCCTCCATCGGCATCGTCGTTTCCACAAGGAAGGAAATCAGCGCGTCCAGACAGGTCATGTAATAGGAAATAACGTCAATTTCGCGCACGTCCACTTCACCGAGCTGCTCCACCTTCGGCTTTGTCTTACGGAAGAAAGTGTGAATCTCCTTCCAGCACTCATCTGCCGTGCGGCGGCCCGTCTCGCAGTCGAAGTCACACTGGCTGGTGATAATTTGGAACATGTCGGCAGTGCTTTCCTCCGGCTTATCCAGCTTTTCGTAATATTCTGCCGTTATCTGCTCAATCCGGCTCATCAATTCCGGCGGCACATAGCGGGTGTGCGCCTCAATGGTGCGGTCAAACGATTTCGCCAGCGCGTAAGCGTCCGTGCGGAAGCGCTCGGTGAAAATATCCAGCAGCCTGCCTACGTCCGGTTCGCTTTCGCGCGTCGCCGCCAGCGCATCCGACGCTTGCAGTTCCTTCATTTCCTCCCACATGCTAAACGCTTCTTGCATCGTGACCGAGCCTAACACGCAGCAGCTCATCACAAGGTTCGCGTAGGAGATCACAATCGCCTGATGGACGCTGTGCTCCTTGATTGCGCCGAAATTCCGCGACAAAACCGAAATCTTGCGGTAATAGTCCCTTGCGCGTGTGCCATATGGTTCACGCAGAATGCGGGAGAATTCCAGATTTGTGTACGCCAATGTCAGATCCACATCCGTCATCGCGGCAAGGTTGTTGCTGTGCCCATAGTGTTTCTGGAGAATCTTTGCAAGTTCCATCAGGAGCGCCAAGTCATGCGTATCTGCGCGATAGAAGTCCATCATCGAAATTTGCAGCTGGTTCCATGCGTCATCGTCTAAAGCAGGTTCTTCCTTCGCGAACTCCGGCATCACGCTGCGCATTATGGCATTCATGTGCGCATACTCCGTGCGGAAGAATTCAGCGCGCTCCCGAAGGGCAGCGCACCATGTATCCCAGTCGGACTTGATGCACATGGCAGCTTCGAGCTGCTCCACCCGCTTGAGGACAACCTGATAATCAGCGAAAAAATTCCGGATCTGCTCACTGTTCATATCGATAACTCTTTCTTTTCGTTCATCACAGGGCGTACACGTTTCTGGGGCAACGTTTCCTATTATATGGCGCAATTGCGCATCTGCCATTATACGCCCAATTTCAACAGCCGTCAAGGAAACAGACAGCATTTCAGAAAACGTTATCGGAAAGTCAGGGAGATAACAAGACATATGGCAAGAAAGTTCAAAAATTGTTCAAGCGGTTACACACACTCTGTTATTTTTTCGGCAAAAGTTTCTTGACAAATGTCCGAAATCGGACTATAATCGATACTGTCCGATTTCGGACAAATTGAAAGGAGTATTGTGATGAAAGCGTTAAGCACACGTCTGTTTGCGCTGAACGAGGCATGGAAAGAAAATGCCAATATCTACCGACAGATGGCGAAGCAGATGAACCTGACTGACATGGCGATGTGGGCGCTGTACACGCTGCGGGTTGAGCCGGGCGAAATGACACAGAGCCGGATGTGCGAATTTCTGCACGAACCCAAACAGACAATCAACTCCGCGCTGAAGAAAATGGAAGCGGACGGGCTGATTACGCTGCAAAGCGGTTCAAATCGTCGCACGAAAACGATTCACCTGACGGCCGCGGGCGAAGCGCTGGCGCGTGAAACCGCAGACCGCGTTGCCGAAACCGAGCAGCAGGCGCTGGCGCAATTCAGCGAAGAAGAGGCGGATCAGCTGTTCTCCCTCTTGCGCCGCCTGAATGCGCTGATGATAGACATTTTCCCGCAGACAGTGCGGAATCAAGAAGAGGAAAGTCAAACCAAATGAGCAAGAAGAACCCAATTCAATTATCTGACCACTTTACCTACGCTCGGCTGTTCCGCTTCGTTCTGCCGTCGATTGTCATGATGGTGTTCACGTCCATCTACGGCGTGGTGGACGGGCTGTTCGTGTCGAATTTCGCCGGAAAAACGGCGTTCGCGTCCATCAACCTGATTATGCCGTTTCTCATCATTCTGGGCGCAATGGGCTTTATGCTCGGCACAGGCGGCACGGCGCTGGTCTCCCGCGTGCTGGGCGAGGGCGACAAGGAGCACGCGAACAAGTATTTCTCCATGATTACGCTCTTCGGCATCTTGCTGGGCGTTATCCTGACGGTGGTCGGGGTGCTGGCCATGCGCCCAATGGCGATTCTGCTGGGCGCAACAGAGGCCATGGTGGATGACTGCGTGCTTTATGGGCGGATTGTCGTCTGCTTTCTTACGTCGTTCATGCTGCAAAACATGTTCCAGTCGTTCCTGATTGCGGCGGAGCGGCCGAAGTTCGGCTTGCTGATTACGCTCGCGGCGGGCGTGACGAACATGGTGCTGGACGCGCTGTTCGTGGGCGTATTCCGCTGGGGCATTGCGGGCGCTGCGATTGCAACCGGCATCAGCCAGACCGTTGGCGGCGTTGTGCCGCTGATGTACTTCCTGTTCAGCAAAAGCAGCCCCCTGCGCCTGCGCTGGACGGAGTTCGAGGCGCAGCCGCTGCTGCGATCGTGCGCCAACGGCTCATCAGAGCTGATGAGCAACATTTCCGGCTCGCTGATTGGGATGCTGTACAACGCACAGCTGATGCGCTTTCTGGGCGAGGACGGCGTGGCGACGTATGGCGTACTGATGTATGTGCAGTTCATTTTCGTCGCGATTGACATCGGCTATTCCATCGGCTGCGCGCCCATCATCAGCTACCACTACGGCGCGCGGAATCACCCGGAGCTGAGGAACCTGCTGACGAAGGGGCTGAAAGTCATGGGCATCTTGGGCATCGTGATGACAATCGCCGCCATCTCGCTGTCTGGGACGCTGGCAAACATCTTCGTCGGCTATGACGCGACGCTCTGCGAATTGACGCGGCACGCCTTCCACCTCTTCTCCTTCGCCTTCCTGCTCGCGGGCTTCAACATCTTCCTGTCCTCCTTCTTCACGGCACTGAACAACGGCGGCGTGTCCGCGGCAATTTCTTTCCTGCGCACACTGGTGTTTCAAGCAGCGTCGGTCATCCTGCTGCCGATGGCGCTGGATGTGGACGGTCTCTGGTGGGCAGCTTCTGCGGCGGAAGCGCTGGCGTTCGTCGTGTCGATTGGCTTCCTGCTGGCCATGAAGGGGAAATACCATTATTTTGATGAAACCTAATCAGGAAAAACTTGCGTGTTCCCCTTGCAAACTGCTGTTCGCTGTGGTACGATAAGAAGCGAAAGAAACCCGGCGGCGATTGCCGATTGCATCCCCCGCCGGTATCCAGAAAGGAAGCGGTATCATGGCAGCAAAGAAGCCCGCAAAGACCGAAAAAGCCGCCCCGGTGACAGGCGCGCAGGAGGAGAAACTCAAGGCGCTGGAGCACGCGCTGGCGGATTTGGACAAGCAGTTCGGCAAGGGTGCCGTCATGAAGCTCGGTGAACATGCGGAGCAAAACGTGCAGGTCATCCCCACGGGCTGCCTGACGCTGGATGAGGCGCTGGGTGTCGGCGGCATTCCGCGCGGCCGTATTGTGGAGATTTTCGGCCCGGAATCCTCCGGTAAGACGACCGTTGCCCTGCACATTGTCGCACAGGCGCAGAAGATGGGCGGCATCGCGGCATTTGTGGACGCAGAGCACGCCCTCGACCCGGTGTACGCCAAGAATCTGGGCGTAAATATTGACGACCTGTATGTCTCGCAGCCCGACACGGGCGAACAGGCGCTGGAAATCGTCGAAGCGCTGGTTCGTTCCGGCGCGCTGGACGTCATTGTCATCGACTCTGTCGCCGCCCTCGTCCCGAAGGCGGAAATCGACGGCGAAATGGGTGATTCCTTCGTCGGTCTGCAAGCGCGTCTGATGAGTCAGGCGCTGCGCAAGCTGGCGGGCATCATCAACAAAACCGGCTGCGTCGCGGTGTTCATCAACCAGCTGCGCGAGAAAGTCGGCGTGATGTACGGCAACCCCGAAACCACCCCCGGCGGTCGTGCGCTGAAGTTCTACGCCTCCGTGCGTCTGGACGTGCGCCGCGGCGAGCAGCTCAAAAACGGCAGCGAAGTCGTCGGCAACCACACGAAGGTCAAGGTTGTCAAGAACAAGGTTGCTCCGCCGTTCCGCGTGGCAGAGTTCGACATTGTGTACGGCGAAGGCATCAGCCGCGAAGGCACGCTGCTGGATATGGCGGTCGAGCGCGATATTATCCACAAGAGCGGCGCGTGGTTCAGCTACAAGGACCAGCGCATTGGTCAGGGGCGCGAGAACACGCGCCTGTATCTGCGCGACCATCCCGAAATCACGGACGAAATCGACGCGATTATTCGTCAGGAGATTTTTGCGGATAAGCCCGCGAAGCCGATTGCGCCCGAAGAAGACCCCGGCGAGCTTCCGGATGAGGACGAGGACGACCTTGCCCTGCTGGAAGCAGACCTCGGCGATGATGCCGGTGTCGCCCCGCTGGAAGAAGAATAATCCACAGGTTATCAAATTTGTCCACCCTTGCGTCTGCGGGGGTGGATTTTTTGTGGCAGTGCGCTTTTCCCTGCAGCAAAAAAGACCAGCAGCAGGAAACGAATTGCTCCCTATGCTGGTCGGTCGCGCCCATCAGCACGACAATGCTGCGTAAGTTGAAAGAGCCGCCCGGTCATATTCCTTCCGCGTGTTTATCCGCTTTTGTCCTCTTTTCCTTACAGGTGAAACACAAATTTCTTCTCATATCGCCGGAAAATGAGCAGCCCAATCATCAGCATTCCGAAAGCGCCTGCCGCGCACGCCAGCAAACGCTCCGGCGTCGGCGGGATTCCCGCAATCACAATCTGCCGCAAAAAATCAATCAGCTGATACATCGGGTTCAAATGGAAAATCCCCCGAAGCCCCTCCGGCCAGATTGTATCCGGATAAAAAATCGGCGTCGCATACGTCCACAAGAGCGAAATCACGCTCCACAGGAATCGCGTATCGCGGAAGAAAACGTTCAGCGTCGCCATCACCAGCGTCACGCCCAGCGCAAACAGAAACAAAAGCGCAATCATCAGCGGCAGCAGCAGCAGCGCGGGCGACACCCGCACCCCCGTCAGCAGCATCAGCAGAAGCAGCGGCAGCAGCGAAATCAGGAAGTTGATAAGGCTTGACAGCGCGCGGCTGAACGGGAAAATCAGCTTCGGAATCGCGACCTTTGTGATGAGCGACGCGTTCATGACAATCGCGTCCATGCCCAGCGTGACGCACTCGGTGAAGAAGCTGAAAACGATGATGCCCGAAATCAGGTACACCGGGAAGTGGTCGATAGCGGAGCGGAAGAGCGTGNNNACCGGGAAGTGGTCGATACCGGAGCGGAAGAGCGTGGAGAACACAAGGTACTGCACGAGCATCGTCAGCAGCGGATTGAGGAAACTCCAGAGGACGCCAAGGATACTCTGCCGATACTTTGTATTAAAATTGCGGCGGACAAGCTGTTCGATGAGGAAGCCGTAGCGGCGGACGTCGGCTTGCAGGCGCAGCAGATGGTTCTGCCGTCCAGTGGCGGCGCAGCGTGCGGTGAACAGGCTTTCCCAGACGCAGAACAGCACCAGAACCGCCGCGAAAATCCCGTAGTACAGCATCGCGCAGGAAGGGCGCGTACCGGACAGGCGGATGCACAGCTGATTGCCGCTGCTCATGCCCAAAGCAGGGAGCGTGTTGCCGGAAAAGGTGAGCACAAGTTTGTCCGCATCCATGGGTTCAAACGAGAAGGTCAAATTTTCGCGGATGGTACTGGCGGTCAGCAGGGCGGTCTGCGTGAAAATCGGTAACCCCTGCCGTGTCAGGATCAGCGTCGCTGTGCCGCCGGATTCACTGCTCAGCGCCGTAACGGGCAGGCTGATTTCGCGGATGCCGCCATCCGGCAGGGGCAGCGTGAACGTCTCGCCGTCCGTCAGCGGATGCAGATGCGTCTGTGCCGCCGCGTCGATGGTGAACGCCCGCGTCTGCCACGTCGGGGCGAACAAAGCACCATACAGCGCCAGCACCAGCGCAATCACGAGCGTCACCCAAAGCCCTTTTTTCAGCACAGCGGAATCGCCGAAAATCGGCGGTTTGCACTTCGTCACGGCGTTCCCTCCTGTCGGTCAAGGTCGATGAACATGCTGCCGTCCGGGCGGAACAACGGCGAATAGTAGCGTTCCGGCGGGTGCGCGCCCCACGTTTGGCGGAAGCGGCGCAAATCCCCCTTCGGCGCACCCTGCGTCAGGCACGGCGGCAGCAGCGAAAGCCGCATATCCATTGCCATCCGCGCATACGGCGTGTAGACGTTGAGCAGCCCGATTTGCTGGCATTTCAGCCCCAAATCCGCGCCGCGAAGGTCACTCTGGTACGGCGAAAATCCGCCGACGGACAGGAACACGTCACGCCGAATCATCAGCAGTGCGCTGGATACGCCCGTCACGTTGCGGACGATGCGGTCAGTGAGCATGTACGGCCGCCCATAGCGCCACTGCCCCGCCTGATGGCTGACCGCGCCGCCGGGGACGTCCACCGCATACCCGGCGTGACGGAAGCAATCACGGTCATCCAGCAGCGCCGAGCCGACGCAGCCAACGTCCGCGCGCTGGGCGTACTGCATGAGTTCGCTGACCCAATCGGTATCCAGCGGGCGCAGTCCGGCGCGCAGAAACAGCACCGCGTCACAGTCCGTCCGGCGGACGAGGTCATTGACCGCTGACAAATCGCGGACGCGGATGCACGGCATCGGCAGCTTCGGCGCATCGCCCTCGCCCCAGAGGACGCAGACGCTGCGCATCTGCCGCGTTTTCCACCGAATGCGGACGCGCAGCTCTTCCACCGTCACGTCGGCATCCATGTGCAGGCGGCGGAGCTGATCCGCCACGGCGCGTGCGGCGGCATCCGCACAGGTCTGCGCTTTTTGATGGCTGAACGAGGTGTCCAGCATCCGCCAATGGTAGAGAATACGCGGAATGTGGGTGATTTTCGCCGCGTTTTCGGACAACCGAAGCGCCAAATCATGGTCTTGCGAGCCATCGAAACCGGGGCGAAGTCCGCCGACCGCGTTCATCAGTGCCCGTGACGCTGCCGTGATGTGGCAGATATAATTGCCGGAACGCAGCGAATCCGGCGCGAAATCAGGCTTCAAGTGCGGCTCAAAGAAGTGCGTGCCATCGGCGGACACCTTGTCCTCATCGGTATAAACGAAGTCCGCACCGTCCTGCGCTGCTTCAAGGATGCAGCGAACCGCATCCGGTGCGAGCAAGTCATCGTGGTCACAGAGCGCGACAAATTCCCCCGTTGCCATCGTCAGCGCGGCGTTCGTGTTGCCCGCAATGCCGCGGTTCTCCGCGCCGAACGTCACACGGAAGCGATTGTCCTCCTGCGTCAGCGCTTGCAGCAGTTCACGCGTGTCCACGCGGGTACTTGCGCCGTCATAGAAACAGGCTTCCCACGCGCCGCACGACTGATGCAGCAGCGAATCCGCCAGCGCGCGCAGCAGCTCCGGCGGCGTATTATAAGTCGGAATGAGGAAAGACAAGCGCATGGTCGGGGTGAAGGGGGCTGAAAGGGGCGCTTCATGCCGGCGGATGAAGGCTTGGTAGCCGTCTTCCTCCGCTTGACGCAGGGCGGTTTCCGTCTGGAGGAAGGGGCGCTGACGATGGAGCGCGATGCGGAACCGGATGGCTTCGGGGATGCAGCGAAAGCCTTCGCGATGAATGCGCCGGATGACGCGCAGGGGGAAGAGCATGACGGAAACCTCCTTTCGATGGATGATTGGCTTTATTATAGCATAAGGGAGAGAACGATGGAAGGGAAAGCGAGGATAAAAAGGGATAAACATGCGGGCAATGTAAGGCAAAGCGCGCAGCTCAATCGCGCGGAGGCAATACGGAGGGACTTCATCCGTTTTATTTTTCCAGCCTTGACGTTTCTATCTGCCGGAAAAAAATAATTTGCCACCCAAAAAGCGCGACGCATATCCATCATGCGCCGCGCTTTTGGGTGCGATACTATTATGTTCCAAGATGCGAATGGTATGTTATTCCGCTGCCACAGCCGCGTCCGCTTCCACGGTCACGCTCTGCTCCTGCTGTTCCTTCTCCGCAATCAGGTCTTCGATGCTTTCCTTCGTGCGCATCAGGTCTTCCACGGACATCGTCTCAAAGCCCGCAGTGGGCGTCTTGACCTTCACGCCGTGGCTGCGCAGGAAGTTATCCACCTTCTCCTCGTTGTGCTTGTAAGCGTAGAAACCAACCGCGCTCACGCCCACACCAATCAGAATGCCCTTGACCATCGGGCTCATGTTCAGGTTCAACATATGTTTGTCCTCCTTATTTTTTGCGAGTATCTATCGTTCAGGTCGTTTGACCGGACGAGCGAATGAAGTTACCCCTTGTGCGCTAAGACTTCCACGCTCCGGCGGAAGATGCTTCCGGCAAAGGCGCTGCCGTCCTCATTGCCCACGACGGGGGTGAGCATCGTGGTGTGTTCGCCGTTCCGAACCAGATACACCTGTTCCCGCGGGCCGCGCGGCAGCAGGTGGCGGCTGAACGTGACAATCCACGCCAGCAGACTCGCCTGAAAGCCGTTGGGCTTGCCAATGGCGTTAATCAGGTAGACGACGGACATCACTTCCGGGTCGAAACTGCCGCGTGTGTGCAGTTCCTGATAGGCGTGCTCAACCACGTTGTGTGCAGGTCCGGATAGGCGGGCCCAACCACGTCGGTCAGCGTCGCCCCGGCGGACAGCCAGCGCGTGTAGCGTGTGAGCGTCGAACCCGCGAGGGTCATCATGCCGTCAAGGACAATGCAGCCAAGCGCCAGATAGCCGCTGGGCGCCATCGAGAAGCCTTCTTCCTCCGAGTGCTTGACGTGCAGCACCGCCGTCTGCTGCAAGCGGGCGTACAGCGCACCGATGCGCACAAGCAGGTCACTTTCAGAAATAACCGCCTTGTCGTAGCAGCACAGCATCGTCTGAATGCGCGGATTATACCGGCAGCTTTGCATCCCCGGAATGCTCAGGAAAATCGCTTCGCCCTCAATCGGCTTTTCCAATTGCAGGCGAAGTCTGCCGGGCATAGCGCTCAGCACTGTCAAATGCACCGCGCCCACGTTGTCATCACGCATTCATTATCCCTCCATCGGCGGAAACACCATCAGCCGCAGCGAGTTCGCCACAACGAGAATGGTGGACATGTTGTGCATCAGCGCGCTCGCCAACACAGAGATGCCGCTTGCCGCGCCGAGAATCAGTCCGACGGTATTGATGCCGATGACCATTGCGAAGTTCTGCTGCACAATGCGCATTGTCGCGCGCGCCAGGCGGCGCAGTTCGGGAATCATCATCGGATCATCGCGGTTGATAACGACGTCGCTGGTTTCCATGGCAATGTCGGTGGACTTGCTGCCCAGCGAGATGCCGACGTCCGCATACGCCAGCGCGGGCGCATCGTTGATGCCGTCGCCGACCATGACGACGCCGTTGCCCTGCGTTTGCAGCTTCAAAACAGCCTCCGCCTTCTGTTCGGGCAGCAGCTGCGCTTGATAGCCGTCCACACCGACCATTTCCGCAACAGCCTGCGCCTGTGCCGCCATATCGCCCGTCAGCAACTCAATGTCGCCCACGCCGTCGTAGCGCAGGGCGTTGATGGCGCGGCGGACGTTTGCGCGCGGGTTATCCATGGCGTACAGCACGGCGACAATCTTGTCCCCCACGCCAACGTAGTTCGGAATTGCGCCGTTCGCATCGGGAATCGCGACATCCGCGCGGACGCCATTTTCCTTCATGTACTTGAGGTTGCCGACACGGATGCACTTGCCGTCGACTTCCGTCCGGCTGCCGCGGGAGACTTCGGTCACAATTTCGCCATGCGGGGGAATTTTCGCTCCGTGCGCGCGCCCGTAGGTCAGAATCGCGCTTGCCAGCGGATGCGTACTGGTTTCCTCCGCCGCCATCGCCAGCGAAAGCACTTCCGCCTCGTCCATCGTGTCGGTCAGCATCGTCATGCCCGTCACGCGCGGACGGCCCTCGGTAATCGTGCCGGTCTTATCCAGCAGAACAGTATTCGCGCTGCTCATCTGCTCGATGTACGCGCCGCCTTTAATCAGCACGCCGCGCTTGACCGCCGTGTTAATCGCGGCGGAGAACGCCGTCGCGGTCGAAAGCTTGATGCCGCAGGAATAGTCAATAACAAGCATCTTCAGCGCCTTCTGCGGATTGCGCGTCACGAGCCAAACCGCCGCGCACAGCAGGAAGTTCAGCGGCACGAGGTAGTTGGAGAACTTATCGGCATAGCGCTGGATGGGCGCTTTCTTGAGTTCGCTCTGCTCCACCATGCCGACGATGCGCGACACAACCGTCTGGTCGCCGACGCGCTGCGCCTGAATCTGCATATTGCCGTTCTTGACGACCGTGCCCGCGAACACCTCCGCACCCTTGCGCTTTTCCGCCGGAACGAATTCGCCCGTGATGGCGCTCTGGTCAACAACCGCGCTGCCGGACACCACCGTGCCATCTACCGCGATTTTCTCGCCCGTGTGCACCTCGATGGTGTCGCCCGCTTCGAGTTTACCAATCGGCGTTTTCTCCAGCCGACCGTCCGAGAGCACCTTCCAGACCTCGCCGTCTTCCACCGACAGCATCTGCTTGATGGACGACCGCGTGCGCTCGATGGTGTAGGACGTCATCAGTTCCGCGAGGTCAGACAGCGCCAGAATCATCAGGGCGGAATGCGGCGTACCGAGCAGCAGACTTGCGACAATCGACGTAACCGTCAGGAAATCGGCGTTCGGGCGCATATCGCGGCGCAGACCCGCCGCCGCGCTCCGTGCCATCGGCATCGTCAGTCCCAAACTGGTCAGCGCTTCCAGCGACGTGAAGCTCGCCATCGCGCCGCCGAGCAGGCTGCCAGGCAGAATCGTGTGACCGAGCACCACTGCGCCCGCGTTGAGCGCCAGCCGCTTTGTCAGCTGCTTTGTCGTCATGGACACTTCCGGCTCTTCCGGCTTGCTGCCTGCCTGACGATTGCGGTAGGCGTTCATGGCATAGCGCGCCATCGTCACGTCCACGCCCTCACAGAGAATCGACGTATCCGTCGCGGTCGGATCGAAGCGCAGGAGGATGCCGCAGGTAATCGGCGTCACCTGCACGCACTGCACACCCGGCAGGTTGGCAAGCATCTGGGCAATTTCTTCCTTCTCGTCATTCAGGAAGTTCAGCCCTTCTACTCTGAGCCGTAGCCGCCCGCGAAGGCTATGCGCCACCTGACTCTTCATCCAGTTTTTCTGTGTTTCCCGATTGAACATGTTATCCCTTCTTTGATTTGGCAATTCAGATTCTATGATTCATGCTTTTTCGCGTCGATTGCGCAAACCCTTGCCGTGAAAAAGCTCAACTAACAGGAGTGTGCACCGAGGGTTTCCAAAGGGCGATCGCGGACTTCGTCCGTTTCCATTGCCCTTTTGTCGCCTCCGCAGAGGCGAAACCCCTGCTTGCGGAAAAGACCAGCTATGTTTGAAAGACCAGCTACACGGTCGCGCCCATCTGGCGCGACACAGCATAGGTGTTGGAAAGCGCGCCCATTTGGCGCGGCAATGTGCAAGGGGTGGGAAAAGCAAGTTGGGGGCGCTCCTGCGGGAGCGCAAAGTTGCCGGCAGGGACGCTTCGCTGCCTGCGCCTTTGTTGACTTTTCCTTTGGAATGGTCGCCCGTGGAACAGTTGGGGCGTTGCCCCAAACCCCACAAGGGACGCTGTCCCTTGACCCTGCGAAGGGGCAAAGCCCCTCTCGACACCCATTGACTGGCGCCCGGCTTGGTCGCGTTTCCTTGCTATTCTTTGCCGTTACTTTTTTACCTGTCCCAAGCGAAGCGCGAGGCGGCGGCGTGCCATCGTCGCCAGTTCTTCCTCCCCCACATCGCTCCTTGTCCAGTCAATCTCCTGCGCCAATTCCAGCCCCGTATCAACCGCCGTCGCAATCCACCGCAGGATTTCCTCCCGATTGGTCATGCTCGCGTCATACGTCACCAGCGCCGTACCAATCCGCGGATTCACCTGCGCGCCCCGCACCCCCGGCAGCATCGTCATCACATCCTGCACATAATGCAGATACGGTAGCGCTTCCTTCGGCAGCATCTGATATCCCTTGAAGCTCAAGCGCAAGCGCCCCGGCAGGTCGCTGGTCACAGTGGGCTTCAGGTAGTGGCGAATCAGCGCCGTTTCAATTCGTCCCACTGTCGTTTCGCCTCCAGATGCTGGCTGCCCACCAGAGCAGCGTCATCGCGCCCGGAACAGCCGCGCCGCTAACCGCAAGGCTTTTCACGCCCGCGAACGTCAGCGCGCATCCCGCCAGCGTCCGCACATCAAGCAGACCGTTCGTCGCCTCCAGCAAACCGTGGTTGATTGCCGCCATCAGCGTATTCAACCCGCTTTGAATTCGGCTGACCGGCTCTTTCTGCAGTGCGTCGGTCAATCCCATCAGCTTCAGCACCGCGCCCTGCACCACGGCGGCTTCGACCTTCGTCTCATCGTAGCGAATGAGGGCGGTGGACAGGCGGAAGTTGAGCGTCACTTCATGCACCACGCCGGTTGCTTCCAGCTGCCGCTTCATTTCCTTTGCGGCTTCGCGGTTAGCGGATACGGCAGGCAGATAGAGCCGCATCCGTCCCGGCAGGCTTGCGCGGACTTCCGCGACGCCCCGGAAGGACGGCAAACGCATCAGGTTATGGTTCTGCGTCGGCTTCTTGACCGAGAGCGCAGCGCCGCCCAGCGCGAGCGCTGCCAGCAGGGTTGTATTCATTCGGATGACCTCCCCTGTGAATAAAAACATTACCTGTTGATAGTTCCAATTTATTGGGATACCGCAAAGGGTCGAAGAACACGGCATTCTTCAACCGCTCACAGTGTAGCACAGGTGAAAAAGCGTGTCAAGATAGCTGCAAAAATACTTCTTTTGTTTGCTGACGCTGATGAGAAATCGCCCATTTGCATCCATTTTGTTCCCAGCTTCTCACTCCCAATTAAAAAGCGCCGCTCCTGTTTCCAGAAGCGGCATAGGGATTACCCTTGTCCGTCGTCAATCGTGGCCTTCCAAGTGAATTCCGGCTGGTCATTGGCGGGAATATCATAGTGCTCACCGCCCTCAATGTCGTAGCCATTGATGCGCATGACCACCTGCCCCACGCCATAGGGCTTGATGTACTCGCGCCCGAAGGAGAACTGCCCGTGGCGGGTCGCTTCACCAGGGGCAAGGGTGAAGTTGTAAGTGCCCGTGAAGGAGAAGGACCGCCCGTCGGTGTTGCAGACCAGCGGTTCGCCGAAGGCATTGTAAAGGTAAATCGTGTAGTAGAATTTGGTGATGGTCAGGTTGCTGGCGTTGTAAACAACAATCTTCGCCGCGTTGTTTTCCGCCCACAGATTCGTGATGCGCAGCGCATCCTTTCTGCTGCCAACGTTGATGGTGTAGGTGACGACATAACTGCCGTCATCCGTCGTACCGATGATGGTCGTCGTGCCCCATGCACGGCCCGTCACCTTCGGATTCAGCCCGTTGCCCGATACCGTCGCAATGCGCTCATCCTGGCTTGTCCATTGCATCTTCTTGTTGTCGGCGTTCGCGGGTTCCAGAATAGCGGTGTTCGTGGTGTACTTGTTCAGCCCCACGTTCTGCGAGGTGTACTTCATCGTCACGCCCGTGACCGGCTGCGTCACCGTCACGCGGATGGTCGCCTTTTTGCCGCTGCCGTCGTTCGCGGTCGCGTAGACGTAGCATTCACCGCGCTTGAGACCGGTCACGATGCCGTCATCCGACACCGACACAACATCCGGCTTGTTCGTCGAGAAGCTGACGGACGAATCCGTCGCGTCCTGCGGTTTCACCGTCCAGCTGAGGGCAATGCTGCGCCCCACCGCCACGGACGGTTTCTTCTCGTTGAAGGTGATGGACGTAACCGGCGCATACACCGTCACGTCGATTTGCGCATAGACCTCCGGGAACGTCTTGCTCTGGCAGGTGATGGTGCAGCTGCCCGCGCGTACGCCCTTGACGTAGCCGTTCGCGCTCACCGTCGCGACGCTCGCGTCCGACGTAGACCACACAACCGCCTTGTCACTTGTCGTGTTCGGCAGCACGGTCGCCTTCAGCGTAACGCCGCCGCCCACGCGGATATTGCCGCTTAAGCCGCTCAGGGTGATGCTTTCCGGCTGCTGCTTGACGGTCACGTTCACGCTTGCGCGCTGACCGCCGCCATCCGCCGCCGTCGCGCGAATGGTCGCCTGTCCGCGCCCAACGCCCGTCACCACGCCGTATTCATCCACAACGGCGACTTTCTCGTTCGTGCTCTCCCACTTCACGCCCGTGATGGACGCATCCGCCGGCTTCACCGTCGCGGTCAGCTGCGCCGTTGTGCCGATGAAGAGCGTCTTGGTGTCCGCCGTCACCGTCACGCCCGTTACCGGGGTGATGACGATGACGCGGTAATCCACACTGACTTCCGGGTTCGATTCGCTCGCCACGGTCACGATGCACTCGCCCGCGCCGCGCGCCGTCAGCGTTGACCCGCTCGCACGCACCACGTCCGTATCCGACGAAGCGACGGTATAACGGCGGTTGTTCGCGTCATTGGGGGACAGCGTCGCCCGAATCGACACCTGCTTGCCTTTGCGCAGCAGCAGCACGCGGCCGTCCGCGCCGCCCGTCAGGTGACTGATGAGCGGATCTGCCGCATCATAGAGCGTGAGACTCGTTTCGTTCACCGCAATGTCCGTCACGGCGCGCGCCACCGTCACGGTGACAGACGCTTTCCACGTCCGTTTCTCGGTTTTGAGCGTCGCAGTAATCGTCGACTGCCCTTTCGTCAGTCCCGTTACCACACCGTTTTCATCCACCGTCGCGATGTTCTCGCGCCCGCTGACAAATGTCAATTCGCCGTCCGCCGCGCAATTGCCCTGCCGGATGAGCGACAATTCCAGCGTATTGCCCTCAAAGACGGTCAAATTTGTTTTTTCAAACTGAAAACGGTCGGCTTCCGCCATCGCCGTCACGCCGCACAGCAGCGACACGCACAGGACGGTCAGCATCACAATTTTCCAGAAATTCTTCATAAGGAAGTTTCCTCCTTCCATCGGCTTTCCAATGATACAACGAATGACCCTTCCAACTTCATTCCTGATTTGCAAAATTATTTCTGCTGATTTTGATGGACAGCCGATGATGCCTGCCCGCTTCCGCCGTCAGCGCAATCCGCCAGAGCGACCCATGCCAGTTCTTCGCCATCCGCGCGTCGGTAACGGGGATTTCTTCCACCGCTGCCGCCAGCATGGGGCTGATTTCCATCCGTGCGTGCGCAAATTCAATCCCGTCCGGGCGGATTTCCGGCTTCTCCCGCGCTATCAGGGTGAAAGCGACGGCTTCCGGCGCTTGCAGGGTGATTTCGTCCGCAATTTGACCCCCGTCCGTCGTGACCAATGCGCCGCGAATCGCCGACAGCACGCCCGCTTCCGCCGGATACGCGCCCGCAATCTCCAGCGACGCGCCGTCCGGCAAGGCACGGAAGTTCCGCGCGGTGTACTCTGCCCCGGCGCACTGCTCGAATCCGCCAATCAGCGGCACATTGTGGTACATGCTCCGGCAGTTCCAGAGCGTGTAGCGCGCATCGGAGAAGGTTTTCGCGGTATAAACCATGTTGCCCGCATCCACCAGCAGCGGATCCCCATCCACATACACCATCAGTGACCCGACGTCGTTGTGATTGTGGCTTTCGCCGTTGTGCCCGCCCTTGATGCACAGCGTCCACCCGCTTCGGCGGATGATGCGCACCTGCAAGTCCGGCAGCAGCGTGTCCTGCGTGTCCCCTGCCGACTGACCTGCGCCAGCCGGATGGAACAGCCGCTGCAAAAGGCGCGAAAAGTGCGGCACGTCGCCGATGCAGTCCGTCGGCTGACCGCGCAGGTTCTGCCCCATCGCCGTCAGCGGCGCATCGCGAAGCAGTTCGCCCGCGCGCTGCAATCGCTCGCCATACATCACCGGGCGCGCGTCGCAGTCCGCGAAGTTCGCGAAATAGCCGTTCCCCAGCGACATCAGCAGCGGGAAGCGCAGCATGTTCCGCAATTTCGGCTCGTCCCAGCAGGTCAGCCCGGCTTCCGCCATCAGTTCAAGGCAGTCCAGCAGGCTGCCCGCCGCCATGTTCCCGTGTG
>FR899865.1:0-9042 GCA_000437595.1 Faecalibacterium sp. CAG:74 | reverse complement strand
CCCGCCGCCATGTTCCAGTACGCCGCGCCCTCGTCGCAGCCGCCGTCCGCCGGGATGCAGCGCAGATACGCATCGAGCATCCCGCAGGCGCGGCGGTACACGGGCAGCGGGTCGTCCAGCAGGCAGCGCGCCGAGAACATCACGTTCGACACAATCCACGTCGTCCAGTTGCACAAATCCTTGCGTGTGAACCCCATCCACCAGTCGGTATTGCGGTGCAGGAACGGGTCAATTGCGCGGCGCTGAATTTCCGCCGTCACCCGCTGGCGCAGGGAGCTGTCAAGCCAATCGCCCAGCAGCGTCAGCGTAAAGGACAGCACCATGGCAGTCTGCGCGGCGAACAAGTCCAGTATCGGCTCGCCGCTGATAGGAAACGGGTGCGCCGCCGTCAGGTTCGCATGGGCGCTGATCGCCCACGTCGTTTCCTCGCAGATGCACCACAAGCCATCCTCCACCGGGGACAAATCCGCCGATTCTCCGTGCAGGCACACGTCTAATACCGCCGCGATGAGCTTCCGCCGACGCGCGAAATACGGCGTTTCGCACTGTGCGCGGCTGCCCGTGCGGACGAATGCGGCGTAGTCGCTCAGCAGCAGCATCGGGTAGGGCGTACCGCGCCACTTGGCAATGAACGTTTCCATGTCCATGCGGTCGTCGGCGGGCAGTGCTTCCCATGCTGCGCGGTTCTGCGCCGGAGGGAAAAGCGTTCCCTGCGGGCGCTTCGTCAGCAATTCCATTCTTTCGGCGAGCATCATGTCACCTCCGGGAAATTACGCAAACCATGGGCGGAATTTCTTCGCAATCGCCGCGATAATCGGGCCGAGGAAGAAGCCCGTAACAATCGACACCACCCCGACCGTGCTGCCCAGCAGCCAGCCGATGGCAATCGCGGACAGGTCGTAAATCATGCGAATCACGGCATAGGGAATTTTCTTGACGTACTTCGAGATAATCTGCGGAATCGCGTCATACGGCCCGCTGCCAAGCTCCACCACCATATAGAACGCCACGGCGACCATGAACACGCCCAGCGTCGGCACAAGCCAGCAGATGCGCTCCGTCATGCCCATTGCGTCGCGGTTGAGGATGTTCAGGCTGCTAAAGATAACATCGAACAAGTCCTTCGAGTAACCTACAAGCACCATGTTTGCAATCGACCCCAGGCCGATGAACTCCCACTGCCGCATCGCCATCACGACGATGAGCAGCGCGCCGTAGAAGAGCATCTGGTAGGTGCCAAGGAGCATGTTCAGCTTATTGGCAACGCCCAGATTCAGCACGGACGCGGGGTCTGTGCCGAACTGAATGCGGTCGAACACCGACACGCACGCGCCCATAATCGTCACGCTGAGAATCAGCACAACAATCCGGCGCGCCATGTGCGGCTGGCAGAACAGGTGGCGGATGATTTTCTGCATCAAGGAAAAAACCTCCTTCGTGTTGCGGGAATTTCTGCCCTTATCATATCATAATTTTCCCCTAAAAGGAAGTGTTACATTTCGCAAATTGACATCCGCGCGCAAATGCGGTATGATGAAGACACGAAACTGCTTTTAACGGAGGTGCATGACCATGCGGCGCATGACGCGGCTGCTTTGCCTGATGCTTCTTTTTTCCCTGATAACCTTCTCCTGCCCGCTGGCGGAAGAAACGACAGCCCCGACCGGCACGCCCGCGCCCACGCCGATGCTGACCGCCGTGCCGGAAAGCGCACTTGCGCCCTTCAACGTGGTTTTGCCGGAGGACGCGCATGTGGAGATGGCGGAGGGGCGCATCACGCTTGTGCGTGGAGATTCGCGCGTGGTGGCGATGGTGATTTCCCGCGTGCCGGATGAAGACCCGGCGGCGGCGCTGCCCGTCCTGATGCAGGATTTCGACCCCAAGACCAGCGAGACGATGGATTTTGACGCCCAGCCCGGCTTCTGCATTCTCGGCGGCGTGGTGAACGACGCCTTTGGCGACGGCGAGGACAAAATTACGCTGATGGTGCTGGCGGATTCCGGCGAACTGCTGATTCTATCGGGGTATAATCTGGCGCGGGATCATCACGCGCTGTACTTGTTCCTGACGGAGCTGCTGGAAAATGTGAGCATGGATGGGGCGGCGGTGTATGTCGCGGAGGATGCGGCAGCAACGGCGTCACCGGAAGCATGATATTCTTCACGGCAAGTTGGGGGAGCAAACAGGGGCTTAGGCGAAGCACCAAAAAGCTGCACGCGGAAGGAGCATGAAAGCGCGACCAACTCAATCGCGAAAAGGGGTCAAGGGGCATCTGCCCCTTGCAGGGTCAAGGGACAGCGTCCCTTGTGGGGTTTGGGGCAACGCCCCAACTGTTCCGCGGGCGATCAGCATCTCAAACGCGCTCAACAAAGGTGCAGGCAGCGAAGCGTCCCTGCCAGTAACTTTGCGCGTCCGCAGACGCGCCCCCAAGCTGCTCTTCCCCCAAGATTCCGTGAAGAACCATTGTTTTCCTTTTTGTCGCCCTTGTAACGATAAAAACCAAGTAACATGGGAGGCGACTGCGAAGGGGTCAAGGGGGCGACCGCAGACATTCGTCTGTTTCCATTGCCCCCTTGTCGCGTCCGCAGACGCGAAACCCTCTGCACAACATTGATTGCATATAGAAATAACAATATCGCATTTACGCAAACAGCCCTCTGACGCAAGCATCCTGCGCCAGAGGGCTGTTGTTATTTACTGATGCACAACCACAGTATACGGCTTCGTAGAGTCGGTTTCGACCTGCGCCTGACCGTCCTTCATCGTCACGGTGAAGGTCGCGGCGACACTGCCCTTCGTGTCGGGGATTTCAACCGTCTCGCTCTCGCCGTCCGCCAGCTGGTAGACGTGCAGCTCCACGCCGTCCAGATAGTCGTAATCCGGGCGGTCGTCATGCGCGCCCAGCGGCAGCACCGTGCCGGGACGCACCATCAGCGGCAGGGACATGAAGTCGTGAATCTCCGTCTGCCAGTGGCCGCCTTCGACCTTGCCGCCATCCAGCAGGGACGTCCACGTTCCGTCGGGCAGATAATACTGCACCTCGCCGTCCTTGCGGAAAATCGGCGCGACAAGCAGCGAATCGCCCAGCATGTACTGGCGGTCGAGCATATCGCACGCCGGGTCATCCGGGAACTCCAGCATCATCGGGCGCATCATCGGCACGCCGTGTTCATGCGCCTCCACCGCCTTGCCGTACAGGTAGGGCATCAGGCGGCACTTGAGCTTGGTGAACTTGCGGCAGACATCCACGCTCTCCTCGTCAAACAGCCACGGCACGCGGTAGCTCGTCGAGCCATGCAGGCGGCTGTGGGAGGACAAGAGGCCAAACTGCACCCAGCGCTTGTAAACATCCGCCGGCGCGGTGGACTCAAAGCCGGAAATATCGTGGCTCCAGTAGCCAAAGCCGCTGTGGCTCATGGACAGACCCGCGCGCAGCGTTTCCGCCATCGAGATGTAGGTCGCGGAGTTATCGCCGCCCCAATGCACCGGGAACTGCTGACCGCCGACCGTCGCGCTGCGGGCGAACAGAATCGCTTCGCCCTCGCCCTTGCGATCCTTCACAACGTCAAAGACAACCTTGTTGTACAGGTAGGTGTAATAGTTGTGCATATAGACCGGGTCGCTGCCGTCGAACCACCGGATGTCGCGCACCGGGATGCGCTCGCCGAAGTCGGTCTTGAAGCAGTCCACGCCCATGTCCATCAGCTTATAGAGGTAAGAAGCGTACCACTTGCAGGCGTCCGGATTGGTGAAATCGACAATCGCCATGCCCGCCTGCCACATATCGGTCTGGAAGAGGCTGCCGTCGGTCTTTTTCAGCAGGTAGCCATGCTCCATGCCTTCCTTGAACAGCGGCGACGCCTGACCGATGTACGGGTTAATCCAGCAGCAGATGTGCAGCCCCTTCTTGTGGTAACGCTTGAGCATTCCCACCGGGTCAGGGAACGTGTCATGATCCCACTCGAAGTCGCACCAGTTGAAGCCCTTCATCCAGTAGCAGTCGAAGTGGAACACGGACAGCGGAATGTCGCGCTCCGCCATGCCGTTGATGAAGGAGGAAGTCGTCTGCTCGTCGTAATTCGTGGTAAAAGAGGTGGACAGCCACAGACCGAACGACCACGCGGGCACGAGCGCCGGACGACCCGTCAGCGCGGTGTACAGGTCGAGCGTGTCCTTCGGCGTGCCGCCGTAGATCACGTCGTAGACCATCGTTTCGCCCTCGTGCGAGAACTGGACGCGCTCCACCTTTTCCGTCGCGACTTCAAAGGACACGTCGCTTGCGTTCTCCACCAGCACGCCGTAGCCGCGGTTGGTCATGTAGAACGGGATGTTCTTGTACGCCAGCTCCGACGCCGTGCCGCCGTCCGCGTTCCACATATCAACCGTCTGACCGTTCTTGACGTACGCGCCGAAGCGTTCGCCCAGACCATAGACGCATTCGCCCACGTCGAGCTGGAGGCTCTCGGACATGTAGGACGTGCCGTGCGGCAGAAGCGAGCAGGGCGTGCCGTCCTTCTTCAGCGCACGACCCATGCCGCGCCAACCGGACGTCGTCAGGATGCGGTCGCCGACCATATAATCCACCGACCAGTTGCCACCCTTGCTCACGCGCGCAGTCAGGTCGCCGGAGGTGAAGTAGGCGTAGTCGTCATCCTCGCGGATTTCGGGCGTCACGTCCTCTTCATACGTCGTAAACTGAGGATCTTTGCGCGGCGTGCCGGCAAAGTGCGTCACCTGCACGCGGATGATGTTCTTGCGCGGCGCGGTGAACACAATGTCGAGCGAGCCGCCGTCAAGAATGTCGCCGCGGTGGCGAATCGGGCGGCAGGCGCTGATGATGTGCAGCTCCTTGTCGTTTTTGATGACGCGAACGGTCTGCGTGGCGTAGGACATCACATAGTCCTGCCGGATGACCCAGTAACCTTGCGTAAAACGCATGTTGATGCTCTCCTTTATGATCATATTGATGGCTTTTTCATGCGCACAGGGCGCGGAAACCGCCGTCTTTTAGTCCGTGATGATTTTCACCACAACCGGCATGTCGCTTTGGTAATCCCCCAAGTCCACATGCAGGGCTTCGCCGTCGCGCGTCCACGCGACCTGCGCGGGATTGCCCAGCACTTCCACCTTCCGCACAATGCCGTGCCAGAGCGGCAAGTGGCTCGCGTCCGCCTCGCGCAGAGAGCGAATGTGCAGCTTGCCGTCCGCCGGACACGCCATGCACGCCGCGTAGATGTTTCCGCCGCGGCAGGTGAAACGGAAGTCCTCGCTGGTGAAGTTGCGGGACGCGCCGTCGGCAAACTGCCCCTCCTGAATCTTCGTCGGGCCTTCCTGATTGATGCGCCACAAGCCTGTGCCGTGGATGCACTCGTCGTTGACGCGCATCCAGTCCGCCAGTTTGTGCAGGATTTCAACGTCTTTGTCCGCCAGCGTGCCGTCCGGCTTCGGGCCGAAATTCAGCAGCAGGCGGCCGTTTTTGCTCACCACGTCCAGCAAGTCCTGCACAATCTCCTGCGGCGCTTTGTAGACCGCCTTGTCCGGCTGCACAGAGTAGCACCAGCTGCCGCGCATGACGGACGTGTCCGACTGCCACAGGAACGGCTTCGCTTCCGCGAACTGCCCGCGCTCAATGTCCGGCACGCCGATGCCGAACGGGAATGCGTCGTGCTTGTAGTTGATAACGCACCCGCCGCGGCTTTCCATCACGTTGAAGTAGTACGCGGCGAAGCGCTGCAGGTACGGCTTGACGGCGGAATGCTGAATCCACCAGTCGAAATAGAGGATGCGCGGATGATAGCGGTCGACGATCTCGCAGCAGCGCAGCAGCCAGTCCGTCAGGAACTCATCCGTCGGCATCGGCTCGGAGAACAAGTCCTGATTCTCCCGTTCAGGCATGGCTGGCCATGCGTAATCCCCCAAGTGCATCGGCTGCTTGATGTCGCTGTCAAACTCCTGCCCATGCCCCAGGAACCACCAGTGCTCCACGCGGTGGCTCGATGCGCCCAGCGTCATGCCCGCGCGCTCCGCCTCCACCAGCAAATCGCCCATGATGTCCCGGTGCGGGCCCATTTCCGCCGCGTTCCAGTGAGACAGCTCGCTCCGGTAATTTTGGAAGCCGTCGTGATGCTCCGCCACCGGCACGATGTAATCCGCCCCCGCTTCCCGGAACAGCTTCACCCACGCCTGCGGATCGAACGCTTCCATCTTAAACTGCGGAATGAAGTCCTTGAAGCCGAAATCCTTCGGCTGCCCGTAATGCTGGCAGTGGTACTCGTATTCCGGCGAACCCTTGATGTACATGTTCCGCGCGTACCAGTCATGATACGCCGGAACAGAAAACACGCCCCAGTGCAGGAAGATACCCAGCCGCTTCTCCCGATACCAGTCCGGCACAGGGTGGGTGCTGAGCGATTCCCACGTCGGGTGATATTTTCCCGCTGCGTTCACCGCGTCGATTTCCTGCAAATAACGCTCCCGATTCATTGCATACTCCTTTCAAAAATGAAAAGAACAATACGATTTTCCACTCAAAGAGTACGACAAACAAGTGAAAAATCCTTGCGCAAACGCAAAAAAATATCCGAAAACTTTTCCGAAAATCCGTGCAATCAGTCCAAACGCCTGTTTTTTCTTGACTTCTCAATCGTTTTCGCAAAATTTTCCCTGCTCCCCCGCTTGCCTTTTTTCTCTTTTGCCTGTATCATGAGGGTATTCCACGCACGGTGCCAAAACGATTCACGCCAACAAGGAGGATTCTCCATGCTTTCCAACGAAGCCATCCGCCAGCAGGTGGAAAACCTGCTTTCCCAAATGACACTGGAAGAAAAAGCCGCCCAAATGGTGCAGGTTCCCTACACCGTCGTCGGGCGCGAGGAAGCGCTGCGCTGGGCAAAGCTCGGCGCGGGTTCGTTCCTGCACGTTCTGGGTGACGACGCGCGCGAGGTGCAGCAGGCGGCGCTCCATAGCCGTCTGGGCATCCCCGTGCTGTTCGGCATTGACGCCATCCACGGGCATGGGCTGAATGACCACGCCACCATCTTTCCGTCGCAGCTATCTTGCGCCTGTGCGTGGGACAAGGACATCGCGCGCGAAATGGGCGAAGTGACGGCGCGCGAAGTCGCCACCGACGGGCTGCACTGGACGTTCTCGCCCGTGCTGTGCTTGGGGCGCGACACCCGCTGGGGGCGCGTCGACGAAACCTTCGGCGAAGACCCTTATCTGGCGGGTGAATTAGGCGAAGCAATCGTGCGCGGCTATCAGGGCGACGATTTGTCCGATGGCGAGCATATTCTGGCGTGCGCCAAGCACTACATCGGCTACGGCGAGGCGGTCGGCGCGCGCGATGCCTGCGACACGGAAATGACGTACCGCCGCCTGCGCGAGACGTTCCTGCCGCCGTTCGAGAAGGCGTTCCGGGCAGGGTGCGCAACGGTCATGACGGCGTATGGTTCCATCGACGGCACGCCCTTCACCGCCGACGAGAAGAGCATGAAGGCGATTCTGCGCGGCGACGCGGGCTTTGACGGCTTCAGCGTCACCGACTGGGACAACTGCCATTCGCTCCTGACCGCCCAGCACGTCGCGGCGGACATGCCCGAAGCGTCCGTGCTGGCTGCCAAGGCAGGCAACGACATGATGATGACCTCCCTCGGCTTCTATGATGCGGCGATTGACGCGGTGCGCTCCGGCAAGCTCGACGAAGCCGTGCTGGACGACGCGGTGCGCCACATTCTGACCGTCAAGTGCCGCATGAATCTGCTTGCGCAGCCGGAGAAGAGCGGGCGTCCGGGGTGCATCGGGTGCGAGGAGCATCAGCAGGCGGCGCTTCGGGCGGCACGCAAGTCCATCACCCTGCTTAAAAACGACGCGCACACCCTGCCCTTGACATCCGTCCGCCGTGTGGCGGTCATCGGCGCGAACGCGGACGACATTCGCGCGCAGTACGGCGACTGGACGTACTTCACGCACCCCGAACTCATCCCGAACCGCCCCGCCGTCCGCCCATATGTGACAATTCGCGAGGGCATCGAGGCCATCGGCGCGCAGGAGAATTTCGAGGTTGCGTACCACCGCGGGTGCGGCGTGCTTCCTTCGGATGCTGACAATATTCCGGGTGCGGTGGCTGCGTGCCGGAATGCGGATGCGGTTGTGCTTGTCGTGGGCGATGTTTACGCACAGTACGGCGAAACGAAAGACCGTGCCGACCTTGCCCTGTCCGGGCGGCAGCTGGAGCTATACCGTGAGCTGCGTGCGCTGGGGATTCCGCTGGTGACGGTGCTGCTGTCCTCCAAGCCGCTGGCGATTCCGGAAATTGCCCATTCGACGGATGCGCTCGTGTGCGCCTTCAACGGCGGCATGTTCGGCGGTCAGGCGGTCGCGGAAGCGATTTTCGGGCGGCTGAATCCGTCCGGGCGGCTGCCCATCAGCTTCCCGCACCATTCGGGGCAGGTGCCAGTGTACTACAACCATCTCCCCGGCTGGCACTGGGGACACTACAGCGACCTGCCTGCCGAGCCGCTGTTCACCTTTGGCGAGGGCATCGGCTATGCGCCGTTTGTCTACCGCGATTTGGCGGTGGATGCGGATTCGCTCACGCTGTCGGTGAAGGTGCGCAACGCGGGCGACATTGCGGGCGAAGAGACGGTTCAGGTGTACCTGCGCGACTGCGTATGCGAGGTGATGCAGCCTGTGAAGCAGCTGATTGCCTTCCGCAAGGTGCTTCTGCAGCCGGGCGAGGAGCAGGAAGTCGTCTTCCATCTCGACCGCACCGCGTTCACCTACATCAACCGTGCGGAAGAGCGTGTTTTCGCGCCGGGCGACTTCATGCTGATGGCGGGGCACAGCGCGAAGGACGAGGACTTGCTGAAAGAGACGGTGTGGGTGGGGTGACCCAAGGGGCGCGCCCCTTGACCCCGCAAGGGACTTCGTCCCTTGACCCTTTCGCGCGATTGAGTTGGTGACTTTTTCATACAACTTCCGCGTGTTGATTGGGGGAACCCAAGGGGCGCTGCCCCTTGACCCCGCCAAAGGGTCTTCGACCCT
>FR899864.1 GCA_000437595.1 Faecalibacterium sp. CAG:74 | reverse complement strand
TGGTGGCGCGTGCAGTACAAAAACAGCACCGGCTGGTGCGCGGCAGAGTTCCTCACGAAGCAGGAAAACGCGGATAATCAGGCGCGGATGAGCATCAAAATTGTCGATAGTGCCGGTAACGTGTTTGAACCTGCGGGTGATTTTACGGTGAAGGTGGCGAACGCAGATGTGGGCGATTTTTGAACAGCTGCGCGACCACGCGACAACCATCGTTGGACTTGTGACGGCGCTGACGCTGATGTACAGCTGGTTCCGAAAGCCGATGAAGCAGCTGATTGCAAGGGAACAGCAGCAGGAGGAGGATCTTGCGATTCTGACATGGGCATTTTTGCAGAATGCGCATGACAACTATACGCGGCAGGGCTGGTGTACTGCGGCGGAAAAAGAGCAGGTGCTGAATATGCACAAAAGTTACGCGGCGAAAGGACGCAATCACCTGTCCGCAAGCTACGAACAGGACATTCTTGCTCTGCCGGAAACGCCGCCAGGGAGGCGAAGCAAATGACGAAGCAGAAAGCATACGTCCAGTTCAGCAAACAAATTGTTCTTTTGGTCACTATCGCGGTGACGGCGATTTCGCTGCTGGCGGTGGTGCTGTGCTTTTTCCGAAGCGACACGGACGCGCTGATTAGTACGGTTCGGACATACATCAACTACGCGACGATTGTTTTCGCAGCGTACAGTGGCAACTCGGTGTTCGAGAAATGGCTGACGCAGGGGAAGAGCGCTGATGCGGCTGGAGATACAGAGGAAAAGTAAGGTAATAGTGAGTTTCACAAGAGAGCAGCACATCGACGCTGCCTTGT
>FR899863.1 GCA_000437595.1 Faecalibacterium sp. CAG:74 | reverse complement strand
GCCTTAAGGCAATAGGCGCATCTGACGGATGCATCAAAGCCTATTTGGAATGCTGGGAGGAATACCAGAAATGCGAGAACGAGATATAGAAAAACGACTGGTCGATGCTGTCCGAAAACGCCGTGGCCTGTGTCCCAAGTGGGTCAGTCCCGGTCTTGCCGGTGTGCCAGACCGCATCATCCTGATGCCCGGCGGGCATGTAGCCTTCGCAGAATTGAAAGCCCCCGGCAAAAAGCCGCGCCCGCTTCAACTGACGCGCAAGGCACAACTGGAACGGCTCGGCTTCCGAGTGTTCATCATCGACAATACAGAACAGATTGGAGGGATGCTGGATGAAGTATCAGCCCCATGATTATCAGAAATACGCCACACAATTTATTATCGACCACCCGACGGCAGCTGTGTTCCTTCAAATGGGTCTCGGCAAAAGTGTGATTACCCTGACCGCCATTCAGGAGCTGGCGCTGGAGCGCTTCGAAATCAGCCGGGTGCTGGTGATCGCGCCCCTGCGTGTGGCGCGTGACACATGGCCGGACGAGATTCAGAAGTGGGATCACCTGCACGGCCTGACTTATTCTGTCGCCATAGGCACAGAAGCCGAGCGCCGAGCCGCCCTCCGGCAGAACACCCTGATCCACATTATCAACCGGGAAAATGTGCAATGGCTGGTGGAACAGAGCGGCCTGCCCTTCGATTACGACATGATCGTGGTAGACGAGCTGTCCTCATTCAAGAGCTATCAGGCAAAGCGCTTCCGGGCGCTGATGAAGGTGCGCCCCAAGGTACAGCGGATCGTCGGCCTGACCGGCACACCCAGCAGCAACGGTCTGATGGACTTGTGGGCAGAGTTCCGGCTGCTGGATATGGGCAAGCGGCTGGGACGATTCATTACCAAGTACCGCGAGGTGTTCTTCCTCCCGGATCGTCGCAACGCACAGCAGGTGTTCTCGTGGAAGCCCCGCCCCGGCGCTGAAGACGAGATTTATGGACTGATCGGCGATATCACGATCTCCATGAAGAGCGTGGACTTCCTTAAAATGCCGGAGTGCATTTCAAACCGTGTGTCTGTCCGGCTGTCCCGATCCGAGCGCGATATCTACGACGAACTGAAGCGGGAACTGGTTACCTCCCTGCGCGGGGAACAGATCGATGCGGTCAACGCTGCGTCCCTGTCAAACAAGCTGTGCCAGATGGCGAACGGCGGCATCTACGTGGATCGCCCGTCAACCGCTGACGCGGTCGC
>FR899862.1 GCA_000437595.1 Faecalibacterium sp. CAG:74 | reverse complement strand
GGCATTGCCCCTTGACCCCTTTTCGCGATTGAGTTGATTTCTCTTCCTTACTCCTTCCGCGTGTTTATCCTATTTTTCCCCTATCCTTATTTTGCTTCCGCCCAGTTTGTCCCCTGATGCACCTCTGCCAGCAGCGGCACGCGCAGCTCAATCACATGCTCCATCGCATCCTTCAGCAGCTTCCCCGCTTTTTCCACTTCCTCCGGCGGACATTCCAGCAGCAGTTCGTCATGCACCTGCAAAATCAGCCGACTCTTCAGTCCCTCCCGGCGCAAGGCTTCATCCACCCGTACCATCGCCAGCTTGATAATATCCGCCGCTGTTCCCTGCACGGGCGTATTCATGGCGGCGCGCTTGCCGAACTCGCGCACAACCGCCTTGTCGCTCTTCAGCTCCGGCAGATACCGCCGACGCCCCATCAGCGTCAGCGCGTAGCCGTTGTGCTGCCCGTCCTCGGCGGCGCTGTCCATGAAGCGCTTCACGCCCGGATATTTCGCGAAATAGCGGTTGATGAACTCCTGCGCCTCCTGACGGCTCACGCCCGTGTTTTTCGCAAGACCAAATCCGCTGATGCCGTAAATCAAGCCGAAATTAACCGCCTTTGCGCGGGAGCGGAGCGTAGAATCCACCTCATCCAGCGGCACGTCGAAGATTTCGCTGGCAGTGCGCGCGTGAACGTCCTGCCCCGTGCGGAACGCCTCCACCAGTGCGTGGTCGCCGGAGAAGTGCGCCATCAGGCGAAGCTCAATCTGGCTGTAATCCGCGTCCAGCAGCACCCAGCCCTCGCGGGGCAGGAACGCCTGACGGATTTCCTTGCCCTCCTCCGTGCGGACGGGGATGTTCTGCAAATTCGGCTCGCTGGACGAAATGCGCCCGGTGGCGGTGGCGACTTGGTCGAAGGTGGAGTGTACGCGCCCGGTCGCGTCCGTCAGGCGCAGAAGACCCTCGACGTAGGTCGAATTGAGCTTCGTCAATTGCCGATAGCGCAATAGCGGCGTGATGACCTCCGGCGCGATGTCCTGCAAGCCCTCCAGCACTTCGGCGGAGGTGGAGTAGCCGCGCGCGGTTTTTTTGCCGTGCGGCAGCTGCAATTTATCGAATAGCACGTCGCCGAGCTGCTGGGTGCTGTTGAGGTTGAAGGTTGTTCCGCAGGCGGCGAATACCTGCTGCTTGCTCTGCTCAATTTCCTGCGTGTAGCGCTCGCCCAATTGCCGCAGGAATG
>FR899861.1:27764-31305 GCA_000437595.1 Faecalibacterium sp. CAG:74 | reverse complement strand
GAGCGCGGCAATGGCATCCACCAGCGCCGTTTCATCCGTATGCAGCTGATGGTAGAGCACCGCCGTGCCGCGCAGCACCGCATACTCCGCGCACAGCGAAACCACCGCCGTCGCCGGGCGCTCCTGATGCGCGCCGTACGGGAAGCCCTCGTAGAACACATGGTTGACCATCAGCTGCTCCGTGCCAATCATCCAATCCGGCGTATCCGCCTGAAACGTGCCCGCCGCCTGCTGCAAAACCGTGCCCGCCTGTTCCCCGCGCAGGAGCGGCAGGATTTCCGCCGCGATTCCGCCCATGCTGATGGTATCCGCCAGCAGTTCTTCCATCAGCGTCCGCAGGATATTCGCCCGAAGTGCCCAATCCGCCGGGGGAATCGCGACTTTCGCCGCCGCGCGGAACGCTGCCCAGCGGCTTTCACTCGTTTGACGCCCGGATTCCTCCAGCACAAGCGCCGCGCGAATCCCCATCATGCGGCTTGCAAGCGGAACTTCCCGCGCTTGCAGCATGGTGACGACATCCCGGCGCAATTGCCGCGTTTCCACCGTCAGCGCCGCGTCCGTCTCGCGCGGCGGCAGCGCCATGGCGAAGGACAAGCGCATCCGCCGGAAGGTCATCGGCGGCAGGCGGTGCAGCAGCATTTCCACCACGCGCTCGCAGGAGGCACTGCACGCGCACTCGTCGTCATCCATCGTGCGGATGCCGCGGGGATAATAGCGGCAGGTGGAGGAGATGGCGTCCTCGCCGCACTCGGCTTGCAGGGCGCAGAGACCATCCGCGCGCTGAAGTGGGCAGTGCCCCTCCCAGTTCGGCAGGAGTTCGGCGTAGCGCTCCGGGGTGGGGTCATCCGCCAGATGCAGCGATGTATCCAGCTTGCGGCGCAGTTCCGGCGAACACGGCACGCTCAGCAGGCGGAAATAATCCTCGCGCGGGAAGGTGACTGCCCACCCGTCGCAGCAGGTATGGCGGCACTTGCCGCACTTGCAGTGGAAATCGGCGTAATTATCCGGCACAAGGAAATCGCGCGTGTCCATAGGGCATCCGCTCCTTCAAACGATTTTCGGGACGATTATAATACGAATTCGATTCTAAAACATGGCATCGAGCATAGCAGATTTTTCGTTCCGGCAAAGCTGAGTGAAGCGAGGCGTACTGGAGGTACGCGCGAGCGGAACGAAGCAAAGCCGGGGCGGAAAAGATGCTGTGCGAATGTCATGGTTTCGATGAGAATTAGTATAACACGTTTTGAAAGAAAATGGGCGCAAAGTACACCAGAAATGCAAATCAGTACAAACAAAAAACAGGCTGCCCGTGTGGGACAGCCCGTTGAAAGTTTACTCCTTGCAGTACCCGTTCATCAGCGTTTCAAGTTCATCCAGCACCTTTTCGGCGGCTGCCTGATTTTCGCCGCGCGCGAAGAGGTAGGCTTTCAGCTTCGGCTCCGTGCCGGAGGGGCGGACGATAATCTTGCTGCCATCCGCCAGCGCGAAGGACAGCACGTCGCTCTTGGGCAGCCCCGTTTCATCGTTCTGGTAGTCGATGCGGGTCGCGGTTGGGAAATGCGCATCCTGAAAGGTATCCAGCGGGGCACGGAGCTTGCGCATGATGTCCGCCATCTTCGCCGCGCCGGATTCGCCCTCGTACTGGAATGTCAGCAGGCGCTGGGCATAGAAGCCGAACTCCTCGCGCAGCTGCTCCAGCTTATCCAGCAGCGTCAGCCCCTGCGCCTTGTAATTCGCCGCCATTTCGCAAACCAGCACCGCCGCGTTGACGGCGTCCTTATCGCGCACGGACGTGCCGGACAGGTAGCCGTAGCTTTCCTCGAAGCCGAAGATGTAGCGCTCGGTGTGGCCTTCCTTTTCCAGCAGCCCAATCTGCTCGCCGATGAACTTGAAGCCGGTGAGCACGTTGCGCAGCTCCACGCCGTACTTCTTGCAAATCGGCACAGCCATCTCGGTGGTCACGATGGTCTTGACGGCGACGGGCGGCAGTTCGCCCTCCTGCGCCTTGCGGTGGCTGCACACATAGTCCAGCAGCAGCACGCCCATGTCGTTGCCGGAAATCAGCGTGACGGTATCGCCCTGCCGCACACCCGCGCCGATGCGGTCGCAGTCGGGGTCGGTGGCGACGCACATATCCGCCCCGGTGGCGATGGTCTTTTCAATCGCCAGCTTCATCGCCTCGCGGATTTCGGGGTTCGGGTACGGGCAGGTCGGGAAATGGCCGTCGGGCATTTCCTGCTCCGCGACGACATCCACGTCGATATTGCCCATGCGCTTCAGCATTTCGCGCACCGGCACATTGCCCGTGCCGTTGAGCGGGCTGTAGACGATGTGCAGGCGCTCGTCGGTGGGGGCGATGCGCAGGCCGTCAATCATCTGGTAATAGCTCTCGATGGTTTCGTCGTCGATGTAGCTGATCATGCCGTTATCAAGGTACTTCTGGAAGCTCGGCAGGGAGGGCTGGAGCGTCTGTTCGGCGCTGATGAAGGAATAGATGCGGTCGGCGGCTTCAATCGTAATCTGGCAGCCATCCGCGCCATAGACCTTATAGCCGTTGAATTTCGCGGGATTATGGCTCGCCGTCACCATCACGCCCGCGCTGGTGTGCAGGTGGCGCACAGCGTAGGACAGCATGGGGGTCGGCATGAGCGTGCGGTAGAGGTAGACGCGGATGCCCATTTCCGCCAGCGTCGCGGCGGTCAGCTCGGCGAAATCGCGGCTATGGATGCGGCTGTCGCAGCTGACGGCGCAGGACGGCTTCTCGCACGTCTCCAGCAGGTAACGTCCCAGCCCGCGCGTCGCCTTGGACACGGTGTAGAGGTTCATGCGGTTTTCGCCCGCGCCTAAGACCCCGCGCAGACCGCCCGTGCCGAACGCCAGCGAACGATAGAAGCTGTCATTCAGTTCATCCGGCGACATGGCTTTGAGCTGATTGAGCAGCTCCTCGTTCATGCCGGGGCACTTCTGCCACGCCTGATACTTCTCCTGAATCGAACGTTCACCCATCTTTTTTTCCTCCTTATGCTGATTTGCTTGCGAATCAAAAAGCAGTATGCGCCGATTGAGCGCAGATTGGGTGCGCCGAAGCGAATACTGCTGATTTGCGGAATCTTGACACGCGCTTTTGCGCGAAACATCGGCTTATGTTACAAGCCTGCATCGGATGATGTGGATGATATGCCTTCATCCTATCTTCGATAAAAATCAAGTAACATGGGAGTGCGCTGCGAAGGGTTCAAAGGTGCGACCGCAGACATTCGTCTGTTTTCATTGCCCCCTTGTCGCGCCGCGATCGCAAACTTCGTTTGTTTTCATGCCCTTTGGTCGCGCCCGCAGGCGCGAAATCCCTCTGCAACAATAAAAAGTTAGTGAGCTTTTTGCACTGCCAGAGTTGACTTTCCTATTGTAATGGTAAAAAGAGCAGCTTCCAGAGGGCTTTCCGATCGCCCTCTGGACTCCTTCGGCGGTCGCCTCCCATGTTACTTGAACTGTACTTGGAAGGTTTCTTAGTTACTGGCAGGGACGCTTCGCTGCCTGGGGC
>FR899861.1:0-27735 GCA_000437595.1 Faecalibacterium sp. CAG:74 | reverse complement strand
ACCAGAGGCGCTGCCTCTGGACTCCGCAAGGGGCATTGCCCCTTGACCCTTTTTTTGCCGCCTGGCCTGAGCGCGATTTCCATCAATCGGGGTATTGGGGATTTTCCTGCTCATCATCCCCATCCTCGCGCCGTTCGGCATAGGCGCGCACATCCTCCACATCCAATCCCGCAAACACGCGCAAGCGCAATCTTGCCTGTCCGACCTCCAGAATGCTGTTATGCTGCAGCGGATGCGCCATTCCATCCTTCCGGCTCGCTACCGTCTCCCCATCGACAATGCAGCTGCACCCGCGCCACGGGATGATATACAGCCCATATCCGTTGCGGAACATCACATCCAGATGCCGGGGTGACACCCCGCGCGCAGGGACAACAATATCGCAGCTCCGCACGCTGCCCAGCGTCCCGTCCGCCGGGACAGGCAGCAGCGTGTCCTGCGGGAGTGCGGCGCAGTCGCTTTCGACCACAAATTCCCCGATGCTGCCCGCGTCCGGCAGGGAACGCCGCTTTTTCTCGCGGCTTCGGTGATCCTTCCAGAGCCACCAGAACGCGCGCAGGACAATCAGCACCCCCAGCGCAGCGAACCAGTAGCGCATCATCAGAGAGAGAATCTCGTAAATTTGAGAGGGCATGGGTCGCTCCTTACAGCATCTCGCGCAGCTTTTGCAGCATCGGGCGCAAATCACCGACCGCCTCCGGGTCGTACTGCACGGCGATAGAGAGATTTTCCGGGCGGAAAACGGTCTGCGCCGCGTCCAGCAGTTCCTCGGCGGTCAGCTCGTTGTACTGCGCGGCGGCAGCATCCAAATCCGCCTGTGCCGTGTCGCCGCTCATCCACGCCCAGCCGAGACGGTCGTTCAGCGCGGCGGTGTCGTCAGTCAGCATGGCGTTGTTGGTGGTGAACTGCGTCCGTAACTGATTCAATCGCGCGGGGCGGACGTACATCGTCAGCCGGTGCAGATAGGCAAAGACCTTTGTCAGC
The DNA here is from genome assembly GCA_000437595.1 of Faecalibacterium sp. CAG:74. Taxonomy (GTDB): domain Bacteria; phylum Bacillota; class Clostridia; order Christensenellales; family Aristaeellaceae; genus UBA11524. The sequence goes on along the minus strand of FR899861.1, from coordinate 26,751 downwards.
GTGTCTTTCAGCCATTCCGACCGCACGTCATAGCGGATGACAAGGCGGCTGAATTGCCCGACGCGGCTGATTTGCGACTCGATTTCCGCAACGAGCGCCTGCTCCTCGCGCAAAGCCTGAAAGAGCATACTGTCATCGTTCCCGGCGGTGATGGTGCTGAGAACCTCCGCCGCGACGGGGTAGACCTGTTCGCTGTCCACGTCGAACGCCAGCTGAACGCTCGCAAAATCGCTTTCAACCTCTTCCAGCAAGTCACTCTGCTCGTCGCGCATACAGAAGCCGATGGGCAGCGACTGCGTGAATGGCGGCTGGGCGGTCGTGTTGCGCAGCTCGCTCAGCGCTTCGATGGCGGCGAGCTCCATGCCGTCGGAGAAATTGCCCGTCATGACCAGACAGGCGTTCTGCGGCTGGAAAATCATCTCCTGCCAAAGCTGAATGTCCGCTTCGGTCAGCGCCATCAGGCTCTCCGGCGTGCCCAGCGGGGGGAATGCGCCGTTCTCGGTCTTGCGGAAATCGCACGCCGCGCGGTCGAACAGATCGCCATCGCCGTCCGCCTCCAATTGGCGCAGGACGACTTGCTTCTCGGCGGCAATCTGCTCCGGCGTCCACGGTACATTCGCGAAAAAGCGCAGGAAGTATTCCAGCGCCGCGTCAAAGAAACGCGGCAGGCACTTCAGGCGGAACACCAGCCCTTCGGCATACGTCGCGGCATCGAGGTTCGTGCCGAAGCGGTTCAGTTCGCGCAGCAATCCTTCGCGGTTCAGTCCGCCCAGCCCGCGGAAGCACAGGTGTTCCAGCAGATTGCTGATGCCCTGTGTTTCTTCCGTTTCGTACAGCGGTCCGCCCTTCAAATACAGCCCGAATTCCAGACCGTGCAGGTGGCGCTGCGGCCAGCACAAAAGCGTCATGCCGTTTTGCAGGACATGCTCATGAATCGCGGACATGGGTTCGTCAGCTCCTTTGGCATAAAAGTTGTTTCATCTATTATACCGTATTGCGCGCGGGTTTGCAAGGGGAACGGGGGCGTCTCACGCGCATGGGGGAGGTTTTCGCGGGCGAAAAAGTGAACAATCTGAAAATTGTTAGCACTCTTTTGCGCTGAGTGCTAATTTTCGCTTGCATTTCGATGGAAATCGTGCTACAATACATCCAGCGGTCAGAAAGACTGCAACAATTATTACCGTTTATTTTCCGAGGAGGAATGATGTATGGCGATTGAAATGGAAAAGGGCTCTGTGTCGATTGACGCCCAAAATATTATGCCGGTCATTAAGCGTTGGCTGTATTCCGATAAGGACATTTTCCTGCGCGAGGTGGTCAGCAACGGCTGCGACGCCATCACGAAGTATCGCATGACGAATCCGGATGACGAGAGCGAAATGTCCGTCATGGTCACGGTGGACAAGGAGAACAAGACCCTGACCATCAGCGACACCGGCATCGGCATGACCGAGGACGAGGTGAAGCGCTATATCAATCAGGTCGCATTCTCCGGCGCGTCCGAGTTTATGAAGAAGTTCGAGGGCGACGAGAAGAAGGGCGACATTATCGGCCACTTCGGGCTGGGCTTTTACAGCGTGTTCATGGTGTCTGAGAACGTCGAAATCGAAACGCTGTCCTGTCAGGAGGGCGCGGAGCCGGTGCATTGGGAATCCAAGGACGGCATGGACTTCGCCATCAGCGAAGGTCACCGCACCGCGCACGGCACGTCGATTATCCTCCATATCTCCGATGAAGAGAAGGAGTTCCTCGAACTCTACCGCGTCCGCGAAGTGCTGACCCGCTACTGCGGCTACATGGCGTATCCGATTTATCTGATGGACGCAAACGCCAAGCCGGTGGAGCGCGAGGAAGAAATCCCCGGCGAAACCAACGAGGACGGCACGCCCAAGAAGCGCAAGGTCGTCGATGAACCCAAGCCGAGCCTGATTAACGACACCAAGCCGCTGTGGCTGAAAAAGCCGAGCGAGTGCGAGGACAAGGAGTACATCGACTTCTATCACAAGATGTTCGGCTGGGAAGATCCGCTGTTCTGGGTGCATCTGAACGTCGACTACCCCTTCAACCTCAAGGGCATCCTGTATTTCCCGAAACTCCGCAACGACTTCGGCAAGTACGAAGGTCAGGTGAAGCTGTTCGCGGGTCAGGTGTTCGTGGCGGACAACGTGAAGGAAGTTATTCCGGAATTCCTGACGCTTTTGAAGGGCGTTATCGACTGCCCTGACCTGCCGCTGAACGTCAGCCGTTCCTTCCTGCAGAACGACGGCACGGTCAAGAAGCTGTCCGCGCACATCACCAAGAAGGTGGCGGATAAGCTCTGCGGGCTGTTCAACACCGAGCGCGAGACGTATCAGAAATACTGGGACGACATTGCGCCCTTCGTCAAGTTTGGCGCGATGCGTGACCAGAAGTTCTACGAGCAGGTCAAGAAGGCGATCCTCTACAAGACCACCGATGGCCGCTATCTGACGCTGGAAGAGTACAAGACTGCGAACGCCGACAAGGCGGACAAGAAGGTCTACTACACAAACGACCCGAAGCGTCAGGCGGCGAGCGTCGCGCTGTACACCAACCGCGGCATTGATGTTGTTGTGATGGATCACATCATCGACGGCAACTTCCAGTCCTTCATGGAATATTCCGGCGGCGAGGAAGGCTTGACCTTCGCGCGTGTGGACGCGGACGTGTCCGGCCTGCTGGAAGATTCCGAAGAGGGCAAGGAGCTGAATCAGGAGACGATTCAGGCGATGTTCCGCAAGGCGCTGGGCAAGGATGACCTGCCCGTGAACCTGCAGAGCCTGTCCGACGCGGAGCTGCCTGCGATGGTCACCGAGGACGAGCAGATTCGCCGCATGAAGGAAATGAGCCGCCTGTATGGTCAGTCCTTCGACATGCCCGACCGCTTCACGCTTGTGCTGAACCGCCGCAACAAGGCGATTCAGGAACTGGCGGCGCGCGACCCGGAGAACGAGACGACGCAGCTGCTTTGCCAGCAGATTTACGATTTGGCGCGCATGAGCGCCCAGCCGCTGGAAGCGGACGAGATTACGGCGTTCCTGAAGCGGAGCCAGAAGCTCGTCGCCATGGCGGTGGAGAAGGAATAAGCGAAACCAATCCACAATTCAATAGAAAGCGCCCGACGCGGGGGAAAACCTGCGCCGGGCGCTTCTTGTGCACTTTGATGCGCTTTGTATATTCCTGCCGAAACTGGAGCAAAAGTCTGTGCTGAAATTTACAAAAATGAGGACTGAATTTTCCATAGCTTCTTTTTGGCTGCGGCGGTATAATGAAATCAATAAGGCGATTGCCTTACGTCGGTTGGCAATGCAATGCGCATTGCGGGAACTATGGGAAGGAGAAAACGGTATGAAAAAGTTCTCAAGGGCACTGTCTTTCGTGATGACGCTGGCAATGATGCTCAGCGGGATCGCGGTTGCGGAACAGCAGTACTTTAACAACGGTGGAGGCGGGGAATTCGTTGATCCGCATACCTTCACCAAACCCTATGCCGTGAACGAAGTCATCGTTCCGGCGGATGAAGCGACAGGGCAGGTTGCGCTGGAAGCGCATGTGAAGAACATCATCGAGGTTGATGGACTGAAGTTCAAGGATTTGAACGGCAACGGCACGCTGGACGTGTACGAAGACTGGCGGCAGCCTGTGGACGCGCGCGTGGACGATCTGCTCAGCCAGATGACGCTGGATGAGGAAATCGGTCTGCTGTGGCACGCCTCTACCGGCGGTACGTTCACCAGCATGTATCCCTACACGGAGGAATGGCTCTATTCCAACGAACCTACGTATACCGCCGCGGATGGCAGCTGCTACGTTCCGATGTATCACTCCATTATCAGCGATAACGTGACGACGTACCTGCACAACGTCAATGGTACGCCGGAAACGCTGATTTATGAAAACAATGCGTTCCAGGAAATCGCGGAAACGGCGCGTCTGGGCATTCCCGTTGTGCTGTCCTGCGACCGCAGCTACAACACATGGGCTGGCATGGTCAACATGCCGAACTACGCGGTTGGCATTGCGCATGACCCGGAACTGCTGTACAACCTTGTTGCACAGTACGCGAAGGAAGAGCGCGCCATCGGCTTCCATGTGCCGTTCCATTCCTATGGCGTGGAAATCGGCTCGTGGTACGGCGACGATGTGAACTACATCGCCAAGATGGTCGGCATCGAAACCAAGGCGTATGAAGAAAACGGCGTGAATGCCTGCACGAAGCACTTTGTGGCGCGCGGCGGCCGCTCCAACTACTTCAATGCGAAGTCTCCCGCGAATCTGGTGGATTCGTGGCTGGTTGGCTGGAAGAGCGCTGTCATCGACAACGGCTCCGGCTGGATCATGCTGAACAACGGCAAGTTCCTCAACGACTGCAATGTCTGCTACGACTCCGAGTCCATGGCGGTGCTGCGCCAGCAGCTGGGCTATGATGGCTGTGTCGTGACCGACTGGCCGATGTGGATGCAGGTTCCTTCTGCTTCCGGCACGACGCCTGAAGGCCTTGACCTGAGCACTGCTTCTGTCGGCGAACTGTATGCGACCATCTTCAACGCGGACGTTGATCAGGTTGGCTGCTTCTTCATGGTGGAAGACGATGTGCCTGTGGACTACGACGCGGTAATCGCCCGTTATCCCGGCATGATGCAGCCCATGTGGCCCAACGCTGTGAAGGAACAGCTGGAACTGGGCAACCTGACGCAGGAAACGATTGATAAGCACGCCAAGCGTGTGCTGCGCAACAAGTTTGAACTGGGTCTGTTTGAAGATCCCTACGGCAACCTTGAAGACGCGCTGGAACTGTGCGCCTCTGACGAATACAAGGCGCAGGCGTTCGACATGACGACGATTGAAGACGTTTATCGTGCGCGCACTGCCGAAATGAACGCCATGGAAATCCAGCTCCAGACCGAAGCCACCGTCCTGCTGAAGAATGATAACATTCTGCCGCTCAAGGCAGAGCAGAAGGTGTATGTTGCGGGAACAAGCAAGGACACGGTTGCCATGGATAAGGAAGCCATTGCCGCGTATGCGACGGTGGTGGACAACATGGAAGACGCAGACGTGATTATTGCCCATGTGACCGCGATGGACGACGCGACGGAACTGCTGTTTGAGGATGCTGCGGATGCTGAAAAGCCCGTTGTCCTCTGCTACGACGGCGGCGTTTCCAACGAGCCTGATGCCTATGCGGTGAACAGCAGCGCGGCGGTGCTGTTCCTGACCTATGACTGCACACCCGACCATGGTTCTTCCATGGGCAATTTCTATCACAAGACGTTGCCGTCCGTGCTGGCGGATATGCTCTACGGTGTGAAGGCTCCCAGCGGCAAGACCGTGTTCGAGATGGCATGGACGAGCGAAGATGCTGAACTGGATTGGGGCGAGCTGCAGTTTGACACTGGCGTGGATACCAAGACTCGCCTGTACATGGCAGCCGTGGTTCGCAATAACCCGACTGCTGACCTGCCCACGAATCTCGGTGACGTGATGTATCCTGCGCACTTCGGTATGCGCTACGACCAGCCTGCTGATATTACCTGCAACACGCTGATTGCGCCGCAGGGTGTCCGTGAAGTCAGCGAAGAGACGTCTTCCGGCACCAGAATGGCGACAAAGGTTCTCAACCTGGCCAAGGCGGGCGAGACCTTTGAAATCAACTTCATCGCTGAAAACAACGGCGCTGACGGCTATATCAATGTCGAAGTGCTGGTGGATGGCGAACTGGCAGCGACGAAGATGATCGCTGTGTCTGCTGGCAGCTTCCACGTTGTGACCATCCCGCTGACCCTCGATGCCGGCGAGCATGTGATCACCGTGGGCGGCATGACGGCGAACCTGACGGTTGAGTAATACGATGCACTGTGGGAGGGGAGATTCCGGAAGGAGTTTCTCCTCCCTTCCTTTGTGCAAGCGCAGAGAAAATAGCGGTGCTTCCCATCACGCGCGGGAAGCACCGTTTTGCATTATTCGCCTGTTTTCCGAACTGCACCTTTCCCCGGAAAATGCTCCTTCGTGAGCTTCACGACCATCCCCGACAGCAGCAGCAGCGCAATCAGGTTCGGGATGCTCATCAGCCCGTTGAACGTGTCCGCAATATCCCAGAGCAGCCCCAAATCGAGCGTTGCGCCGAGAATCGACACGAACGAGTAAATCACAAGGAAAGGGCGGACAACCTTGTTGCTCCTAAACAGAAACTGCACGAAGCGTGAGCCGTACAGCCCCCAGCCGATAATCGTCGAGAACGCGAAGCAGCACAGCGCTACCGCCGTGAAAATCGACGACCAGCTGCCGTATGTCGTCATGAAGCCGGAAATCGTCAGCTCCGCGCCCGCTGCCACGCCGTATGTCACCGGCGTGCCGCTGCACAGGATGACCAGCGCCGTCAGTGTGCAGATGATAATCGTGTCCGCAAACACCTCGAAGATGCCGAACATGCCTTGTGTGACGGGCTTCTGCGTGTCGGCGCAGGCGTGGGCAATCGAACCCGTGCCCAGACCCGCCTCGTTGGAGAAGATGCCGCGCGAAACGCCCTTCTGCATACTCACGAACAGGCTGCCGATGATGCCGCCCGTGAACGCCGCCGGGTTGAACGCGCCCTCGAAGATGGACTGAAGCACGCCCGGCAGCCGTTCAAGATTCAGCAGCACCACGCCGATGCCCAGCACGACGTAGAACAGCGCCATGAACGGCACCAGCTTTTCGCTCACGCTGCCGATGCGCTTGATGCCGCCGAGCAGCACCATGGCCACCAGCATCGCGCAGAAAATGCCGATGATGAGGTTGAGCGTCGGCAGGAAGGATTCGCTGATGAGGTGAAACTGCATAAACGCCGTGTTAATCGCCGTCGTGATGGTGTTGACCTGCGTCGCGTTGCCCGTGCCGAAAACGGTCAGCGTGCCGAACAGTGCGTAGAGGATGGCGAGCCACTGCCAGCGCTTGCCCAGCCCGTTTTTGATGTAGTACATCGGCCCGCCGATCCACTCGCCGGTGGCGCTGCGTTCGCGGTAGTGGACGGCGAGGGTGACTTCGGCGTATTTCGTGCACATGCCCAGCAGCGCCGAGCACCACATCCAGAACACCGCGCCCGGCCCGCCGATGGCAATTGCGCCCGCGACGCCCGCGATATTGCCCGTGCCGACCGTGCCCGCCAGCGCAGTGCAGACGGCTTGGAACGGGGTCATCGCGCCGTCCGCGGCTTCCTTCTTGTGGAACATGCGCCCGATGGTGGTTTTGAGCGCGAAGGGGAATTTGCGGATTTGCAAAAAGCCCGTGCGGACGCTGAGCAGCAGCCCAACGCCGATAATGCAGACCATCGCCGGCACACCCCAGACGAAATCGTTGACGACCTTGTTGATGGCGGCAATCGTATCAAAGAACATGGGTGAATCAATCCTTTCGGGAGCAGAGAATACTTTATTCTATCAGATTGCCGGACGGGACGCAAGGGCGAGGGAGGGCGGAATGTGCGGAAAAACGGCAAAAGTGCAGGAAAAAATGGCGAAAACCGTTCGTTCATCTACATGCCTGCCGAAAACGCATTTTTCCACAAAGAAAAGAACCCTCCGCCGAAACGGAAGGTTCTTGGAAGCAACCAAATTACGCGTTCTTCTGCGCTTCTTCGACAGCGACAGCCACCGCGACGGTCGCGCCGACCATCGGGTTGTTGCCCATGCCGATCAGACCCATCATCTCAACGTGCGCGGGCACGGAGGAGGAGCCAGCAAACTGCGCGTCAGAGTGCATACGACCCATGGTATCGGTCATGCCGTAGGAGGCAGGGCCAGCCGCCATGTTGTCGGGGTGCAGGGTACGACCCGTGCCGCCGCCGGACGCAACGGAGAAGTACTTCTTGCCGGCTTCGATCATTTCCTTCTTGTAGGTGCCGGCAACGGGGTGCTGGAAGCGGGTGGGGTTGGTGGAGTTGCCCGTGATGGACACGCCAACGCCCTCGTGCCACATGATGGCGACGCCTTCGCGGACGTCATCAGCGCCGTAGCACTTGACCTTGGAGCGTTCGCCGTTGGAATAGGCGACTTCCTTGACGACCGTCAGCGCATGGTCTTCCTTCACGTCAGCAGACAGGTAGTCATACTTGGTCTGCACATAGGTGAAGCCGTTGATGCGGCTGATGATCATGGCAGCGTCCTTGCCCAGACCGTTCAGGATGACGCGCAGGGGGTTCTTGCGAACCTTGTTGGCATTGCGGGCAATGCCGATAGCGCCTTCCGCGGCAGCAAAGGATTCGTGGCCAGCGAGGAACGCGAAGCACTCGGTCTTCTCGTCCAGCAGCATCGCGCCCAGATTGCCGTGGCCCAGACCAACCTGACGCTGGTCAGCGACGGAACCGGGGATGCAGAACGCCTGCAGACCTTCGCCGATGCAGGTGGCCGCTTCCGCAGCGGTCTTAACGCCCTTCTTCAGCGCGATGGCAGCGCCCAGCTCGTAAGCCCACTTCGCGTTCTCGAAGCAGATGGGCTGAATGCCTTCGACGATCTTATAAGCGTCAACGCCCTTGCTGTTGTTGTAAGCCTTCAGCTCATCAAAATCCTTGAAGCCGTACTTTTCCAGAACAGGCTGGAGCTGAGGCATGCGTCCTTCGTAGTTTTCAAACAGAGCCATTTCAGCATACCTCCTATATTACTGCTTGCGCGGGTCGATCCAAGCGACGGCGCCGTCTTCCGCCTTGAAGCGGCCATAGGTGCCCACGTTCTTCTCGTAGGCTTCGTTCGGGCTCATGCCCTTCTTGATGGCGTCCATCATCTTGCCGAGCGACAGGAACTGGTAGCCGCAGACCTGATTGTCCTTGTCCAGCGCCAGCTTCAGCACATAGCCCTCAGCCATTTCCAGATAGCGCACACCCTTGAGCTTGGTGCCGTACATGGTGCCGACCTGAGAGCGCAGACCCTTGCCCAAGTCCTCCAGACCAGCGCCGACGCGCAGGCCGTCATCAGAGAAAGCGGACTGGGTGCGGCCATAAACGATCTGCAGGAACAGCTCGCGCATGGCGGTGTTGATCGCGTCGCACACGAGGTCCGTGTTCAGCGCTTCGAGGATGGTCTTGCCGGGAAGAATTTCAGCCGCCATAGCAGCGGAGTGGGTCATGCCGGAGCAGCCGATGGTTTCCACCAGCGCTTCTTCGATGACGCCGCCCTTGACGTTCAGCGTCAGCTTGCAGCCGCCCTGCTGCGGCGCGCACCAGCCAATGCCGTGGGTCAGACCGGAGATGTCCTTGATCTCCTTGGCCTGAATCCATTTGCCCTCTTCCGGGATGGGCGCCGGGCCGTGGTTCGGGCCCTTGGCGACACAGACCATTTCTTCAACTTCCTTGGTGTACTGCATCGAATAGGTTCCTCCTATCTAATGATAGTCCTGCAAATAGGCATGTAAAAAGCACACGCCTGTCCTTGCGCTTCTTGATTATAACATATTTTCTGCGGATTGTGTAGGGGATTTTATAAATTCGATAAAAATTCCGCAAAAAGGGGCATCAAATCCTGCTGATGGTGCATAGGATGATTAGGGATAGTTGCGGAAAAGCAATCAAATGCTTGAATGCCAGCCAACTTTGGGAGTGTCGGCGCCGAAGGGGTCAAGGGGGCGATCGGAAAGCCCCCTTGTCGCCTCCGCAGAGGCGAAACCCTCTGCAACAACAATCCGAAAGCATGAAAGTGAAATCAAGAAAGAGGGAGGAATCCGCCCATGAGCCTTAGCGAGCTTCGCCAGAAGGACGTCATCAACACGCGCGACGGGCAGTGCTTAGGCAAGCCGATGGACATCGAGTTCTGCGCCTTGGATGGGCGCGTGACGGCGATTGTCGTGCCGGGGGAGTTCAGCTTTGTGCATCTGCTGCGCGGCGAGCGGGCAGGGGTGGTGATTCCGTGGGAGAACATCTGCAAAATTGGCGATGATGTGATTCTGGTAGACGTAGAGCTGTAAGCGGGTTAGGCTTACAGCTCTACAAGTATTTCGTTTGCAGATAAACACGCGGACACAGTATGCAGAAGTCACCAACTGAATCGCGCGAAAGGGTCAAGGGACGAAGTCCCTTGCGGGGTCAAGGGGCAGCGCCCCTTGGGTCACTCACTTCACGAAGCGAATCACGTTCCAGCTGGCAGCAGGCAGAACGAGGGGTTCACCGGGCTTCGGGCAGGGGAGGATGACCGGCTTCACCACGTCCGGGGCGGATTCTGTGTTCTCTGCCTTCATGTCGTCGTGGTGCAGGACGGAGTGCATCGCGGGGCGCAAATCGCCGAAGGAACGCAGGTCGAGGTCAAGCACCATCGGCTCGGTCAGGTCGCGGTTGACAGCGAAAATCGTCACGTTGCCCGCGTCGTCCATCACGGCGGCGGCGTCCATGTCCGGTACATCATTGTAGTGCTTGGTGTCGTGCTTGCCCGCCACAATCTTCGGCAGCAGCGACGTGCCGCGACCGTACATCGACGCATCCATCATCGGGTAGAAAATCGTCTGCGCCCATGCGCCGCCGTTTTCGCGCGTCATAATCGGCGCAATCACGTTCACCAGCTGCGCCAGGCAGCCAATCTTCACGCGGTCGGCGTTGCGCAGCATCGTGATGAGCATCAGACCCACCAGCAGCGCATCCTCGAAGTTGTACACGTCCTCCAGCAGGTGCAGCGCTGTGCCCCACGGCTTGTTCTTGTACAAATCATGATCCTGATTCTTGGAATGATACCACACGTTCCACTCGTCCAGCGACAGGTTGACGGTCTTCTTGGAGTGCTTCGTGCCCTTCACGCCGTCGCAGATGGCGGCGACGGTCTTGATGAACTCGTCCAAATCCATCGTCGAAGCGAGGAAGTCCTGCGTGTCGTTGTGCGGATTGCCGTAGTAGCGGTGCAGGGAGACGTAGTCCACGTTGTCGTACGCCTGCATCAGCACTTCATGCTCCCAAGTGCCGAAGGTGGGCATGCCTGTGCCGGACGAACCGCACGCAACCGTCTCGATGGTGGGGTCAACCCACTTCATGACCTTCGCGGCTTCGTTTGCCTTGCGGCCGTACTCGTAGGCGGTTTTCGCGCCGGTCTGCCACGGGCCATCCATTTCGTTGCCCAAGCACCACAGCTTGATGTTAAACGGGTCTTTCGCGCCGTTCTTGATGCGCAGGTCGCTCCACGCCGTGCCGGAGGGATGGTTGCAGTATTCGACGACGTACTGCGCGTCGAGAATATCACGCGTGCCGAGGTTGATGGCGTACATGACCTCCGTGTTCGCCTTCTTCGCCCAGTCGACGAACTCATGCAGACCGAATGTGTTCGGCTCGGTCGTCTTCCACGCAAGGTCGAGGCGGCGCGGACGCTGCTCCTTCGGGCCGATGGAATCCTCCCAGCGGAAGCCGGAGACGAAGTTTCCGCCCGGATAGCGCACGACAGGCACATTCAGCTTGCGCACCAAATCCAGCACGTCGCGGCGGAAACCCTGTTCATCCGCCAGCGGATGGGCAGGCTCGTAAATGCCGGTATAGACGGCGCGGCCCAGGTGCTCAATGAACGAACCGTACAGGCGGCGGTCGATGGGGGAGATGATGTAGTCCTTGTCCAGAATCAGCTTGGACTGTTTCATGTTGATTGCGTCCTCCTTAATATATAGGAAGAAAAATTCTGGGCGGCCAGATGCTTCGGAGGAATGTCCGAAAATCGCCCATTCAATCCATTTCATTCGACATGGGATTGGAAATTCCTCTTTCAAAATGGACGCGGCGAAAATTTTCAGAAAATATTTTCGGGAGAATCATGCAGGGATTTCCGGACTTATGGCGAAATGTTTGTGCAGAAACCAAATCTCCTGCTTGGCAGGACAAAACGGAGGAAATTTATGCCGCTTGCACAGTTGCCCCCGATGGGCTGGAACTCTTGGAACACGTTCGGCTGGCAAATCAACGAAAAGCTGATTTTTGAAATGGCTGACCTGATGGCTTCGCAGGGCTACCGCGAGGCGGGGTATGAATATCTGGTCATCGACGACTGCTGGAGCCTGCGCGAGCGCGGCAAAGACGGCCGCATCGTGCCTGACCCGGAGAAATTCCCGAACGGCATGAAGGCGGTTGCCGACTACGTTCACAGCAAGGGACTGAAGTTCGGCATGTACTCCTGCGCGGGCGTGCGGACGTGCGCGGGCTATCCCGGCAGCTATGACCATGAATTTGTCGATGCGCAGACGTTTGCGGACTGGGGCGTGGATTTCCTCAAGTACGACTTCTGCAACTTCCCGCAGTCCGGCAACTGCAAGGCGCGCTACCTCACCATGTCGATGGCGCTGAAAGCGACCGGGCGCGAAATCCTCTTCTCCGCCTGCAACTGGGGCATGGAAGAACCCGGTGAGTGGATGCGCGCAATCGGTGCGCACATGTACCGCTCCACCGGCGATATTATGGATAACTTCGTCTCCTTCACCGACATCGTCAAGAGCCAGCTGAATAAGCTCTGCATGAGCGGCAACCACTGCTTCAACGACATGGACATGCTCACCGTCGGCATGGAGGGCAAGGGAAATGTCGGGCTGGGCAAGGTGTGCAGCTATGAGGAATACCGCTTACAGTTTGTGCTTTGGTGCCTGTGCGGCGTGCCGCTGATGATGGGCGCGGATCTGCGCAGCCTTGCGCCGGAATACCGTGCGCTGATGCTCAATCCCGCGCTGCTGCGCATCAATCAGGACGCGGAATGCCGTCCGCCGTATATCGTTCGCCGCGACAGCGTGTGTATCCCGAACCCTGATGACGCACAGGCTCCTTGGGCGCATCCGGCGGATACCGCGTTCGTGCTGCTGCGCCACCTGACGGACAACGAGTTTGCCCTGTTCTATGCCAACCTCTCCGACGCGGATGCCGAGGTACACTGCGAGATGGCGGACATGGGGCTGCCCGTGACCGGCGGCGTTGCGCTGGACATAACGGACGTTTTCTCCGGCGAGCATCTGGGGCCGCAGAAGGATTCGTTCAATCCGCACATCAAGGCCCATGACTGCCGCCTGTTCCTCTGCCATCTGGTGAAGGACAATGCCTGAATGTATGCAGTGCCATCGGGCGCTGCAAAGCGTGGAAATTGCGCTGACGAAGAAGCTGATTAACCGCGGGGCGACGCGCTTTCTGTGCCTCAACTGCTTGGGGAAGAAGTTCGGCGTCAGCGAAGAAACGCTGCTGCAAAAGGCGAAGGAATTCCGGGAGATGGGGTGTACTCTGTTCGGGTGATGGAGAAATTTTTTGCATGGAACGATTTGCGTGGATGGGAAAAATCAAGCCGGGGATGCAGGCGGAATATAAGCGCCGCCACGATGCCATCTGGCCGGAAATGAAGGCACGCTGAAATCAGCGGGCATTCGCAATTACAGCAGATGTTCCTGCTGGAATGAATGCTGACGATTAGAAGGGCTGTCCCTGCAAGCAGGGGCGGCTCTTTTGCTCACCGGATCAGCACGCGGACATAGCATGAGAGCGTCACCAACTGAATCGCGCGAACGGGGGTCCAGGGGCAGCGCCCTTGGGTTCCCCCAATCAACACGCGGGCATAGTATGAGAGCGTCACCAACGCAATCGCGCGAACGGGAGTCCAGAGGATCGAAGACCCTTTGGCGGAGTCAAGGGGCAGCGCCCCTTGGGTTCCCCCAATCAACACGCGGGCATAGTATGAAAATGCGCTCAACTGAATCGCGCGAACGGGAGTCCAGAGGGTCGAAGACCCTTTGGCGGAGTCCAGAGGCAGCGCCTCTGGTTCTGGAAGCAAAAGGCGTAGATGAATCCGGCGACATGCTAATTGTGCAAAAAAAACGACAGTTTGCGCCAAAATGCGGATAGAAAGCTGGCATTGTGCTATAATCTGATATGAAAAGTGAATCCGGCAGAACGAAATCTGATTCGATTCCGTTTCCGGTCATCGTTCCGTCCTCCTCTTGGAATGGTGACTGCCCTTCCCATCAATCCCTTCGGCTTCTCCTCTTGCCGAAGGGATTTCTTGTTGCAGGGGAATGCGGCGACTGTCAAAAACGGAACGAATTTTGCCAATCAAAACAGAATAGGAAGCCGAAATGACAGGTTCTGAAAGAAATGCGCAAAATGGGCGGAAAGCGTGCTAAAATGGCATCATCAAGCTGGGAAGGGAGAAAAACAGATGAAACAGGTATTCAATCCGTATCTGCCGGCAGGGGAGTACATCCCGGACGGTGAGCCGCATGTCTTCGGCAATCGGGTGTATGTGTACGGCTCGCACGACCGCTTTAACGCCGCTATCTTCTGCGTCAACGACTATGTGTGCTACTCCGCGCCGGTGGACGATTTGTCCGCGTGGCGCTACGAGGGCGTTATCTACAAGAAAAAGCAAGACCCGCTGAACAAGCTGGGCATCCGCCTGCTGTTCGCGCCGGACGTGGTGCAGGGCGTGGACGGGCGCTATTACCTCTATTATGCCTATGATTTCCTTGGACGCATGGGCGTGGCGGTCAGCGATAAGCCGCAGGGCCCGTATGAATACTACGGTCATGTCCGTTATGCCGACGGGCGCGAGTGGGGCAGCCGATCCGGGGATGAGTTCCCGTTCGACCCAGGCGCGCTGGTGGATGACGACGGGCGTGTGTACCTCTACTCCGGCTTCGCGACGAAGGTGCCGTTCATCATGAGCCGCTTCCATAACCTCCGCAATTCCGGCGGCGTTGGCATGGAACTGGAACAGGACATGCTGACCATCAAGGACAAAATCCAGCTGATTTTCCCGCAGAAGGACAACAACCCGCCGAAGGAATTCGCGGGACATGCCTTCTTCGAGGCAAGCAGCATCCGCAAAATTGACGGCAAGTACGTTTTTGTGTACTCGTCGGAGAACAATCACGAATTGTGCTATGCGGTCAGCGAACATCCGCTGTCCGGCTACCGCTACGGCGGAACGCTCGTTGACTTGGGCGACCTGTACATGGAGGACGGCACCACCGACGAGGCGCACGGCACGAACTACCTCGGCAACACCCATGGCGGCATGGCGGAGCTGAACGGGCAGTGGTACATCTTCTACCATCGCCAGACGAACCAGCACTCCTACTCGCGCCAAGCCTGCGCCGAACCGCTGAAGCGCACGTCCGACGGCGGCTTCCAGCAGGCGGAAGTGACCAGCTGCGGTTTGAACGGCGGCCCGCTGGACGGTATCGGCGAATACGAGGCGCGCATCGCCTGCAACCTGTGGAGCAAGCACGGCGTCGCCCGCTACGACAAGCGCTTTAATAAGAAGGAACACCCGTATTTCACCCAGAGCGGGCGCGACGGCGATCCGGCGGCGGTGCAGTATATCGCCAACATGCGCGACGGCAGCGTATGCGGATTCAAGTATTTCCAGATGCACGGCGCGAAAGCCATTCGGTGCGCCGTCAGCGGGGTATGCCGCGGCAATATCGAGGTCAGCGATACGCCGGAGTTCGCGACGCTGGCGGCAAGCATCCCGGTCGAAGCCGGAAAGACCGTGATGAACGTCACCGCGCCGTTCCGTATGGCAGATGGCGTGAAGGCGCTGTACTTCCGCTTCCGCGGCGAGGGAGCCATGAACTTCTTTACGTTTGAGCTCAGCTAAGAGGTGAATTATGCTGGTATTCTGCTGATGCTCCTGCTGTGCGGCGCGGCGCTTGCGGAAAACACCTATCATGTCGAAGAGTTCCCGATTGAAAAGGAAGATGAAAGCGTCATTGCAGGCTGGCTGTATGTGCCGGACGGCGCGGAGAACGCTCCCGCGGTTATCCTCTGCCACGGCTTCAACGGCACGCACCGCAACATGGACGGCTACGCGGAATATCTCGCCCAGCGCGGGTACGTCTGCTATACGTTCGACTTCTGCGGCGGCGGCACGCAGAGCCAAAGCTCCGGTGCAACGACGGACATGACCCTGCTGACCGAACTCGATGACCTCGATGCTGTCGTTTCGTTCCTTGCCGAGCTGGATGAGGTGGATGCCAGCCGCCTTGTGATTGCGGGCGAAAGCCAAGGCGGGCTGGTGACGGCGCTGTATACGGCGCGGAATCCCGAAACCGTGCGCGGCGCGATGCTGCTCTATCCGGGGCTGATGATGGCGGACAATGCGCGCAGCCAGTATGCCGACGCCAGCGAGATTCCGGAGACAGTTGGCTTCATGCAGATGACCATCAGCGGGCGCTACTACGAGGTCGCGCGGGAACTTGACCCGTGGACGGAAATCGCGTCGTTCGACAAGCCCGTGCTGCTGATTCACGGCACGGACGACCAGATTGTACCCATCAGCGTGTCCGAAAAGGCGCTGACCATCTACCCCGACGCGCGGATGATTACAATTCCCGGCGCGGGGCATGGGTTCTATCTGGACGACCGCGAAACGGCGTGCAAGGAAATGGAAGCATTCCTGAACGAGATTGACCAGTAACAAAAACGCACCTCCCCCAACCGGGCAGAGGTGCGTTTTGGGTTACAGATCTTTGTCATCCAGCCGAATCGCGTCAATCAGCGCCTGCGGGGTGGAACAGTTCGCGCCGAAGCGCTTCTCCGCGCGAAGTCCCGCCAGAGCGTGAATCAGCACGCCGTACGCTGCCAGCGCACTTGTGGAGAGCGACGTAGACAGCCGATTCCGCTGGCACAGCAGCGCCGTCAGGATGCCGGACAGCACGTCGCCGCTGCCCCCTTTCGCCAGCGCGGGCGTGCCGTAGAGGCTGATGTACGTCGCGTCGCCGTCGGACACAAGCGTCCGTGCGCCCTTGAGCAGCACGCAGCAGCCGCACAGGTCATGCAGCCGCGATAGGGCATCCAGCGGCTCATCAAGAATGAACTCGACGTGCTGTTCCAGCAGGCGCGCCGCTTCGCCGGGGTGCGGCGTGATGATGTCCTCCTCCTTCAGCGGGAGGATGCCGTCGTGCGTCGCCAGCAAGGTCAGTGCGTCCGCGTCCCAGACGATGGGGCAGTCCGCCTCGGCGAACACGCGCAGCAGCATCGTCACGTCCGGGGTTAGCCCGCAGCCGCAGCCGATGCAAGCCGCGTCCGCCTTGTCCAGCGTCTCGCGGGTGATGCGCGCGGCTTGAGGCGTCAGCAGCCCGTTTGTTTCAGGCAGGGGAACGCACGTCGCGCCAGGCGCAAGCACTTGCAGCATCGGCAGCAGACTCTCGCGGCACAAAAGCGTCGTCAGCCCCGCACCCGCGCGGATGCAGGCATTGGCGCAGAACGCCGCCGCGCCGACCATCCCGCGCGAACCGCAGAAAATCACCGCGCGGCCGCAATCGCCCTTGTGAAGCGCGGGTGTGCGGGCGAAAAGCGGCGCAAGCGCGGCAGGAGAGAGCGTCTCCAAACCGTCGAAGCCAAGGTCGATGTCGTCGCCGGGGCGGATGAGAATCGGCTGCACGGTGATTTTGCCCGTGTATTCGACGCCCTGCCGCAGAAGCAAGCCCTGCTTGATGCGGTGGAACGTGACCGTCTCCGCCGCGCGGACGACATCAGCACCCAGCGCGCGCCCGGTCGTGCCGTCCAGCCCGCTGGGAATATCCACCGCGATAACTGGAATCTGCGGATGGTCGTTCAGACGGTGGATGAGAATCGCCGCGTCGCCCTCAATGGCGTGATTCAGCCCCGTGCCGTAGAGCGCGTCCACCACGGCGGCGTACTCGGCGACATCCACCGCGTCGACGCTGGGCAGAACGCGGACGCCGTGCAGCAGCGCCAAGGTACGGTTCGTCAGTGCATCGCCGCGGACGGCGCTGGTCACTTCCCACACGTCTGCCTGACCGCCGCCTGAGCACCAGAGCCGCGCCGCCGCATAGCCGTCGCCGCCGTTATTGCCGGGACCGCAGAGGAACAGCACACGGGCGGATTTCGGTGCGTGGCGGGAAACTGCTGCGGCTACGCCCTGCGCAGCGTGTTCCATCAGCAGAATACTGGGCGTGCCGGTTTCGGACATGAAAAGCGTTTCCAAGGATTTCATCTCGTCGGGCGTAATCGTCGTCATGGAAGGCAGCCTCCTCCGGAAAGTCTCTTCCATTAGTATAGCGTATTTTCAGGAAATTGCAAGCACTCCGCAGATTTTCGGCTTTTTTCCTGTGCATAACGCCGCCGTGTCGCTTCGCCGCCGCGCAAATGGCGGACGGACTTGTTGTACGCCAGCAGCGCCGATACCTCGCGGGCGAGGGCTGCATCCGCCTGCGGAAGGTGCTGGAGCATGTCTTTGTGGATGCCGGATTTGGAGAGCTGGAACGCGGCGGCAGTCTGCCGGATGGTCGTCCGGTGGCGGAGCATGTAGCGCGCCTCGGCAATGCAGCGCTGGGCGATGGCTTCGTCCATGTGCGAAACCTCCTTTTTGCGCTTCTGCATGGTCGCGCAGAAGGCTTTGCAGGAGGATATGAGCCGAAAACGCCCCTAATGACCGGCAGGAGAAGCGAAAAAATGCCGAAAAAACGGGCATTTGCGGGGATTTTCCGAAAAACGCCCAAAAAGAATCAAAAAATCCGCAAAAAAATTCATTTTGGGGGTTGACAAACTGCTGAAATGGGTGTATAATTAAGAAGTCGCCTGCAGGACATGCAAGAGACACGGGAACGACGGGGTGTAGCGCAGTCTGGTAGCGCACGTGCTTTGGGAGCATGGGGCCGGGGGTTCAAATCCCTTCACCCCGACAGCTACTACTCTCCTTCGGATGGGAAATATGGCCCCGTGGTCAAGTGGCCTAAGACACCGCCCTTTCACGGCGGCTACTCGGGTTCGAATCCCGACGGGGTCATCCTTCTTCTTTTCCCTTCCGTATGGGCCTTTAGCTCAGTTGGTTAGAGCAACCGGCTTATATCCGGTCGGTCCCGGGTTCGAGTCCCTGAAGGCCTACTTTCTCAGGTGGCCCGGTAGCTCAGTTGGTTAGAGCGCCAGCCTGTCACGTTGGAGGTCGAGGGTTCGAGCCCCTTCCGGGTCGTCTACTTTCTGGTTTGAACTTCGCAGGTGCTACCAAGTAAGCAATGCTGGTGTAGCTCAATTGGCAGAGCAGCTGATTTGTAATCAGCAGGTTGCGGGTTCAAGTCCCATCGCCAGCTCCATTCTCTGGGTTACAGAGAAATTTCATATGGATGGGTTCCCGAGTGGCCAAAGGGAGCAGACTGTAAATCTGCCGTCACCGACTTCGGTGGTTCGAATCCACCCCCATCCACATTCTTGGTCGCCTCCGCAGAGGCGAAACCCCTGCATGATAAGCACAAATCTATGCGAAAATCAGATTCCCGAAAAAATCCGCAAAAAAATAAATTTTTTTTGAAAAGCAAGCAGGAAAATTGCAAAATACGTCGAATATAAATATTGTCAGAGTTTTTGACGCTGACCAAATGCGGGAATGGCGGAATTGGCAGACGCGCTAGATTCAGGTTCTAGTGAGGGCTAACTTCATGCAGGTTCAAGTCCTGTTTCCCGCACCATAACTGGACACCAGTTTTGATACATTTGTGTATACAAACGGGTGTCCAGTTTTTCTTTTAAGCATTACGGAGGAAAATATTATGGGGAGGATTCGAAACTCTGCAAAAGCACTTATCATCAAAGACGGAAAAATGGCCGCTATCAAAATCAGAGATGCTGGTGAAGAATGGTATATTATGCCTGGCGGTGGTCAAGAAGCAGAAGAAACGCTAAATGAAGCTGTTTGCCGTGAAGTATCAGAGGAATTAGGTATTGCTATAGAGTGCAAAGAATTGCTTTTTGTAGTGGAAGGTGTTCATGGCGAAAACTTTCATCGTGTCGATTTGGTTTTTTCTTGTGAATATATTGATAACATGCCGGATGCTGTTCTTCATGGAGATACGAATCAAGTTGGCATAGGATGGCTGGATATTTCTACGCTTGATTTGCAGCCCTTGTATCCTTCGAAATTAAGACGACAGATTATGAATTATTATCAAGGGAAACCATACAAAGTATATCTTGGAAACGAAGAAGCCGGTGATTCGGAATGTCTGGATTAGAAGTATGCAGCATCTTCTGCAAATACGGTGTGCACCATTTAACGATTTCCAAACATTTTAACGGAAAGGTGACAAGGTGTGCATTTCGTATCAAAATAGGTCTTTAGTTTCAAAGCCTTGAGAGTGAGAAATTTCAAGGCTTTTTTTTCTATACGGATTCGGATGGCGGATGTGGAAAAATCATAAAAATAGTGAACAGGTGGGCGAAAAGCGGGAAAAACACTGCCGCGCAAAAGAAGCGGTGTTGTCGTCCGAAAAATAAGTAGATGCAGATTTTTTTGTGTCTGCTGATCGCTACATACTTCACCCCGTATCTGCCCAGTGCCAGTCATCTGACAAAATAATATTGTCCGCACACAACCCAATCCCCCCTAATTCTTCCTCAATCGCACATTTTCCTGCGCCAATGGGGGATGCAAAAAATCCGCCGCTGTGGTATCATCAAGATAGAAAGGAGTCCTTGCATGTTGCTGCGAATCGCCATCGTCGATGATCTCCCGCAGGACGCCGAGCGCCTTCAACAGGCGCTGACCGCCGAGGGACAGACGAACATCATCCGCTACGAAAGCGGCGACGCACTGCTTAGCGCTATCAGCCCGGAGCAGCTGGATGCCCTCTTCCTCGACATTTGCATGGAGGGCACGAACGGCATCGACACCGCACGGAAACTCCGCGAACAGGCCCCGACGCTGCCGATTGTTTTCGTCACATCCTCGAAGGAGTACGTCTGGCAATCTTTCCCGGTGCATCCGTTCGATTATCTGCTCAAACCGTTCGAGCAAGCGCGCATTCGTCAGCTGCTGGATGACCTGCTGCGCATCCTGCAGCACCCCGAACCGGAAATCGAGGTGCGTTTCGCCCGCAAACTCATGCGCCTGCCGTACAGCAAGGTGTATTACGCGCTGGCGCAGAACCACTTCGTCCGCATCATGAGCGACGAGGGCGAATGCCGCGCAACGGGAATCTTCGCGCAGGTGGAAAAGGAGCTCTGCGCCGATCCGCGGTTTTTGGTCTGCAACCGCGGCATCATCATCAACATGAGCGCTGTTCTGCGGTTCGAGAATGACTGCATCCAGATGCTCGACGGCACGCAGTTTCCCGTCCGCCAGAAGGACAAAGGGCGATTGTTCGCAACGTTCACGCAGTATCAGTTCCGCCATATGCGGCGCGAAATCTGACGAAATCCGCGCAGGAGGGGAGGAAACGACCATCGAAATTTCGTGGTACATCCGCTATTTTCTGGAACTTATGTCTATGCTCCCGGCAGCGGTCATGGTGCTGATGTCGGTCTGGGAGCAGCTGCTTTCGCCCAAACGAACGGCGTGTCAGGCGATGCTGTTCATCCTGCTGGCATGCGCGAGCGGCGCGGCTGTCTGCTGCTGGCAGGGCTGGGTAACAAACACGTTGCTGCTGCCCTTCATGGCGCTGGCGTTCGTGCTCTTCCGCCGTGCATTGAAACCAAATGTTTCAGTGTCACAAAGCATCCTTCTCTTTTTGAGCCCCGCCACCGTGGCGGCGGTGGCACTCATGCTGTCCGTCTGCCTGAACGCGCGGCGCGAGGTAACGAACGTTCAGCCAATCTACCTGCTGTCCACGGTACTGCTGAATTTCGGCATCGAAAGTTTACTGGCAATTGTCTACGCGCTGGTGGCTGTGCCGTGGCTGAGATGGCTGCTGCGCGAATATCAGGTGGAACGCGTGTGGCGCGTTGTCAGCCCCATCCCCGCTATTTGCATCGCGTTCATCATCTTCATCATGCCGCAAGACCCGGCGACGGTGCTGGTTAACCGGATGCAGCGCGTTTCCATTGTGGCATTGCTGATGGCGATGATGGCGATGCTTCTGCTGCTCTACCAGTTCTACCGCATGGCACAGGAGAGCGTGCGCAATCTGACGCTGATTCAGGAAAACCAGATGCTGGAATTGGAATCGCGCCGCTATGCACAATTGCGGGAGTACATGGCACAAACTCGCCGCCTCCGCCACGATTTCCGGCAGCATCTGCACGTTATTGCCGGGCTGACGGAGAGCGGCAAAATGGAGGAGCTGCGCGCATATTTGAAGGAGTATGAGAGCGAATTCGTTGACGCGCACGCGACCTTCTGCGCCAATGGTGCGATGGACGCAATTGCAGGCTACTACGCAGCGACGGCGGCGCAGAAGAACATCCCGCTTGCCTGGCAGCTGAATTTGCCGGAGAAACTGCCGATGCGCGAGGCGGATTTGTGCATGGTGCTGGGCAATCTGCTGGAGAACGCCCTGCGCGCCAGTGAACGCCTGCCCGAAGCAATGCGACGCGTCAGCGTGATTTGCCACATGCTGTCGCCTGCCATGATGGGGCTGATTGTCGAGAATCGCTATGATGGGCAGCTTTCCCGTCGTGAAGGCAAGTTACTCTCCACCAGCCACCCCGGCTTCGGCACAGGGCTGCTGAGCGTGGAGACAGTCGCGAAAAAGTACCACGGGCAGATGACCGTCGAGACGGAAAACGGCGTGTTCCGGGTGAATGTGTTGCTGAATCTATGATTTATACTATTTCCAACGGAAAAGGCGCAAACAGATGGCGCGGGTGAATTTGGAAATCGTATTACCTGCAATAGGCATCAATGGCGCGCGCGGCAAATTCGGCAGTGCCTTCGCCGCCCGCGTTGTCAATGTTTTTGGTGAATGAGCCGCCTGCCCTGTACATCGCGCCGAGTGCGTTCAGCATTTCCGGCGTGCAGTGATAGTAGTTTTCCGAGATATACGCTTGCAGACGCTTCACCAAGGCTTGCGCTTCGGGGGATGCAGGGTCAGCAGACTTGCATTTGCCGAAATCCGCGAAAATCAGCATCATGCCGTTCGCCAGCGCCGCCGCCGCCTCTTTGGAGCGCCCTTTGCTTTTTTTCGCGTACTCCTGATAGGCGGGCGTGTGCTGCCACTGCGCTTTGGCTTGCGCGGCGTATTCATCCATTTGTGCCGTATCAAATGCAGAAAAGTCCATGTTTGTTCCTCCCATTTCTTTTAGTCCGCGAGCGAAGGTAATCAGGTTGTCGATATGCGCCCTTTTCAGCGTGAGCAGATGGATTTGCTGGTCTAACGCCCGATTCCTGTCAAAGTTCGGGCTTTGCAGAATCGCCTGAATCTCTTTGAGCGAAAACGCCAGCGCGCGAAACAGCAGAATCTGCTGTAAGCGTTCCAGTGCCGCATCGTCATACAGCCGATAGCCCGCTTCTGTGCGCGCCGTCGGGGGCAGCAGCCCCATCTTGTCATAATACTGCAATGTGCGGACGCTCACCCCTGTGCGTCTGCTTACTTCATGAACCGTCATCATGCTGATTCCCTCCTTGCGTGAACAGTATAAACCATGACGCAGCGTCAGAGTCAAGGCTTTTGGCAGAAAAAATAGAAAACCCGGATTGTCGCGGACAAAAAACTGCGGCAATCCGGGCTTTTGTATGCGGTTATGCGAACCTAATACTATTTCCAGATAAGAATGCGCCAAGATACGCCGCGAATTTTTCATTCTGGCTAACGTGAATGAAACGCAGCGTAGCAGCGCTACGCTAGGTGGAATGAGCGGACGCCAGAAGGGAAAAGGCGCAAGCAGATGGCGCAGGTGAATCTGGAAATAGTATAAAGTACATTTTCAAAGGAAGCGTCAAGCCCTGCGCAGCATCGCATCCACTTCCTCCGCCCTCGGAATCGACGGCGCCGCACCTTGGCGTGTCACGCTGATGGCCGATGCCGCCGCAGCCCGCGCCATGCACGTTTCCAGCGGCAGCCCTTGCGTGAGCGCCGCGAGGAAGTACCCCGTGAACGTGTCGCCCGCCGCCGTCGTGTCCACCGCCTGAACGCGGAAAATTGGCTGATGAACCGTTTTCTCCGGCGTGCAGCAAATCGACCCGGCACTCCCAAGTGTCAGCACAACGCACAGCGCGGGGTACTTCGCCCGCAAGGCGGACAGGATCGCGTCCGGCGCGGTTTCGCCCGTCATTTGATGCCCTTCGACCTCGTTGATGAAAATCCAGCAAATTTGGTTGTAATCCAGCGACCGCAGCGAATCGTCAAACGGCGATGGATTCAGCACGACATGCAAGCCGCGCCGCGCCCCCGCTTCCACCATCTCCGGCAGACAGGACACTTCGTTCTGCAGCACCAGATAATCGCCGGGGGTAAACGCGGCAATCGTCTCTTCCACCTGCGCCTTCGTGATGGCGTGGTTGGACTGCCCGAAGAGCAGGATGCAGTTTTCGCCCTTGGGGCTGACCTGAATCATCGTGCTGCCCTGCGTGCAGTCGCAGTGCAGCAGGTAGTCATCATGCACGCCGTTTTCTTTCAGCAGATTTGTCAGCAGCTCGCTGCCGTTGCCGACGACGCCCGCATGATACACATCCGCGCCCGCCCGTGCCAGCGCCAGCGACTGATTCAGCCCCTTTCCGCCGGGATGCACCGCCTCGGACAGCGCTGCCATTGTCTCGCCCGCCTGCAGGAAGTGCGGCACTTGGTAAACGTTATCCAGATTCAGCGACCCGAAATTGAGAATCTTCATCGTTATCTCTCCCACACGACGACTTTGCTCGCGTCAATCGTCTTGCCCGCGCATTTTGCCGTCGCGACGCCCTTGTCGATGCTTACGTTGATGAGCTGCAAGCCCTCGTTCAGGTCGATATCCGTGCTCTCGCCGTCATCCTCGTACAGCGTGATGGCACAGCCGACCTCCAGCCAGCCGACCAGCGACAGCTTCGTCGTGTCCAGCGCATCGACGTATTCCGCGCTGCGGCACAGCGGAATCACATGCCCGCGGCGGATGAACAGCGGCACTTCGTTCATTGGCACATCCAGCCAGTGATGCCCCTTCTGCATCGTTTGCACGGTGTAATCGTCGCCGGAGCGGAAGCGCACCAGCAGCATGTCCTCCGGCAGATAAACATGGCGGCCGCGCGCGTTCTGCTCAACCACGGGGGCAATCATGCACTCGTCGCCCAGCATCAGCTGATCTTCCACGCGGATGGCGGTCTTGTCCTGCGGATAATCGAACGCCAGCGGGCGGAACATCATCTCGTCCCGGCAGGCACACTTGACCAGCAGGCTGTACAGGTAGGGGAGCAGCGCGTAGCGGACGGACACGACATTGCGCATGTCCTCCCAGTTGCGGAAGCGGAAAATCTCCTGATCGCGCGTGTGCTGCGCAGTGTGGTTGCGCATCAGCGGGGTGAAGACGCCCAGCGCCAGCCAGCGCAGGAGCAAATCTTCCGTCGTGTTGCAGGAGAAGCCGCCCAAGTCCGCGCCCGTGTACAGGAAGCCGCACATGTTCAGCGACGGCATCATTTTCAGGTTCAGCAGCAGATGCGACCACCAGCTGCTGTTGTCACCCTGCCACACGCCGCCGTCGCGGTGCGCACCGATGAAGGAGGAACGGCTGAACAGCAGATAGCGCCGGTCGGGATTGTAGCTGCGGAAGCCTTCGGCGGCGGATTTTGTCATCATCGCGCCGTAGAGGTTGTGCACTTTGTCGTGGCGTACGGGCTGACCGTCCACCGTGTGGTAGAAGCGGCGGTAATCCTCGGCGTTGTTGGCAAGGTTGACGAACGCGTCTTTCAATTTGAACGCGCCGTCAATGCCCAGATTCTCGTGCCGCATCTTTTCCGCCGTCTCGAACGCGTTTTCGAGACTGTCTGTGCTGTAAAACAGCGCCGGTTCGTTCATGTCGTTCCAGAAGCCCTCGATGCCCGTATCCATCAGCTTATGGTACTTCGCGCCGAACCATTGCCGCACGTCCTCGCGCAGGAAATCCGGGAAGCACGCGCGCCCCGGCCAAACCGCGCCCACGAACAGGCTGCCATCCGCCTTCTTGACGAAGTAATCCTTCTGCACCCCCTCGTCGTAAATCGGGTCGCCAGTGAGCTGCTTGATGCCCGCGTCAATAATCGGTACAAGGTGGATGTGTTCGTCCTTCATGCGCGCATTGGTGGCTTTCAAATCCGGGAAATGCACCGGATTCCAGGTGAAGTCCTTGAAATCCTCCATATAGTCGATGTCCATGCACACGTTGTCCAGCGGGATGTGGCGCTTGCGGTGTTCGGATACGATGAAGTTCAAATCGTCTTCGCTTGCGTACCCCCAGCGGCTCTGGATGTAGCCCATCGCCCACTTCGGCGGAATGTAGCTGCGTCCGATGAGGTGGCGGAACTCGCGCACCAGCCCTGTCAGCGTGGTGCTTTCAATCAGATACACCGACAAATTGCCGTTTTCGGATGTAATGACCGCCTTGCCGCCGTCAGAATACCCCAAATCAAACGTGACCGCACCGGGATCGTCGAAATACGCGCCGAAAACACCTTGCTCGCCGCTGAACAGCAGCAGATTGTGGCTGGAATAAATGCCGCCCTTGTTCTCCGTGTGGCTGAAATCGTCCATGTTCCACGCGCGATAAAGATGCCCGCGCTTGTTGATGCCGCGGACATTCTCGCCCAGCCCGAAGATGAGGTCATCGTCACCCAGTAAGGTAGTGAAAGAGACGCTGCCGTCCGCTTTGGTGACGGTGAAGTGGGGAATTTCGCCGCCCGACGGCGCAATTTCGCGGATGACCGCCATGGTGGGGAGGGGAGTGCCGAAAATATAGCGTGAGATCATCGACATGACCTGCCTTTCCTGATGATGGGGATAGTATAGAGTTCGCGGGGAAAGGGGGAAAATCCTGCAAAGCGGAGAGGGAAAATAATGCGGAATTCGGAATTCGGAATGCGAATGCGAAAAAAAAGCCGCACGCGGAAGAAGTATGAAAGCGCGACCAACTCAATCGCGAAAAGGGGTCAAGGG
>FR899860.1 GCA_000437595.1 Faecalibacterium sp. CAG:74 | reverse complement strand
AAGAAAATTAGCAAGCAGGGTTTTCGTATGCCCAAATTTAGAATGCCTGTTGATGCGGTCACATTCAGCTTAGGAATGTGATGAATTAGCGGTATAGCGCTCCCCCATTCCTTGCTATCAGCAGTTCCAGAAAAAATTTTTTCAATCTGCTTCAAATCGTGTCGCAAAATGGTCTTTTCTTTACAGTTCAAGAGTGAAGGGAATATAAATTTCCCTTCGCATGAACGGAAAGGAGGAAATCACCAAAAATGAAATGCTCGCATCTGCTGCTATGTTTCCACCAAGCGCCTAACGATTCAGGATAAAAAGATTTTAATCCGTTGCATCAAAAATTTTTCTGGAATTTGGGCGAATCGCGTAAAAAACGTCAAATTTTTTACCAGTTATATTGGAGAAGCATTTCTGCTCTATCCGAAGATAAAGGAGGTGATTTCTATGATTATGATTTTCAAGCAAGACACTCGAATTAGCCTACATAGATGAATGGCAGCTGTACCACTACGGCTAATTCAGAAACCTGCGAATCGCTGGATAGCTTCCCACAAGCGTTCCATCCAACGAATCAACGCATTTTTGAAACACAAGGAAGTGAACCCGAATGTCCAAGAAGCAATTCCGCTCGTCTGCAAATTTCCCCGCATGGTTTGACGGCACAAATCTCAGCGAGCCGCTATTCTGTACCGCGTTTCTGTGAAACCATCAGCTGATTTACAGCGAAGGTTCGTTCTTCACGCCAAATGGTCGAATGCAGGACTGCACACCACTGAAAGAAGTCATCTTTCAAGAAATCCACTCCTACATTTGCTCCGGCGTTCCCAACAAAATCAAGAACATCATTGAAGTGCTGAAAATCACCGCATATGTTCCGGAATTTCCGCCGGCGGAAGATTGCATTCATCTGAAAAATGGCACGCTGTTTCTGGATGGCACATTGGATAGCACTGCTCGTCATGTTGTCCGCACACGACTCCCGGTGGTCTACAATCCTGATGCGCCAACGCCAACAAAGCCCAGCGCATGATGATCATCAAGGGCAATGGCGGCGAGGGCAAATCTCAAATCGGCACTGTTCTGAAAAAGCTGTTCGGTATCAACGCCAAAGATGGCAGCATCGGCAAGATTTCCGAGAGTCAGTTTGCCCGTGCAGATTTGGAACACATTCATCTGCTGATTGACGACGATATGCGTATGGAAGCGCTCAAACAGACGAACTATGTGAAATCGTTGGTCACTGCGAAAGGCAAGATGGATTTGGAGAAAAAGGGGCAGCAGAGCTATCAGGGGCACATGTTCGCCCGGCTGCTCGCGTTCAGCAACGGCGACTTGCAATCCCTGTATGACCACAGTGATGGCTTCTATCGCCGTCAGTTGATTCTGACCACCAAAGTCAAGAGTCCAAATCGTGTGGATGACCCCGACCTTGCTGATAAGCTATATGCCGAAATGGAAGGTATCCTGCTATGGGCTTTTGAAGGATCGCAGCGTCTGGTGGCTAACCGATTTCGATTCAGCGAAAGCGAGCGTTCCCGCCAGAATCGAGAACTGCTGAAACAGGACGGAAACAATCTGCTGATGTTCCTTGAATCGGAAGATTACATTCAGTTCGATTCAGTCTGCGCTGCAACATCCAAAGAGCTCATGGCTGCGTACGCTATTTGGTGTGATGACAACGGCTTCGCGCCGCTGAAATCACGAACAGTTTCGGATTTTCTGATTTCCAACGCCTCCAAGTACCACATCGAACACACCAACAACATACACAGCGTGGATGGTCGTCAAGTATGGGGCTTCAAAGGCATCCGGCTCATGATTGACGCTGCTGTCCGCAGCCAAAGTGGATTTCAGCGAGTCTATGCAATGGATAACCCATTCGAATAATCTGAAAATTCCAGCAAAAACCTATGTACATACATACACCGAACGATCATCCTGTACGTATGTACATGGCAAATAGCAAAAACGATTATCTTTCTCACGAGGATACACGATATGATAAAAATGGATCTGAACTTGTTTGGTAAAATTGAGGAAAACGCGCCCAATAATCCGCACTTTCTTCGCGAGCATTCCCAGATGACCCTTACTGTACCCCAGTTGATGAAGGAGCTGAACATTTCCAAGAACGTCGCTTATGACCTGACCAGAGAACCGAATTTCCCATGTTTTCGCTTAGGGCGAAAGATTCTAATTAACCGTGAGCTGCTTCAAGAATGGCTGAATCGTCGCTGTGCACCCGTTTTCTAAATAATTGCGAGCGAATGTGTTGACAAGGATGGTCAGACTGGATAGAATCAAAGTGCCGAACCTTGACAACTTCAGTCT
>FR899859.1:29192-50558 GCA_000437595.1 Faecalibacterium sp. CAG:74 | reverse complement strand
AACTTTGCGCGTCCGCAGACGCGCCCTCAAGCTGCTCTTCCCCCGAGATTCCGTGAAGAACCTGATTTTTTCGTGCTTTTCCGCTTGACAAGTGCGCCGATGTGCGTATAATAGGTTTGTATATTTATGCGTCTATTCCGCATAAATGGAGGAGGAATATCATGGCATGGACGGTCTTTATTGATGGCAAGGAAGGCACAACAGGCCTTCGGATTTTCGATCGGCTGGCGGAGCGCGGGGAGTTTTCGCTCCTGACGCTCCCGGAGGAAAAGCGCAAGGACGCCGATGCCCGACGCGAAGCCATTCACGCCGCCGACATTGCCATTCTCTGCCTGCCGGACGCTGCTGCACGAGAATCCGTCGCGCTGGCGGAAGGCAGCAATACGCGCATTCTGGATACCTCGACGGCGCACCGCGTTGCCCCCGGCTGGGCGTACGGCTTCCCGGAATTGTCCAAGAAGCATCGGGACGCCGTCGTCTCCGGGCAATACGTCGCCGTGCCGGGCTGCCACGCCAGCGGGTTCATTGCGCTCGCCGCGCCGCTGGTCGCCGCGGGGCTGATTCCGGCGGATACGCTGCTTTCCTGCTTCTCCCTGACCGGGTACAGCGGCGGCGGCAAGAAGATGATCGCCCAGTACGAGGCGGACACTCGCACACCTGACCTCGATGCGCCCCGCCCCTACGGCTTGACGCAATCGCACAAGCACCTGCCCGAAATGCAGCAGATTTCTTGTCTGACCCACGCGCCGATTTTCGCGCCGATTGTGGCGGATTACTACGCCGGGATGCAGGTGACGATTCCGCTGTTCCGCCAGCAGCTGAACTGTGCGCACCCGGTTGAGGAACTGACCGCGTGCCTGAAGGCGCACTATGCTTCCTCCCCCATCGTGTCCGTGCTGGACGCGCAGGACGTGGCGGCGTTCGGCGGCTTCATCCCCGCGAACGCTTTGGCGGGCAAGGACAGCATGAAGCTGATGGTGCTGGGCAATGACGACCGCATCGAGCTGGTCAGCCTGTTCGACAACCTCGGCAAGGGGTCGTCCGGCGCGGCCATTGAGTGCTTGAACCTGATGACAGGCGCACCTGAAACGACAGGACTGAATCTGTAAGCATATAATATGGAGGAAAAGCATATGGAGCATATTTCGGGCGGCGTATGTGCCGCGAAGGGATTTCAGGCGGGCGGCATTCACTGCGGCATCCGCAAGAACCGCGGCAAGCGCGACATCAGCATGATTATCAGCGAAGTTCCTGCTTCGGCGGCGGCGGTGTACACGAGCAATCTGGTCAAGGGCGCGCCCATTTACGTCACCCAGCGGAACTTGGCGGGCGGTATTGCGCAGCTGGCCGTCTGCAACAGCGGCAACGCGAACACCTGCAACGCCGACGGCGAAGAAGTGGCGTGGCAAATGTGCGAACTGGCGGGCAAGGCGGCGGGCATCGACCCGCACCACGTCATTGTCGCGTCTACGGGCGTGATCGGGCAGCCGCTGTCCATCGAACCAATCGCCCAGCACATGAGCGAGCTGTATGCCGCTGTGAAGGGCAATGGCAGTCAGGAAGCGGCGGAGGGCATCATGACGACGGACACGCGGCTGAAGGAAGTCGCGGTGTCTTTCGTGGTGGACGGCAAGGTCTGCCACCTCGGCGGTATCGCGAAGGGGTCAGGCATGATTCACCCGAATCTGGCGACGATGCTCGTTTTCCTCACCTGCGACGCGGCGATTTCCCCCGCGATGCTCCGCAAGGCGCTGTCTGACAACGTGAAGGACACGTTCAACATGGTCAGCGTCGATGGCGACACATCCACCAACGACATGGTGTCCATCATGGCGAACGGCTTGGCGGGCAATGCGCTGATTGACAGTGAAAACGTGGATTACGCCGTGTTCTGCGCCGCGCTGAACGAGGTGACGACCGCCCTGTGCCGCATGATTGCCAAGGACGGCGAAGGCGCCTCGCGGCTGCTGACGTGCGTGGTGACGGGCGGCAAAACCGTGCGGGACGCAAAGCTCGCCGCGAAGTCCGTCA
The DNA here is from genome assembly GCA_000437595.1 of Faecalibacterium sp. CAG:74. Lineage (GTDB taxonomy): Bacteria > Bacillota > Clostridia > Christensenellales > Aristaeellaceae > UBA11524. Next base: position 48,527 of record FR899859.1, on the reverse strand, counting down.
TCTGCTCCAGCCTGCTGAAGGCCGCCATTTTCGGCGCGGATGCGAACTGGGGGCGCGTGCTGTGCGCGCTGGGCTACTCCGGCGCGGAAATCGACGTGAAGAAGGTGGATGTCGCCTTCCGCAGCGCCGTCGGCTCAATTGACGTGTGCAAAAACGGCGCATCCATCGACTTCAGCGAAGAAAAAGCGAAGGAAATCCTGCTGGAGGACGAGGTGGATGTCGTCGTCACCCTGCACGACGGCGACGCCTCCGCCACCGCATGGGGCTGCGACCTGACGTACGATTACGTCAAAATCAACGGCGACTATCGGAGCTGAAAGGACGAATCAATATGCAGATGTACAACGGCATGACGAACCGCCAGCGCGCGCAGGTGCTGGTCGAGGCACTGCCCTATATCCAGAAGTATAACGGCAAAATCGTCGTCGTCAAGTACGGCGGCAACGCCATGATCAACGAGGAGCTCAAGCACGATGTCATGCGCGACATGGTGCTGATGAGCCTCATCGGGGTCAAAATGGTGCTGGTGCACGGCGGCGGCCCAGAAATCTCCAGTATGCTCAAGCGCGTCGGCAAGGAGACGGAGTTCGTCAACGGTCTGCGCGTGACGGACGAAGAAACGAGCGAAATCGTCCAAATGGTGCTGGCGGGCAAAATCAACAAATCGCTGGTGGCGAAGCTGGACAACCTCGGCGGGCGCGCGATGGGCATCTGCGGCATGGACGGCGGGCTCATCAAGGCGCAGATGATTGACCCCAAGCTCGGCTACGTCGGCAAAATCAACAGCGTCAACCCGCAGCCGATTCTCGACTTGCTGGAAAAGGGCTACATTCCGGTCGTTTCCACCATCGGGTGCGACGAAACGGGGCATGTCTACAACATCAACGCCGACACCGCCGCCGCGTCGATTGCCGCCGCCATGCACGCCGAGGCGCTCATCTCCATGACGGACACCGTCGGTCTGCTCCGCGACCCGAAAGACCCGACAAGCCTCATCCGCCGCGTCGATTTGAAGGGCGTGGAGGAGCTGAAGGCGGAGGGCATCATCTCCGGCGGCATGATTCCCAAGGTCGAGTGCTGCACCAACGCCATCCGCGCGGGTGTGCGCAAGGTGTTCATCATCGACGGCCGCGTTCCCCACGCGCTGCTGATTGAGACGCTGACCGACGAGGGTGCCGGCACGATGTTCAAGAAGGAGATTGAGGGAAATTATGTGCCAAAAAGTTAAACAGGCGGACAGTGCTTACATCGCCGGCACATACGGCCGCTTTGACGCGGTGATGTTGAAGGGCGAAGGCGCGCACTACGAAGGCCCCGACGGCAAGCGCTACATCGACTTCGGCACGGGCATCGGCGTGACGCTTTTCGGCGCGTGCGATCCCGACTGGGTCGCCGCCGTGACGCACCAGCTGACCACGCTTGGTCATACGTCGAACCTCTACTATACCGAGCCGCAGACGCAATTGGCAAAGCTGCTGTGCGAGCGCACGGGCATGAAGAAGGTTTTCTTCGGCAATTCCGGGGCGGAAGCGAATGAATGCGCGCTGAAAGTCGCCCGGAAGTACGGCGAGAAGGACAGCCGCGACGTTATCGTGACACTGGTGAACAGCTTCCACGGCCGCACGATCGCGACGCTGGCGGCGACCGGGCAAGACCGCTTCCATGAGCACTTCGGCCCGTTCCCGGCGGGATTCCGTTACACGCCCGCGAACGACATTCCCGCGCTGGAAGCCATCCTCAGCACGGGCAAGGTCTGCGGGCTGCTGATGGAGATGGTGCAGGGCGAAGGCGGCGTGATTCCGCTTGACCCGGCGTTCGTCAAGAAGGCGGAGGAGCTTTGCCGCGCGAATGACATTCTGCTGATGGTCGATGAGGTGCAGACTGGCAACGGGCGCACGGGTACGCTGTACGCCTACGAGCAATTCGGCATCCATCCCGACGTGGTGACGACGGCGAAGGGACTGGCGGGCGGTCTGCCGATGGGCGCGTGCCTCTTAGGTGAGCGCTGCGAGCATGTGCTGGGCAAGGGCGACCACGGCTCAACCTTCGGCGGCAACCCGATTTGTGCCGCCGCCGCGCTGAACGTCATCTCCCGGCTGAATGAGGACGTATTCGCAGGCGTAAAGGAGTGCGCGGCGTACATCCGCAAGGAATTGACGGGCGCGCCGGGCGTGAAGAGCATCACCGGGCTGGGGCTGATGATTGGCATCCTGCCGGAGAACAAAACGGCGGCGGAAGTCGCTTCGGCGTGCTTGCAGGACGGCTTGATGGTGCTGACGGCGCACGAAAAGGTGCGTCTGCTGCCCCCGCTGAACATTTCCTATGAGGATTTGGCGGCAGGGTTGGCGATTCTCAAAAAGCATCTCGCGTAATCAAATTTAGGCGCACTGCATGTTTTTCGCAGTGCGCCTGATTGTGTCGGAGGTTTTATGCAGCCCGATTTTTCCCGTGACGCGCGAATCGCCCCGATTCTCACGCGGATTGCCCAGCTGCCGAAGAAGCCGCGCCTGCTCGTCACGATTGACGGGCCGTGCGGCAGCGGCAAATCCACCTTGGCGGATGCGCTGTCCGCCGCGCTGAACGCGCCCATCATCCGCATGGATGACTTCTTCCTGCCTCACGCGCTGAAAACGCCGCAGCGGCTGGCAATTCCGGGCGGCAACGTCGATTTGGAGCGCCTGATGCAGGAGGTGATCATCCCCTTCGCCGCTGGTCAGCCCGTCGTCTATCGGCGCTATCTGTGCCGCGAGGACGCATTCTCCGCGCCGATTCCCCTGCCCGACGCGCCCATCACGATTCTGGAAGGCAGTTACAGCCTGCTGCCGGACATCCGCCGTCATGCGGATTTGACGCTGTTCCTGCAGATTAACCCGGAGGTTCAGCAAGAACGGTTATTGCAGCGCGTCGGTGCAGCGCGGCTGAAGGATTTTAACGCGCGGTGGATTCCGCTGGAGAATGCGTATTTCGATGCGTATCACTTGCCGGACGAGTCTTGCGTGCTGGTGCCGCAGGATGTAAACGCGCCTGTTCGCCCCTGAGCGACCTTCATGCGCTGCATGATGGCGTCGTACTGCTGATGGCGCGTCGGCTGCACCGGTATGGGCATTGGCGGCGCGTCCCGTTCGGGCAGGGCGTTCACTGGCGGCGCTTTTTCCTCCGGCGGCACCGTGTCCCGCTGGCACTGCCACCAAATCCACTGTTCCTTCTGCTCCTGACTGCTTTTCGCCTGAAACGGCGATCCTGCTGCCCGCATGATTTTTTCCTCCTTTCGCTGAATCAGTTCTATTTTATGCAGGATTTTTCGCTTCGTGACGCGAATACTTCCTGCGGAAACGACATTTTCGGAGGTGTTTCTCATGGAATTTACGCTTCACTGCGGTGATACGACCGCACGCGTCCGGCAGAAGGGCGCGCAGATGACCTCCTTCAAGGGGAATGATAACCGCGAGGTTATTTGGCAGGCCGATCCCGCTGTCTGGGGAAATCACGCGCCGGTGCTCTTCCCAATCTGCGGCACGGCGAAGGATAACCACGTCATCATTGACGGCGTGTCCTACCCGATTGCCAAGCACGGTTTCTCCCGTAACCCGGAGTTTACGGTCGAGAAAATCGGCGACGACTTCATCGAGCTTGTTCTGACCCCCACGGAGGAAAGCAAGCCGTCCTACCCGTTTGAATTCGCGTTCCACGTCGTCTACACGCTGCGCGAAAACGGGTTCTCTGCGCAGTTCATTGTCGAAAACAAGTCCGACAAGGTGATGCCGTTCTGCTGCGGCGGGCATCCGGGCTTCATCGTGCCGATGGAGGCAGGCGCAAGCTACACGGACTACGAGCTGGTCTTCCCGCAGGTTGAGGACGGGCGCAACAGCCTTTGCCCCGGCGGATATCTCATTGACGGCAGCGAATATCTCCCCTGCTTCCACAACAGCCGCGTGCTGCCACTCAGCCACGACCTTTTTGACGACCGCGACGCGCTGATTTTCACCGAATTGAAGAGCCGCTCGGTCGATTTGGTCAACCGCAGCAGCGGCAAAGGACTGCGCTTCTCCTACCCGAAGATGGAGGTGCTGGCGGTCTGGTCGATGCCAAAGAAGAATGCGGATTACGTCTGCTTGGAGCCGTGGCACGGGATGCCCGGTCAGGTGACGGAGAGCGGCCACTTCGAGGACAAGCCGTTCGTGACGCTGCTTCAGCCCGGGCACAGCTGGCAGGGCGGATATGACGTGCAGCTGATTTAACCGAAAAGTAATACTATTTCCAAATGAAAATGCGCCAAGATGCGCGGCGAATTTTTCGTTCTGGCTAACGGGAACGAAATGCAGCGTAGCAGCGCTACGCTAAATGGAGTGAGCGGACGCCAGAACGAAAAAGGCGCAAGCAGATGGCGCAGTTGAATCTGGAAATAGTATAAAACGCCATTCCGAACAACATGCGTCGGAATGGCGTTTTTGTGTGCAAATAGATGTTATACTAATTCGATTCTAAAACATAGCATCGAGCATAGCAGATTTTTCGTTCTGGCAAAGCTGAGTGAAGCGAGGCGTACTGGAGGTACGCGCGAGCGGAACGAAGCAAAGCCAGGGCGGAAAAGATGCTGTGCGAATGACATGTTTTAGATGAGAATTAGTATTATTCAGCGGGTGTTTCGTCGTCCGTGTGGATACTCGGCGCTTCCATCGGGCGCTCCGGTTTTTCGGGGATGTCCGGCATCTCAATCGTCGGCACGTCGTCGTCCTCCAGCGGCACTTTCACGTCCGTCGTGTCAGGCGCGTGGGCGGCAGAATCCGGCGTCTCGGCGCTCTTCTCGTCCTCCGGCGCGTTGGTCTTGCTCTCGCGCAGCTCCTGCAGTTTCACTTCCAGGTCGCGCATTTCCTCCAGCGTCGCTTTCAGCGTCTCCGGCACGTCCTCGCCCGCCTGCCACAGCTCATACAGCCGCAGACCAAGCTGGTTTTGCAGTTCCTTCCGACGCGTGACGATGTTCATCTCATCGACCTTCTGCTTCGTGCTGGTCGCGATGTTCGTCGCCGCCTTGTTGACTGCCTTCATGCTCTGTTCCCAGATTTCTTTGACTGTCTTGCCAATATCAGCCATAACGTTGCCTCCTTTTCTGCGGATATTTCTATATATTCGCCACAGAATGCGGAAATCCCTTCTTTTTGACAGGAAAAGTTACGGATTTTGCAGCGGCAGCACATACACCTGACACGGATTCCATTCATCCCACAGCGTCGGCAGGCACTCCAGCGGCAGAAAGCCCATGCGCTGGTAAAAGTCGTTCGTGCGGTCATACTCCTCGTAATGCCCCGTCTGCACGGTTTTGACCTGCAGCAGCCGATAGCCTCGCGCGATTGCCTCCGCCCGAATCGCCGCAAACAGCTGCCGCCCGATGCCGCTTCGGTGATATTCCGGCAATACGCCCATGACGTAGATTTCCCCCGCGCAGGGGCTGGTTTCCTTCAGCGCCGCGAATCCGACTGCCTGCCCTTCCCGCACAGCGGCGAAAAACGGCATGTTTCGGCTGTCGTCGATATACTTCTGCGTGCTGTCCGGCAAGCCGAACCAATCCGGCAGCGCATGGAGGATGTGCGCGGAAATCTCTGCCTTTTTTTCTGGATTTTCCACGCGGATGATGCTGATAGTCGCCATACGCACCTCACCAGTACAGCATCAGCGCGCCGGGATGCATGGTAAATTCCGCATGTTCGCAGGCGATAATCTCGCCATCCACCTCGACATGCATTCCGGGCGACGACACCGTCACTTTGTCGCAGAGAACATGCTCCGTAAACGGAAAGTTCAAAATCTGTTTCATCATCATGCGCACGAGATAGTACGGCACTTTCCACCGCGGCTGGTGCCCGACGACCATGAAGTCGATTTCGCCGTCATTCGGCACAGCATCGGGGCAAATCGGGATGCCGCCGCCAATCCACTTTCCGTTCGCCGCAATGCACAGCAGCGCATCCTTCGTCCGCGTCTCACCATTGACGGTGTAGGTCAGTTTCAGCGGCTGATGCTTCCAAATCGCGCGAATCAGCCCAACGAGGTACGGCAGCAGCCCGCGGATTTTCCCGCCAAAATCCGCAACATTTTCCAGCACCGTCACGTCAAAACCCGCTCCGGCGACGTTCAAGAACATCTGCCCGTTCAGGTCAATCGCGTCGCACGGGCGCGGCTCGTGGCCGAGGATGAAATCGAGCGCCGCCATCGGCTCTTTCGGCGTGCCGAGCGTCTTGACAAAGTCGTTGCCCGTGCCTGCCGGAATCAGCCCAATCGGAATGCCGCTGCCCGCCAATCCGCGCGCCGCCTCGCTGAACGTGCCGTCACCGCCGATAACATAGACGGCTTCGCAGCCCATTTCGACTGCTTCCCGCGCCAGTTTCGCCGCGTAGCCGGGGTATTCCGTTCGCATCACACGAAACGGGAGGTTTCGCGCGGTCAGCACGCTCTGCACCTGTTCCATCACTTTCAGTGCATAGCCGCACCCAGCGATTGGATTGACAATCAGCATACGCATTGTTGTTGTTCTCCTGAATTTAGGCTCACGCAAAGCGGACAGCGCCCACACCGGAGTGCTGTCCGCAGTATCTCTTGCAGAAATTATGCCTTCGCAATCCGATCGGCAATCTGCTTGCCGGTCAGGCCGTATTCTTCCAGCAGCGCAGCGGGCTTGCCGGACTGACCGAACACATCGTTGATGCCAATCTTCTCGAAGTGCTTCAGCCCCATGCCGCAGATGGCGGAAGCCACCGCGTCGCCCAGACCGCCGATGATGGAGTGCTCCTCCACCGTGAACACCTTGCCGCACTTCGCCGCGTAGGTGCGGGCGAGTTCGTCGTCAAAGGGCTTCAGGGTGTGGAAGGACACCAGCGCCGCGTCAATGCCTTGCTCCGCCAGCAGCTGAACTGCTTCGAGGCAGTGCTCCAGCATGATGCCGCAGGTGAAAATCACGCAGTCCTTGCCGTCCTTGATGACGTTGCCCTTGCCCACCGTGAAGGGGCGCGCATCGTACACCGGGGAAGGCAGACGAGCGGTGCGGATGTACACCGAGCCGTTGATTTCCGCCGCCGCGCGGACGCACTGCTCGCATTCGGTCGCGTCGCTGGGGACGAACACCGTCATGTTCGGCAGCACGCGCATCAGAGCGATATCCTCAATCGCCTGATGGGAGCCGCCGTCCTCGCCCAGCGTGATGCCCGCGTGGGAGAAGCCAAACTTCACGTTAAATTTCGGATAGCACACGCCATTGCGAATCTGGTCGTAGCTGCGGCCCGCAAACACCGCGAACGTGGAGCAGAACGGAATCAGCCCCATCGTGGACATACCCGCCGCCATATCCACCATGTTCGCCTCGGCAATGCCGCAGTCGATGAAGCGGTCAGGATACGCCTTCTTGAAACCATTGGTCATGGTCGCCGCCGCAAGGTCAGCGTCCAGCACGACCACCTTGTCATTTTCCGCACCGAGCTTGACGATGGCCTCGCCATACGCCACACGAATTGCTTTCTTTTCCATTTGTTCAGCCCTCCAGTTCGCTCAGCGCCTGCGCCGTCTGTTCTGCATTGGGAGCCTTGCCGTGCCAGCCGACCTGCCCCTCCATGAAGGAAACGCCCTTGCCCTTGAGGGTGTGCAGGTGAATCAGGCGAGGCTTGCCGGGGCAGGCGGGCGCGTGCAGTGCGTCCAGCACCTGCCGCATATCATTGCCATCAGCGACGTCAATCACGTCATAGCCGAACGCCTTGAACTTCGCCTGAATATCGCCCAGCGACATCACCTCGTCATTCGAGCCGTCAATCTGCAGGCCGTTGTGGTCGAAAATAACCGTCAGGTTATCAAGGTGATAGTGTGCCGCCGCCATCGACGCTTCCCACACAAGCCCTTCCTGCGATTCGCCATCGCCAATGATGGTGTAGACGTGGCAGGGATTACCCGTCTTCTTCGCGCCCAGCGCCATGCCGACCGCGATGGAAATGCCCTGACCGAGCGAACCCGTCGACGCATCCACGCCGGGGCACTTCTTCACGTCCGGATGCCCCTGCAGGATGCCGTGCAGTTGACGGAAATGGTCAAACTCCTCGCGTCCGAAATAGCCGCGTTCGCACAGCGTGCCATAGAGCGCTGGAGCCGCGTGACCCTTCGACAGCACAAAGCGGTCGCGGTTCGGATTCTTGTCGTCCTTGGGGTCAATGCCCTTCATGACGTCAAAATACAGCGCAACAAGCGCTTCCGTTGCGGACAGCGATCCGCCGGGATGGCCAGCACCCGCCTTGTTGGTCATAATGATGATGTCCCGCCGCACTTGACGGCAGACCTCTTGGAGTTCCTGAATGTCCATCAAAGTACCTCCTCTATCTCTGATCCTGCGCCGCCGCTCCTCACGATGCCGCAGTATTTCATTATCTTCATTATAGCCGCATTCTGCCGCGTTGTCAATCTGTCCTGCGCGAAATTTGTCAAACGAGTGGCAAACGGTACGCAATCCACGCGCATATCCATGCCAGCAGGCACTGCCCCGTGACCATCAGTACCGCCAGCTTCCGGCTTTTCAGCCCCTTGATGATGCTTGCGGATGCCGCGGCGCACGGCGGATACAGCAGTACGAACGTCATCAGCGCCAGCGCCGCAGCCGGGGTCGGCAGGGACGCCGACAGCGCCGCGCGGATGCTCCCCTGACCCGCCAAGACCGCCAGTGTGCTGATGATGCTCTCCTTCGCCAGCAGCCCGGTCAGCAGCGCCGCCGTTACCGTCACGCTTCCGAAGCCCAGCGGCGCGAAAATCGGCGCAATCGCCCCGGCAATGCTGCCGAGGATGCTCTCCTGCGTGCTCGCCGCCCACGCGCCCGTCCAGGTGAATCGCCCAATGAGCCAGACGACCACCGACGACAGCAGAATCACGCTGCACGCGCGGCTGAGGAACTCGCCCGTGCGGCGGAGCACCTTGCGCAGGACGCTCGACATCAAGGGCAGGCGGTACGGCGGCAGTTCCATCACAAACGCGGCGGATTCGCCCGGAAACAACGTTTTCCGCAGGATTTGCGCAATCAGCGCCGCCAGCGAAATTCCCAGCGCGCAGAGGGCAAAAATCATCCACGCGCCGCCGGGAAGAAGCGTCGAAAGCGCCGCAAAAACGGGCATTTTCGCGCTGCACGAGACGAAGGGAATCATCAGCAGCGTAAAGCGCCGATCGCGTTCGCCCCGCATCGACCGCGCCGACAGCGCCGCCGGGACGGAGCACCCGAACCCCAGCAGCAGTGGGATGAACGACCGCCCACTCAACCCCAGCGCCCGCATCGGCCGATCCATCAGGAACGCTGCCCGCGCCATATAGCCGCTGTCCTCCAGCATTGACAGGCACGCAAACAGTATCAGCAGCATCGGCAGGAAGCTGACGACGCTCCCCACGCCCGTCATCAGACCCTCGACAATTAGTCGCCGCAGTGCTTCCGCGACCTGCCAGTGCCCAAGCACGCCATCCAGCGCCGATTGTATCATCAGGATGATATTCGTGAGCCCGTCGGATAGCCCGCTGCCGAAGCGGCCGAACGCCAGCGACAGCATGAGCGCCAGCAGCCCCGCCAAAATCGGCAGCGCCAGCACAGGGTGCAGCACAAGCGCGTCGATAACGTCCGCCCGCGTCGGATTGTCAGGATTCCCCTGCCGAACCGCCGCGCATAGATCATCCGCCCACGCATAGCGAAGCGCCGAAAGCGCTGCCGCCGCCGATATGCCGGACTGCGCCCGCAATTGCGCCTGCCCCGCCCGTGCCGCCTCCGCCGCGCCCATCTCATCGCCTTCCAGCGCTTTCCACGCACGGAACTCCGACGGGAGATTCCCCGCCGGCAGGGCACTTTTCATCCGCTGGATAATGGCGGTGTACGGCGCGCTCGGCGGACTTTTCGGCGTTTTCGCCCCGTCTTTCAGTGCGCGCAGGAGTTCCGGGACGCCCGTGCCATCCCGCGCGCTCATCGGCAGCACGCGAATGCCCAGCCGCGCCGACAATTCCTCCGTGTCGATGGTGATGCCGCGCTTCCGGCACTCGTCCATCATGTTCAGCGCAATCGTCATCGGGCGCGACAGCTGCGTCAGCTGATGTGTCAGGTACAGCCCGCGCGCGAGGGCGGTTGCATCCACAATTTGCAGGATTTCATCATAATCACCGCCGGATAAGTAGTCGATGGTCACTCTTTCCTCCGCCGAATACGGGCTGAGCGCGTACACACCGGGCAAGTCCACCCACTTGACGCCATTTTGCGTCCCCTCTTTGCGCTCCACCGTCACGCCCGCCCAGTTGCCCACATGCTGATGCAGCCCCGTGACGGCGTTGAACAGCGTCGTTTTGCCGCAGTTCGGGCTGCCCACCAGCGCAATCGTTTTCATTCCGCCTCACCACCTGACAGGATGATTTGCCGCGCCAGACGCCGGCGGATGGACACGCGGCTGCCGCGCACGAGCAGAATCAGCGGGTCGCCAAGGAGCGCCGTGCCAATCAGCCGCACCCGCACGCCCGGCGTCAGCCCCATGTCCAGCAGATGCCGCTCTTCCCCGTCCGCCCCGCGATACGCCGCAATCACACGCTCTTCCGCGTCCGCCCCGCGATACGCCGCAATCACACCCGACTGCCCCGGCGCAAGTTCCGCAATCGTCATGCGTCCACCTCCTCCGCCAATGTCCGCTGCGGCGCGCTCAGGTAGGCGGCAATCAGCTGCTGCTCCGTCAGTATGCCAAGAAGCCGCATTGTCCCCGGCTCGATGATGTACAATTGCGTCATGCGCGTTGGGTGCAGGGCACGCACGGCGTGGTGCAGCGTCCGCGTGGAGAGCATCGCCATGGGCTGAATCGGCAGTTTCCCGCGCGTTTCCATGCGGATTTTTCGGTCCATCAGCGCGCGAAGCTCCGTCAGCGCTGCGCTCGTCGTCGCGCTGACCGCGCTATATAATAGGAAGCAACCCGCTGCCGCCAGCGACCAGCTGCCCTGCCACCTGCGCACCGCGCCGACCACGCCGCCGACGACAAGCAGCGCCCCCGCCGCCGTGCCGATGATGCGCATCACCCGCCAGCACGTTTCCCGCCGCAGGAGGCGCGACAAGACCGCTGACAGCAGCCGTCCGCCGTCCAGCGGCAGCGCGGGCAGCAGGTTCACCAGCAAAATCCCCGCGTTGCTGAGGAAGATCAGCCGCCCCGCTTCCCGCGGAATCACGCCGTTTTGCGTCAGCCGCAGCGACAGGGCGCACAAAATCAGCGTCATCAGCGGCCCGGCGAGTATCACGCTGATTCGCGCCGTCAGCGGCAGACGTTCCTCATCCTCCAAGCGCATCATTGCGCCCAGCGGCGTGATTTCAATCTCCTGCGGCGGATGATGCCACAGCGCGCTGACCGCCGCGTGCGCCATTTCATGCAGGAGGATGCTCGCGTAAGTGCAAATCAGCAGCGCCCGCCAGCGCGTCAGGAGTCCAAAGAGCAGGAGGATGCCCGCCGCCGGATGCACCGTGATGTCCGTTTCTCCCAGCGTCACGATTTTTCGCTTCATTGCCGCATCATCACCGCCGGGTCAACGCTCAAGCCGTCCTGCCGCACCTCCATCACGCACGGCTGACCGTCCAGCAGCGTCCCCAGCGGGTCGCCCGTCTGCACCATGTCGCCCGTGCTGACCGTCACACTCGCGAGATTCCCGTACAGGCAGCTCAGCCCGTCCGCGCCTAACACCTGCACCAGCCGTTCGTCCTCATTGCCGTGGTACACGCCGATGACCTCGCCCGCCATTGCGGACGTGACAATTTTCGTCTGCGCGTCCCATGAGATGAACGGCTCACTCTGCGACCACGCGTGCACGACGCTTTGCGCTTCCACCGGCATGGTCAGCTTGCCGCCCGATTCGCCGAAAACAAGCGATGCTTCCGGGAAAATGCTGCTGACAAAGGACAGCTTGCCCAAATCGCCGTTCAGGAGCGAATCATCCGTCGCGGCGCTCATGACCGACTGCACAGCGTCCGTCAGCGGCGGAATCGCCCCGGTTTTCAGCGCAACCGCGCAGAGCATCAGCGCCGACGCAATGGCGAGATTTGGCAGCAGCCTCTCCTGCCAAGGCTTTTTCGGTGTTTTCACCCACTCGATGTCCGTCTTGCTGGCTGCGAGTTCTGTACGCCTTGGGCGCACGCGGAGTTCCGTCTGTTTCGTTTCGTTCATAGCAAAAAGCCCTGCCTTTCCAGCACATCGTATGCCGGGAAAAGCAGGGGTATGATCTAAATTTATCGTGCTAAATTCATAATTACTTCAGCGTCAGCGCGCCCTGTTCCACCATGCGGTTCAGCGCCATTTGCAGCGCGATTCGCCCGTGCGTGTAGGTCAGGCCGCCCTGCATGTAGGCGGTATACGGCTCGCGCATGGGGGCATCCGCCGACAGTTCAATCGACGCGCCCGCGACAAACGTGCCCGCCGCCATGACGACTTGGTCATTGTAGCCGGGCATATCCCACGGTTCGGGCAGCGCCATCGAGTCAATCGGAGAAGCCATTTGAATCCCCTGACAGAACGCGACGAGGCGCTCCGGCGTGCGCATTTGAATCGCCTGAATGATGTCGGCGCGGGGTTCATCCGCCGCGGGCGTCGTCGTCATGCCAAGGATTTCAAACACGCGCGCTGCCAAACACGCTGTCTTAATGGCCTGCGCAACGGTGTGCGGCGCCATGAACAAGCCCTGATAGAACGGCTGGTAGCTTGCGGCATACGAACCAACTTCCAGCCCGATGCCCGGCGCGGTCAGGCGGTAGGCGATGCGCTCGACGGCATCCTGCGTGCCGACGATGTAGCCGCCCGTGGGAGCAAGTCCGCCGCCCGGATTCTTGATGAGGCTGCCAACGCACACGTCCGCGCCGTAGTGACTCGGCTCCTTCTCGCACACAAACTCGCCGTAGCAGTTGTCCACCATCAGGCGAACGCCGGGGTGCTTCTCGTGCAGCATCTTCGCCAAAGGCGCGAACTCCTCCGGCATCAGCGACGGCCGCCAGTCATAACCGCGGCTGCGCTGGGCGATGACGAGCTTCGTCTTCGGGGTGATGGCGTTTTCCACCGCGTCAAGGTCGATTTTGCCGTCACGCAGCGCCACGGGATGGAAACTCACGCCCATTTCCCGCAGTGAGCCAACCGGCGCGTCGCCCTCGCCCCAGCCGATGATGTCCTGCAAGGTGTCGTAGGGCATCCCCGTCGCGGACACGATGTCGTCCCCCGGCAGCACCAGCCCGAACAGACACAGGCTGATGGCGTGCGTGCCGCTGGCAATCTGCGGGCGGACAATCGCCGCCTGCGTGCCGAACAGCTCCGCAAAAATCTTTTCGAGCGTATCACGCCCCACGTCGTCATAGCCGTAGCCCGTCGTCGGCGCGAAATGCCGGTACGCCACCTGATGCTCCCGGAAGGCGTCCAGCACGCGGCGCGTCCCAATTTCCTCCATGCGGTCAATGCGGGCGAACTGCGCCGTCAAGCCGTTTTCCGCCTGTGCAATCAATTCTTCAATGGTCATTTTGCTTCTCCTTGCGTGTAATACGCTTCCAATTTATCATACGCATCCGGTTCGAGCGCGTCCACCCACAGGACGTCCTCCTCCCGGCGCATCCACGTCAGCTGGCGCTTGGCGTAGTGCCGCGTGTTGAGCTTCAGTGCGTAAACCGCCTCATCCAGCGTCGTTTCGCCCAAAGCATACGGTATCATTTCCTTGTAGCCGATGGCTTTCATCGCCTTCGCGTCGCGCGGAACGCCGCTTTTCAGCAGTCGGCTGACTTCCTCCGCCAGCCCGTCCGCCAGCATTTGGTCGATTCGCTGCTCAATCCGCGCATAGAGGATGTCTCGCGGCATCGTCAGCGACGCAACGCGGTAAGAAAACCGACTGTCGGTTTTTATTTGCGGCTGCTGCGAGAACGGACGGCCCGTCAGGCGGTAGACCTCCAAGGCGCGAATCACGCGGCGGACGTCGTTCAAGTGCAGGCGCTGCGCCGTGTCCGGGTCAACCGCCGCCAATTGCTGATGAAGCTGCTCTTTGCCGCCGGGCGCGTCCGCGATCTGCTGCAATTCCTGCCGGATGCTCTCGTCCGCCGCGGCCTCGCCCATCGCCATCGGCTGCCGCAGCGCCCGGAGATACAGCCCCGTGCCGCCGACAAGCAGCGCCCGGTGCCCGCGCGCCTGAATGTCCGCGATGCAGCTTTCCGCCATCTCCTGATAGCGCGCGACGGAAAAATCCTCCGTCGGGTCGGCGACGTCTACCATGTGATGCACCGCCTGCGCGCGTTCATCCGCCGTCGGTTTCGCCGTGCCGATGTCCATGCCGCGATAAATCTGCATCGAATCCATGCAGACAATCTCGCAGTCATGCGTCCGCGCCAGACGGAGCGACAGCGCGGTTTTGCCGCTCGCGGTCGGGCCTGTCAGCACCCAGCACGTTTCCTTCATGATATTGTCACCTCACTGCATCCGCCGGAATCGCCGGTCGATGTCCGTTTTGTTCAGCGCAACGACCAGCGGCGTACCGCGCGGGCTCGCCGGGATGACGCGCTTGTCCGCCACGCGGCTGACCAGTTCGCGGATGTCGGCGTCGTTCAGGCGTTCGCCGGAGCGGACGCTGCGCTTGCACGCCAGCGCCAGAATCGCCGCGCGCCGCTTTTCCAGTGACACCACGCCGCGCTCATTCTCCAGCTGGTCGATGATGTCGCGCAGCAGCCCCGCCGCCTGCGGCTGACCCAATATCATCGGAATCGACCGAATCGACACCTCGTTCTCCCCGAACGGCTCGACCACCAGCCCGATGTCCGCCAATTCCCGCGCGTACTCATCGAGCAGCTGCTGCTCCCGGCGCGTCAGGCTGACAATCATCGGCACAAGCATTTCCTGCCCGCAGCGGTGCTGGTCGAGCGCCTTCATCATGCGGTCGAACATCACGCGTTCATGCACCGCCTGCTGGTCAATCAGCATCAAATTGTCCGCATATTCCACCAGAATGTAGCTGTCAAACAGCGTGCCGATAATGCGCATGTTCGTCTGTTCATTCGGCAGAATCGTCTGCTGCACCGGTATCGGCGAAACCAGACTTGCGGTCGGTTTTAGCGGATTGCCAGGCGGCGGTACGGCGGGTTCGGCGTTGTAATGCTGCGCCAGTGCCGACGGGCTGCGCATCACCAGCGGCTGCTTCCACGCGGGAATGGCATCGTTCGGCGCGGTTTTCGGCGGCGCGGACGGCTTGTCCGGCGGGGCGCACGGCGTTGGAATCGGCGGGTTTTTCGCGGGGATTGCCGCCTTTTGCGGAATTTCCGTACCGACGGTCGGTTTTTTCTCTGCCTTCGGCGGAACAGCCGAGCGAACCGCAGCTTCCGGCTGCACAGCCTCGCTCGCCGTCACAGGCTGCCGAACGACCGTCACGGGCACCGTCGGCGGCGGTTCAGGCGTCAGGCGCAGCACATCTGGCTGCTCAACGGGCGCTTTGTCCGCCAGCGCATCCGCCACAATCGCCTCGACCGCCTCTGCGACCGCCGCTTCGTTCTGGAAGCGGACTTCGAGCTTGTTCGGATGCACGTTGACATCCACCGTGTCATACGGCATGGTCAGGTGCAGTACGCACGTCGGGTATTTGCCGGACAATACGCGCTCCCGGCACGCCGCTTCCACCGCCGCAGACAAAATCGACGACTTCATATATCGCCCGTTAATGAAGAACGACTGGTGGTTTCGGCTGCCGCGCCCGCTTTCGCCCACGCCGACGAAGCCCTTCAATATCAGCCCCGCCTGATGCCCGTCCACCTCGTGCATGGAGTGGAGCATTTCGCGCCCGTAGATGCTGAACACGGCGGAGGACAGCTTGCCGTCGCCCGCGGAGTGGTAGAGCGTTTTGCCCTGACTGATGTAGCGAAAGGACACGTCCGGGCGGGACAAAATCAGCCGCATCATCAGGTCGGAGACATAGCCTGCCTCCGTGACCGGCTTTTTGAGGAATTTCAGGCGCACTGGGGTGTTAAAAAAGAGGTCGCGGACGACAAACGTCGTGCCTTCGGGGCAGGCGGCTTCTTCGATGGACTCAATCGTTCCGCCGTTGTTCTGCACCTTGATGCCGCTTTGGTCTGCCTTCGTGCGTGTTGTGCAGGTGACATGCGCCACCGCCGCGATGGACGCCAGCGCTTCGCCGCGGAAACCCAGCGTCTGGATGCTGAACAAATCATCCGTGCGGCGGATTTTGCTCGTCGCGTGGCGCTCAAACGCCATGCGGATATCCTCGCTGCGGATGCCGCTGCCGTTGTCCGTCACGCGGAAATAGCTGATGCCGCCGTCGCGGATTTCCACCGTGACAGCGCTTGCGCCCGCGTCCAGCGAGTTCTCCGCCAATTCCTTGATGGCGGCGGCAGGACGCTCCACCACTTCGCCTGCCGCGATTTTGCCAATGACCTCATCGGACAGGAGCTGAATCTTTCCTGCCATTTGCTTCCCTTTCTGTCTGTTTTTCCGACTTTCGGTCGGTTTTTATGAGATTTCGGTCGGTTTTTGCCGACTCTTGGTCTGTTTTTACAACTTTCTTGCCTTCTCGCGCAGCAGGAACAGCTTGTTAATCGCGTCCATCGGCGTCAGCGCCATCACATCCAGCGTTTGCAGTTCGTTGATAATCTCTGTCTTTCGGTAGTCAAACAGGTTGACCTGTTCGTCCTTGCGCTTCTCGGCATCGCCCAGAATGTTCTGCCCAATGCCGTGCTGGTTGATGTCGCTGACTTCCAAACGCGCCTGAATTTCGTGCGCGCGCACCAGCACCGGGTGCGGCACGCCTGCCAGCCGCGCAACGTGGATGCCGAAGGACTTGTCCGCCCCGCCGCGAATGATTTTGCGCAGGAAAATGACGTCCTCGCCGTGTTCCTTGACCGAAATGCAGTAGTTCTGCACGCCGTCGATATGCCCTTCCAGCTCGGACAGCTCGTGGTAGTGCGTCGCGAAAAGCGTCTTTGCGCCGGATTTTTGCTTGTCGCACAGGTACTCCACCACCGCCCACGCAATCGCCAAGCCGTCGAACGTGCTGGTGCCGCGTCCGATTTCGTCCAGAATGACGAGGGACTTTGCGGTCGCGTTGCGCAGGATGTACGCCGTTTCGCTCATCTCCACCATGAACGTGGACTGCCCGCTGGCGAGGTCATCCGACGCGCCGACGCGGGTGAAAATGCGGTCGGTGACGGGGATTTTCGCTTCCTTCGCCGGGACGAACGACCCGATATGCGCCATCAGCGCAATCAGCGCCACCTGCCGCATGTAGGTGCTTTTGCCCGCCATGTTCGGTCCAGTGATGATGCACATGCGGCAGTCGTCAGCATTCATGTGCGTGTCGTTGGGCACAAATCCGCCCTCGCTCATCGTTTGCTCGACGACCGGGTGGCGCCCCTCGACGATATCCAGCGTGCCGTCCTGCGTCATTTCTGGGCGGACGTAGTGGTACTCTATCGCGGATTTCGCCAGCGACAGCAGCGCGTCCAGCGATTTGAGCGCCATCGCCGTCTTCTGGATGCGCGCAATCTGCTCCGCGATTTTCTCGCGCACCTCGGTGAACAGCTGCAATTCCAAGCGTGTGGACTGCTCCTGCGCGCCGACGATTTTCTGCTCGATTTCCTTCAGCTCCGGCGTCATGTAGCGCTCGCAGTTCGCCAGCGTCTGCTTGCGGATATAGCGCGCCGGCACCATTTCGTAATACGACTTGCTGACCTCGATGTAGTAGCCGAACACGCGGTTGTACTGGATACGCAAGTTGCGGATGCCCGTCTCCTCGCGTTCCTTCTGCTCCAGCTCCAGAATCCACTGCTTGCCGCTCGTGGACGCGGCGCGGTATTCATCCAGCATCTGGGAATAGCCATCGCGGATGATGCCGCCCTCGGTGATGAGAATCGGCGCGTCGGGGTGAATTGCGCGGGTCAGCAGGTCGGTCAGTTCCGGCAGGGTGTCCAGCGAATCGCGTATTTCCTCCACCGCCTGACTTTTCGCCTCGCGCAGCAGCTCACGGATTTTCGGCACTTTTTGCAGCGACGCGCACAGCGACAAGCAATCCCGCGCGTTCATCGACTTATAGGCGACCTTCGACAGCAGGCGCTCAATGTCGTACACGCCCTGCAATTCCTCCGCGAGCGTCATCGTCAGCACATGCTCCTGCGCAAACTCGCCCACCGCGTCCAGACGGCGGTTGATTTTTTCCTCATCTACCAGCGGCTGTTCAATCCACGAGCGCAGCAGGCGGCCGCCCATCGCCGTGCTGGTTTTGTCCAGCAGCCAGAGCAGGCTCCCCTTGCGGCTTC
Source organism: Faecalibacterium sp. CAG:74 (assembly GCA_000437595.1). Classification (GTDB taxonomy): domain Bacteria; phylum Bacillota; class Clostridia; order Christensenellales; family Aristaeellaceae; genus UBA11524. The sequence goes on along the minus strand of FR899859.1, from coordinate 30,232 downwards.
TCCCGCGGATGGATTCCGTCAATTCCAAATTTCGCCGCGTGTTGCGGTCAAGCAGCATCGTTTCGCTGCCCTGATAAATGCGCAGGCTGGTCATGTGCTCCAAGGCGTTCTTCTGCGTCTCGGACAGATACCGCATCAGCGCGCCCGCGGCACTCGCGCCCGCCTTGTACTCGTCGCTGAGTCCCAGCGGAGACAGGTCATTGAGCGCGAAATGGCGGCAGAGCGCTTCCGTCGCGTTCGCCAGCTGAAACCACGCGCTCGGCTGCTCCGAAGCATTCTGCATCTCCCGCTGCAGGCACGCGCGCAGCTTCACTTGGTCATTGCAGATGATTTCCATCGGGGAAATGCGCGCCACCTCGTCCGAGAGCGTTGTTTCCGGCTGGGTGATTTCGTGGACGTAGAATTCACCCGTGGACACATCGGCGAACGCCAGCCCCGCGCGGTCGGCGACGAAGCAGATGCTTAACAGGAAGTTATTCGCCTTCTCGTCCAGCATCGCCGGTTCAATGACCGTGCCGGGGGTGATGATGCGCGTGACGGCGCGCTTGACCAGCCCCTTCGCCAGCGCCGGATCTTCCATCTGCTCACAGATAGCGACCTTATAGCCGCGCTCGATGAGCTTCTCGACATAGGTGTCCACCGCGTGATACGGCACGCCGCACATCGGGGCGCGTTCACTGAGTCCGCAGTCCTTGCCCGTCAGCGTCAGTTCCAGCTCACGCGAAGCAGTCCTCGCGTCATCGAAGAACATCTCATAAAAGTCACCGAGGCGGAAGAAAAGAATGCAGTCCTTATATTCCGCCTTGGTATCGAGGTACTGCTGCATCATCGGTGTGACGCTCGCCATGTCTGTTCCCCGCTTTCGTTCTTGTTTCTGTTTAACTTGCTGTTTTTATGGAATATGCCTCATTGGTTTCTTTCGCTGCTCCCGTCGCCTCTGCGGAGGCGAAGGTGTTACTTCCTGGCGCGCCAGAAAGTAACCAAAGAGCGCCCAGAGGGGTCTGTCGAATGTCGAGTCTGGGCGACAGCCCCCTCTGGAC
>FR899859.1:22159-29140 GCA_000437595.1 Faecalibacterium sp. CAG:74 | reverse complement strand
CCGCCGCTCATGTTTGTTGCGCGCGGGAGGAGCTTTTCGGCTGGCTTGCTTGATTTCCAACCCATAAAGGCATGTTTCCAGAGATAATCTTCCTGTTTATTCCGAATTAGTGGCAGCCGCCGCAAGAGGCGCAGTTGCCGGTGCAGCCGGAGGTGGGCTGACCGCCTTTGTCGTCTTCCGTTTCGCCGGTGACGACAAGGCGCAGGATGCGGTTCACGTTGTCCATCATGTCCTGATACTTCTTCTGCGCGTCCCGCATGTCGCGGATGATGGGGCAGTCGTTCATCGCCTGCTGCACGTCTTCCAGTTCCTGCGCGGCTTCAGCGAGCTGCGTCGGGTCAATGTCCGGCTTGCGCATCGCCTGCTCGACTGCCGTGCGCTTCTCCATGTAGGCGGCAATCGCCTTCGTCGCGTCTTCGTCCTGCGTAACCTGCTCTTCCAGCGCGTGCATGTGCTGGTAAACGTCGCTGTTCAGAATGGCTTCCGCCAGCTTCTGCGCGCACATCATAACTTCTTTCATATTGATTGTCCTTTCTGATTTGCTGCCCGTTCAGATTCTTTCACCCGTGAGCGTGTTGTTCTTCGCGCCCACAATCTTCACGCGGACGATTTCGCCCACGTCGCTTTCCGTGCCGGGGAATGTGACGGACAGCCCGTGCAGCCCGTGGCCGGACACGTCCGTGTCGCTGCGGCGGCTGAGTCCCTCCACCAGCACCTCTTCTTCTGTGCCGATGAACCGCTTGAGCGCCTTCTTCTGGCATTCCTCCTGCACCTTCAGCAGCTCCTGAATGCGGCGGGAGGACACGTCTTCCGGCACTTGGTTCGGCATTTTCGCCGCGCCCGTACCCGTCCGGGGCGAATAGATGAAGGTGAACGCGCTGTCATAGCCGACCTCGCGCACAAGCGACAGTGTGTCCTGAAACTGCTCCTCCGTCTCGCCGGGGAAGCCGACGATAATATCCGTCGTCAGGCCGATAGCCGGAATCGCCTCGCGCAGCTTGCGCACGCGGTCAAGGTACTGCGCGCGGTTGTAGTGGCGGTTCATCCGGCGGAGGATTTCATCGTTGCCATGCTGCACCGGCAGATGGAACTGCGGCAGGATGTGCTTGGAATGCGCCATCACATCAATCAGCTCATCGGACAAGTCCTTCGGATGGCTGGTCATGAAGCGGATGCGCGGGATGCCAACATCATCCAGCGCTTTGAGCAGCTGGGCGAACGTGACGGGCGTTTGGAGTCCCTTGCCGTAGCTGTTCACATTCTGCCCCAGCAGCATGATTTCCTTCACGCCGCTGTCGCGCAGCGCTTCCGCTTCCGCCACAATCGCGCTCATCTCGCGCGAACGCTCCCGCCCGCGTACATACGGCACGATGCAGTAGGTGCAGTAGTTGTCGCAGCCGTACATAATCGTGATATACGCCGCGTCATGGCGCAGGCGCTGCACGGGCAGGCCCTCGGCAATCGTGTTCTGCTCCTCCACCTCCACCACCGCTTGGTCGCTTTCCAGCGCTTTGAGCATCAGTTCCGGCAGGCGGTACAGGTTCGCCGTGCCAAACGCCAAATCCACAAAGCGGTACTGCTTCAAAATCTTCTCCGCCATGCCGGGCTGCTGAATCATGCAGCCGCACACGCCAATCATCAGCCGCGGATTCTTTTTGCGTACTTCCTTGAGCCACGTCACGTTGCCCAAGGCGCGGCGCTCGGCGTTGTCGCGCACGCAGCAGGTGTTAAACAGCACAAAATCCGCCGATTCGCGGTCGGCGGCTTCCTCCATGCCCATGTCGCGCAGCATTCCGGCGAGGATTTCGCTGTCGTGCGCGTTCATCTGGCAGCCATAGGTCACAACGTGGTAGCTCTTGGGGGCATCCGGCATCAGGCGAATCTGCTGAATATACTGCCGCTGCTCTTCCAGCTGTTCTTCTGAAATGATGACAGGCTTTCTGTCACTCATGGGCTTCCTCCTGTTTTGCAAGCATTTCCCGCAGCGGCGGACGTGACCGTTTGCGCGTCATTTCCACCAAGCCGAGGGAGGTCAAGCCGTGAATCACCGTCTTCACGCGGTCGGACGCGAACGCTTCTTCCAGCGCGTCCAGCACCATCTGCCGGTGTTCCGGGGTCTTCATGTCAATCATATCAATGATGATGATGCCGCTCAAATTCCGCAGGCGCACCTGCCGCGCAATCTCGCCGCACGCTTCCAGATTCAGCCGCAGCACGGTGTCCTCTAACTCGCGCTTGCCGGTGAATTTGGCGGTGTTGACGTCAATCACCGTCATCGCCTCGCACGGGTCGATGACCAGCGTACCGCCGCTGCTGAGCCACACGCGGCGCTCCTGCGCTTTTTTTAGCTGCGACTCAATTTTATAAATGGTCAGCAGGTTTTCAGGAATCACCTGAACCGGCGCAATGCCCGCGGCTTTTTCCGCCACCGCCGGGTCGTCCGTCACAATTTGGTCAATCCCGCGCGGGCGATAATCATCCAGCACGGCTTCGAGCGTGCTTCGCGGCTGCATCAAGACGGACGGCACATGCGCGGTCGGCGCGGCGCGGCGAATCTGCTCCCACTGCTGGAAAAGGCGCTCCGCTTCCGCCGCGAGTTCTTCCTCCGGCGCATTCTCCGCCGCCGTGCGCATCACCAAGCCGAAGCGCTCCTGCGCAATCGCCCTGCCCGTCTCCTTCAGCGCCTTCCGCTTGCCATCCTCCGTGATTTTGGACGACACGCCAATCATGCGGCTCATGGGCGTGAGCAGCATATGTTCGCCGCACAGGCTGATGTCGCGCGTGAGGAACGCCCCCTTGACGCCCTGTGCTTCCTTGCGAATCTGCACAATGACCGCGTCGCCCGTTTTCGGGTAGGACAGCCCCGTGTTCTTCTCTTCCAGCGGCAGAAAGCCGTTTTTCTCCTGCCCAATATCGACGAACGCCGCCTTCATCCCCGGCACAATGCGCTCCACGCGCCCCAGCAGCACCGCTTCCGCTGTGTCGCCCTCCTGTGGGAAAAAGACTTCCGCCAGTTGCCCGTCTTCCAATATGCCAATCAGCGGCTTTTCGCCCTGATGCACAAGCAATGTTCTCATAGGTTCTCCAAGGGCGTCAGTTCGCCGTTTTCATCCCGACCCAGCAAGCCGTTGCGGATAATCAGCGCATCCGGGGCGCTTTCCAGCCCACAGAAGGTGCTAAGCGCACTTAACAGCATATCCGGCTTGCACGCCAGCGTCTCCGTCAGCGCCATGACGGCATGAATCGCCGTGCCTTCGCCGGAGAGCGACACCAGCAGCGGGCGGATGTCCGTTTCCTTCATGCCGGATTTCGTGCGGCGCATGGCGAGAATGCTCGTCTGCTGGAGAAAATCAGGAATCGCCGCAATCATCTTTGCCGCCGCGTTCGCATCCTCGATTTGCAGCGTGTAATCCGCCGCCTGCACGAGCGCCATCATCGCCGGATGCTTGTCATCCAGCGCACGGGCGGAGGAAAGCTGCAAATCCGGCGGCAGGGCGCGGTTCATCTGCTGGAGGAAATCATCCGGCGACACCTCGCGCGCCATCGTCACATCCAGAATTTCCTTTTTTCCCGCCGCCCCGGTGGACAGCGCCGACGCGAACGTCAGCAGAATATGCGGATTATACCCATTGGAATACGCCACGGGCAGCCCCGAACGGCGCAGCGCCCGCATCATCGCCCGCTGAATGTCCAGATGCCCGATGTGGCGCAGGCGGATGCCTTTTTCAAACACAGCCATTATCCGCAATATTTGCACACCCCTTTGAAGCGCTGCAGGCCGCAGCCGTTGCAGCCCTTGCGGCAGTCCTTGGTCGTCTGCGCCTTTTCCGCCTTTTCCTTCTCGCGCCACAGGAATTCCTTTGTCACGCCGCAGTCAATCACATCCCACGGCATGATTTCGTCCTTCTCGCGGCGGCGGTAGGCATAGAACGCCGGGTCAATGCCCAGCTCGGCAAAGGCTTCGCGCCACATGTCGTACTTGAACAGCTCCGTCCAGCCGTCGAGCATACAGCCCTTCTGATACGCGCGGAGAAGCACCTGCCCCATTCGGCGGTCACCGCGGGCAAAGCAGGCTTCCAGATAGCTCAAATCCGACTCATGATAATTGAACGTCACGCCCTTGATATGCAGCTTCTCGCGCAGGTGGCTCTGCTTCTCGCGCACCATCTCCTGCGTGTCCTGCGGCTCCCACTGGAAGGGCGTGAAGGGCTTGGGCACAAACACGGACGCGCTGCACACCACGCGCAGCCCCTTCGCGCGCTCGCCCCTCGGCACGGCAAAGTACGCATCAACGACCTTTTTCGCCAAATCCGCAATGCCGTCCAAGTCCTCGGTCGTTTCCGTCGGCAGACCCATCATGAAGTACAGCTTGACGCTGCTCCATCCGCCGTGGAAGGCGTCGGAGACTTTGCTCATCAGGTCTTCTTCGGTCACGCCCTTGTTGATGACGTCGCGCAGGCGCTGCGTTCCGGCTTCGGGCGCGAACGTCAGGCTGGTTTTCTTCTCCTTCTGCGTCGCCTCCAGCGAATCCTTCAGCACGCTGTCCAGGCGCAGCGACGGCAGCGAAATCGACACATGCTTCTCGTCCAGACGGCGAATCAGCTCGCGAATCAATTCCGCCAGACAGGTATAGTCGCCGGAAGAGAGGCTCGACAGGCTGATTTCCTCATACCCGGTCGTGTTTTCCAGCTGCTGCGCCAGCTCCACCAGATGCTCCAGACTCCGCTCGCGCACCGGGCGATACAGGATGCCCGCCTGACAGAAGCGGCAGCCGCGTGTGCAGCCGCGCATGATTTCCAGCATGATGCGGTCGTGGATAATCTCCATGTACGGCACGGGGATTTCCGTGGGATAGAACGCCTTGTCCAAATCGGGGATGATCGCCTTCAAGACCTTTTCGGGCGCTTCGGGGCAGTTCGGCTTCATGGACGCAATCGTGCCGTCCGCGTTATACTTCACGTCATAAAGCGCCGGAACGTACACGCCGCGGATGGCGCACAGGCGCTTAAGGATCGTCATGCGGCTCGCGCCCTCTTCGCGCCCCTGCATGATGACGCGGTTGAGGTCGAGAATCTGCTCTTCGCCGTCGCCGACCATGAACGCGTCAATAAAATCCGCCAGCGGTTCGGGATTGAACGCGCACGGCCCGCCCGCAACCACAATCGGGTCTTCCTCCCGGCGATTTTCCCGCAAAAGCGGAATGCCGCCAAGCTCCAGCATCGCCAGAATGTTGGAGTAGCTCATTTCATATTGCAGCGTAAAGCCCACGACGTCAAAGGCGCTGAGCGGGCTGCGGCTTTCGAGCGTGAACAGCGGGACATTTTCCTGCTTCATCAGGTCCATCATGTCCACCCACGGCATAAACGCGCGCTCGCAGAGCATATCAGGCTGCTGATTCATCGCGGCATAGAGAATCTTCATGCCCAGATGGGACATGCCGACCTCATAGGTATCCGGAAAGCAGAACGCAAAATGCAGCTTCGCGCTGTCCCACGGCTTGAGCTGCGTATTCATTTCCCCGCCGGTATAGCGCGTCGGCTTCTGCACCTGATCGAGCATCCGAGCGATGGCTTCTTGGTTGATTTCGGGTTGCAAAGTGGAAGTACCTCCTTAACCGTACAGCGCAGAATTCGCGCTCATTATAATGTATCATTTTTCGCGGTCAAGGTCAACTGTTTGTCGGATGAAAATTTTGCCGCCGCCTGATTTTTGGCAAAAAACAGCCGTTTTTTGGACTTGACAAGGCATGTTGCATGGCATATAATGGTTTTACAAAATCTGTACGGGAGGTCGTTTTCCATGCGCAACAAACGGATTCTGTCGTTTTTGGTGGCACTCGTTTCTCTGCTGACGCTGCTGCCCGCTGCTTCGGCGGCAAATGACGTGTACGTCGGGCAGACGTTCTACTTCGGCAGCTACGAGCAGGATGGCAACCTGCGCAACGGCGACGAGCCGATTCTCTGGCGCGTGTACAGCGTTGATTACGGCAGCCGGACAGTCCGCGCGGTGAGTGAGTACGGGCTGGATTCGATGGTCTACAACCGCTCGACCAGCACCACCTCGTGGCACAACAGCACCATCCGCTCGTGGCTGAACAGCACGTTCCTGTCCTCCGCGTTCACGTCGGCGGAACAGGGGCAGCTGAACAGCGTGTACGTCAGCAATTCGTCGGACTATGTGTACATCCTCAGCCAGTGGGAAATCCAGCAGTATCTGGACACGGAACTGCTCTACGCCACGGAATACGCCCGGCAGTGCGGCGCGTACACCGCCAGCGACACAGGCACCTCCTCCTACTGGGCGCGCGTGGACAGCACGTCGACCTTCGGCGTGTTCGTCGGCGCGCACGGCAGCTTCTACGACCACGGCAACAAGGTGACGGAGTTTGACAACGCCGTCCGCCCCGCCATCTGCGTCTCGTTTGACGTGGCGCTGGGCCGCTGGACGCCTTCTTCCTCCGACAGCAGCAGCGGACTGCTTGCCATGTCCAACCGCCCGATTTCGACGCGCTCCGGCCCGTCGACGAAGTACGATGAGCTTGGCACTTACTGGAACGATGGCGGCCACACGGTGACGGTGCTGTCCCGCGCGTCCGGCAACGATATCTGGTGGCTGCAGGTCGAGTTTGAGTACGGCGGCAAGACTGTGCGCGTTTACACGGGCGAGCAGCGCATCGACATTGACGTCAGCCGCGTGCCGATTGAAGGCGGCGCGATTGGTTCGGGGCGCGTGACCTCCACTACGACGGCGTACTACGGGCCAGGCACGAACTACAAGCAGCATCAGCAGAAGATTTCCTCCGGCACGACCGGCGCGGTCATGGCGTGGGAGAACGGCTATGTGTGCCTGGAGTTCCAGCTGTCCGGCTCGTACCAGATTCGCCGCGTATGGCTGCCGGAGAACGTGGTGTCCATCACCTACTATTGAGCCACGGCGATTATCATCACCATACGCACCTGAAAAAGGCGGTTCAGCTTCATC
>FR899859.1:8045-22128 GCA_000437595.1 Faecalibacterium sp. CAG:74 | reverse complement strand
GCGGTTCAGCTTCATCGGCTGAATCGCCTTTTGGGTTATGTTTTCTTCCCGTGCCTGCGTCCCCCGGTCAGCAGCAGCCCGTAGCCGACCACGCCCGCCAGCAGCAGACCGCCGGCGAAAATCAAGCCTGTCACGGCGCTGTGCTCCGGCACGTCCTCGCTGCCGGAAATGCCGCCAGCCGTATCGTGGGGCTCCAGCGCGTTTGAAATCACCTGCGCCAGCGGCAAAATCGTGTTTTGCAGGCGGATTGGCTCGGTCTCCCGCGCGCCCCAGAGCATCCGGAGCGGCTCTTGCGCGTTCGCGGCAAAGTACACGTCCCGAATGAGCGTCGGGGCGGTATGGTCAAGCCCTGCCTTGACGGAGAGCGCGAAATCCTTCATCAGCGCTTCATTATCGCCGCCGCGGCGGACAATCAGGCGGATTTTCGCCGCTTTCTCGCCGCTTAAAAGCGTATCATATTCCGCGGAATTGCTGATTTCGTCCTGCGCGACGGTCAGCGGAAAATCCGCCTGCTCAGGATTCACCGTCACCAGCGGCGCGCCCTGATTCGCAAGCCCTTCCCGCAAATCCCGCACAAGCGCCGCGTCGCCCATCAGCCCGATGGTGCGCATGGCACTGGTCACAGGCTGCGCCGTCTCGCGGGCAGACCACGGCACATCGGGCAGCGTCTCCGTGCCATCCTCGCGCAAGACCGCCTGCTGCCCCTCTACCGCAATCACCCGGTGGCGCGTGCCATCCGCCGTCAGCAGCACATCCCCGACGGCAGGGGGAACATCCAGCCACGCCAGCAGCGTCCCCTGCTCATCCGCCAAGCGATACGCCGATTTCTCCGCCGCCATGGCGGAACTGGTGAGCAGCAGAAGAAGCAGCAAAAGCAGCGTCAGGAGCTTTCTCATCCGCGGTGTCCCCCTTTCACGCCCGGCGGGGTCAGCAGGAAAATGGCAGTTCGGCGCACAATTTCCGCCAGCGCGGTGGATACGCTTGCGCACAGCAGCACCGCGTCCGTCCACGGCTGCACGTCCGCGCGGAGAACCCCTGACACGCCCGCTGCGCCCTGCGCGACGAGCATCCCCATCAAGCTGCACAGGAGCATCCCGCGCCGGCTGACCCCCAGAAAGCACGCCGCCGCCCCGATGAGCATCGCGCACGCCCAGAGTGCATCCGCCTGCCCGTCCGACAAAATCAGCACAAGCAGCCCCATCGCCCCGGCAATCACGCTGCCCAGCAGCACACGCACCAGCTCCCGGCGCGGGCGGATGGTCATCATCAGGCGCACGGAAGCCGCCGCCGTCACCGCCAGCCCCGCCGGATTCACCCGCGCCGCGCCAAGCCGGACATCCGGCATCAGCAGCGCCGCGAGCATTGCCAGCAGCCACGCGCCCGCCGTCCGCTGGCGAATCCCCAGCCGCTCCCACGCGCCGGAAAGCACGCCGGAGAACGTGAGCACAAGCAGAATGGTTGCCAGCAGCATCCCCACCGTCATGTTTTTCGCCTCCCTTTTCGGGTTCATACTATTTCCAGATGAAAAGGCGCAGGTGAATCTGGAAATAGTATCAGTATGCGCGCTTTCGGCGGTTTCATGCGCGGCGGAAAAAGATAGCGTCTTTTTGCGGAAAAACCCTGTCGAAGCCCTTGACGATTCGCACTTTATTTGATAAAATTTTCATAGGGAGTGTTCTGTCCTTTTATTTTATTACTTATTATTTATGGAGGCAATTATGAGCATCGACAATCAGCTTCTCTTCTGTTATCTGGAGGAGGACAATATCCAGCAGGCGTATTTCCGCGTTCGCCCGCTGCTGACCCCTGACGCTGACATCCGTCAAGAGGCGATGAACCAGTTTCCGGTGGAAGGCTGCCTGCGCATCGTCCCTGACCGCAACGAACAGCACACCTTCAAGAGCCGGATGCGCGACCTTGGGCATTATTGTCTGGTTGACTTGGCGAACCTGCCCGCCGAAGCTACAAAAATCCGCACAAACAAGAATTTCCGCCCTGACAAGGGGGAACCGAACCAGTTTATCCTCTATTCCGACACCGTGCATGAATTGCCTGCGCACAGCTTTTATGAGGTGATTTCCGCCCCGGCGGATGATGCCGCGGTGGTGGCGGAAACAGCGATTACGCCCCTGTTCTATCTGCGCGCGGACAACGTGCTGTACGGGCCTGTGTGCAAAAATGACCCGGAAAAGCCGCAAAAGAGCAGCGGGATGGCGGGAATGCTGTTCACGCTGCCCTGCCCGGATGGCGTGGAGCGCACGATTCTCTGCCTGAAGGATGCGCCCACAGCGGTGCGTCCCGCGCCAATTCAGCGGCAGATGCGCCCCAAGCCCGTCCGTTTTGACCGCCCGTTGGATGCGGCAGCGGTTCCGGCGGCTGCACCGAGTGCCGCGGCTTCCCCATCAGACCCGATTGCCCCGGCAGGCCCGGTCGTCCCGGCAGACCCAGCCACCCCGGCAGCCCCGGTCGCCCCCGAAGCACCCGCGGCGGAGAAGCCCGCGGAAAAGGCGGACGCGGCGGATGAATCCCTGCCCATCGGCGAAACGCTGAACATTCTGGACGAAACGAAGGATTTTGAAGAGACGCTGCAAAGCCTGAATACAGGCGTATCCGACAGTGCGAACCTTCTGCATCAGCAGCAGACGCGCCCGGTGAAAATGCCGCCGAGCATGATGAAAACCGGCCCGCTGACCGGCACGCCGCTCGTCCGCACGCCGCTGCGCACCTCCCCCCAGCCGAGCAAAAACCGCGTGCAGGAGACGGTGAGCAGCCAGTGGTACGTTGGCAAATACGAGCCGCCGGCGCAAAACCTGCCCAACGGCACATCCATGCGCCCCATTGACAACCCCGTGGCGGACGCGGTGAACGCCTTCCGCGCCGCGTGGCGGATGCCCGAAGCGCGCGAGCAGCTGATGGACTTCATGCTCTCTCTGGACGGGCTGCGCTCCAAGCTGGAGCCCCGCATTTGCAAAGACCGCAACATCACCGCGCTCCAGCGCGTGCTGCGCGACCGCCTGCAGGATTTGGAGGCGGAGCGCCTGACTGCCCTGTGCCAGTTGGACAAGGCGCGCCGCGACATGGACGGCTTCAAGCAGGAAATTATTGCCGGCATGGCGAACCGCCTGCAGAAGGAAACGGGCAAGCTGGAGAGCGACCGCGACGCGTGCGAGGCGCAGTTGGCGTCGCTCAAGACCGAACTGAACAGCCTGACCGTGCAGCGCGATTCCCTGCTCAAGCACATCGACACGCTGCAGAACGATGCGCTCCCCGCGACCATCTCGAAGCTGCTGGGCGACTTGCAGCTGAACATCCCGCTGACGGGTCAGCCGCTGCGCATGAGCCCTGTGAGCGGGCAGCAGGCGACGCTGGACGAACTGCTGGCACGCCTGACGGCTGTGTGCGGCAAGTGCGGGCTGACGCTGACAAAGAATCAGGGGATTGCGCTGCTGCTCCTGCTGGCGATGAGCGACCGCATCGGTATTGTGTCGTCCACCCCCGCGCCCGCCGCGACGCTGATCCGCAACATCGCCGCCGCAATGGGCTGGGAACGCAGCTTTGCGCACCAGATTTCCGCTGAACAGCGCCCGATGGTTGCCCTGCGCCCCGTGGACGCAACGCCCGTGCTGCTTTTGACGAGCTTGCCAAACTATGCGCCGATTTGCTGGCGGTGGAGCGGTTCGGCGTTCGTAGGGATGAGCCGGTTCGTCATGCGGAATTCGCCTCCTGCGGGATTGTATACCCATTTAGTATAGCATTATTTATGCAAAAAAGCCATCCCCATTCTGGACAAAACATGTTCTATGGGGTAGAATGACAGAGAGAAATTCCATTCGGAAGGGAGCGATCAGCCATGCAGGACTTGACGCAGCGGAATCGCCTGAGCGCAACGGTCGTGCTGTACCATTCAGGCGTGGAGATGCTTTCGTGCATCCAGAGCTTTGTGGACAGCGACGTGTATCTTGACCTCTATGTGGTCAACAATTCTCCGGGAGACGCCTCGCTTTTTACCGCGCGCTGGAACTGCCCCGGCGTTCATTATTATCCTGTTCGGCGCAACATCGGCTATGGGCGCGCGAACAACCTTATCTTTCCCAAGCTGAAAAGCACCTACCACGTCATCTGCAATCCAGATGTGACCTTTGCGCCGGATGTGCTGCGCCGGATGATTGAGGTAATGGACGAAACGGGCGCGACCATCCTCACCCCGCGCGTGCTGAATTCCGACGGCACAGAGCAGTTTCTCCCCCGCCGTGAGCCGACGATTCGCCGTTTGCTTGCCCGCCGACTGAATTTTTCCGGCGCGCGCTGGCAGCAGCTTCGCAGCGACTACACGCTGGAGGGACAGAACATCAATGAGCGCATGAACGTGGCGTTTGCGACCGGGTGCTTCATGATGGTGCGCACGCACGTTATCGCTCAGCAGCTTGGCGGCTTCGACCCGCATTATTTCCTCTATCATGAGGACAGCGACCTCTCACGCCGCGTGCTTGCAAACGGCGGCAGCATCCTCTACACGCCCGACATCTGCGTCACCCACGCATGGAAGCGTGACAGCGCCCACACATTCCCTGCAACCCTCCACCACCTGAAAAGCACCATCCGCTACTTCAACAAATGGGGCTGGAAATGGTAACGCGCAAGCCGCCGCTCGTGCTGTTGACGGCGTACAACGGCGCGGCGTACCTCCCGGCGCAGCTGTCGTCCCTGTGTGCGCAGGCGGTTGCCTTCACAGCGATTCTGCGCGACGACGGTTCAGCGGATGACACGCCCGCGCTGCTTGCCGCCCAATGCCATCAGGACGCGCGCTTCCGTCTATCACCCACCAGCGGGGTTCACCTCGGCGCGGTCGGCGGATTCTTTGCGCTGATGCGGGAAGCGGCTGATTCCGGCGCACCTGTCGCCCTCTGCGACCAAGACGACATTTGGCATCCGGACAAGCTGACGCGCCTGCACGCCGCCTTATCCGACGCGGAAGCGCGTTTCGGGGCGAACACGCCGATTCTCGTCCACAGCGACGCGCGGATTGTGGATGCGGACGGGCGACCGCTGCACGCAAGCCTATGGCGGCATCAGGGGTGGAATCCGGCGGCACAGTCCCTGCCGGAATTGCTGGTGCAGAACAACGTGACCGGTTGTCTGCTGATGATGAACGCGCCGCTATGCCGCCTGTGCGCCGCGCATCAGCCGACGGGCGACCTGCACATGCATGACTGGTTCATTGCGCTGACAGCGGCGGCTTTCGGGCGCATCGTCCCGATTCCGGCGGCGCTTGCGGACTACCGCCAGCACGGCACGAACGCCATGGGGGCAAGCACATCGGGGCTTTTCCGCCGCTCCCTGACTGCACTGCGCACCCCCGACCGCATCCGCGCGCGGATTGCCCTCTCCTACCGCAACGCCGCACAATTTCAGCAAGCGTACGGCGATTTGCTGCCGGAAGATGCGCAGAAGTTGCTGGCGGACTTCGCCCAGATTCCGCAGCTGAGGAAAATGGCAAGGCTGCGAGCGCTAAGGAAGGGCGGATTTCGGATGCAGAGCAAGGCGGCACGGGCGGGGATGATGTTGTTTGGGTAATGCGCTGCTTATTCAGCGTACTTTTTACAACTTTCCCTTGCGCACACCGCGAAATAGGTGTAAAATAAGAATGTATATTTTTCTGCCGAAAGGAAGGGAACGCTATGACACGACTGGAAACGCAGGTGCTTGACCTGCTCCGGGAGGACTGCCGTCTGCCGCTGGAAAAGCTGGCGGTGATGCTGGGCGTGTCCACCGAGAAAGTCGCGGAAACAATTGACAGTCTGGAACGCCGCCGCGTCATCCTGCACTACGCGCCCACCATCAACTGGGATTTGACCGACCGTGAGCGCGTGGAGGCGATGATTCAGGTCAGCGTGACGCCGCAGCGCGACATGGGCTTTGACGCTGTGGCACGCCGGATTTACCGCTTCGAGGAAGTCAAGAGCGTCTATCTGATGAGCGGCGGCTACGACCTGCTGGTGCTGGTGGAAGCCAAGAGCCTGAAGGAACTGGCGCTGTTCGTATCCAGCAAGCTGTCTACGCTGGAAATGGTCACGGGCACGCAAACGTCCTTCGTCCTCAAGCGCTACAAGGAAGAGGGCGTCATCTTCGACGGCAGCCAATCTGACAACAGGCTGGTGGTCTCGCCGTGAATTACGACCGCTATATCAACCAAGCCATCGCTGCCGTTCCGCCCAGCGGCATCCGCCGTTTCTTCGATATTGCCGCAACGATGAAGGACGCCATCTCCCTTGGCGTGGGCGAGCCCGATTTCGTCACCCCCTATCACATCCGCAACGCCGCCATCAACTCCATCATCGACGGCGGCACGCAGTACACGGGCAACCGCGGTCTGCCGGAATTGTGCAGGGAAATCAGCGAGTACCTCTCTGAGCGCTTCCACACCGACTACGACCCCAAGACCGAAATCATGGTGACAGTCGGCGCGTCGGAGGCGATTGATATTGCCCTGCGCGCACTGGTTGGGCCGGGCGACGAGGTGCTTGTGCCGCAGCCGAGCTATGTTTCGTACAGCCCGTCGGTGATTTTCGCGGGCGGCACGCCAGTCGGCGTGGAGACGACGGCGGACACCGAGTTCCGCCTGACCCCCGAAGCCCTCCGCGCCGCCATCACGCCGCGCACAAAGTGCCTGATTCTCCCCTACCCGAACAACCCCACCGGCGGCATCATGGAGAAAGCCGATTTGGAGAAAATCGCGCAGGTCGTCCGCGAAACGGGGATTCTGGTCATCAGCGACGAAATCTACGGCGAATTGACCTACGGCGACCGCACGCACATCTCCTTCGCGTCCCTGCCGGACATGTGGCAGTACACCATCACGCTCAACGGCTTCTCGAAGGCGTTTGCGATGACGGGCTGGCGCGTGGGCTACGCCTGCGGGCCGAAGGAAATCCTGTCGGTCATGCTGAAAATCCATCAGTATTCGATTCTCTGCGCGCCGCGCATGGGGCAGGTTGCCGCGCTGGAAGCCCTGCAGGCCGGACGCGCGAACGACTATGAGGATGTGCGCCGGATGCGCGACAGCTACGACCGCCGCCGCCGCCTGATGGTGGATTCCTTCCGCAAGATGGGTCTGGACTGCTTTGAGCCGCTGGGCGCGTTCTACGTTTTCCCCAGCATCAAAAAGACGGGCTTGGACAGCGAGACGTTCTGTGAGCGGCTGCTGAACGAGTACAAAATCGCGACTGTCCCCGGCACTGCGTTTGGCGAGTGCGGCGAGGGACACATCCGCTGCTCCTACGCCACGGGCGTGGAGAAGCTGAACATTGCGCTTGAACGCATGAGCGAGTTTGTCGACAAGTGCGGAAAGTAAGGGAAACGCAAGGGAGTTCCTCCCTTGACCCTTTCGCGCGATTCAGTTGGTGACTTTTTCATACAACTTCCGCGTGTTTATGGGGGAACCCAAGGGGCGTTGCCCCTTGACCCCAGCAGGGACTCTGTCCCTGCACCCTGCAAGGGAGTTCCTCCCTTGACCCTTTTTCGCGATTGAGTTGAGCGCACTTGCATACTTCTCCCGCGTGCTTATTGGGAAAACCCAGTTTTCCGCAAAAAAGGCTACTACTTTACCATGGAGGTTCCAAAATGCGCCGAATAACAGCCCTGCTGCTGATGCTCCTGCTGCTCCCCGGACTCGTTGCCGCCGAGGACGACTTCGACCTCGATGACATTCTCTCCGACGTTGACCCCGATGTGGTCAAAAACACATACAGTCAGCCGGGCAACGCAGACGACATCCTGCTCGACGAGAATAATGAGCCTGTCTCCATCTACGAGGAGGACGGCTCGATTCTCATCACGCTGACCGCAACGGGGGACTTCACCGTCGGCGGAGACAGCCGAAAGTCCACCAACATCTGGATGAATGAGCTGAAGAAGCACGATAACGACTACAACTTTGCCCTTGCGAACGTCCGCGATATTTTCCTCGCCGATGACCTCACCATCGTCAACTTCGAGGGCACGCTGACGGACAGCACCTATGTGCCGTCGGAAAAGCGCAATAACGAGTTCCTGTTCTCCGCATCGCCCGACCACGTCAGCATGCTGGTAGACAACGGCATCGAAGCGGTTTCGTTGGAAAACAATCACGTTCTTGACCACGGTCAGGCGGTCTACGAGGAAACGCAGCAGCACCTTGAAGACGCGGGCATCGTGTGGTCAAACAGCACGCACGTCGGCGTGATGGAGGTCAAGGGCATCCAAATCGCCATGCTCAGCTACCTGTGCATCGACCGCTACAACACGCTTTGGGATCAGGTGCCGAAGGACATTGCCGCCGCGAAGGAACAGTACCCGATTGTCATTGTCAACTTCCACTGGGGCAACGAAAAGGACTACTCGCCCACGCAGAATCAGATTAAGATGGGCCGTCTGGCGGTGGATTCCGGCGCTGACCTTGTGCTGGGGCATCACAGCCACCGCATGAACCCGATTGAATACTATAACGGTGTGTACATCTGCTATTCGCTGGGGAATTTCTGCTTTGCGGGCAACAGCAAGCCGAGCGACATGTCCAGCTTCATGTTCCAGACGCGCTGGCGCATCCGGGACGACGAAATCACGAACGAAGGCTTCCGCATCATCCCGATTCGCATTTCCAGCCGCACTGACCGCAACGACTTCACCCCGACGGTTTTCGGTGACGGCGCGGCGCGCGACGCGGTGCTGACGACGCTGAAGAACAACGGCAAGTCGTTGGAATATGTGGTATCGGAATATCCGCTGGAGTGGAAGGAATAAACGAGGTCGCCTGTCAGCACCCTGCTGATGGGCGATTTTTATGTTGAAGAAAACGCACTTCCACAAAAAACATTCCAAATACAATTCCCTTCGGTTTTCCCGCGAAACCGTTTTTCCTGCGCGCGCACGGGCTGAAAAATGCAATCCGTGCGCGTTTTCTGCTATCAGGACGGCGGAAATGCAGCTATTCAGCCGAAATTGTGCAGGTGTTGCGGAATCCGCTTTCTGAGCGGTCGCATTTTCGCCCAGATTGCACATTGCATTCTCAACTCGTTGGCGTATAATACTTTGCGGGTGCGGAAGAATGCGCCCAAATCATTCCACCTGGACGAACAAGGAGGTTGCAGCCATGCCTGCGACGAATACCGCCACGCCGACCGAAACGAAGCAGACCGCTGAACAGATTCCCCAGCCGAAAGAACCTACGAAGGGGTTCGACCCCGACTCCATCCGTGCGTTCCTGAAGAAGCTCACGCAGAAGAAGTAATCTACTCGACTACTCCGCCAGGCAGTTTTTGCTGTTTGGCGTTTTTTTTTGATGACAGCAAAAGCCCCGAACGTGCTTCCTGACGCAGGAAGTGTCCGGGGCTTTCTTCGTGCTGATGGCGGGACTCGAACCCGCACGCCGCAAGGCAAGGGATTTTAAGTCCCCAGTGTCTGCCATTCCACCACATCAGCGTCAGGGTTGATTATACCACGGACGTGGTAAAAAGTCAATGCGGGGATTGGCATCGCAGGGGGTGCAGTCAGCAGACCGCAGAACTGCTTTGCTTTATCTATGTTGCTTGATTTGTATTGTTGCAGGGGAAATCGCCTCTGCGGAGGCGACCAAAGGGCTTTGCGGTCGCCCTTTGGAAACCTTCGCATTGCACTCCCATGTTTCTTGATTTTTATGCTGCAAGGGGAAATCGCCTCTGCGGAGACGACAAGGGGGCTTTCCGATCGCTCCTTTGACCCCTTCGGCGCGGACACTCCCATGCTGCTTGGTTTATTGCGTAAGTTTTTTAGTTAGTGTACTGGAATTGCGTCCCTGCATCATCACCGATTCGGCAGCAGCGTCAGAATCTCCTTAATCGACATGCAGTACGGGTCGGCTTCGTGGCTGCGGCCGTGCTCCAGAATCACCTGCGCGGTCTTCTGCATCGCGGGGAAGGCGCTGCGAATCAGGTGGTTGGCGTGGATGACGATGTTCACGCCGTGCGCCGCGAGTTCATCCTCCGTCGTCATGTTGTAGGTCGTGGGAACGACGACAAGCGGCGTTTTCGGGTCGTCCTTGCGGAAGGCGTCGCAGAAGGCGAACACCTCGTCCGGCGTTTTCGCCTTGGAGTGAATCATGATGCCGTCCGCGCCCGCTTTGACGTAAGCGTGGCAGCGGGTCAGCGCATCATCGAGGCCTTGTTCCAGAATCAGGCTCTCGCAGCGCGCAATAATCATGAAGTCCTTCGTTTTCTGCGCATTTTTGCCCGCTGTGATTTTCTCGCAGAAGTCGGGGATGCTCGCCTGCTTCTGTCCCGCACCCGTGCCAAACAGGCTGTTCTTCTTCAGCCCCTGCTTGTCCTCGATGATGACGGCGCTGATGCCCGTGCGTTCCAGCGTCTGCACGTTGTAGACAAAGTGCTCGACCAGCCCGCCGGTGTCGCCGTCCAAAATAATCGGCTTCGTCGTCACTTCCATGATTTCTTCCAGCGTGTTCAGGCGGCTGGTCATGTCCACCAGTTCAATATCCGGTTTTCCCTTCGCGGTGGAGTCGCACAAGCTGCTGACCCAAATTGCGTCGAACTGGCGGCGGCCCTTAGGCGTTTCAACGGTCGTCTTTTCGACAATCAGCCCGGTCAGGCCGTCGTGCGCCTCCATCACGGACAGGCACGGCTTGTAATGCAGCAGGCGGCGGAGGCGGCTCCGGCGCGTCTCCGGCAGGGAGAGCAGTTGATCAAGGGTCGAAAGCGTCTCCTCGGTCGCGGTGTGCGTGTAGGGGAATTCGACGAGTTCGCCGCCCCAGCCTTTGAGCGTCTCAATGACTTTTTGACGGATATTCGCCTGATAGCCGACGAGCCAGTCATCCCCATGCACCACAATGTCGGGGCGCAGGCGATTGAGGATATCCGTGTAATCCAGACTTTCCTGCACGACGACGCGGCTGACGTACTTCAGCCCCTCAAACATCGCGATGCGCTCCTCCAGCGGAATCAGCGGATAATGCTTGTAGCTGGCGACGACCTCGTCCGTCAGCAAGCCGACGGTCACTTCGCCCAGCTCCGCCGCGCGCTGCAAAATGCGGATATGCCCGTTGTGCAGAATATCCGTCGAAAAGCAAATGTACACCTGCTTCATTCAAAGTACCTCCTGACGGAATCGAGTCAAGACAACTTCCCGATCCGCCTGATTGTCGATTTCAGCGCAGAGCCTCCCGCCGCACTCCAGCGGGTACAGCGGAATCTCCCCTGACACAGCGTTGAACGCGTTCTCGGCGTAGCACTTCACGTCCCCACGCTCCACAAAGCGCTCGATTTCGTCCATCCAGCTGGAAAAATCCGCCGCTTGCCAGTGGTACGCCGCCTGACATTCCACGCTGCCCGCGTCGAAACAGTCCACACCTACGCGCCGGATACGCCCGTCCTGAATCAGCGCCTTGAAGTCCTTGTCCGGCAGGGGCTGGGTGGAATCCACCGCCATCACGCTTCTGCCCGCCGCCGCCAGCGCATCCATCACCGTCGGATGCAGCACCAAATCGCCGTGCAGGCTGATGACGTCCTGCCCGCGCAGCAAATTCCGCGCCAGATACATGCTGTAAATATAGTTCGTCTCCCGATACTTCGGATTATGGACGAAGTGGAAGCGGATGCCGCTGTCCAGCGATTCCAGATACGCTATCAGCGTGTCCGCCAGATGCCCCGTCGTCACCACTGCTTCCGTCACGCCGATGCGCCGCAGCAGTTTCACCTGCCACGAGATGATGGTTTCCTGTTCAGTCAGGCGGCACATGCACTTGGGATGCTCCCGCGTTTCGTCGCCCATGCGCGACCCCAGCCCCGAATTGAGCAGCAATGCAATCATGCCTTTTCCTCCCGCAAAAATGCCATCAGCGCGTCACGGTTCTGGATGGGCGTTGTCGTCGGGCGGCCTAAATCCGCGCGCGCGCCCACCGCACAGGCAACCTCCAGCATCGTCAGCTGATTCGCGCCTTTCGCTTCCTGCAGGGCAGCTTCCAGCGTCGCTTCGTCCCGCGCGTTCAGCACCCGTGGGTATCCGACCGCTGATGCGACCTTCGCTGCGCACAGTCCCCCTTCGCACACGGGCATCCCGCCGACCGTCTCATGCGCGGCATTGTTGATGACGACGTGGATGAGGTTCGCCGGCTTGCGCTGGGCAATCACCGGCAGTGCGCCAAGGTGCATCAGCGCCGCGCCGTCGCCGTCCAAGCACCAGACGCGGCGGTTCGGCTTCTCCAGCGCGATTTCCAGCGCAATCATACTGGCATGTCCCATCGACCCGACGGTCAGGAAGTCACGCTCGTGCCCTTCGCCGCGCTTCTCGCGAAGCTCAAAGATTTCGCGGCTGAGCTTCCCCGTCGTGGACACAACTACATCGCCCGCATCCATCGCGTTCAGCATGATTTCCGCCGCCCGTTCGCGGGTGAGGGTGTTTTCGTTGCCGTATGCGGGCTTGAGCGAGCAGGTCAGCGCGCCTTTGCGCACGACGAGCGCCGCACACCGCCGCTGATTCAATTGTTCGCGCAGAAAGGCAAAATCCGCCGCAAACTGCTCCTCCGTTGTATCCTTGCTGAGGATGCGGCACGGGATGCCGAGAATCTCCAGCTGCGACAGGGTGATTTGCCCCTGCTTGACGTGCTGCGGTTCATCGTGCACGCCGGGTTCGCCGCGCCAGCCGACGACGAGCAGGCACGGCAGCTGATACACCTGCGCATCCATCAGCGACGCAAGCGGATTGACGGCGTTGCCCAGCCCGGAATTCTGCATATAGCACAGCGCGGGACGCCCCGTCGCGAGGAAATGCCCGGCGGCGAGACCGACCGCGTTTCCCTCATTCGCCGCGACAATGTGCCGGGGCGAATGAACGCCGTAGAGGGCATAGAGGGAATCGCAAAGTCCTTTTAGCTGCGAATCCGGCACGCCGGTGAAAAAGTCAATGCCCGCCCCTTCGCAGGCGGAAAGAAGCCGCTGTGCATCCATGCAAAAAGACCTCCGTTTCTTCGCTTCTATTATAGCGGAAAGAGGAAACGGGGTCAAGTGCACTGTCGCTTTCTTCTTCTTTTCCCCTTTACAACACCCCTTCAAACCGCTATAATAGGACAAACAGAATCACGGAAGGAGCGTGTTCCACGATGTCCGAAGTCAAAACCCGCGCAGAACGCATTGCGCTCAAGGTTCGCCGGAAGCAGCGGCTCGTCCGCGTCGCGCTGGGCGAGGAGAAGGCGGATGTTGTCCTCAAAAACGCCGATTATGTCAACGTATTTTCCGGCACGATTGAGCATGGCGATATTGCCGTTGCCAACGGGCTGGTCGTCGGCATGGCTGACCATTACGACGGCTTGATGGAGGTCGATGTCAGCGGCAAAATCGTCGCACCCGGCTTTATCGACGCGCATATTCACCTGGAGAGCAGTCTCGTCAGCCCGACCTCGTTCGCGCGCGCGGTGCTCCCCCACGGCACAACCACCGTCATCACCGACCCACACGAAATCGCGAACGTCTGCGGCATGGGCGGCATCGACTACATGATGGCGGCGACAGAAAATCTGCCGCTGGATGTGCATTTTATGCTCCCGTCATGCGTGCCGGCGATGGCGTTTGAGGAAAACGGCGCGACGCTGACATGGCGCGACATCAACGCATATTTCGACCATCCCCGCGTGCTGGGGCTGGCGGAGATGATGAACTATCCGGGCGTGATGATGGGCGACCGCGCGACGATGGAGAAAATCGTCGTTTCACAGGCGCATCACAAGAAGATTGACGGCCACGCGCCGGGGCTGTCCGGCAAGGCGCTCAACGCGTACATGTCCGCCGGCGTCTATTCCGACCACGAGTGCGACACCATTGACAACGCATTGGAAAAACTGCGCAAAGGGCAGTTCATCATGATTCGCGACGGCACGGCGGCGCAGAATCTCGAAGCCCTCATGCCTCTGCTGACAGAGCAGTATGCGCACCGCTGCATGTTCTGCACTGACGACAAGCACCCCTACGACCTGCTGCACAAGGGGCACATTGACTACATCGTCCGCAAGGCGATTTCCCTCGGCGCCGACCCGATTCTGACCATCAAGGTCGCCAGCCCCCACGCC
>FR899859.1:0-7991 GCA_000437595.1 Faecalibacterium sp. CAG:74 | reverse complement strand
TCCTGCTGAACAACAAAGGCGCGATTGCGCCGGGGTACTTGGCGGATTTCGTCGTGCTGGACAACCTGCATGATGTGAATGTAGAAATGGTGTTCAAGCGCGGCAAGCTCGTCTACGACGGGCACGAGGTGGAGATCGCCGCGCCGGACATTGACCCGGACATCCTCGCGGGCGTGCTGGACACGTTCCACCTGCCGGATGTAACGCCGGAGCAGCTGCGGATTGGGCGTGCGCCGCTGATTGGCCTCATCGACGGGCAGATTGTGACCGAAGACTTGGGGCACGCGGAAGGCGTCGATAACGGCATCTGCCAGATGACCGTCTGCGAGCGGCACCACGACACGGGGCATGTCGCCAGCTGCTACGTCCGCGGCTACGGGATTCAGCGCGGCGCGGTTGCGACGTCGATTGCCCACGACAGCCACAACATCATTGCCTGCGGCGTATCGCCGGAGGACATTGCCTTTGCGGTCAACGAGCTGAAAAAGATGCACGGCGGCATCATCGTCGTGGAGAACGGGCAGGTGCAGGCTCGTCTGCCGCTGGAGTTGGCGGGGCTGTTTACTGACCGTCCGCTGCCAGAGGTGAACGAGAAGTTAGAGCACTGCAAGGCGGCCGCGTGGGCGCAGGGCGTAAATCGCGGCATTGACCCGTTCATGACGCTTTCGTTCGCGAGTCTGCCGGTAATTCCGGCGCTGCGGCTCACCACCAAAGGGGTGTTCAATGTCAACACACTCACGTTTGTGGAGTGATATTCTGATTGATTTTCTTCTCCAAACTTGAGTTTTGATCGGTTTGACCCGCAACGCCGCCTACGACGCTGGGCAATGGCCGATTCTGCCGCTCCCCGCGCTGCCGTTCATCCCGGAACTGCCGGCGGATGACGCCGCGCCGATCAGCCAAGCCGCGCTGACCGCCCTGCTGGACGCCACGAGCGTCGCCAAGACGTCGGACGAGGAAATCACCGCCGTGCTCTCCCCGATTTTTGCGATGGTATCGCCGCTTTCGGGGGCTGCGCGGGCGGAAATGTACCGCTTCATCCGTGTTGCCGCCGCCTTGATGGAGGGCGGGCTGCCCGTCGCGCTGGACTTCGCGATTCTGCTGTGGGTTGTGCCGATGTTCGACCGCACGAGCCGGAATTTTGCGGATTTCAAGGCGCTGCTGGATGAATATCCGCTGTCGCAGGCGAAGCTGTAAGCGATAATCAAAAGTTCGCGAGTCTGCCGGTAATTCCGGCGCTGCGGCTCACCACCAAAGGGGTGTTCAATGTCAACACACTCACGTTTGTGGAGTGATATTCTGATTGATTTTCTTCTCCAAACTTGAGTTTTGGGCAATACCGCACAAATGAGTTGGTGCGATGGCGAATGCATTTTTTGTCAGATGCGATTGCAGAAATCGAAGGTTTACTGGAGGTAAATCGAGATTTCTGCAAGAAGCAGATGGCAGAAAAGGCATCGCCAGCGCTGCCGACGAATTGTGCGGTAGTGCCTTTGATGTTGCAGAGGGTTTCGCCTCTGCGGAGGCGAGGAGGGGGCTTTCCGCTCGCCCCCTCCACCCCTTCGGGCTGCACACCCATGTTTCTTGGATTTTATCGGAAGTTTTATGGTTCGTTTCCCTATCGTTTTCCCAACCAACACAATAAACCTGTAACATGGGCGTGCGCTGCGAAGGGGTCAAGGGGGCGATCGCAGACTTCGTCTGTTTCTATTGCCCCCTTGTCGCGTCCGCAGACGCGAAACCTCCGCGCCGCAGACAAATTCTATTTTATTGAATAAACGCAATTTCAAAAAAGGAGCTGACCACCCTGATGCAACAGGAATCCAAAGCGCACCGTCTTTGGACGCTCTTTTCTTCCATGCTTCTCATCAGCACCTTCACTTTCGGCGGCGGATTCGTCATCGTGTCGCTGATGAAGAAAAAATTCGTTGATGAGCTGCATTACCTGACCGAAGAGGAAATGCTGGACATGACCGCCCTGGCGCAGACCGCACCGGGCGCGATTGCCGTCAACGGCGCCATCCTCGTTGGGCGGCGCATCGCCGGGATTCCGGGGCTGATCGTCGCGGTGCTGGCGACAATTCTGCCGCCGATTGTCATCATCAGCATCATCTCCATGATGTACGCCGCGTTTGCCGAGAACGAATGGGTACGCGCGGTGCTGACGGGGATGCAGTCGGGCGTGGCAGCGGTCATCTGCGACGTAACGGCAAATCTTGGCGGCAAGGTCGTGCAGTCGAAGGATTGGCTGAATCTGCTGCTGATGGCAGGCGCGTTCGTGGCATCCGCCGTCTTTCACGTCAACGTCATCGTGGTCATCCTCGTCGCGGCGGCGATTGGTGTTATCCGGGCGCTGCTGGCGCGGAAAGGAGGCGTATCCGCATGATGGTGCTGTTCCTCGTCTTTTTCCAAATCGGGCTGTTCAGTGTCGGCGGCGGATATGCTGCCATGCCGCTGATTCAGTCGCTGGTCGTGGAATCGCACGGCTGGCTGACGATGGCAGAATTTACGAACCTAATGACGATTGCCGAGATGACCCCCGGCCCGATTGCGGTCAACTCCGCGACATTCGTCGGGATGCGCTGCGCCGGACTACCGGGGGCGCTCGTCGCGACGTTCGGGTGCATCACGCCGTCGCTGATTCTCGTCACGCTTCTTTCCTATTTGTATGGGCGATTTCGTTCCGGGCAGACGATGCAGAACGTGCTGGGCGCGCTGCGTCCCGTGGTCGTCGCGCTGATTGCGTCGGCGGCGCTGAGCATCGTGCAGGTTGCGGCAGTGAAATCGGGCGGCGGCGTGTCCATCGTCGGCATTGTGCTGATGGCCGCGGCGTTCCTCGTCCTGCGCTGGAAGAAATGGAACCCAATTCTGGTGATGCTGCTCTGCGGCATCGGCGGCGCGGCGGCGCACGCGGTCGGCTGGCTGTAACGAAAATCTTCCGAAACCATTTGTCCGCCCTTGACAGGGATTGGTGCGTGTGCTATACTCCAAACCGAAGCAGTTAGTTATAATTAACTAATTGGGAGGCATACGCGCATGAATATCCTGTACATCCTGCTTGCCCTGGGCATCATCGGCCACGCCATCAACATGTACTGCGACCGCATCCTGAGTATCTTCCCCAACGGCACGCTGAAACTTGCCAACTACAGCAAGCTGAAGGAAGGCGACTACGCTGCGAAGCTGATGGAGGGCGTTTCGCCAAGTGTGCCGATGCGTTCAGGCGTGCTGGGCGTGTTTGCCATCGTGCTGGAGTTCTGCGGATACGCGGCACTGGCGGCGTATGCGTACCAGAAAGCCCCGGTGTACGGCGCAATTCTGTTCGCGGGCACGACGTTCGCGTGCATCGTCAGCTCCGCGTATCACTTGAAGTGCGGGCTGGCGGAGTACATGTTCCTCAAATATGGGCGGGACGAACGTGCCAAGGGTATGATGCTTGACCTGATGGGCAGCGGCGCATCCCTGCGCCTGTGTTCTTTGGGAATGATTACGTTCTACATCACGCTGATGGTTGCTATCATCACCGGCGCGATTGGCTTCCCAATTTGGGCGCTCGTGTTCACGATTCTCCCGATTTTCATCGTCATGTTCCCCCTGCAAATCGTCGGCACGCTGCATATCGCCGCGATGATGTCAATGCTTGGCTGGATGTTCCTGATTTAACCGCAAAAGGACTGCTGCGCGGGCACTTTTCTCCGCTCACAGTCCTTTTTCTGCGTTCGCCCTCACTCGCGCGGATTTTTTGCAAAAATCACGAAAAGTCCCTTGACAAACGCCCCGATTCGCGCTATAATAATCAATGTTGCGGATGACCCGCCGCAATGTGAACTTCATATGGAGAGTTGGCTGAGTGGTCTAAGGCGCACGACTGGAAATCGTGTGTGGGCTTATACCCCACCTAGGGTTCAAATCCCTAACTCTCCGCCAGATTAGCATCGGTTCGATAGAATCGGTGCTTTTCTTTTGCCCTCGCAGCGAATCCTTCCCCAGTCACCCAAAGTGCCTCTCTAATAAAAAGTGCGTACTTGCGCCCATATCAGAAATGGTGTATTCTTTACAAGATAACCCTTTTCCCGAACGACCCACCTTGGAGGAACCCATGAGGAAACTGATTTCCCTGCTGGTGATGATTTTGCTGCTGCTGTCCGCTGCGCTGGCGGAAGTGAGCACCCCGACCTGCGCCACCGTGACGCTTACGACCGGCAGCGTTCACGGCGGATTTCATCGCGAAGATGCATGAGGTTTTCCCGGACTACGCGGGCGAAAACCATCTGGAAATGACGGCGGGATTCCTGTTCCCGGCGGAGTAAGCAGCAGACAAAAAACAGGCTGTTCGAGCGTTTTGCCCGGACAGTCTGTTTTTTGTCAGTATCCTGCTTTCTGCAATTCGTCCAGCAGTGCGCACTTGCGTTTGTAGTCCCTGCGCCACTGTACAGCAAGGTCAGCAATTATCTGTCTTCCCTCGTCGGTGCCTTTCATGCGTTCCAGCCGCTGGATGATCTCGCAGTAGGTGGCGCGCGACGAAGCACCTTGCATAGCGCGATTCACCATGTCGCGGTAGAGTGCCAGCGTGCGGGCGGAATCCCATGCCATCAGCGGGTCAAAATAGGTACACAGTCCCTCAAAATTGCCATGTTGCTGAATCCGCTGGAGCAGCTGCTCCCACTGTTCAATGGATGCCAGCAGGGGCAGTCGAATGGTGCTTGTCGTCGGCAGTTTCAGCAAACGTTCCGCCTCGTCGCGCCACGCATCGGCGGGAAGCGTCGCTCGAAGCGCATCAATCTGCTCCATGCTGTACTGATTGTACTGCTCAATGTACTGCCGAATCTCCCGCTGCGCAAGGTCAGGCTGATTCGCGCGCTGATAGAGCAAAATCAGCTGTTCGCGGCGCTGCTTGCATGGCATATATTCCCCGGCGAACGTCTGCAAATCCGCCTTGACCTGCTCGATGGCTTCCGCCCACTTTTCCGCCGCCATCAGCGTTTTCAGTGTCCGGTCATGCGCATACGGCACATCCCAATGCGAATGCCAGAAGCTGATGATGTCCTCCTGCGAAGCGTGCAGCTGCTGCATCGTTTTTTCACGCTGATTCAGCAGATTCACCATCGCGCCTCCACCGCGTTCCTGCGCATTCGGCTTCCACTCGGCAATTTTCTCGTCCAGCAGCGCAAGATTCCGCTGATGAATCGCTTCGTCCCACGAATACGAAAACAAGAACGCCAGCGGCGCGGTGAAATACGGCAGCGGCTTCCACGTCCGGAATGCAGCGGCGAACCACTCGTACATTGCCGACTGCTGGGCAGGTGCTGCGATGGCAAGAATCCGCATCCATGCATCGCGGCAAGCGTCTTCGATATCCTCCTGTTCAAGAATTTCATCGGCGGATTCAAACATCATTGCCGTGTCACAAACGAGTTCAAACGCCAGCATCACATGTTCCGGCGTCAGCAAATCAGCCAATTCCGCATCCATCAGCTCCAGCAGTTCCTGAACGGGTGATTCCTCTTCTTCGTCATATTCTTCTTCGTCATATTCCGCGTATTCGTCATACTCGTTTTCGGAATAGCGTTCGGCGGCGTGAAGCGTCTGCGTCAGGGTGCGCTGCCAATTGAGGCGGCGTTCATCCGCACGGACAGGTTCGTCTCCCTTGCACAGCATCAGCCGATTTCGGAGTGCTTCGTCCTTTTTCAGCAGCGGGCGAAGGAAATCCCGAAGCGTTTCAGCGGACAGGCTGTTCAGCTTCTTCTCCCACTCCGGCGCGGGCAATTCCGATTCCGGCAGATGGGTCGCCGCAAAGAGAACCGCCGCCATATGCTTGCAGTTTGCGCCCTCTTTCGCAAAAGGGCAGGTGCAGGACAGAGTTGCCACGGCATCGCCTGCCAGCGTAATCTCAACCCGATACAGCCGCGTGCCTTCTACATCAGCAGTGATTTTCTCCTGCGTGCAGTGCAGATTTTTCACTGCCCCAGCACGCCAGTAATTGCGCCCGCGCGTAATCATCTTCGAGATAAAATTCTCTCTCCAGTCAGTGATGTGCATCGGCATTCCACCTTTTGCAAAACAGGCTGCCCGTTTTTCTCGGACAGCCTGCTTGCTTATTCCTTCGTCTCAATCTCAATGCCGCGTTCTGCCAGCCAGTTCGGCCAGTAGTCGTCGGTGTAGAGCAGTGCCTCGCGGGTGGAGGGCATCGGGGGCAGCGATCCGCCCGTAGCGTAAATCAGCGCGGAAATCGGCAAAACGGTGTAGCCCTGCTCCTCGTAGTAGGTCAGGACAGCATCAAGAATTTCCCAGCTGTGATTCGCGTCGAGATGGCAGAGCAAAATATTGCCGGGCGCGAGCTTGGCGCGCGTCGTACCGTTCTTGATGCACTCCTCCACCGTGTATTTGCCGATGGAGTCCTTCGTGCTCATGTTCCACAGCACGCACTCCATGCCTTCCGCGCGCGAAACGCTGATGACGTTGCTGTTCACGTCCCCGTACGGCGGGCGCATCAGGCGCGGCGAGACGCCCAGCGTTTCCGCCATGGTCTCCGCCGGGAAAACGATTTGGCGCATCATGCTGTAGGGCCGTTCCTTCGTCAGCTGCGGATGCGTGTTCGTGTGGTCGCCGATTTCATTGCCCGCCGCCAGCACGCGCTTGGATTCCTCCGGGAACGTGCGGACGAAATAGCCCGTCATGAAGAAGGTGATATTCGTGTTGTGCTTCGCCAGCACTTCCAGCACCTGATCGGTGTTCTTGCCGCCGAAACCGCAGTCCATGCCGATGCCGACAAGTTTCCGCTCCGTCTCCACGTTCTTGACGGCGCGCTGTCCCTTCGCAACGACGGTCAGGTAACCGCCATCCGCCACACAGCGATCGCCCAGCCACACGCTCAGGCGGGTGTAGCCCTCCATATCAGCGGTTGGGGTGATAGAGAAGCTCATGTCGCCGCTCGGATTCGACCATTTTGCTTCCGCCAGCACTGTACCCTTGTCATCGCGCAGCTGGAAGGTGTTGTTGCCCTTGACGATGGTGGATGAATTCGTCACCGTCATGCGGACACTCATCTTCTTGCCCACCGTGCCGAAGTTGATGCCCAGATAGAACTGCACGTTCGGCAGGCGCTGGATGGTCAGCGTGTGCTTGCCTGCACCGGTGTAGCCGTCGCCGCTCTGCAGCTCAAAGACGACCTTGCCGCGTTCCTCCACCACCTGCGTCGGAACGGTCAGCATGGTACTCTTCTGCCCTGCCGGGATGACCACGGAATACGCGCCGTCCAAGCCGTCGCAGGTCAGGGAAACCGTCAGGTCTTTGTCACTTGCGGGCGACACGTTCAGCTTCAGCGTGTAATCATAGCCGCCGTTGATTTGCCCGTTTTTCTCGGCAAAGGTGACTTTCACGCCGTCCGCCAGCGCGACGGACATCAGCAGCGCCAGCATCATGCCCAGCGCGCAAAACCATTTTTTCATGTGCAGCCTCCATTGGTCGTTGATCGTTGATATATCCGCTCGGACATGCACGTCCACTTCTATTATAACATTGATTGAAAAGGAACACAAGTGCAAAAAAACGCCGCTCCGCTTGGCCATGCACGGTCAGGCGGGCGGCGTGATGTGTCAGAGGATTACTGCGCCAGCAGCATGTTCAGCACATCAATGATGTTGCGGCTGTTCTCCAGCTGATTCTCCATGCCTTCGACAATCTGCTCTTCCGCAGTCGTCTCATCCGCATCCGCGTGCAGGACAACCGGCAGCTGCTTGCCGACGAACTGCTCCGCGAAGGCATCCAGCATTTCCTGCGTCAGACCTTCGATTTCATTTTCCAGCGTCAGCTTCAACTCCGTCACCACATTGTTCGCATCCAGATGCAGTTCAACATCAAGCGTGTATTCGTCCGGCAACAAAGAAGTGATGGTGGTGGTAAGAACTCTTCCCTCGGCAGCGGGTTCTTCCGTTGCTTCGGGTTCGACGGTGGGTTCTTCCGTCGCTTCGGGTTCGGCGGTGGGTTCTTCC
>FR899858.1:11191-21965 GCA_000437595.1 Faecalibacterium sp. CAG:74 | reverse complement strand
AATGGGCGCGACCACACCGCCTGCCTGCCGCCAGCGCACACAATCCTCCGAAAAACTTGCACAAATCCCCCAAATATGATAGAATACCCCCTGACAAGGGGGACTGAACAGTGGCAAGCGCCTATTCTTTTAGCGACGTAACCATCTTTTACAGCGAAAAAGAGCTGATGAACAACGTTTTCCTGACCATCTCCGAGGGCGACCGCATCGGCGTTGTCGGGCGCAACGGCGCGGGAAAATCCACCTTCCTGCGCCTGCTCAGCGGGAAGGAAGAACCCGACCACGGCGAAATCAGCGTCAAGCGCGGCATGTCCGTGGCGTATCTGCCGCAAACGCCGGTGCTCCGCGAGGACGATACCATCACGCGGGCGGCACTGGATTATCTGCCCGCGCGGCAGGGGGAAGACCCATCCTCCGCCGCTTATGAAGCGCAGACCATCCTCACGCAGCTGGGCTTTGCTGATTTGAATCAGCCCGTGCGGGAACTTTCCGGCGGGCAGAAGATGCGCGTGGCGCTCGCGGGCGCACTCTGCCGCAAGAGCGACGTGCTGCTCTTCGACGAGCCGACCAACCACATTGACCTTGACATGGCGCAGTGGCTGGAAGACCGGCTGCTCAAATATCGCGGGACGCTGATTGTCGTCACCCATGACCGTTACCTGCTTGAACGCGCGTTCAGCCGCATCTTTGAGGTCGGCGACGGCAAGGTGGAAATCTACAACACGACGTACTCCGGCTATTTGGAGGAACGCGCTCAGCGCGAGGAAATGGAAGCTGCCACCCTGCGCAAGAATAAATCCCTCTACCGCAAGGAATTGGCATGGATTCGCCGCGGCGCGCCTGCCCGCTCCACAAAGGCGAAGGGGCGCATCCAGCGCTTTGACGCGGTGGCGGAAGCCATCAAAGAAGCGCCGCCGGAAGCCGAACTTACTATGAAATCCGTCGCCAGCCGACTGGGCAAGAAGATTCTCTCGTGGGAGAACTTGTCCATCGGCTACGGCGAAAACACGCTCGTGCGCGACTTCTCCTATACGCTCCTGCGTGATGATCGGCTGGGTATTATTGGCGGCAATGGCGCAGGCAAGACGACGCTCCTGCGCACGCTCTGCGGCGAACTTCCGCCCCTCTCCGGTGTGATTGAGAAGGGGGATACTGTCCGCATTGGGTATTTCGCGCAGCACTGCCCCGCGCTTGATCCCGACACACGCATCATTGACGCCGTGAAGGACGTTGCCGTCCACGTCTACACGCCCGACGGGGATTTGTCCGCGTCGCAGATGGCGGAAACGTTCCTGTTCCCATCGCAGATGCAGTATCAGAAGGTGTCCAGCCTGTCCGGCGGCGAACAGCGGCGGCTGTACCTCCTGCGTATCCTGATGGCTGCCCCGAACGTGCTGATTCTCGACGAGCCGACGAACGACCTCGACCTCGCGACGCTGAATATCTTGGAGGACTACCTTGATTCCTTCCAAGGTGCGATTATCGCCGTCAGCCACGACCGCTACTTCCTCGACCGCATTACGACGCACTTGTTTGCCGTGGAGGATGCGCACATGGTGCCCTACATCGGCGGCTACCAGAGCTACCTCGACGCGCAGGAAGCGAAAGCGGAAGCTATGGCGGATATGAAGCAGCCCGCCGCGGCAAAGCCGAAAGACACCCGTGTGCGCGTGCAGACGCAGCTGAAATTTTCCTACAAGGAACAGCGCGATTTCGACACGATTGAGAACCGCGTGGCGGAGCTGGAGGAGAAATTAGCGCAGCTGGAGAAGGAAATTGCCGCGAACGCCAGCGATTACACAAAAGTGACGGAGCTGATGGACACGCAGGCGAAAACCCAGCAGGAACTCGACGAAGCCACGGAGCGCTGGCTGTTCCTGCAGGAAAAGTGGGAGCAGATTCAGGCACAGAAAGGGTAATACTATTTCCAGATTCAACTGCACCATCTGCTTGCGCCTTTTCCATTCTGGCATCCGTTCATTCCACTTAGCGTAGCGCTGCTACGCTGCGTTTCATTCACGTTAGCCAGAATGAAAAATTCGCGGCGCATCTTGGTGCATTTTTATCTGGAAATAGTATAAGACAATCAAAATAAGCACCTTGATGCATTCAGCTGCAATCAAGGTGCTTTCTTTACCTTACAAACTGCTCTTCGCTGCCGCGGTGGATGATGAGGTGCCACTCCTTCGTCGCGTTTGTTTCCCAGCGGAAACCAGCGCCAATTTGCGTCACGCGGTAGAATGTGCCGTCGGCAAGCGTGCATTCAGTCGTGAAATCCGGCTGAAACCAGTGCAGGACGACCCGGTCGGCATCGTCGGCGTCGGTTGTGCGGTCGTTCACGCCGACGGGGAACAGCGCATTTTCGCGAATCAGCACGGGCAGGGCATTGTAGCCGCGAATCTGGCGGCAGCGCCCTGTCCAGCACAGACCGGACAACTCCGCCCACAGCCCGTCGGGGAGCGAGGCATCAATCGTGCCTTCGTCGGACAGACGCAGCACAAGCAGGTTATCCCCGATGCGAACGCCGCCGTCCAGCGGGAGAATCGCGCGTCCGGGGCGCAGGTATGGCAGGAACGATAATTGCAGGCGGGTGTATTTGCGGATGACGTTGCCCGGCTGCGCGTCGCCGGAAAGGTGACGCAGGAGCAAATCCGCCGGAAGCGGCTGACCGGGCTGCATCAGCGCATACGCCGCGCGGAAAAGGAATGCGGCACGGGTGTCCGGACAGTCCGCAAACAGCGGCGCGGGGGCGTCCGTGAAGCCGGAGAAGGGAATTTCCTGCACGGACAGCAGGGACGAAATCGACTGCCGCAGGGCAGAATCCTGCGACGGGTCAGAGACGATCAAACCGAATTGCTTCATTTCATATTCTCCAAAATGCGGCGGAGCGCGCAGACTTCCCGGCGGCGCAGGCGCTTTCCGCGGTGCAGGATGTACCAGCGCAGACGGAAGCGGTTTCGCCGGGTGAATACGGGGGTGACGCGGCGGCGGTGGAAGCGGTCGGACAGGCGGACAATTGTGCCCTCGCGGATGAACAGCACGCACCCCTTGACCGGGCAGGGGACACCCGCCTCCGCCAAAGCGCGGGCAAGCGTCTGCGCGTGGGTCGTCACCTGCATGGCGGGGTTGTAGAACGTCAGCTCTGTGCCGTTTTTGCGGGTGAGCAGCAAATCATGGTCGGATAAATCGCCCGTGACCGTCCCAGCGTGATTTTTCACCTCGATGACCGTTGCCCCACGGCGGCACAGCGCCACCAAATCGCATTCGCTGCGATTCCCCGCGTGGACGATGCGGTTCGGATACAGGTGGACACGCCCCGGCAGTCGGCTGAGCAGCGCGCGGGCGTCCTCTTCTCCGCGGATGCCGGAGGAAACGAGCGTCGCCGCGTACTTCGCGCCGCGCGCCCGCCGCTTGAGGTGCAGGGAAATCAGCACGGGCAGGGAAATCATCAGCAGCATCAGCACCAGAAGAATCCAGCCCTGCGTCTGCGCGTCGAAGCGCACCCCCAGCATCTCCTTCAGCGGCGGAAACCACCACGGCGCACTGGCAGCGCAAATCCCCCAGCAGACAGGCGGCACAATCACTGCGCGGAATGCCAAGCGCTTCTGTCGGCGGCGGAGAGCTTGCAGTTTTTGCGTCTGCCCTTCGCTGCCGGAATGGAAAGTTGCCATAAACAGCTCCTGTTCGTATGTGTTCGGGTTCGATTCATAGAATACGACGCGAAAGGGGCAAAATCCTGCCGAATGCAATTGACATTTTGGCGGCGGACTGGTATAATTGCGTTGTCATTGGGCGATGAAGGACAGGGCGAACAGGACAGCGGCTGTCAGAGAGGGAGTCATCGGCTGAAAGCTCCCGCCGAAAACCGTTCGCCGGACAATCCGGAGCTTCCCGACGAGAGCCGGGCGCGTTCCTCGCGTGACAGGGGAGAATGAGGCGCGGATTTTCCCGCGCGAAAATGGGTGGCACCGCGAATTCTTTTCGCCCCATGCAGCATTTGACGGCTGGTATGGGGCTTTTTGTGTCCTGTATCACCCAAACAGAAGGAGGAATACCATCAATGCTGACGCAAGCACCCCGCGGCACAAAGGATGTGCTGCCGGCTGATTCCTACCGTTGGCAGTACGTTGAGAGCAAGATGCGCCAAGCGGCGGCGGAAGCGGGTTTCCGCGAAGTCCGCACGCCCGTGTTTGAGCATACGGAACTGTTTCTGCGCGGCGTGGGCGATACCACGGACATTGTGCAGAAGGAAATGTACACCTTCAAGGACAAGGGCGACCGCTCCATTACGCTCAAACCCGAAGGCACGTCGGGCGCGGCGCGCTGCCTGCTGGAGAATAATCTCTATGCCGACACGCTGCCCTGCAAAATGTACTACCTGAACGCCCCGATTTTCCGCTATGAGGCGCCTCAAAGCGGCCGCCTGCGCGAACATCACCAGTTCGGTCTGGAATGCTTCGGCGCACGGGATGCTTCGGCGGACGCGGAGCTGATTCTGCTGGCGTACCGTCTGCTGAGCGGACTGGGCGTGAAGAACCTGTCCGTCAACATCAACTCCATCGGCTGCCCGAACTGCCGCCCGAAGTACCATGCAACGCTCAAATCGTTCCTGTCCGGGCGCATTGGCGAAATGTGCAGCACCTGCCAGACACGCTTTGACCGCAACCCCCTGCGCGTGCTGGACTGCAAGGAAAAGCACTGTCAGGAACTTGTGGCGGATGCGCCGTCCATGCTGGATTTGCTCTGCGACGACTGCAAGGCGCACTTCGCCCAGCTGCAGTCCTACCTTGACGCGGCGCACATCCCGTACCAGATTGACCCGCGCATCGTCCGCGGTCTGGATTACTACACCAAGACCGTCTTTGAACTGATTACCAAGACTGAAAATGGCAACCTGACCGTCTGCGGCGGCGGGCGCTATGACAATCTGGTGGAGCAGCTCGGCGGTCCGTCGCTGCACGCGGTGGGCTTCGGCATGGGCATCGAGCGCGTGCTGATGCTGCTGGACAGCGAAGGCGTGGTCATCCCGAAGCCGACGCTCTACGATGTGTTCGTCACCTACATGGGCGCACATCAGGTGGAAGCGTTCTCGCTGGTGCAGAAACTGCGCGACGCGGGCTTCAAGGCAGATATGGATCATACCGGACGTAGCCTGAAGGCCCAGTTCAAGTATGCCAATAAGATGGGCGCAACGCTGACGGCGACGCTGGGCGACGAGGAAATCGCCAGCGGCGTGGTGAAGGTCAAGAACATGGCGACGAAGGAAGAGCAGACCATCGCGCTGGATAATATCGCCGACGGCATCCGCAACATGTTCGCTTCCTCCAATTAACACGCGGAAGAAGTAAGAAAAAGTCACCAACTCAATCGCGCGAATGGGAGTCCAGAGGGTCGAAGACCCTTTGGCAGGTCAAGGGCAGCGCCCTTGCGTCTCCCCCAATCAACACGCGGAAGAAGTAAGAAAAAGTCACCAACTCAATCGCGCGAACGGGAGTCCAGAGGGTCGAAGACCCTTTGGCGGGGTCGAGGGGCAGCGCCCCTCGCGTCTCCCTTTCGCTACTAAGAAAGGAGCTGCAAATATGCAGAACCGTACCCATACATGCGACGAACTGCGGCTGTCGGACGCGGGTAAGCGCGTGCAGCTGTCCGGCTGGATGGATAGCGTGCGCATCGTCAGCGCGAATCTCGCGTTCGTCATCCTGCGCGACTTCTACGGCACGACGCAGGTGGTTATTGACGACGAGGAGCAGATGAAAATCATCCGCAGCCTCAACAAGGAGAGCGTCATCTCCGTGACCGGCATCGTGCGCGAGCGCGACAACAAGAATCCGAAAATTCCCACGGGCGATATTGAAGTCGAGCCGGAGAAAATCGACGTGCTGGGCCGCTGCCGCTACAATGAGCTGCCGTTCCAGATCAACCGCTCCCGCGAGGCGGACGAGAGCATCCGCCTGAAGTACCGCTATCTCGACCTGCGCAACCCCGATGTGAAGAAGAACATCGTCATGCGCTGCAACGTCGTCACCGCCCTGCGTCAGGCGATGAACGAGCACGGCTTCCTTGAAATCACCACGCCTATTCTGACGGCTTCGTCCCCTGAGGGCGCGCGTGATTACCTCGTTCCGGCGCGTAAGCATCCGGGCATGTTCTACGCCCTGCCGCAGGCACCCCAGCAGTTCAAGCAGCTGCTGATGACCTCCGGCTTCGACCGCTACTTCCAGATCGCCCCCTGCTTCCGCGACGAAGATGCGCGCGGCGACCGCAGCCCGGGTGAGTTCTATCAGCTGGATATGGAAATGGCGTTCGCGACGCAGGAGGACGTGTTCAGCGTCCTTGAAGACGTGCTGCCGCCCATTTTCGCCAAGTACGGCACATACAACACCGCGTCCAGCGCGCCGTTCAAGCGCATCGCCTACAACGACGCCATGGAGCGCTACGGCTCGGACAAGCCCGACCTGCGCATTGATCTGGAAGTGCAGGATGTGACCGACCTCATCGGCGGCTGCGGCTTCCAGCCCTTCGAGGGCAACACCGTCAAGGCGGTTGTCGTCAGCGACATGACCGCGACCCGCAAGCAGATTGACAAGCTCTGCGCGGATGTCGAGGTCGTGACGGCGAATAAGGTCTACTGGTTCAAGCTGGATGAGAAGGGCGAAATCGCCGGCGGTATTGCGAAGTTCGTCAAGGAGCAGAAGGATGAACTGGTCGAAAAGCTGGGTCTGAAGCCGAACACGTTCGTTGGCCTGACCTGCGGCAAGAAGCTGGCAGCGCAAAAGACCGCGGGCGTGCTGCGCCGTCTGGTCGCTGACCTCTGCCCGGCACACATTGACCGCGAAAAGTACGAATTCTGCTGGATTGTCGATTTCCCGATGTACGAAATCGGCGAGGAATCCGGCGAACTCGAATTTTGCCATAACCCCTTCTCCATGCCCAACGGCGGTCTGGAGATTCTGCAAAAGGCGGCGGCGGGCGAGGTTGACCCGCTGAGTATCACGGCGTACCAGTACGATTTGGTCTGCAACGGCGTGGAGCTGTCCTCCGGCGCTGTCCGCAACCATGACCCGGAAATCATGATTGAAGCGTTCAAGCTCGTCCGGCTGGGCGAAGAGGACGTGAAGGCGAAGTTCCCGGCGATGTACAACGCCTTCTGCTACGGCGCGCCGCCGCACGCGGGCATTGCTCCCGGCGTTGACCGCATGGTGATGCTGCTGGCGGGCGCGGAGACGATTCGCGAAGTCATCCCGTTCCCGATGAACAAGAACGCGCAGGACGTGATGATGGGCGCACCCGGCAAGGTGGATCAGAAGCAGCTGGATGAACTGCATATCGCCTG
This sequence comes from Faecalibacterium sp. CAG:74, assembly GCA_000437595.1. GTDB lineage: Bacteria > Bacillota > Clostridia > Christensenellales > Aristaeellaceae > UBA11524. The sequence goes on along the minus strand of FR899858.1, from coordinate 14,632 downwards.
CACGAAAGTCGAAGAATAATCCGCACGCGGATGAGGAAACAATCCTCGTCCGCCTTTTTTCTGCCGAACGGGAAGAAACACGGATTGAACGCTTGTCAATCCGGCAAAACTATGGTATAATGGGATGAAACAAAGTCGGTAGACTGCGTTTTGCCATTTCCTGCGCGTAATCATGTGTTTTTTGTGCGCAGGAGCGTGGATTGAAATTAGGAGGTGCATTTCGTTATGGCGCTGAAGAAGGATAATCTGCCCGTGAATGTCGATGTGGATACCGAGCAGGGGAGCAGCATCACCTACGCCAATGAAGTGGTCGCGATTATTGCGGGCGTCGCCGCCAGCGAGGTGGAGGGCATTGCGGGCATGTGCAATGTATCCGGCAATCTGCTGGGCAAGAACCGCGCCGTGACCAAGGGCGTGAAGGTGGAAATCGGCACCGAAGAAGCCAGCGTGGATTTGTATGTCGTCATGGAGTACGGCACGCCCATCCAGAAGGCGGCGTATGACGCGCAGGAAAGCGTTCGCAAGGCCATCGAAACGATGACGAACCTGCATGTGGTGCGCGTGGATGTGCATGTGCAGGGCGTTAGCTTTGAAAAAGAGAACAATGCGCTGAACGCCGGTGCAAAGAAGGCGCTGGCAGAGGATAAGAAGGAAACGCCGCTGGTGGAAGCCCCTGAGAGCGAGGAAAAAGCGGCGGAAGATTCCACGGAAGTGCCTGAAGAAGAGGGCAAGGAGAACTGATGCCTTCATACTGCCGGCAGGGTGTTTGCCTTGCCGGTTTTGAAGTTGCTATCCAATGTAAAAGCGAAAACGGCAAGCGAAGGAAACGAAAGGAGCGAACCGGGAATGAAGCGTCGTGTGAGCGATATTGCGGTGATGATTTTGTCCTTTTTGGTGCTGCTGGCGCTCTCTGCTGAAACAGCGCTGGTCGGCGTGGAAGCCGTGCGGGGTGAACAGTGGCAGCTGATCCGACTGACGGCGTGGCTGCAAGGCAGCGGCGTATGGGGCGGCATAGCGTGTATCGCCGTGGCAGTGCTGGCATTGGCGCTGGCGCTTATGTGCCTGTGGCGCGTGTTCCCGCACCGCACGGCGAGCCAGCGCGGCTATGTGATGCAGAAAAATGAAAATGGCTCCATCGGGGTGTCAATTCGCGCTATCGAGGGGCTGATTCGCACCTGCATTGACAAGCATGAGGCGATTGCCAAGGCGGACATCACGGTCGAAGAGTGCCGTGACGGCATCGCGATTGGCTTGCACATTATTCAGGCGGCAGGCGTGAATATCCCGCTGTCCGTCGGCGCGCTGCAAAAGCAGATTAAGCAGTATGTGACGGCGTGCACGGGCGTGGATGTGTACAAAATCCGCGTGATGGTGGAGAACGACGCAAGCATTCCGGTTGCGTCCACCTACGAGGTGCAGGACGTGACGCCTCTGCCGTCGGCGGAGGAAACGGCGGAAAAGCCGATGGTTACGCCCCCGGCACAGCCCGTCGCGATTCCCGCGACCGAGCCGGAGCAGAAGCCGAAAGTGCCGGACACGTTCATTTCCCCGGAGGATGACGAGGACGACGAACGTCCGCTGCATCAGCGCCTGTTCGGCACGCCGGAGCAGCCCGCGTTTGTGCCCGCGCCGCCGGAAGTGACGGAAGCACCCGAAGCGGATGAAGTCGAGGCTGCCGAGGATGCCCCGGAAGAAACGGAAGCATCGGCGGAAGAAGCAGCTGCGGCAGAAGAATCCGCCGGGGAAACGGTGGACGCGGCAGACGACGGCGAAAAATCAGCAGAATAACAACAATACGCATTTTTAGTGTGGAATAGGAGAGAAAAACAATATGGCACGGACGACTGCGCGTGCGGCGGTCATGCAGATGATTTTTGAACATATGGCGGGCGGGGAAGGCGGCGAAGAGACGCTGCAAATGGTGTATGAGGCGCTGCGGAAGGAAGGACTTCCCGGTGTGGACAGCATTTCAGAGAACGAGCCGAGCGAATCTGACCGGGCGTACATCACCGAGGTGCTCGACGGCGTCTTGGCGCACCTCGACGAGCTGGATGAAGCGATTCAGGCTGCCAGTCCGCGCTGGGAAATCAGCCGGATGCCGCATGTGGATTTGACCATCCTGCGCATGGCTGCGTGGGAAATCCTCTACGAGGAGGGAATCCCCGGCCCGGTCGCCATCAACGAGGCAGTCAACCTTGCCAACCGCTTCTCCGAGCCGACGAGCGGCCGCTTCGTCAACGGCGTACTGGGTACGATTCTGCGCAGAAAGCAGGCGGAAAACCCGTGAAGCGCGTCGTTGTCGGGCTTGACACAAGCTGCTACACCACGTCCGCTGCTGCCGTAACCGCGGAGGGCAATGTGATTGCGAGCTGCCGCAAGCTGCTGCCTGTTCCACAGGGACAGCGCGGGCTGCGGCAGTCGGAGGCGGTGTTCACGCATGTCCATCAGCTGCCGGGGCTGATTGAGGAATTGTCGGCGTATTTGACGGATTGCGAAATCGTCGCGGTGTGCGCTTCCCGCCGTCCACGGGATGAGGAAGCGTCGTATATGCCCGTGTTTCAAGCAGGGGACGCACAGGGTCGCAGTCTGGCGGCTCTGCTTCGCGTTCCCTGTTTTGCTACGACGCACCAGCGCGGGCATGTGGAAGCCGCGAAGGTGGATAGCGGCGTGGCAGCGGGCGATTTGCTGGCAGTGCATCTCTCCGGCGGCACGACCGAGGTGCTGTCGCTGGTGGATGACCGCCTGACGCTGCTTGGCGGGACGCTTGACCTCCATGCGGGGCAGGTAGTTGACCGCACGGGCGTGGCGCTGGGGCTGCCGTTTCCGGCGGGACCGCATTTGGAGGAGCTGGCGGTGCGCGGCACGGCGAGGGCGCTGCTGCCGGTCGCTATGGCGGATGGCGGGCTGTACTGCCACTTGTCCGGCGCGGAAACGCAGGTGCAGCGCTGGATTTCGCAGGGGACGATGCCCAAGGAGGACATTGCCCGCGAGGTGTACGACCTGCTGGCGCGGACAGTTTCGCGCATGGTAACGGCGGCATCCCAGCAAACGGGCATTCGTCAGGTGCTGATTGCGGGTGGTGTTGCGTCCTCGCGGCTCTTTCGGGAGCTGGTGACGCAGCGGACTGCCAAGCGTCAGCCGGATTTGCGCGTGCATTTCGGCCGCCCGGAGTATTCCGGGGACAACGCGGTCGGCGTGGCGCTCATTGGCGCAAGAAAATGGCGCGAACAGCAAACGCTGAAGGAGATAGAATATGGCAGCACAGATACTGGACGGTAAGGCGATTTCAGCGGAGCTTCGCGGGACAATTGCACAGCGGGTGGCGCGCCTGCGCGAAAAGGGCGTCACGCCGGGATTGGCGGTGATTCTCGTCGGCGCAGATCCCGCCAGCCAGATTTATGTGCGCAACAAGAGCGGCGGGTGGGATCAGGTCGGCATCCA
>FR899858.1:0-11182 GCA_000437595.1 Faecalibacterium sp. CAG:74 | reverse complement strand
CGTCGGGTGTGATCAGGTCGGCATCCACTCCGTGACCATCAATCTGCCCGAAACGACAACGCAGGACGAACTGGAGAAGCTGATAGCTCGTCTGAATGCGGACGACACCATCCACGGTATTCTGGTGCAGCTTCCCCTGCCGAAACACCTCGATGAGGCGGCAGCGCTGGCGGTTATCGCGCCGGAAAAGGATGTGGACGGCTTCCACCTGCTCAACGCGGGGCGGATGATGAGCGGACAGCCGGGCGTGGTTGCGTGCACGCCCAAGGGCGCAATGGAGATGATCCGCCGCACGGGGATTGACCTTGACGGCAAAGAAGCGGTCGTCGTCGGGCGGAGCAACATCGTCGGCAAGCCGATGGCGATGCTGCTGCTGCAAGCGAACTGCACCGTCACCATCTGCCACAGCCACACGGTGAACCTCGCCCAGCACACGCGCAATGCGGATATTCTCGTTGCGGCGGTCGGCAAGCCGGGGTTCATCACCAAGCGCATGGTCAAGCCCGGCGCGGTCGTCATTGATGTGGGCATCAACCGCGTGAACGGCAAGGTCGTTGGCGACGTGATGCCTGATGTGGCGGACGTTGCGGGCTACATCACGCCCGTCCCCGGCGGCGTGGGCAAAATGACAATTGTCGAGCTGCTGGAAAACACGGTGGAAGCGGCGGAGAAGCAGACGGCACGTTAAAGTCGATTAAACCTGCGAGTATGTTATCCTTGCTTGTACTCTTATACGATACGCTACCTTAAACTCGACACATTACAAGGGGGACTCAATGTGAAGAAGTTTGTTTCTACTCTGCTGATTGTCTGCTGTTTGCTGTATTACATTCCGGTGCTGGCGGATGAAACGACGATGACAGGCGGCGAACTGCTCGCAATGCACTTCATCAAGGAGTTCTACGCAGAGGACAAGGGCGATGGCGAAGCGTATTTCGTGACGTTCGACGCTGCGAACAAACACTTCATCGTTCGCGGACATTATCCACTGCTGGAATCCTTAATCGCAGACGACCCAGAGAATTACCAGCAGATGGTTGACAAGCTGGAAACGCTCTTTGCTTCCATCGACGACCTCATCAGGGTTTGCCTTGAAGAGCCTGACGCATACTACATGACGCTTTCTTTTGGACTATCAAGGCTTTCGCTCGAATCCTCGACGGGGAAATACCTCTGTTTTAGCTCCAAGGGCGGGACTGTGCATCGTGTAAATGACGAATTTGTCACCACTCCGCAGGTCGCCTTTTATGTCGCCTACGAGGATTCAGACCCGGACGACGTTCACGCCTTGCTCGACTTTTATGCCGAAAAAGGCGCGGAATTTAGCGTGGTTGAGTATCTGCCCGGCGAAGATAAGCAGAACATCGGGTATATCATCAAAATTTCTGGCGAATACTGCGACGCCTTCGAGAAGAATTACGCCGGAAAGTCGCAAAACTTTGTGAACGTCCCGTATGTTTACCTTCAAAATGCGCGGGAAATTGCAAAGCAACTTGACATCGGATTTATTTCCATCTTGTTTTGTAATTTTGATGGCAAGGCGTTCGGACGTTTCGACTTCCGTCATTCTTCGAGTAGCGGCTCGTATTTCGCCATTGACGATTGACCGCGAAAGGAGATTGCCATGAAGAAGATTATTTCCGTCCTGCTCGTCCTTTGCTGCCTTACCCTCTCCATTGCCCCCGCCCTTGCGACCGAGAAAAGCGACCTCACCGACGGTGAAGTGCTTGCCCTGCACTTTATCAATGAGTTCTACCCGGCAGATAAAGGCGATGGCGAAGAGTACCTTGTGACATTCGACACCGAGAACAAGCACTTTATCATCCACGGGCATTACCCGCTGCTGGAATCCCTAATCATCGACCGCCCGGAAGATTACCAAGCTATGGCTGAACAGCTGGAAAAGCTGTTCACGTCCGTCAACAATCTTGTCGAGGACGCTCTCGAAGCGCCCGAAGAATACTACATGACGCTTTCGCTTGGAACGGCGAATTACTCCCTTGAATACCCGGTCTGCGAATACTTGTGCATTAGCACCAAAGGCGGAACGGTGCATCGCGTGAACGACGAATTTGTTTCGACAAACGAAATCAAATTCTACGTTGCAAACGAAAATGCAGATGCTTCCGCTGTTCAGTCAATTCTCGACCTCTTCGCAACAAAGGATGTTTCCGTGCTGGGCATTACTTGCATGGCGTCTCAAAACCCGGACAACAACGGATTCTTTATTGCGCTGTCTGGTGCATACTGCGATAAGTTTGCTGCTGGATATAAGGGTAAAGATGCTGACTGGGTGGAAATTCCAGACCGTTATATCATCGACTGCCGCGAGCTTGCCACAAAGAACAATTTAAAACAGATAAGCTTGACGTTCCTCGATGAACAAGGAAACGCATTTGGCGCAATGCAGTTTTCCGATTCTTACTGGCGCGGATACTACTACGCCATTGATGACTAATAACTCTAAATTCCCATAAAATAGGAAGTGAAAGCGCCATGTCGGAGTGGGTTCTGGAGGTCAGCGAGGTCAACGAGTACGTCCGGCAGCTGCTGCAAAACGAGCCGGCGCTTCGCAAAGTCCGTTTGCGCGGGGAAATCAGCAACTTCAAGCGCCATTCGTCCGGGCATTGGTACTTTACGCTCAAGGACGAGCGATGCCGAATCGCGGCGGTCATGTTCCGCCAGAACGCGATGCGCATGTCGATTCGCCCGATGGACGGCATGTCCGTCATCGTCAGCGGGCAGGTCGGGCTGTACAGCGAGGGCGGCAGCTACCAAATTACCTGCGACAGTATGCGTCCGGACGGCATCGGCACGCTGTATCAGCAGTTCGAGGCGCTGAAAAACCGTTTGGCGGCGGAGGGGCTGTTCGACGAGGAGCACAAGCGGCGCTTGCCGTATCGCCCGAAGAAAATCGCGGTCGTGACGTCAGAAACAGGCGCGGTGCTGCACGATATCTGCATGGTGTCGCGGGCGCGTGACCCCGGCGTGCCGCTGGTGCTGGTGCCGGTTCAGGTGCAGGGCGCAGGGGCAGCGGAGAGCATCGCGCAGGGCATTCGGCGCGCGGCGAAAATCCCGGAGGTCGAGGTCGTCATCGTCGGGCGCGGCGGCGGCTCGATGGAGGATTTGTGGGCGTTCAACGAGGAAATTGTGGCGCGCGCGATTTATGACTGCCCGATTCCCGTCATCAGCGCGGTTGGGCATGAAACCGACTTCACGATTGCGGATTTTGTGGCGGACAGGCGCGCCGCTACGCCGTCAAACGCGGCGGAAATGGCGGTGCCGGACTTGCGGGAGATTCTCGCGGGGCTGGATGGAATGCGGCAGCACTTGCAGACGGCGCTTTCGCAGCACTTGCAGGAAACGCGTCTGACGCTGATGACACTGGAAAAGCGGCTGGCGGCGTGCGACCCGAACCAACGCTTGACGGCGCTGGAGAAGCGGCTCGGCGGCGCAAAAATGCGGCTGGAGCATCAAATGTCGCAGCGGATTTCGGCGCTGACCCCGCGATTGGGCATGGCGCGGATTCGGCTGGACAGCGCGGCGGAGCAGAATTTGCAGCGGAAAATGGAGCGGCTGCATCGGCAGAAGCTGCATTTGCAGGCGCTGAATCCGGAAAAGGTGCTGGAGCGCGGCTATGCGCTGGTGCTGGACGGCGGCAGGGTGCTGCCTGACCGGGCGGCGGCGCGGACGCATCCGCAGATGACGATTCGTTTCCGGGATGGCGAAATGCGGGTCATGCAGCCCAATAAGGAGGGTGCTTATGGCAGCGAAAAAGAAGCTGACGTTTGAAGAAAGGCTTCAACAGGTGGAAGCACTGATTGCGAAGATGGAGAGCGGCGAAATGCCCTTAGAGGAAGCCATGCAGCAGTACGAAGCGGGGCTGAATGCGCTGAACGCCCTCGAAAAGGAGCTGACGGCGGCACAGCAGCGCTTGACGGTACTGCGGCAGCAAAGCGGCGAGGACATCGAGGTGCCGATGGAGGAACAGCAATGAAGACATACGCGGAATACCGCAAGCAGGTCGAAGAGGCGCTTTCGGGGCAGCTGCGGTCGCTGGGCGAAATCCCGGATATTCTGCTGAAGGCGATGGAGTATTCGCTGCTGGCGGGCGGCAAGCGGCTTCGCGCGGTGCTGCTGCTGGCCGCGTGCGAATCCATCGGCGGGGATACTGGAAAGGCGCTGCCGTTCGCCTGTGCACTGGAAATGATTCACACATACAGCCTGATTCACGATGACCTGCCCGCCATGGACAACGATGACCTGCGGCGCGGTCAGCTGACGAATCACCGCAAGTTCGGCGAGGACGTGGCGATTCTGGCGGGCGATGGGCTGCTGTCGGCGGCAATGGAGCTGATGGCGCGTCAGGCTGCGAAGCTGGCGAAAGCAGGGGACTGCTCCGGCGTGCTGGCGATGGAAGCGATTGCGCGTCACGCGGGCGTAACGGGCATGGTCGCTGGGCAGACGATGGACGTAACCAGCGAGGGAACGAAGCCGACGGCGGACAAGGTGCGCTACATCCACCTGCACAAAACGGCGGATCTGCTGACTGCCCCCGTGGAGGCGGGCCTGCTGCTGGCGGGCGCGACGCAGGATCAGGTGAAATATGGCTGCGAGTACGGGCAGCACCTCGGCATGGCGTTCCAGATGGTGGATGACCTGCTGGATGTCATTGGCACGGAGGAAGCGCTGGGCAAGAGCGTTGGCAAGGACGTTGCGGAAGAGAAGCTGACATGGATTGCCATTCGCGGCATTGAGGGCACGCGCGAGGACGCGGCACGGGAAACGGCCTTGGCGGTGGATGCGGCAGCGAAAATCGGCGGAGATATGAAATTTTTGCAAACCCTTGCACAAAGTACCCTGAACAGAGTACAATAAGAGACAGGATTCGTGCGCTTGCGCCGGATTGATTCATCATTCATCAAAAGGGAAGCGGAAATAAATGGAACTACACAACATTCTGGGGCTTTTCAGCAATCAGGTGCTGCTGTGCTGCATCACGGCGTGGTTCGTGGCGCAGGCGCTCAAAATTCCGACGTACTATCTGGTCGAAAAGAAATGGGACTGGCACCGCTTTTTCGGCAGCGGGGGAATGCCGTCGAGCCATACGGCGTTCGTCGTCTCCCTGACGCTGATGATTGGCGCGACGCAGGGCTTCGACAGCGCGATTTTCGCCCTGTCTTTCACGATGGCGGCGATTGTCATGTACGATGCGACGGGTGTCCGCCGCGAGACGGGCAAGCAGGCGGTTGTCATCAACGAAATCGTGCAGAAGATGTTCGTCAATGGCGAAAGCATCACGGATGAGGAACTGAAGGAATTGGTCGGTCACACGCATGTCGAGGTCATCGGCGGCGTAATTGTGGGGCTTCTGACGGCAGGGCTGTTCCTGCTGTTTATGTGATTTGAGGAGGATTTACGCAAATGGATCGTTTTCTGGAGGAATCTGTAAGCAAACACCACCGCGCGGCGGAAGAGGTACTGTACTACGCGTCGTGGGTCGTGATGATTGTGTCTGCGATTCTGGCGTTCATGTACCTGAATGTCATGTTTTACAGCTTCAGCATCTCGATGCTGGTGATGACGCTGGTGTTCACGGGTATCGCGGTGTACATTTTCTTCTTCCATGACCGACTGCGCACGGAGTACGACTACACGTTCACCAACGGCTCGATGGATTTCGCACAGGTGTTCAACAACCGCAAGCGCAAGGCGCTGGGCAGCCTGAACGTGGCAAAGGTGGATGCGTTCGGCAAGGTTGCCAGCGGCAGTTTCCATCGGCATGTGTCCGCGCCGGGCGTGAAGCAGCTGCGCTGGTTCCTCAATCGCGACGCGGAACTGTACTATTTCGCTTTCTCCAAGGACGGCAAGAAGTCCCTGATTGTGTTTGAGCCGAGCAAAGCTATGGTGGATAACATCCGCCACTATCTGCCCTTCGGCGCGTATCAGGAGAATTGACCGTGAAAACCATCTATCTGGATAACAGCGCAACGACGAAGCCCTCCGCCGCGGTGATTGCCGCGATGACGGACGCGCTGGAAAACGGCTGGTACAACCCGTCGGCGCTGTACCGCCCGGCCATGGATGCGGAGAAAGCCGTCGAGAATGCGCGCGAAATCTGCCTGAAAGCGGCAGGCGCGGCGAACCAGCGCATGGTGTTCACCTCTGGCGGCACGGAGGCGGACAATATTGCCATTCTGGGGCATTTGCGCACGAAGCATAAGCCGGGGCGGGTGCTGATGCTGTCCGTGGAGCATCCGGCGGTGCTGAACTGCGCGCAGGAAGCCGAACGCATGGGGCACAAGGTTGTGCCGATTCCAGTCGATCGCCGCGGCGTGGTGGATCTGCCCGCGCTGGAAGGCTTGCTGGGCGAGGATGTCCACCTGATTACGCTCATGCAGGTCAACAACGAGGTCGGCGCGGTGCAGCCCATTGCGGAAGTCGCCGCGCTGCGCGACCGCTTTGCGCCGAATGCCGCCATTCATGTGGACGGCGTGCAGGGCTTTCTGCGTGTGCCGCTCAATTTTAATGCGCTCAAAATCCAGTCCTACGCCTTTTCCGGGCATAAGATTCATGCCAGCAAGGGCATCGGCGGCTTGATTTTCCGCAAAGACCACAAACTGTCGCCCATCGTCTTCGGCGGCGGGCAGGAGGACAACCTGCGTTCCGGCACGGAAAACGTCCCCGGCATCATTGGGCTGGGCGAGGCGGTTCGCACCTATCCGCAGGGCGCGGCGGAGAAGATGATGGCGCTGAAAACCCGCCTGCTGACGGACTTGCAGGAGGCGATTCCCACGGCAAAGCGCAACGGCCCCGCACTGGATGACCCGCTCTGCGCGCCGCACATTTTGAGCGTCAGCCTGTCGCCTGTGCGGAGCCAGACAATGCTGTTCGCGCTGGAAGGCGACGGCATCTATGTCAGTGCGGGTTCGGCGTGCGCGGCGCATAAACAGAAGGTGTCCGGCGTGCTGACGGCGATGGGCTTGTCCCCGGCGGAAGCGGACTGCACGCTGCGGTTCAGCCTCTGCCCGGACAACACCGAGGCGGAAATGGACGATGTGGCGCGGTGCGTCAAGAAGCACTATGACCTGCTGAAAGCTTACGTCAGACGATAATATCTACATATTAAGGAGAGAAATTCCTGTGCGCAATTTGCTGCTTGTCCGTTATGGCGAGATTTTCCTGAAGGGGCAGAATCGCCCGCTTTTTATGCGCGCGCTGGTCAAGCGCATCAAGTACGCCGTCAAAGACCTCAGCGCGACGGTGCTGCTGCACGACGGACGCATTCTCGTGTCGGATTTTGACGATTTGGATGAGTGCATCCGCCGCGTGACAAAGGTGTTCGGCGTGCACAGCGTCTGCCCGGCGGTCGAAATGCCCAAAGACGACTTTGACGCCCTCTGCAATCAGGCGGTTGCCATGATGGCGGATTTGTCCGGCACGTTCCGCGTGACGGCGCGCCGCTCGGACAAGAACTACTTCATGGATTCGCCCGCCATCAACATCGAAATGGGACACCGCATCCTGACGGCGAACAAGAACCTGTCCGTGGACGTGAAGAAGCCCCAGCACACCATGAACGTGGAAATCCGCGACATGGCGTACCTGTATGTGAAGGTGATTCCGGCGGTCGGCGGTATGCCCGTCGGGACGAACGGCCGCGCGACGCTGCTGCTTTCCGGCGGCATTGACAGCCCAGTCGCGGGGTGGATGATTGCCAAGCGCGGCGTGCATATCAACGCGGTGCATTTCCACTCTTATCCATACACGTCTGACCGCGCGAAGGAAAAGGTGCTGGATTTGGCGCGCATTTTGTCCGAAAGCTGCTGCGGCATCCGCGTCCACATCGTGCCGTTCACCAAAATCCAGATGGAAATCCACGAAAAGTGCCCCGAAGAGTACACGACGCTCATCATGCGCCGCTTCATGATGCGCATTGCCCCCGAAGAGTACAAGACGCTCATCATGCGCCGCTTCATGATGCGCATTGCCGAAAAGGTGGCGCGTCAGGAGAATAGCGAGGCACTGATTACCGGCGAATCGGTCGGGCAGGTCGCCAGCCAGACGATGACGGCGCTCGGTACGACTGATATGGTGGTGGATATGCCTGTTTTCCGCCCGCTGATTGGCTTTGACAAGGAAGAAATTATCGCCGTGAGTGAAAAAATCGGCACGTTCGAGACGTCCAGCCTGCCCTACGAGGACTGCTGCACGGTCTTCACGCCGCGCCATCCCGCGACGCACCCGAAGATGGAGAAAATTCTTGAAGGCGAGAGCAAGCTCGACATCGACGGGCTGATTGATGAAGCCATGGCGGGCATCGAAATCGTCTGCTGCTGATTACGGCATCATATTCAGAAACACCGTCAGGGGCAGCCCTGAAATGCCCAACGCGCCTGTCAACAACGATGAAATCGGATTGATGCCGACGTGCGGCAAGGGCAGCAGATTCCACGCCATCAACAGCACAGTGCCAAACGTCCAGCAGTTCAGCAGCCGCGCGCCCCAAGTGCCGGGGCGATAGCAGCGGCAGAGCAGCAGCGTCAAAACGAAAGCGGGAAGCAAAATCCACATACAAATCTCCTCCTTTGTAAGAAGAGTGTATGCGGAAGCAGAAAAACAATCTTGCCATTTCGTGCCGAACGTGGTATGATAGACATTGGGGATTTTCTGACGAGCCGGAAGGGGCGGAATGGCATGGCGGAGGATTTTGTGGCGCTGATGCAGGCGATTGCGCCGGAGATGGCGGAAGCAATGGCGCGCCGTGCCATGGTGCTGACGGCGATTGCGGAATCAGCCCCGGTTGGGCGGCGGCAATTGGCGCTCCGGCTGAATCTGGCGGAGCGGGAAGTGCGCGCGGACGTGGAGAAGCTCCGCGATGCTGGCCTGATTACGCTGGACAAAGCCGGGATGAATCCGACGCCGAATGCGTCACGCTGGCTGGAAAGTGCCCGTAGCTTCGCCCGGCAGACGCAGGGCTTGACCGCGCTGGAAACGGCGCTGATGCAGGTTCTCCCAGTGAAAACAGTTTTCGTTGCGCCGGGGGATGCTGATGCGGATGTGCGTGTACTGTCCGACGTGGGGCGGCTGGCGGCGCAGGGCGTGCGGCAATTGCTGCATTCCGGGTCGACACTGGCAGTCACGGGCGGTTCGACCATCGCGGCGACGGCACACGCCATGCAGAGCAGCGCTCCCATGAACGTCATGGTTGTTCCCGCACAGGGCGGCTTCGGGCGTGAAGTGGAAACGCAGGCGAACACGCTGGCGGCGGAAATCGCCCAGCGGCTCGGCGGACATCATCGGCTGCTGCATCTGCCAGACCACATGGACGAGCAGGCGAAGCAGGAAATGCTGCGGCTGCCTGAAATCCGCGAGACGATGGAGCGCATCCAGCGTGCGGACATCATCCTGCACGGCATTGGCTGCGCGCAGGAGACGATGAGTCGCCTGCCCGTGGAGCAGGTGCGCCTGCTGATGAAGAAGGGCGCGGTCGGGGAGTCCTTCGGCGCGTATTACGACCGGGATGGGCAGTGCCTGCTGAAATCATCCGGCGTGTGCGTCGATTTGGCGCGCCTGACGCCAGACTGCCGCATGATTGCGGTCGCGGCGGGCGCAAAGAAGGCGGAAGCCATCATCTCCGTCCTGCGGCATGACCCGCATACGCTGCTGGTGACGGATGAGGGTGCGGCAAAGCAGATGCTTGCCATCCTCAAAACAAATACGGGTTGTTCGTCAGACACCGAAGCGTGAATGACGTTTCAAATACAAGCAACCAAAAGAGCAATCTTGAAGGAGTGTGCATCAACAATGGCTAAGAAAACGATTGACGACATCAAGGTTTCTGGCAAGAAGGTGCTGGTTCGCTGTGACTTCAACGTCCCCATGAAGGACGGCAAGATCACCAACGACAAGCGCATCGTGGCCGCGCTTCCTACCATCAAGAAGCTGATCGCTGACGGCGGCAAGGTCATCCTGTGCAGCCATCTGGGCAAGCCGAAGAACGGCCCGGAAGAGAAGTTTTCTCTGGCACCCGTGGCGGTTCGCCTGAGCGAACTGCTGGGTCAGCCCGTCGTGTTCGCCAATGACGACACGGTGGTTGGCGAAAACGCCAAGGCTGCTGTGGCGGCGATGAAGGACGGCGACGTCGTGCTGCTGCAGAACACCCGCTTCCGCAAGGAAGAAACCAAGAACGTCGAGGAGTTCTCCAAGGAACTGGCTTCCCTGGCGGACTGCTATGTGGATGACGCGTTCGGCTCCTGCCACCGCGCGCACTGCTCCACCGAGGGCGTGACGAAGTTCCTGTCCCCGTGCGTGGCAGGCTATCTGATCGGCAAGGAACTCGCCGTGATGGGCAAGGCGCTGGAAAATGCGGATCGTCCGTTCGTCGCGGTGCTGGGCGGCGCGAAGATTGAGGACAAGCTGAATGTCATCAACAACCTGCTGGAAAAGGTTGATACGCTGATTATCGGCGGTGGCATGGCGTTCACCTTCCTGAAGGCGAAGGGCTATGAAATCGGCAAGTCCCTGCTGGACGAAACCAAAATTGATTACTGCAAGGACATGATGGCGAAGGCTGCGGAAAAAGGCGTTCAGCTTCTGCTGCCGGTTGACACCGTGTGCATCAAGGACTTCCCGAACCCGATTGACGCGCCGGTTGATACCGTGACCGTCGATGCGGATGCGATTCCGGCGGACATGGAAGGTTGCGATATTGGCCCGAAGAGCCGTGAGCTGTTCGCGGCGGCTGTGAAGTCCGCCAAGACGGTTGTGTGGAATGGCCCGATGGGCGTGTTCGAGAACCCGACGCTGGCTGCCGGCACGCTGGCGGTTGCGCAGGCAATGGCGGATTCCGACGCAGTGACCATCATCGGCGGCGGCGACTCTGCGGCGGCTGTGGAACAGATGGGTCTGGGTGACAAGATGACCCACATCTCTACCGGCGGCGGCGCTTCGCTGGAATACCTCGAAGGCAAGACGCTGCCCGGCGTTGCGTGCCTCGACGAGAAGTAATCTTCATGGGCAAGACCGTCCCTGCCAACCGCAGGGGCGGCTTTGTCCTGCCAAAATCCCTGCACTCCCACGCGGACACAGTATGGAGAAGTCACCAACTGAATCGCGAAAAGGGGTCAAGGGGCAATTGCCCCTTGCGGAGTCCAGAGGCAGCGCCTCTGGTGGGGTTTGG
>FR899857.1:20550-26640 GCA_000437595.1 Faecalibacterium sp. CAG:74 | reverse complement strand
CCAGTAACTTTGCGCTCCCGCAGGAGCGCCCCCAAGCTGCTCTTCCCCAAGATTCCGTAAAGAACAAAAAAGGTCGTTCCCACCATGAGGAGCGACCTTTTGCTTTACTTTTTACTTTTTCCGCTTTTTCTGCTTGCTGCCCTTGCTCTCCATCCGCTGCTCCACCTTCGACTTCTCCGGGAAGTTCGCCGTCACCCACGCCTGCACCTTCTCCATCTCCGGGACGCCGCGGAAGTAGTACGCGGTGCCCTTGACGCGAATGTGGCAGACGCGCAGACGCTTTTCAAGGCGCGACTGCTTGACCAGAATGTCCTGCGCGGATACGCCGCTGACCTCGTAGGTGTTCGCGCGGCCGAGATTCGCCACAATCCGCGCGCCGTGCAGGTTCGTCGCGGGCTGGAAGGCGTAGCTGCCCAGATAGCTGGGAATGTAGAACGCCATTGTCAGGCTGCACGCCGCAATCATCAGCCCCAGAATCATCAGGGTGAAGGAGGGCGGCAGGAGCAGCAGGCTGATTGCAAGCACGGGCAGCACGGACAGCGCAACCGGGGCGCACGCGGTCAAAATCACGGCGGATTTTTTCGTCCGCAGTTCCAGCTTCTCACGCATCAGGCGTTTTTCTCCCCATCATTTCGTTCGTACGACGAATCAGGATGTCGGCGATTTTCCGCGCACAGTCGGGGTCAATTTTCTCGTGCTGCTTGGCAATCATTTCGGCGCGCTTTTCCGGGTGACGCAGCAGATCCGCCACTTTCGCGGTCAGCTCGTCGTCCGTGTGCGCCCAGAGCGCCAGCTTGTTGTCCTCCATGTAGCGGGCGTTTTCCGTTTCGCACCCCGCAATCGGGTGCGCGACGACAATCGCCGTGCCGATGGTCATTGCTTCGGTGGAGGTCAGCCCGCCGGATTTCGTGACCAGCACATCCGCGGCGGCAATCAGGGGCGTCAGCGGCGTCACTTGCGCGCGCAGGGACACGCGCGGGTCGCTGCCGTAGGCTTCGGTCGCCCGGCGCAGCGCATCCACGTTTGAGCCGCAGACGACGGTCAGATGGCCGTTTTCGCCCAACACGGGCAGAATCCGCGCAATCATCTCCGGCAGATTGCCCGCGCCCATGCTGCCGCCGACAAGGACGACTTCGGGGCGCTCCGGGTCAAGCCCGACGGCCTCCTTCGCGGCGCGCTTGTCCGTGCAGGGACGGCAGGAGAGGGACACCGGAATGCCTGTGAATTCATAAGCACTTTTGGGCAGCGCCAGCCGCTTGGCGGAGGGCATCGCCGCCTTGCAGGTGAACATCACGTCGCACTCGATGTCCTCAACGAAGGGATGAATCGTGTAGTCGGTCATGACCATGGCGAACAGCCCGTTCCATAGGTCATGGCGGCGGAGGTAGGTGACGCTCTGCCCGCCGAACATGTGGGTGCAGACAATCAAATCCGGCGCGTAATCGGTCAGCAGCTGCTCCATCTTGCGCGCGTAGGCGGCGTTGAAGAGGTAGACGGGGGACTTGATGCGCGGCGTGCTGATGGCCTTGGCGAAGCGGTACAGCCGCCCGAAGGCATCCGGCGCCGCCTGCACAAATTTGACGTAGACGTTCGACACGGTGGCGGACAGCTTCTGCCCGCCGAACGCCACGCAATCCTCAAATCGGCATTCCACGCCGCGCTCCGTCAGCGCTTCCATCACCGCGTGCGCCGCCGTGTTGTGTCCGCCGCCCGTGGCTGTGGAGAGTATGAGTGCCTTCAATTAGTCCTCCTGCCCGGCGGCATTTTCCGCCAGCATTTCGTCAATGATTTTGCAGGTCATGCGGATGATTTTCGCGCAGGGGCGACTGCTGTAATACGCGTTTGTCCGCGCATCCGGGGTGGGGGATTCCGGCTTCTTCTCGCGCCCTAACAGCTCCGCGCAGCAGATGCTGCCGTTTCGGGCGATGAACGCCCGGTAGACGCGCTGCACCCGCGCGTACGTCTGCGGGCGGTGTTCCGGCTTCGCGCCGTCTGCCCCTTCCAGCGCGGCACAGAGCATCACCGCCGAGGAAAACGCGCCGCAGTTGTCGCGCAGCCGCCCGATGCCGCCGCCCAGCCCGCAGGCAACCCGCGCCGCCTGCTCCTGCGTCAGCCCCGCAATGTCCGCATAGGTCATCAGCACCGCCTGAGCGCAATTCGCCCCGGATGCAAACAGGCGAACCGCCGTCTTTTCTCGTTCTGAAATCGCCATTTTATTGTGCCGTGATCACTTTCAGCGTGTCGCGCAGTTTGTCGTAGACGTTTGTCTTGTAGGTGTCGGTGTACCCTGCCGGGTAGGTGAGGTGGACGGTGTAGAGCACGTTATTCTTGTAAACCGCCGCGATGCGCCCCGCGATTTGCAGATTGCCATCCAGCGTGGCGGTGTAATTGGCGTACACACCCGTTGCGCCGAGGAACAGCCCCTTGCGCGTCGCCGTGTTTGACGGGCTGAACTTGGGGTAATTCGCGTTGCGGAGGTTCGTCAGCATGGACTTGACTTCCGTCGTCAGCGAATCGGTGGTGTACTCAATGCTCGTGCTGTTTGCGCGGATGACGAGGGTCGCCGCGTAGCCCGTCGCCCAGTCGGGGCTCTGGAGTTTGTAGCTGTTCGCCTCGGACGTATCCACCACCCAGCCAGCCGGGCCTTCAAACGTCAGATTCAGGTTCGACGCGGTGTAGGTCTGGTAGGTGAAGGACAGCGCCGGCAGGGGCGTGGGGGTCGGCTTGTCAATGGGGTCAATCACGACGGGCGTCGCGCCGGAATACTGCCCGGAAATGACCGGAATGGGCGTATTCGTGGGGGGAGGCGTGACGAGCGTCGGCAGCTGAATTTCCTCCGGCGTGCTGGCAGCGTCGCCCGTGTAGTCGTCCTCCTCGGACGCGGGGTCGTAATCCGCCGGAAGGCTGCTGCCGGCGGTATTTGTGCTGGACGTGTTTGCCGCCCCCTGCGTATTGACGTTATACTGCGTCTTCGGTTCAGATGCGCAGCCCGCCAGCAGAACGAGGCACGCGCTCAGCAGAAGCAATGTCCGAAAGCCCTTTTTCATCGTGATTCCCTCCTTATGGTTGTTATCCTAAGGTAACACCGTACAAATGAGGTGTTGCCTTAATTCAAAAACGATTGAAACACCCGTTTTCTTGCAAAAGAATGTGGATGACGTCATTCCGCCCCGTCAATCTCCTGATACTTCGGGTGATAGATCCGCCGGTCAAGGCTCCAGACCTTCTCCGAGAACGCACCCTCCGGCACACGCGCGAGAATCCCCTGCATTTCGTTCATCTTTGCGTCCAAATCGTCGATGCGCGCGAGTACCTCCGCTTCGGGGAACATCGGCGCCTTCGGGCTGCCGTATTCCGGGATGCTGTGATGCGAGAGCACCATGTGCTCCAGCAGCAGCACAATTTCCCCGGATACGCCCACGTTCTTCGCCGCTTCCTCAATCCGCGCCACGCCGCGCACCAAATGCCCAATCAGCAGCCCGTCCGCGGAATAATCGCTCACGCTGCCCGTTTCGTCGCTGATCATTTCCGTCGTCTTGCACAGGTCGTGCAGGATAACGCCCGCGTAGAGCAGCTCCGCGTCCAGGAACGGATACGCCGCCACGACGTGCCGCGCCAGATTCAGCATACTCGTCGTGTGGTGGAGCAGGCCGGAGCGTTCCGCGTGGTGCAGCCGCTGCGCCGCCGGGAACCATTCCAGCTTGTCGCCCGTCAGCCGAAGCATCTCGCGCACGATTTTCTTCAGTCCCTCGGACTGGAAGGTATCAATCGTGTCCTCGATGTCCTTGCGCATCACTTCGGGCTTTTCGGGCGCGCATGCGACCAGCTGCGCCATGTCCACCTCGTCCTGCGGCAAGGCGGCGCGCATCCGCTCAATGCGGAGCTGCTTGCGGCTGTTGTACTCCTGCACCAGCCCCTGCACTTTGATGACCGAGCCTTGCTTGGGCACGTCCATCAGCTGATTCCAGTCCCAGTATTTGCAGTTGATGTCGCCCGTTTTATCCGCGAGGGTGAGGTCGAGGTACGAGCCGCCCTTCTTATCCGTCCGCGCATCCGCAGAGCGAACGAGCAGAAACCCGACGAAGCGGGCGTTGGTTTCCAGCTGATTGACTGTCATGGGTGATTTTCCTCCGATGGATGAAAATGTTGAGGATTTTGGAATCCTCATAGTCGTTAGTAGTCGGATTTTCAGGTTCACAAACTAAATAACTTGCGATAAAAAACAAGTATGCAGAAGTGGACTGCCGAAGGAGTCCAGAGGGCGATCGGAAAGCCCTCTGGTACTATGCCAAAGCACTGTTTGGAAAGAGAAAACAGCTTGGCATAGCAAGATGCAGCAAGCATCAAAACGGCGCATCCCCGCCGTTCTCTCCCCCCATCGCCGAGGGCGGCAAATCCGTGTACGTCGTGTATTCGCTCAGCCACGCGACCTTCACCGTGCCCAGCGGGCCGTTTCTCTGCTTCGCAATGATGATTTCACCCACGTTCTTGTCCGCCGTTTCGGGGTCGTAGTAGCCCTCGCGGTGGATGAACATGACGACGTCCGCGTCCTGCTCGATGGAGCCGGAGTCGCGCAGGTCGGACAGCGCGGGACGCTTGTTGTCGCGCGTCGTGGACGCACGGGAGAGCTGCGCGCAGGCAATCAGCGGCACTTTCAGCTCCAGCGCAATCGCCTTCAGCTGGCGGCTGATTTCGCTCACCTCCAGCTGACGGTTCTCGGTCTTGCCGTCGGCGTGCATAAGACCCAGATAGTCCACGATGATGAGGTCAAGCCCCTTGTCCATCATCAGGCGGCGGCAGCGCGAACGGAGCTGCGTCGGCGTGATGCCCGCCGTATCGTCAATGTAAACAGGGGAGTTCGACATGGGGCCGATGGATTTCGCCAGCTTTATCCAGTCCTCTTCACGCAGGGTGCCTTGGCGGACGCTCTGCATGTTGACGCGCGCGTCGGAGCAGAGCATACGCAGGGCAATCTGCTCGCGCGGCATTTCCAGCGAGAACACGGCGACGCTTTTGTTCGCGTAGAGTGCGGCGTGGGTGGCGATGTTCATCGCGAAGGACGTTTTGCCCATGGACGGGCGCGCGCCGATGATGATGAGTTCGCCGCCGTGCAGGCCGGTGAGCATGTTGTCCAGCAGGGTGAAGCCGGTCGGCACGCCGGAGACGCGCCCCTTGAGCTTCGCCAGCTCCTCGATGTTGGCGTAGGTGTTGTACAGCACGTCGCGGACGTGGACGAGGCTCTCGCCGGATGCGCGGTTCATCACGATGTCGAAAATCGCCTTTTCCGCGTGTCCGAGCGTCTCCTGCAGGGGATTCTGCTGGCTGTAACACTCCTGCGAAATCTCCTGCGATGCCTTGATGAGCTTGCGCAGGGTCGATTTTTCGGACACCAAGGTGATGTACGCCTTGACGTTCGCGGTCGTCGGCACGAAGCTCATCAGCCGCATGAGGTACTCCGTGCCGCCGATGCCTTCCAGCGTCCCACGGCGGGTCAGCTCCGCATCGACGGTCACGAGGTCAATTGGGCGCTGCTGATGGTGCAGGGCAACCATCGCCTCGAAGATTTCGCGGTGCGCCGGCTGATAGAAATCGTCGGTGGACAAGGCTTCCGCCGCCTGCAGCACCGCGTTTTCATCCTGCATCATCGCGCCCAGCACGGACT
This sequence comes from Faecalibacterium sp. CAG:74, assembly GCA_000437595.1. GTDB lineage: Bacteria > Bacillota > Clostridia > Christensenellales > Aristaeellaceae > UBA11524. The sequence continues at coordinate 20,978 of FR899857.1, read as the reverse complement.
GCTCCGCTTCGACGCTATTGGGCGGCGTCACGCCACGAAATTCTGACATAAACCTCTCCCAAGGGGAGTTTTATGGATTCCCCTTGAATTTTTTGCGTTATGGAGTTGGTGACTTCTCCCCAATTGGTCTTGTTTGCAGTAACCAGAGGGCTTTGCGGTCGCCCTCTGGACTCCTTCGCGTGCACTCCCATGTTTGTTGAACTGTATTGAAACTGATTTAGTTTGTGTACTGTTCGTACCTTCCAAGCAACAGTACAGCATTGTAACATGGGTGGCGCCGAAGGTTTCCAAAGGGCGATCGGAAAGCCCTTTGGTCGCCTCCGCAGAGGCGAACCCCCTGCAACAAAATCCATTATAATAGGAAGAAAACCTTCCGGCAGACCGGGAGGGCAGCCCCCCGGCGGTGACGGCCTTACTTCACCGCCCCC
>FR899857.1:14361-20537 GCA_000437595.1 Faecalibacterium sp. CAG:74 | reverse complement strand
GCGGTTACGGCCTTACTTCACCGCCGCCGCTTCCACATGCACAACCATCTTCGCGGAGATGTCCTTGTACAGGCGCCCCTCAATCTCCACATCGCCGACGGCGCGGATGTTCTCGCACTTGATGTCGCGCTTGTCCACCGCAACGCCGTGCTGCGCCTTCAGCTGCTCGGCAACTTCCGCGCTCGTAATCGAGCCGTACAGCCGCCCCTGTGCGCCGCACTTCACCGACATGCTGATGACCTTGCCGCGCAGGGCGTCCGCCTGTGCCGTCGCGTCGGCACGGCGCTGGGCTTCGCGTTCGGCTTCCGCCTTGCGCATTTTCTCAACGCCCTTCATCGCGCCGGGGGTCGCTTCCACCGCCAGCTTCTTGGGGAACAGGAAGTTGCGCGCGTAGCCATCCGCCGCATTCACAATCTGATCCTTCTTGCCGACACCCTTCACATCTTCCAGCAAAATAACCTTCATAATCTGTATCCTCCTTAAATCTTAAAAATCAGAAAAATCATCGTCTTTTCGATGGCGGTCGTCGCGCAGTCCGCGCGGGTCGCGGATTTGGTCGACGCAGCCCGCGAACATCGGCAGAATCGGCACGAACAGCACCATCAGGATGGTTAGAAACCAGCGGCGGCCACGCGTTGCACCCGCGCGTAGCATGGCGAAATTCTGCGCCGAAACGCCCTGCACCGCGAAGCTCCAGAATGCCACACTGCCCAGCAGCGAAGCCGCCAGCGCAACCGTCGCGTTCGTTGTAAACAGCTGCGCCGCACTCAGAAGCAGCAGCACCGCCATGCTGATGCCCAGCGGGGTGGGCATGAACCAGCGGTCGGTGGTCGGCGTGTCCGCCGCATCGGGAAATTTGCGCCAGCACAGCAGCATCCCCAGCGAGAACGCCATGATTCCTTTGACCAGCAGGTCAGGCATGATGGATGGCAGCGTTATCTCAATCGTTGCGCGCAGGCTCCATTCCAGCTGCTGCAGTACATCCTCGGACAGCCACGGCAGCACGTTTCCGCCCGTCAGCGCCGCGAGACTTTCCAGCGCCGCCGTGCGTTTTGCATCCAGCGCCGCCAGCCCGGACACATACGCGGAATACAGCACCTGCGGGCGCGTCCGCGCGTTCATCATGACACGCAGAATGTCATAGGACAAGCCCTCATACAGGTCGCCGTACGCCTGATAGCGCTGAAGGAGCATCATCAGCAGCGCGACGACGGCGGCGAAGCAAATCACCGCCCAATACATTGCCATGCGCGATTTGCGGAAGGCGCCGGGCGGCAGGAACAGCATCAGCGCGCCGCCGAAGAGCCAGACGCAGGCGGACGGAATGAGCAGCTTCGGCAGGAGGAGCAGCAGAGAGGAAAATGCGCCGATGACGAGCAGCGGGATGCTGATGCAGAGCAATGTCTGGCAGATTGGCGCGTTGCGGGTCGGCAGGGGCAGTTCCCCCGTGAGGGAGAGCAGCGAAAAAGGCATGAACAGCAGCAGAAGCACTGCCAGCGGCACGCTGCGCAGGCTGAATGTCAAAGCGAATACGATACAAGCGCCCATCATGTACCAATCGGGTCTGCCGACTTTGGCTTTGCCGTACATGCTGTCCTCACCTCCTTGTGTAGGCTCATCCATCTTCCTATTGTACAGCACAATCGCCAAAAAAGCAAGCCGGGGAGGCGCAGATGCACGAAAAAAGGAAGCGCCCGTCGCAGTCGCTTCCTTTATATATGCTGATTTTTTATTTGCCGTGCACCAGCTGCTCGCGCTTTGCCAGCTCAGCCGCCAGCGCTGCCGGCAGCAAATCCCGATGCGGCTCAACCCCCCAGCGCAGCCGGCACAAAACCCCGATGCGGCTCTTCCTGCGGTACAGCCCCGCGATAGACCGCCAGCGTCCGCTGCGTCACCGTGTCCCAGTTGTGCGAATGGCAGATGTAATCCGGCGCTTCCGCCTTGTACTTTGCCACCTTCGCCGGATTCGCCAGCAGATCCGCCAGCTTTGCGCGCAAATCGTCGATATCGCCGCGGCGGAAGGTCACGCCGTGCTCCTGAACGACGGAGGCGCACTCGTTGATGTCGCTTGTCAGCACGCAGCAGCCGTAGCTCATTGCCTCCATCAGCGAAAGGGGCATCCCCTCGACGTCGCTGGGCAGGACGTAGGTGTAAGCGTTGCTGTACAATTCCGCCAGCAGCTGCCCCTGCACAAAGCCGAGGAACATCACGCGGTCGTCGTCCTTTGCCATTTCGCGCAGCTCGTCGAAATATTCCTGCGAGTCGGACGCGCCGCCCGCAATGACCAGCTTCTTGTCCGTCGGCAGATGCTTGTACGCCTCAATCAGGTAGTGTTCTCCCTTTTCCGGCACGATGCGCCCCAGATAGAGGATGTAGTTGTCCTTTTCCAGCCCGTACTGGCGAATCAGCTCCGGCGCGCACGGCTGGTAGCTCGGCACGCCGTTGGGAATCAGCAGCGTCTCGCGCCCATAGGTGTCCGCAAAATACTGCTTCATGCCGTGGCTCAGCACAATCAGCTCATCCGCGTGGCGCACCGCCATCTTTTCGCCCAGCTTGATGCACTTGGACGCAATGCCGTTTTGCCATTTCGCGCGCGTCCAGTCCAGCCCGTGTACCGTTACGATAACGCGCTTGCCCATCAGCTTCGGCAGCCAGCAGAACAGCGCCGGGCCCTCCGCGTGCACATGCACCACGTCATAATTGCCAACCGCCGCGCAAAGGCAGCCGAAGAAACTTGCGGAAACCGCCGCCAGCCCCTTCTTCTGGATGGTCGGTACATACTTCAGGCTGATGCCGTTGAAATTTTCGGGCTGCGGCTGCTGTTTGTCGGTTCGGTTATAGCACGTCACGGAATGCCCCTGCGCCACCATGCGCTTGGCCAGTTCGCCCACCACAACCTCGATGCCGCCATCATGGGACGGTACGCGCTTCTGTCCGACCATGGCAATTTTCATATACTTCCGAGCCATCCCTTGCAGCCTCCTTTGTTGCTTGAAATTTCCCATTATGAGGGGGAGGGGAACCCCATCAGCAGCCCCGATGCGCTTAGATGTACGTTTCGGTGTCATCTGATGCACTAATCATACCACACACATGGGTTAATTGAAACGAAGTTACATCGGTTTTCCGAAATTCTTTCGATATTCCGCGTGATTCCGAAAGTTTTCAGGAAATTTCAGGAAATATGGCGGCGGCTTTTCACAAAAGGCCCTGTCCATTCGCGTCTGTTTTTAGCCGAAAACGATATACTTGCGGTTCAAAAAAACAGCGTTATTTTATGTGTAAGAAAACCGTGTAACCGCGAGAAAAAACAGGTTACATGGCGCAATGGCATGCCGCGCGAACGAAACCTGTCATTTTATCCGCTAAATTGCCATATTTATGCTGGTCACTCTTGACATGTTGATTTTTGTCAGGTATAATTTACATATGAACAGCATCGGTGCAGCGCCTCTGGTGGATGCTGTCCGCAGCAATGGGTGTAGCCGGACGAATAGGGGAGGAGAGAAACCATGAAAACGAGTTGGCTCAATGGAAGCAAACGAATCCTGTCAGCACTGCTGATTGCGGCGGCGCTGATGTTTGGCTGGATGCCGCTGGAGGAAGGGAAGGCGCTGGCGGCGACGGATAAGGGGAAACAGTTCGCACAGGCGGCGATGCTGTTCCAAAAGGATGAATTAGCATTTGGACAGGAGATTTACGGGAAGAATTACACGGTTTTCTCCAACACTGGTCCGTGGTGTGCGGTGTTTGTGTCCGTCATCGCGAATCGGTGTGACATTCCAACGAGCGTTATTCCCAATGGGGCTAACGTTGGCACATTTTGCCCTGAAGCGGGTGAGAAGAATGCCGACCGTTTCCACCCGATTATCAATCCAAGTCAATATACATATGATCCACCTAAGGGCAAAAAAAACTCGTTACCGAATTACCAGCAGCAGTATGATAACGATGCAAAGAACGGTGGCTATGTGCCGCAAGTAGGTGACATTGCAGTATGGTGTCAATACTGGGATAGTTCGACGTCGAAGGAAATTAAAAGTATTGGTAATCATGTGGGCATTGTGACGAACTATGATGCAAAGAAAAAAAGAGCCACTGTTGTGAGCGGCAGCTGGAGTGAGAGTGTTCGAAAAACTGATTTTACATCATACTATGGCACCCAATGGGAGGAGACTGCAGACAATAGACGATTTTACAATGCCATTTTTGGCTATTACCATCCAGACTGGAGCAAGGTTGGTACGATGCGCGATCCGGTTGCGGTCACGGGAATTTCGCTTTCGTCGAACGAATTTGGGTATCTCAACGATAGCGTGATTACCATCGGCGTGGGTGATACGCTCCAACCGGAAGTCAGTGTCACGCCTTCCAATGCATTCTGGAATCCGCAGGATGGTATCTATAGCTATTACAACTTTCGTTTCCAAATTGCGCCCGGCTATACATGTCTGTACTGGAAGAGCAGCAACACCAAGGTGGTGACGGTCGATCGTTTCAGGGGGACGCTGACGAGCGTCGGGGAAGGCACGGCAACCATCACGGCGTATGCGTATGCGGACGACAAACGTACACGCGCGGACGCAGTACAGACGAGCTTTACTGTCAATGTTGATAGTAATGTGCCTATTGCGCGCGAATGGTATCCCTACGAAACGCAGAAGAACATCGAACTGCGCACAACCCCGACGTACAGCAGCAACAACCTCTATGGAACGATTTTTGCAGGGACGGAATTGCAGATTGACCTGCTGCATGTGACCAAGGCAGTCGTGAACAGCAAGACGTACTGGTATGCGCCGGTGCAGGTGAACGATGATGAGGTAGTCTACTGCGACATCAGCGACCAGTCGGCGATTCGCCCGATGCGCGCACCGAGCGGAAACGACTGGTGGAAGTATAAGGTTGTTTGGAAAGACGGCGTGAACATCCGCGCTTTCGCTAACTCTTATCCGGAAACAAACATTGTCACAAAGATTCCAACGAATGATACGATTGAACTTGACCTCAATCACACAATGCGTGAGCCGAAATACGGCGACACGTGGGCATTTGCGCGCTACAAGCAGTCCGATGGCACATACGTCTATGGCTGGTGCATTGAGAGCGACAGCAACTACATGCAGAAACAGGATAAAATCGGAAACTCTGCCCACTATTCCGACTACATCATTGACGAAAATGGTGCAATCGTCGTGTATGCTGCGCCGTATTATGAGAATAAAATCGACGAGCTTACCAGTGCCGACGGCGTGTTCCAGATAGATGTTGCCAACATGGTGTTTTACGATGCTTCGGGCGTTAACAGCTATTGGGCGCCTTGCCGATATACAAAGAATGGAAAGACGATTGAAGGATATATCGAGGTGCTTGCGGGCCCGCCTACTCCCTGCGGCATTGACCGCGAAGGCGACTGGGAACGCTACGAAGTAACGAATGCAGCGGGGGCAAAGTCAATTCGCTATCCTGCCACGTTTGAATTGTCCGAACTCAGCAGCTATGACCAAGGCGAAATCATCTGGCTGGACAGGAACGAACGCGTCACCATCACCGAAAACGGCAAGCAGTACACCTTCATGCGCGGGCATGGGGATGATTTCGTTGTAGGCTGGTTTGATGTGACGAATGTCAACGAGCCGCTGACGCAGGCTGACGACAGCATTGAGGAAGTCGTCTCTGTGCGCAGCGGAGCCAGCGTCTACACGTTCTGCCGCGGCAATGTCTCGTGGGCGCAGGCGGCGCAGTACGCGGCGTCTATGGGCGGACACCTCGTCGTGATTGACAATGCGCAGGAAGATGCCATGCTGCATTCGACCATCATGAGCGCATACGGCGGCACGGCGTGGACGGGCGGCCACGCGAATGGCGCAGGCAATGGCTGGACGTGGCTGAATAACAACACGATGAGCTATCAGAATTGGGGCTCGTCGAGCGCGACGCCGACCAGCAGCCATACCGCGCTGGCAATCAAGGGCGATTATGAGGGATGGTTCACCTACCGCGACTGCGCGAACACATACGTTGACAGCTTCATCGTCGAGGTGGAGGAAACGCCGCGCGCGTGGTTCACCTACCGCACGAAGGCGAAGCTCAACATTCGCAAGTCGCAGAGCATTTCCGGCGCTGTCGCGACCACGACGGCGGTGGGCGATTACCTGACCATCGACCTGCTGAAC
>FR899857.1:8952-14348 GCA_000437595.1 Faecalibacterium sp. CAG:74 | reverse complement strand
TACCTGACCATCGACCCGCTGAACGTCGCAATGGACAGCAATAAGAAGTACTTCTTTGCGCCTGTGCTGATGTCGGACGGCTCGATTCTCTACTGCAACATCGGCGATAAGACCGCTATCGTCCCCGACCTTGAACCCGATGAACCCGCGTGGACGCAGTACAAAGCACTCAGCAGCCTCTACGTCCGCACCTTCCCGAACGCTTGGTGCGATACGGGCGTGCTGAAAACGCTGAGCAAGGACACGATTCTGGAGCTGGACGTCAGCCACAAGCTGCGCGACCCGCGCTTCGGCAACGACTGGGCATACGCGCGCTACAAGCAGTCCGACGGCACCTACCTCTACGGCTGGGTGATTGCCGCGAACAGCTACGTCGAGCAAGTGAAGCAGACCCCCGCTTGGTACGACTACTTTGCGAATCCGGGCAGCACGGTGTATGTCTACAAGACGCAGAATGTGGATGACACGATTGTCAAAACGTACACATCCGGCGGCAATTTCCGAGTGGATGTGAACAACATGCGCCAAGACCAGAACGGCTACCTCTGGGCGCCTGTGGCGGATGACACGGGCAAGGAACTGGGCTATACCGACCTCTCCGCGGCGCACGCAGGGAGCAAATCAGCGGCGATTCCGCTTGTCTACTGCAAGTCGGGCTGGGCGCTCGCCTATGTGCTGGCGGAAGATGGCATGGATGTGCTGGCTGCACCGAATGACGCGGCTGCCCTCGTCAAGCACATGGATCGCGATGCGGACTTCTGGTTTGGCGTGAATGAAACCTATACCGATGCGAAAGGCAAGATCTGGACGCGCATTTACGCCGCGGAGGACTACGAGGAAATGGCGGATGGCGGCTGGGTCAGGCTGGAAAATGGCGTGAACTACAACACCGTCTATGCGCAGTGGTACGACACGGGGTGCAGCATTTCCCGCAACGGCATCACCTACACGCTTTACGGCGGTTACAACAGCTGGAGCAGCGCACAGGAAATGTGCGCCAACATGGGCGGCGATGGCGGAACAGCCGTCAGAAAGCACCTTGCCATCGTCCACAACGACGCGGAACAGAAGATTATTGAGCAGCTGCTGAATGCCACCTCTACCGTCGACAAGGCGTGGATTGGCGCAAGCAACACAAGCGGCTCGTGGCAGTGGGTGGACGGCACGAATGTCCAGTACAGCCAGTGGGGCTACAATGAACCGTCGGGCACTGGAACGGAACTTGGCGTGGTGGCATCCTTCGACGGCAGCTGGTATGCGCATGATGACTATCTGGACATCCATGTTCAGGGCTTCATCACCGAGCAGTTCACGGGCATTGGGCTGCCGCAGGTGAAGCTGCCCGCGTCGACGTTCTATGTGGATGACGAGGCGTTCGTGGGCAACAGCACGATTCAGTCGGTCGTTGCGCCGGATGGACTGCAGGTCATTGGCACGCGCGCCTTCGCGGACTGCGCGAACCTGAAGTGCATCACCCTGCCGGACTCCGTGTCCTACATCGCGGAAGATGCGTTCGAGAACACGCCGGATGTCGTCATCTTTGCCAGCGTCGGCAGCTACGCGTGGCAGTGGGCGGAGAAGCAGGGCATCCCGCACGGCACGCCGTACATCGAGTAAAATCAGTGGGCGCAGACTTCCCCCAGCGGGCGGTCTGCGCCTCTTTTCGCGGAAAAAACTCCGGCTTCGCGCAAAAAAATCCGCCCAATCCCCCTTGACAAACCGCTTCCCCTGTGCTACAATATCCGTGTTTGAAGCAGAGGCTTGCCCGTCTCTCACCTTGCGCGGCGTATGCTGCCGGGTTCACAGGCTTTTTCCCTTTCAGGCGGATTGACCGCCGAAAAAGGCGCAAACTGCATGTCAGCGACGGGTGGAGTCACCCGCCGCTTTTTCTGTGGTATGGAGCAGAAAACGCTGGCTTCAACGAAAATTGGGAGGTGTATGGACATAGCACTCGATCTGATGATCAATGAGGAAATCCGCGACCGGGAAGTCCGCCTGATTGACGAAAACGGCGAACAGCTCGGCGTCATGCCAACAGCCAAGGCGATGGAGCTGGCGGAAGAGCGCGGCCTCGACCTCGCCAAAATCCAGCCCACGGCAAAACCGCCGGTGTGCAAACTGCTGGACTATGACAAGTACCGCTACGAACAGTCGCGGCGCGAACGCGAAAACCGGAAGAATCAGCGGGTCGTCGAAACCAAGGAGGTTCAGCTGTCCGCCACCATCGAGGAGAACGACGTTCTCACGAAGGCGAAAATGGCACAGAAGTTCCTTCAGGGTGGCGATAAGGTGAAGGTGTCCATCCGTTTCCGTGGCCGCCAAATCACCCATAGCGAAATCGGCATGAAGGTCATGCAGGACTTCGCGGCTCGCTGCGCCGAGGTCAGCTCGGTGGAGCGCCGCCCCATGATGGACGGCCGTCATATGATTATGATCCTGGCCCCCAAGGCGGCAAAGGCTTCCTTCGCTGAAAAGAAGGCCGCCCGCGAAAACGCCAAGGGGAATCAAGAACAGGAATAAAACGGCTATCGCAGCTTGCCTGCGCCCCGTTTTATCAGCATTGGAAGGAGGACTACACCATGCCTAAGCAGAAGTCTCACCGTGGTGCTGCCAAGCGCTTTTCCTTTACCAAGACCGGTATCGTGAAGCATAAGCAGATGAACGCAAACCATCAGGTTCGCCTCAAGACCACCAAGCGCACCCGTCACCTGCGCGCTGACGGCATTGTGGACAACGCGGCGGAAGCCAAGACCATCCACAAGCTGCTGCCCTACAAGTAATTAAGCCCATTCGCTGGCAAGGAGGATACTCACAATGGCACGTATTAAGAGATCTGTGAACGCTCTGAAGAAGCGCCGCAAGGTCATGAAGCTGGCTAAGGGCTACTGGGGTGCAAAGTCCAAGCAGTACCGCGCCGCGTCCGAACAGGTTGCTCGTTCCCTGCGCTATGCCTTCAAGGGCCGCAAGCTGCGCAAGCGTGATTTCCGCTCCCTGTGGATCACCCGTATCAACGCCGCTGCTCGCCTGAACGGCATGAGCTATTCCACGTTCATCAATGGCCTGAAGAAGCACAACATCACCGTCAACCGCAAGATCCTCGCGGATCTGGCTGTGAACGATGCGGCTGCCTTCACCAAGCTCGTGGAAATCGCCAAGGCGTAATTGTCGCCCAAGCGTTTCATAGCATAAACTCGTCCGATGTTGAAACCGTGTTTCAGCGCCGGACGTTTTTTTGCCTTTTTTTCTGGGCAGGGCACTCACAAATCCAATGGTAGGATAGGTTCCTTTTTGTCCAGACTGGTCATCAGCACACTAACTAAAAACTTTCGCGTGAAACCAATAAACATGGGAGGCACCGAAGGAGTCCAGAGGGCGATCGGAAAGCCCTCTGGAATTGCGACAAAGACCAGTTTGGAAGAAAAGTCAACATTGTTGGAGAGATAGAGGAAGTAAGGAAAGCAAAAATGCTCAAAAAGTACATCACCGACCTGAAACACGAATTTTCCGGCTACAACGCCGGCAAACTCCTCAAGGACATCCTGAGCGGCATCACGGTGGCGGCGGTGGCGCTGCCGCTTGCCCTCGCATTCGGCGTGTCCTCCGGCGCGGATGCCGCCGCGGGGCTTGTCACCGCCATCATCGGCGGGCTCGTCATCGGGCTGCTTGGCGGCGCGTCCTTCCAAATCAGCGGCCCGACCGGGGCAATGAGCGCCATCCTCATCGGCATCGTCGCCCAGTACGGCTTGCAGGGCGTGTTCGTCGCGTCGCTCGCGGCGGGCGTGATTATCCTGCTGGCGGGCATCTTCCGCCTCGGCAAGCTCGTCAACTTCATCCCGACCAGCGTCGTCATGGGCTTCACCAGCGGCATCGCGATTATCATCGCCTTGGGGCAGGTGGACAACTTCTTCGGCACGCACTCCGTCGGCACAAGCGCGCTGGAAAAGCTGTGGAGCTACACCAGCGTCGGATTTACCCCCAACTGGCAGGCGGTCGCCATCGGTCTGATGGTGGTGCTGTTCATGGTTTTCTGGCCGAAGAAGCTGAACGCGAAGGTGCCGGGGTCGCTGCTGGCGATTATTCTGGCGACCATCGTGACCGAAATCGCGGGTTTCGATTCGCTGGCGAAGGTGGGGGACATCCCGAAAAGCCTGATGCTGGACAATCGCCTGAACCTCGGCGCGGTCAACCTCGACATGCTCCAAAACCTCGTCAGCCCGATTGTCTCCATCGCCATGCTGGGCATGATTGAGTCGCTGCTGTGCGGTGCGAGCGCATCCCGCATGAAGGATGAAGCCTTCGACGCGGATCGTGAGCTGATTGCGCAGGGCGTGGGCAACATCCTGCTGCCGTTTTTCGGCGGCGTGCCCGCAACGGCGGCGATTGCCCGCACGTCCGTCGCCATCAAGTCCGGCGAGCAGACCCGCGTGACCGGCATTGTGCATTCGCTGGTGCTGCTGCTGGCGATGGTGCTGCTGGGCGGCGTGATGAGCCGCCTGCCGCTGAGCGCGCTGGCGGGTGTGCTGATGGTGACGGCGTGGCGCATGAACGAGTGGCACGGCATCAAGACGATTTTCAGCCGCAAGGTGTGGACGGGCGTCGCGCAGTTCCTGATTACGATGGTGTCCACCGTTGTCTTTGACCTGACCGTCGCCATCGTCATCGGCATTGTGACCGCGCTGCTGATGTTCGTCTGGAACGCCGCGCGCCTGACCATCGAAACCGAGACGGTGGACAAGGTGCGTCTGGAGCGCCTGCACCGCATGGGCAAGCCGGTGGATGAATCCCGCGCGAAAAGCATCCTCGTCAGCTATGTGAACGGTTCGCTGTTCTTCGCGAACTGCGCGGAATTGAAGCGGAAGCTGCTTTCGGTGGATTTTACCGGCTGTGAGCACCTGATTCTCTCCCTGCGCGGCGTGTCCGCGACCGACATTTCCGGCGTGCAGACGCTGATGGAGGTGTGCGCGCTGATTGCGCAGAAGGGCGTGACCGTCTCGATTTGCGGCGTGCATGAGAACGTCGCGGGCTTCTTCCAGAAAGTCGGTCTGACCGACCAGCTGGGTGCGGCGGCGTTCTACCCGAACGCCTCCGAAGCGGTGATTGACACGCTGGCGCAGGAACAGGCGGGGGCGTGAGCAAAGAAACGCCTTGCGGGCTGAAATTCCGATGTTTGGGAAAAAGCAGCGTCATCATAAAAAGCCTCGATAAAAATCAAGTAACATGGAAGTGCACTGCGAAGGGGTCAAGGGGGCGATCGCAAAGCCCCCTTGTCGCTCCCGCAGGAGCGAAATCCCCTGCGTTCGGGAAAGAGCGGCTATGGTCGCAAGACCAGCAACTTGGTCGCGCCCATCTGGCGCGACACAGCACAGTTGTTGGATAGAGCGGCTTGGGGGCGCGTC
>FR899857.1:0-8937 GCA_000437595.1 Faecalibacterium sp. CAG:74 | reverse complement strand
AGAGCGGCTAGGGGGCGCGTCTGAGGACGCGCGAAGTTACTGGCAGGGACGCTTCGCTGCCTGCACCTTTGTTGGTTATTCCCTTTGAGTGGGTTTGACGAGGAACAGTTGGGGCGTTGCCCCAAACCCCAGCAGGGGCGCCGCCCCTGCACCCTGCAAGGGGCATTGCCCCTTGACCCTTTTTTTGCGCCCCGGCTTGGTCACTTTTCCATACAATAAATGCCCTGGCAGTTTTTGTGCTGTCGGGGCATTTCCTTTTCCCTTATTCCTCTGGCTTTTCTACCCGGATAATCCGTTCAATCACCGGCTGATTCGCCTTGGCGACCGTCCCATTCCGATCCGTCACCGGCGTATGCTCGCAAATCGCGTCCACAACCTCCATCCCGCTGATGACCTTGCCGAACGCGGCGTACTGCCCGTCCAAATGCGGCGCATCCGCGTGCATGATGAAGAATTGGCTGCTGGCGCTGTCCATCGCGCTTGACCGCGCCATCGACAGGACACCGCGCGTGTGTTTCAGGTCGTTCTGCACGCCGTTGGCGCTGAATTCGCCCTTGATCCGCTGGCTTGAACCGCCCGTGCCGTTGCCGTTCGGGTCGCCGCCTTGAATCATGAAGCCGGAAATGATGCGGTGGAAGGTCAAGCCGTCGTAGAAGCCGCTGTCCACGAGGGAAAGGAAGTTCGCGACGGTGATGGGTGCGGTGTCGGCGTACAGCTCCGCGACAATCGTGCCGTAGTCCTTCACGTCGATTTGGACGTAGGATATGCCGGTCATGGGCGTGTCTGTCGGCGCGTCGGCGGCGGGGGAGTCCGCATTCTGGGCGGAACAGCCCGTTAAAATCAGCAGCAAAATCAGCAGAAGCGGCAAAATTCGTTTCATTTTCATGTCTCCTTTATAGGATGTAATCCATCGCCATCATCAGCGAAAATCCGACGGCGAACAGCACCGTGCCGACATTGGTATGCGTGCCCTGCGCCATTTCCGGCACAAGCTCCTCGATGACGACGTAGAGCATCGCGCCCGCGGCGAAGGACAGCATCACGGGCATCATCGGGGCGAAAACCGCCGCCAGCCCGATGGTCAGCAGCGCGCCCAGCGGCTCAACCGCGCCGGAAAGCATCCCCAGCGTGAACGCCTTTACGCGGCTCATGCCTGCCTGACGCAGGGGCATGGCGACAATCGCGCCTTCGGGCACGTTTTGCAGGGCGATGCCGACGGCAAGGGCGAACGCGCTGGCGAAAGATACGCTGCCGACCTGCTCCGGCTGCATACTGCCCGCGTAGACCACGCCGACCGCCATGCCCTCCGGCAGATTATGCAGCGCGACGGCGAGCGCAACCATCATCGACCGGGGGAGCGACGCGCGCAGACCCTCCTGTTCGCCATCCAGGTGGACGTGAGGGACGAGGCGATCCAGCAGAAGCAGGAAGAGAATCCCAAGCCAAAACCCAATCGTCGCGGGCAGGAACGACCATGCACCCAAGTCCGCCGCGCCCTCCAGCGCCGGAATCAGCAGGCTCCATATGCTTGCCGCAACCATCACGCCCGCCGCGAAGCCGCTCAAGCCCTTCTGCACCTTCTCTGGCAAGTCGCGTTTGAGGAAGAAAACCAGCGCAGCGCCCAGCGTTGTGCCGAGAAAGGGCACGAGCAGCCCCTGCAAAACCTGTGTGTTCATGAAAAGTGGATACCTCCTTCATTCGCGGATGTTCACCTCCGCGTTTTTCTTGCATGAACACATGGTAACACACCCGTTTTTCTCTGTCAAGGGGCAAAAAAAACGGCGAAAATGCAAAATTGCCGCCGCTGTCATCCAGAAAAACATAATTAGTGCAGCAAAAGCCCTTGTCAGATGCGCCTGCATGGTGTATGATGAAAAACGTGAAGGGCGAAAGTATCGCCTCTCGACAAGGGCGTCGGGACTCCGCATCGGCGGGTTCTGCGCCGATAAATCAGCATGTTTATGATTTGAAAGGAGTCCTGCATCATGGCGAATTATTGCCAGCGCGTTCTTGACGATTTGAAGGTTCGCTATGCCCACGAGCCGGAATTCATTCAGGCAGCGACCGAAATTTTGACGACCCTTAAGCCCGTTATCGAACGGAACGAGGAGAAGTATGAAGCGGCGGGACTGCTCGAACGCTTCGTGGAGCCGGAGCGCATCATCACCTTCCGTGTGCCGTGGATGGACGATCAGGGCAAGGTGCAGGTCAACCGCGGCTACCGTGTGCAGTTCAACAGCGCGATTGGCCCGTACAAGGGCGGTCTGCGCCTGCATCCCAGCGTCAACCAGTCGATTTTGAAGTTCCTCGGCTTTGAGCAGATTTTGAAGAACAGCCTGACCGGTCTGCCCATCGGCGGCGGCAAGGGCGGCTCCGACTTCGACCCCAAGGGCAAGAGCGACAACGAAGTCCAGCGCTTCTGCCAGTCCTTTATGACTGAGCTGTACCGCTACATCGGCAAGGACACCGACGTGCCGGCGGGTGATATTGGCGTCGGCGCACGCGAAATCGGCTACCTGTACGGCCAGTACAAGCGCATCACCGGGCTGTATGAAGGCGTGCTGACCGGCAAGGGTCTGACGTGGGGCGGCAGCCTCGCGCGCAAGGAGGCCACCGGCTACGGCCTGTGCTACTTCACGCAGGCGATGATGGAGCGCAACGGCAAGGCCATTGCGGGCAAGACGGTCGTCGTGTCCGGTTCGGGCAACGTCGCCATCTACGCGGTGCAGAAGATTACCGAGATGGGCGCGAAGGTCGTCGCCATGAGCGATTCCAACGGCTACATCTACGACCCCGACGGCATTAAGCTGGATGTGGTCAAGCAGCTGAAGGAAGTGGAGCGCAAGCGCATCAAGGAGTATGTCAAGGCTGTTCCGACCGCGACCTACACCGAGGGCTGCTCCGGCATCTGGACGATTCCCTGCCAGATTGCCCTGCCCTGCGCAACGCAGAACGAAATCAACGAAGCATCCGCCAAGGCGCTGATTGCCAACGGCGTGGAAGCAGTCGGCGAAGGCGCGAACATGCCCTCGACGCTGGAAGCCACCGCGGCGTTCCAGCAGGCGGGCGTGCTCTTTGCCCCGGCGAAGGCTGCCAACGCGGGCGGCGTGGCGGTTTCCGCGCTGGAAATGAGCCAGAACAGCCAGCGCCTGAGCTGGACGTTCGAGGAAGTGGACGCGAAGCTGAAGGATATCATGGTGAACATCTTCGCCAAGGTGGATTTGGCGGCACACGAGTACGCCAAGGAAGGCGATTACGTCGCGGGTGCGAACATTGCGGGCTTCCTGAAGGTGGCCGACGCGATGATGGCGCAGGGCGCAGTGTAATCAGCGGGTAATATCAGCAGTATCAAAAAAACCGACAGAGCAATTTCGCCCTGTCGGTTTTTTGTATGTGGATATTATGAAATTTCCAGCGCAATCTCCATCATCTGCGTGAAGGTGTTCTGCCGCGCCTCGGCATCCAGCTCCTCGCCCGTGAAGGGATTGTCAGAAATGGTGCAGATGGTCAGCGCGTTTTTGCCCAGCCGCGCTGCGTTCAGGTACAGCGCCGCCGCCTCCATCTCCACCGCCAGCACGCCCAAGCCTTGCAGCACCTGCCCCGGCGACGGCTGCGACTCGTCATAGAAAATATCCGACGAGTACAGCGCACCCGGCACGGGGGTCACGCCGAGCTTCTTGCCCGCTTCCATCGCGGCAGAAAGCAGCGCGTAGGAACAGCACGGCGCGACGTTCCCGCGGAAACCGTACTGCTGCCCGAAATTGCTGTTCGTGTACGCGCTCATGCCCAGCACGATGTCGCGCACTTTCAGCTGCTGGCTGAGCATCCCCGCCGTGCCGACGCGGATTATATTTTCCACACCGTAGAACTTAAACAACTCATAGGAGTAGATGCCGATGGAGGGCATCCCCATGCCGGACGCCATCACGGACACGCGCTTGCCCTTGTAGGTGCCGGTGTAGCCCTGCACGCCGCGCGTGTTGTTGACCAGCACGGCGTTTTCGAGGTAGTTGTCCGCAATGAACTTCGAGCGCAGCGGGTCGCCGGGCATGAGGACAGTGCGGGCGAAATCGCCTTCCTTGGCGGTAATGTGCGGGGTCGGAATCATGTCAGTCGCTCCTTTTCAGGTTGATACCCTGATTATACCATACAATCGGGATTTTCGCAATCCGCTGATTGCAGCACTTCGCGCAGATTATCGAAAATGCGCGCGTTCGCCGCCATGTGCGCCATCGGGCGGTCGTAGACGACGCTTCCGCCGCGGATGTCGCCGCAGCGCCCGCCGGCTTCCTCAATCAGCAGCGTCCCCGCGCAGTAGTCCCACGGCTGGAGCCGCCACTCGAAGTGTCCATCGCTGATGCCGCGCGCCACGTCGCACAATTCCCGGCAGGCACTGCCCGTCCGGCGAACATCGGCGATTTTCGGCAGCAGGGTCGAAACTGTCCGCCCGGTCAGCAAAAACAACTCCTCATAGTACGGCGCAGAGCCGAAGCCAATCAGCGCCTTGTCAAGGGACGTGTCCGACACGCGGATGCGCTCGCCGTTGCAGGTCGCGCCCTTGCCGCGCTCCGCGAGGTACATTTCGTCCAAGTACGGGTCGTACAGCCCGCCGAAAACGGGAAGTTTATTTTCTACCGCGCCGATGGAAATCATCGAGCAGCGGCGGCGGCGGAAGTAGTTCGTCGTGCCGTCGATGGGGTCGATGATGAAGGTCAGCGCGTCGGTGAGGACGTGCCTCTCCTCCTCCTCGGCGAGGAATTTCGCGTGCGGATACGCCTTTTGCAGCGCATCGACGAGATAGGACTGCACCGCAATGTCCGCCTCGGTGACGAAATCGGCGTGATGCCCCTTGCTGAACACCTTTGGGGACTGGTAGTCAAGCATCATGCGCCCGGCGGCGCGAAGAAGCGAATCGAGTTCGTTCATGCGGAAAACGACCTTTCTTGATTGTTAGGGGATGCGATACGCCCAATCGGGATTCCGCTGATTGATTTCTTCCTCTGTTTCAAAGTGCGTGTCGGGGTTTAGCGCGGTGATTTCGCATTCGTCCGGGAAGGCGCGGAAGCCCACAAATTCCACCGACGCGGGCAGGGTGACGGCGGACAATTCCGTCTGCTCCCAATCATAGTAGTAGAAGGCAAATTCGCCGATGCGCGTCACGCCCTCCGGGATTTCCACCGCGCCCAGCCCGCAGTTTGCGACGCAGTAGGCGGGAATTTCCGTCAGCGTTGCCGGGAAGCGCAGCAGCTGAATCTCCCAGCAGCCGTAAATGCTGCAATCGGACAGTTCGCGGACACCGTCGGGGAGAATCAGCGCCGCCAGCGGGGAAAAATCGCCCGTGTACTGCCCGTCCAAGGCGTAAGGACCGATGGATTCCAGCGTGTCCGGCAGGCGGATTTCGTTACCCGCAGGTTTCCAGTTGTCCAGCGCGGAATCGCCCAAGCGACGGACGGCGGGAATCGGCTGCCCCTGACTGGACGGCGCGGCGTACAGCAGCGTCTGCATGTCGCGGTCAATCAGGAAGCCGTTTTCGCAGGAATAGCGCGGGTTGCCGTTCGGAAAGTCGATTTCCGCGTAGACGTGAAAAAAACTGCCTTCCGCGAGCATTGTTAGCGTGGAGGGAAAGGAAATCTGCGTTGCTGCGTGACAGCATTGAAACGCATCTGCTTCCACACGCTGAACGCCCTCTGGCAGCACAATGCCGAACAAAAGGCTATCGGCACAGGATTCAGATGTGTTCAACGCATTCGCCGCAATTGCCACGACAGGAGTTCCGCCCAATTCTGACGGAATCTCCAGCACGTCGGGGACTTCTGGCTGGTTAAAGAAGCGGGAACAGCCGAGCAGAACCGCGCCGCGCGACGAAAGCTCGTAGTCAAACAGGCCATCCGAATAGAGGACATCCGCCGCTTCGTCGCCATACCAGTCATATTCGGGGATTCGCTCGGCGTACTCCGCAGCAGTCTCAAAATGAACCTGCGGGTTCAAAGCCGTCACGTCGCATTCGTCCGGAAACGCGCGATAACCCACAAATTCCACCGATGCGGGCAGGGTGACGGCCCCAATGATTTCGCCCGTGAACCAGTCCACCGCGTGCGCGCCGATGCGGGTCACGCCGTCGGGGATGGTCAGCGCGATCAGCTGGCAGTTCCAAAAGCAGTAATCCGGGATTTCCCGCAGCGACGCGGGCAGGTGAACTTCCTGCAAATCGGTGCAATAGAAGGTATAGGGCGACAGTTCGGTGATGCCGTCAGGGAAGGTGACGCGGGTCACGCCGCAGTCATAGAAGATGTAGCTGCCAACACTTTCCAGCGTGTCGGGCAGAACGGGGTCGTCATCGTCGTCCCAGAGCCAGTTCATCAGCGAACAGTCCCCCAGACGGCGGACGGCGGGCAGCGGATTGCCGTGGCTCGACGGCGCGGTGTACAGCAGCGTCTGCGTAGTATTGTCAATCAGGAAGCCGTTTTCGCAGGAATAGCGCGGATTGCCGTTCGGAAATTCGATTTCGGCGGAAATCTGGTCGAAACAGCCCTCCGGGATGATTTCCAGCGTCGCGGGCAGGGTGACTTTCACCGCATAGAAGCATTCGGCGAAGGTGTCGGCATCCAGCGCGCGAAGCCCTTCGGGGAACACAACCTCGAACGGCGCGTCCACGGGGCAGACGTCCAGCGAGCTGAACAACCAGCCGCCAATCGCCGTGACGGGATAGCCGCCCAGCGTCGCCGGAATCTCCAGCGAAACCGGCGGGGGGGCAAACAAGTACAAAGAAACCCCCCCCCTCCCCTCCCCCGCCCAGCAAACATGTACAGCGAATCCGCCTGCATCGCGTCCCAGTCGCAGCCGGTCAGAATCGCTCCCCCATCCGCAATCTGGTAGAAGAACGCGCCGTCGCGGCGACTTTCGGCATCTTCCGCCAAGGCGGTCAGCGGGAGCAGCAGCAAAATCAACACCCAAAGCAGTTTTTTCATGCGGAAACCTCCTTCGTGAATCGAATTGGGGACGAACTGTGGATAACCATACAACGATTCAGCGAATGGGATTCTTCCAGCGGGCAGGGAAAAAATCGCTTCATATTATATAGCACGATTGGGCAGCAGCTGCACTATCACCAGCTCGCACGGACACCACAGGCGCGGCGCACAGGCGGAGTTCGTCATGCCGCGGCTGATGAACAGTTTGTCATCAAAATAAAACCCGCTCGTCAATTTCGGGAAAAGCCCCTGACCCGGCGAGTAAATTCCCTGCGAACCAATCCGCACCTGCCCGCCGTGCGCGTGTCCCGCGAGCGTCAGGTCAATGTCCAGCCCCTGCACCAGCGGCGCGAAATACTCCGGGTGGTGGCAGAGCAGCAGCTTGACCCCGTCCCGCGCCGCCATGGCTTGCAGGAACGGCTTTTTTGCGTCCATTTGCGCGCGAACGGGCGGCATTCCCGGCATTTTCCGCGCGCTGCTGACTCCGCCGAGGGTGATGCCGCGGAAGTCCACAAAGCAGTCGTCCAGTACGGTAACGTCGCTTTTCTGCACCAAAGGAAGGTATTCCGCGATGTCGGGCAGCAGGCGCTCGTGGTTGCCGAGGTTGTAGAACGTGGGGGCGACGCGCGGCGCGAGGTCGAGGAAGCGCGCGGCGTTGCGCCATCCGTGGCGGCTGTGGCGGTTGACGAGGTCGCCGCCGATGAGGATCGCGTCGCAGCCCCGCATGAGCGAAAGCGCCTCATCCGCATCGCCGTTATGGAAATCCGCGGCAAATGCGAATGTTAACGGCTGGGTAATTTTATCCGACGTGACGGTGATGGTGTTCTTCTGCATCATGCGTGTGCCCTCCGAAGCAGCAGGATGCCCGGCAGCAGCGTCACCGCGGCGAAAACCGCCTGTGCGCCGCCGAGCAGCCGCAATGCGCGGGTGACTTGCGCCTGCGCGATGGACGAGAGCGGGTGGAGCAGCCCCGGCAGGTTGAGCAGCAGCGCAGGGAGCAGCAGCAGCAGCGCGGCGAGGCCTGTGGCGGTGAGCGTTGCGCCGATGCGGACGCGGCGGCAGCAAAGCAGGAGCAGAATCGCCGCCAGCAGACAGACCGCGCCGCTGATTTCGACCGCGTGGAGCAGACGTGGGAGGCTGCATTTCTGTGCTGCCAGTCCGCCGAGCAATTCCATCAGGCTCTGCCGGATGGGGAAGGAATATCGCTGGACAGACTGCGAGAGGGGGTAAACGACCTCGTCGCGGGCGGTGGCGCGGCGAAAATCCGCATCCACGCGGGCTTGGAAGCCTTCATCCGCCATGACAAGGGCGACCATTTCGCGCTCATCGAGGGGGGCGGGAGCGGCGGGCAGTTCCTCCGCATCGGTGCGGAAGAAATCGTGCCAATAAACCGCAAGTTCCGCCTGATACGCCGCGCAAGCGCCGGACAGGGGGGCAAGCGCAGCATCAGAGAGGGCAAAATCCGCCTGAATCTGCGTGGCGTTCCACTCGGTTTTGTGCTGACTTTCTTTTTCGCTGGATGACAGGACGGACGCGGCGAACGTGCGCGTGGTGGCGAAGAAAATCAGCCCGCACAGCAGCGAAACGAGCAGCAGCACGGCAGTCAGGAGAGAGCAAAAATACTGCGAAAGCGCCGAATCAGCGCGATTTGGGCGCATCACGGCAGCACCGCCACGTTGAGCAGCGCGTGGACGAAATCCTGCCCGCCGAGGAGGACGGCAAGGCAAAGAAACACCGTCAGCAGCACGAAAGGCAGGAGCAGCAGGGGGAGAAAATGCTTGGTGGGCATGGGACACCTCCGGGATAATTAGCAATGAGGAATGAGCGATTTTGATGGATAAACAAGAGGTTACGACGGGTGGCATACGGTGCGGTCGCGCCCATTTGGCGCGACACAGCACGGTTGTTGGAAAGAGCGGCTGGGGGGCGCGTCTGCGGACGCGCAAAGTTACTGCGCAGGGACGCT
>FR899856.1:2797-3428 GCA_000437595.1 Faecalibacterium sp. CAG:74 | reverse complement strand
GCTGTCCCTTGACCCTGCAAGGGGCATTGCCCCTTGACCCGTTTTTTGCACCCCGGCTTGAGCGCGCTCGCCTTATTGTGCTAACCTGCTGCCTTTATCCAAAATCCGCATTACACATGACGCGCTGTCCGGGGCGTCATCATGCGCCGCCGTCTCCGAGTAATCCAGTATCTGATCCACATACGCGCGGTCTGTCCCCGCCAAAATTGTCACATTGCCCCACCATTTCCGCAGGTACGTCGCAATTTTGACGTGCTTATTCATCCGCTCGCTGTAGCGCCGCACCAGAAACCCGCGCTGCGCAATCTCCCGCGCCAAATATCCCTTGTCGCCGTTCGTTTCGCAGTAGACCGGCTCACACAGCAATCTCCGCGCCTCCGACAAGGCTTCATCCAGCACAGAATCGACCGGCTTCTGCCAAATCCGCCCGTACAGGTACGCCCGACCGCCGCGGATGCACCCGCACGTCAGCGCCGTGAAGTCCTCGCCGCCGTAGGAAGCGTCCAGATGCGCAATGCCGTCGCGCAGCAGCAGCGGATCCTCCGTCTCCGGCGGATGCGCCTCGAACAGCCCGCCGCCGGTCGCGATGTGCCGCAGCTCGTAATTGGCGGCGAAGAGAGTCGGGGGGATG
>FR899856.1:0-2770 GCA_000437595.1 Faecalibacterium sp. CAG:74 | reverse complement strand
TCGGTGACATGGCGGCGCGCAGCTTCGCAATCGCGTCCTTCGTCAGCAGCCCGGTCTGATAGCAGTCGTACTTTTCCGGCGGCGGCATCAGGCGGAACGCGTCGTCCGGGTGCCAAGGCGTGCCTGTGTTCAGGATTCGCCCGCCCGGATTGCGGATGTTCTGCAGTTCCTGATACACGCCGCAGATGCGCTTGCGCTCCACGGCGCTGATTCTGTCCTGCAGGTTCACAATGTCGTCGGTGAGGATGATGTCGGCGTGCTTGCCGGTCATCGACCCGCCTGTGCCCAGCCCCAGCAATTGCGGCGCACCGCGGATGGCGGCGTAGCAGTCCGTGTTCACGCTCCACATGTCACCGCGCAGCACCTGCACAGGGCTGCCGTAGATGCGCCCGGTCAATTCCTGCATGGCGTCCGTCGCCAGCAGCAGCTTCACCTGCCGCAGCACCTCCAGCACATCGCTGTCCGTCTTGCGCAGGAACAGCAGGTTTTTCCGCGGATACACCACGAGCATCACCGCCATCGCGAAGGATAGGCACGTCGTTTTGTAGCTGCCTCGGTGCGCCAGCAGCGTCATGTCTCCCTGCCCGAAGACCATCTCGCGTATCCAGCGCCCGTGCAGCGTGTCCGTCAGCCGCGTCAGCCCGCACAGCCGCGCCGCTTCCGCGGGCTTTTCCATCAGCAGCATCAGCGCGTCGCGTCCATCCTGCGTCAGCGGGGAATGCTCATTCGTGGGGTTTCACCTCTTTTCGGGATTTCCGTTTCTTTCCGCTCAGCGCGGCAATCGCGTCGTCAATCGCCTGTGCGACTTCCGGCGGGCGCCGGGGCGCTTCGTCCTCCTTTCCGGCGAACAGCCCGTGGTATTTCGCCAGCGCATCCGCCGCCTTCATCTGCTCGGCGCTCTTTTCGCCGCGCATCAGCTGCGTGAATGTCTCCAGCACCTCCTCCTTCGTCGCGATATCCGGCGCACGAACCTGCGTCATGGGATGGCTCCTTTCCGGCGGATG
The DNA here is from genome assembly GCA_000437595.1 of Faecalibacterium sp. CAG:74. GTDB lineage: Bacteria > Bacillota > Clostridia > Christensenellales > Aristaeellaceae > UBA11524. The sequence continues at coordinate 1,766 of FR899856.1, read as the reverse complement.
ATTTTTTGCCGTTCCCCCTGCCGCCGTAGGGGAGGCAGTCAATGGCGAACATATCAGCGCGGGAATGTTTGTTCGCTTAATGACGAAAAGAAGTGTACCACCCTTCGGCGCAAAATGCAAGCAAATTTGATTTCATTTGATTTCGCTTGATTTGATTTGAATTGATTTTAACTCGCCTGATTTGTCAGCGACCGCACATACCCCAGCCGAATCTGGTTCACCCGCGCCCCGGTCAGGTTCATCTCCCGCCCGATGGCTTGATCTGTCAGCCCTTTGACGTAGTACCGCTGGATGATCATGAACGTTCGCGGGTCGTTGATTTCCTCCAAAAGCGCCCGCATCGGCGCATTCATCGCCGTCAGCGTCGATTTTGCCTTTGCCTGCAGCGTCTGCGAGAACATGGCGTCGTGGTCGTCCGCGCTCATCATGTGCGCCGCATCCTGCTTTGCAATCACCAGCTTTCGGTACGATTCCAGCATTTGCTGTCGTGTCATTCTCCTCAACCTCCTCAGTAAGGCGAACATCAATTCGCCTATGAACTTGTGGGTATCATAGCACAACATAAGGTTCATGTCAAGATGCAATTTTACCTTTTTGGACTTGATTTTTTGTGCGTATTGCAGTATAATAAACGTGAGGTGATAATCATGTACGGACAAAACATCCGCCTTTTCCGTAAGCAGAAGGGCATGAACCAGCACGAACTCGGCGCTGCCATGGACGTTTCTGCTGTTTCCGTCAGCAAATGGGAACGCGAACAGACGCAACCCGACATTGAGACGCTGCAGAAGCTCGCTGATTTGTTTGATACGTCGATTGATGAGCTCTGCGGCCGTCCGCCCAAGCCGGAGGACGCGATGGACAACATGAGCGTCATGTGCCGCGCTTTCCGCCAGATGAAGCCGGAGGAGCAGGAGAAGTATCTTGCGGTCGGCAAGGCGCTGTTTGCCAGCGCGTTCGCCCCTGCCGCCCCCGCGCAGGACGACGATGCAGCAAAATAATGGGATGTCCCGCGCCGCGGCAATGGCATATCGTGTGCTGATTCGCCGCGGCGTTTCTGCATTGCCCGTGCATCCGCTGGAAATCCTGTCCGCGTGCCGCAACACGGTCGTCTGGGCGGATGTGACCGCGGCGGAGCAGCTGAAAATCCCGCGCGAGGTGCTTTTGCGGCAGCTTGCGAATGCCGAAGCGATCACGTTCCGGCAGACCATCCAGGGGGAAACACGCTTCATCGTTGTCTATCGCGAGGGCGGCAACCCGGCGCGCCTGCGGTTCACGCTCGCGCACGAACTGGGACACCGCCTGCTGCACCGCGGGGACGAGCCGAATATGGAGCGCGAGGCGGATTGCTTCGCGAGCCACCTGCTCTGCCCGCGCCCGACGATGGGGCGGCTTTGTACACGGGAAAATACCTTTTCGGTGGAGCAGGCAGCAGTGCTTGCGTATGTGTCCGCGTCGGCGCTGCAGCGACTTTCGCGCGTGGAAGAACTGACGGTTTCGCCGGAGATTTTGTCCGCGGCGGATGATTTGCTGGCGGATTGGGCGCAGCGGGTGCCACTCCCGCCCCAAAGACCGGGACAGCATCGGCTGCAAATCCGAACGAAATTCCTCCCAAAAGCGTGAAAACGCTTCCAAAACGCGAAGGTGATGCGATTTTGCGGCAAATAACGTTCGGAAGACCCCAAAAGTCTCAAAAAAACCGCAAAAACCTTCCCAAAACCTCTTGACGGGCGGGCGAAAAAGTAGTATACTGACAAAGCTGGTTG
>FR899855.1 GCA_000437595.1 Faecalibacterium sp. CAG:74 | reverse complement strand
GCGTGGATTGAATTATCATTTATCCGAGATTCACGAAAACTGGAGGGATTTACGAATGCCAAAGGTCTGGACGGACGATACCGCGCTCATGGAGGGAATGACAGACAATCTCTTCGAGGCGCTCTACAAAATGCCGAAGTATTTCCTGCGCATTGGTGATATTGCGCATTCGCTGGGGATGCCGATTTCCAGCCTGCTGGTGCTCTGCGTGCTGCGCGAGGGGAAAATCAGCATTGGGGAAATCAGTGAACGGCTGTGCATCGCCAAGCCGAACGTGACGCCGCTGGTGGAAACACTCTGCGCGCGGGGGCTGATTTCACGCCAGCGCAGCGACAAAGACCGGCGCAAGGTGCTTGTCGGGCTGATGCCGGAAGGCGAGGCAATGGTAGAGCGCATTCGTGGCGCAATACGCGACCAAATGATGAGCTGGCCGCGCAACTATAACCTGAGCGAGATGAAGCGCGTCAACAACGCACTGGCGGCAACGCTGGAAGTGGCGGATGATGTGATGCGCCGCCGCCGCTGAGGTTCGCAGAGCAGTCAATGGTATCCGACGGGCAAACTATGCCCAAAACAAGAACCGGCACATCCGCGTCAAGGGCGGGACATGCCGGTTCTTTTCATGTGGATTTTTTCGGTTCTTCACGGAATCTTGGGGAAGAGCAGCTTGGGGGCGCTCCTGAGGGA
>FR899854.1:67939-96060 GCA_000437595.1 Faecalibacterium sp. CAG:74 | reverse complement strand
GCAGCAAGTCCCATTTGGGGCTTGACTTTTTATTTGCAGGCTTTAATGATTTTGACGGATTTTTCCCGCCGCTGAAGTACCGAATCTCATCCCCGTCCACACAGGCGCCCAGCGGAATATCCCAGCTTTCGCGCGGGATGTCATCCACCCATTGCCACGGCAGGGCGCAGCCCAGCGCGATGCCGTTTTTCAGCGGCAGCAGCCCGTCATAGTAGCCGCCGCCCTTGCCCAGCCGCGTACCGTCCGGGGCAATGCCTTCCAGCGGTGTCAACAGCAGGTCAATCGCATCCGGCAATAGAATCGGGGCGCTTTCCGGCGGCTCAGGAATACCATAGGCGCCCGGAATCAGCGCTGACAAATCGCAAATTTGCCGCATGGTCATCTGCCGCGCGCCTTCCACCCTCGGCAGCAGCAGCGTTTTGCCCAAATCCAGTGTCAGGCGCAAAAGCGGCATGACATCAGCCTCCCGCGCCATCGGCACATACCCGGCAACGACATTCGCGCGGCGGAACAGGCCGCTTTGCGCAATCACGGCGCAGAGCCTTGCGCTTTCCGCGTCTCGCTGATTTTTGCCGGGATACCGCGCGCGAATCGCTTTTCGCAGCGCCGCCTTTTCCGCACTCATTCGTGCTCGTGCAGCCAGACGCGGCGAACGCGCTCCGTCGCCGCCAGCAGCACTTCGTAGCCAATCGTGTCCGACCAAGAGCCGAGTTCATCCGGCGTGATGGTCTCCACGCCGTCCGAGCCCATCAAGGTCACTTCGTCGCCCGCCTTGACGTTCGGAATATCGGTCACATCCACCATCATTTGATCCATGCAAATACGCCCGACGACCCGCGCGCGCTGCCCGTGCAGAATCACCTGCGCGCGGCTGGAGGCGTTGCGGTGATAACCGTCGCCGTAACCACAGGCCACCGTCGCAAGGCGCATCGGCTTTTCCGCCGTAAATGTGCAGCCGTAGCTGATTTTGTCGCCCGGCTGAACGGTCTTGACGAACGTTACCTGCGTCCGCCATGTCATGACCGGGCGGAGGGGCAAATCCGTTTCCACCGGCGGATGACCGTACATCGAGATACCCGCGCGCACCATGTCCAGCGCGGCTTCCGGGCAGCGATGAATGGCGGCGGAGTTGGCGCAGTGGCGCACGATGCCGTCCGGCAGGAGCGTCAACAGCTGCTGAAAGCGCTCAAACTGCATCCGCGTATATGCCATATCGCTGCCATCGGCATCCGCAAAGTGCGTGAATGCCCCCGTCAAGCGGACATGCGGGCTGACTTGCAGACGGGCGAGAATCGCGCGGATTTCTTCTTCCGTGCGCACGCCAATGCGCCCCATGCCCGTGTCGATTTTCAGGTGCATCAGCCCCGTCAAGCCGCTTTCCTTCGCGCAGGATTCGAGCGTATCAACCATTTCCGGCGTGCAGACGGTCAGCGTCAGTTCGTTGCGGACGCCCTCGGCAATTTCTTCATCAGAGGATGCGCCCAGCACCAGCACCGGCGCGGTTACGCCCGCCTGACGCAGCGCCGCGCCTTCATCCGTGCGGGCAACCGCCAAGGCACTTGCACCCGCTTCCAGCGCGGCACGGGCGACCTTTGCAATGCCGTGCCCATAAGCATCCGCCTTGACAACGGCCATCAGCTTCGTTTTTTCCGGCAGCGTGGAGCGCAATAGACGCACATTCTCCCGCAGCGCTTCCAAATCAATTGTCCGAACAGGATACTGCTGCATGTGCAGCTCACCTTCCTTAAACACAGCAAAATGCTCCCGCTTTTGGCGGCAGACTGCTTTTTATTATAGCATAGGGACACGATAAAGAAAAGGGGCAAACCGGAATTTGCGCCGTTTTGCCGCTGATTTATGGGCTTATCGTCCGCTTTTCTCATGCTGCTCAATCTGCTCGTTCAGCAGATTGACATCGCCGCAGCCCATCGTAATTGCCAAATCGCCCGGCTTTAAGTGTGCGCGCAGGTACGCCTCGGTATCGTCAAACGACGGTGTCCATACAGCGTTCAGCCCGTGCGCCTGCATTCCGGCAACCAGCTTGCCGCTGTCCAAATCGGGGTAATTCTCCCGCTTTTCACGCGCGCTGAAAATATCCATGACAACGGTCACGTCCGCCGCTTCGGTGCACGTCAGGTAGTCATTGAAGAGGTGCTTCACGCGGTCAAACGTGTGCGGCTGCATAACAGCATAAAGCGTCCCCTTGCAGCGCTTCCGGGCAATGGCGACGGCATTGCGCATTTCCGCCGGATTATGCCCGTAGTCGTGGAACATCTCCGCGCCGTTGAGCAGCCCCGTCAGTTCAAATCGCCGATGCGCCCCGGTGAAGCGCGCCAAGCTCTCCGCCGCCTTCGTCATATCCGCGCCCAGTACCCACGCCGCAGTGAGCGCCGCCAGCCCATTTTCGACATTGAAGCGCCCCGGCACGCCCATCTTGACGTGCGCCAAGATGTTCCCCTGCACGCAGAGGTCAAACGTATAATAGCCGTTATCATCTTCCGTCAGCGCGGCGGGATGTACGTCGCAATCCGCCGTCAGCCCGAAGGTAATTGTCCGGCAGCTGAGGCGCGACAGCTGGCGAACCACACGCTCATCCGTCCCCTTGCCGATAGCAACGCCGTTATCCGGCAGCAAGTGCAAAAACTGCCCGAACGTCTCCTCAATCTCGTCGATATCCTTGTAGCAGTCCAAGTGATCCGCGTCGATATTCAGCACAACCGCCATCGTCGGATGCATATGCAGGAACGAGCGGTTGAATTCACACGCTTCGGCAGCAAAAATATCGCTGTGACCGATGCGGGTTGAACCGCCGATGGCATCGAGCTTGCCGCCGATATGCACTGACGGGTCAAGCCCGCACTCGACGAGGATTTCCGAAAGCATGGAGGTCGTCGTCGTCTTGCCGTGCGCACCGCAGATGCCGATGGCGCGCGCATAGTGGCGCATCAGCTGTCCCAGCAGCTCCGCGCGTTCCATCGACGGAATATGCAGCCGCTCCGCTTCGGCACGTTCGGGGTTCGTCAGCGGAATTGCCGCGGTATAAACCACCAAATCCGCGCCGTGGACATTCTCCGCGCGGTGGCCGATGGTTACTTTCGCGCCCGCCTGCCGCACGTCGTTCATCAGATACCCGTCATTCTGATCCGAGCCCGTCACCTGATACCCCAAATGCTGAAGCATTTGAGCCAAACCGGACATACTGGAGCCACCGATGCCAATCATATGGATGCGTTTACCCGCAAAATCCTGAATCTGTGGCGTGTTCATAATCACTCATCTCTCCTAAGAATCCAATTCCGCGTCTATTATACGCTATCTGCCCCCGAATAATCAAGTCATCCCGCCTAATTTCTGCGAAAAAAGGCGGATTTGCGTGTGATTTCATCATGTTTTGCTTGACATTCGGGCGGTTTCCTGCTATTGTTATGCGTGGGTATGCCTGCGCACACCCGCTGTTTTTTCGTATAGACGAACGCGCACCGGCTGCATAGAAGCCGCTGAAAGGGAGGATACTACGCATGACCAAGGCCTTGATTTCCGTCACCGGACAGGATACTACCGGTATTATCGCCCGCGTCGCGACCAAACTGTCTGAACTCAACATCAACATTCTGGACATCACGCAGACCATCCTGTCGGGATGCTTCACGATGATGATGGTCGTTGACCTTGACGGCGCTCAGATGGAGTTTGCCGCCGTGGATGAGGCGTTCCAGCCCATCCGCGAGGAAATGCACCTGAATATCCACCTCCAGCGCATGGATATTTTCGACGCGATGCACCGCATTTAAGGCAGGAGGACTTGAGGGATGATTGAAACGGGCGAAATCCTCCAAACGATGGCGATGATTCAGGAGCAGAACTTTGATATCCGCACCATTACGCTGGGCATCAATCTGCTGGACTGCTCTCATCCGTCCCCGGAAGCCTGCGCACAGCGCGTGTACGATAAAATCTGCCGCGTCGCCAAAGACCTTGTGCGCACGGGCGAAGCCATTGAGCGTGAACTGGGCATTCCGATTGTCAACAAGCGCATTTCCGTGACCCCGGTGAGCCTGATCTGTCAGGGCGACCCGCGCCCGATTGCCAAGGCGCTTGACCGCGCGGCGAAGGAAATGGGCGTAAACTTTCTGGGCGGCTACTCTGCCCTGATGCACAAGGGCGCAACGCTGGCGGACGAGCGGCTGCTGGTTTCTATCCCCGAAGTGCTCTCCACGACCGAGCGGCTTTGCTCCTCTGTCAACGTCGGCAGCACCCGCGCGGGCATCAATATGAACGCCGTACGCGAAATGGGCGAAATTATCAAAAAGACAGCGGCACTGACAGCGGACACGGACGGGCTGGGCTGTGCGAAGCTGGTCGTTTTCTGCAATGCAGTGGAGGATAACCCGTTTATGGCGGGTGCTTTCTGCGGCGTGGGCGAGCCGGAATGCGCCATCAACGTCGGCGTGTCCGGGCCGGGCGTGGTCAAGCGCGCGCTGGAAAGCGTCAAGGGGCAGCCTTTTGACGTGGTAGCGGAAACCATCAAGAAGACGGCGTTCAAGATTACCCGCGTGGGTCAGCTGGTGGCGCAGGAAGCGTCGCAGCGGCTGAATATTCCCTTCGGCATTGTTGACCTATCCCTTGCCCCAACTCCTGCGCGCGGTGACTCCGTGGCGCATGTGCTGACGGAAATGGGACTGGAAATGGCGGGCGCTCCCGGCACGACGGCGGCGCTGGCGCTGCTCAACGACGCCGTGAAGAAGGGCGGCGTGATGGCGTCGAACCACGTCGGCGGGCTGAGTGGCGCGTTTATCCCGGTCAGCGAGGATATTGGCATGATTGAAGCGGCGTCGGCGGGCGCGCTGACGCTGGAAAAGCTCGAAGCCATGACGTGCGTCTGCTCCGTGGGGCTGGACATGATTGCCATCCCGGGCGACACCAGTGCGGCGGCAATTTCCGGCATTATTGCGGATGAAGCCGCCATCGGCATGGTCAACAACAAGACCACGGCGGTGCGCGTGATTCCGGCCGTTGGCAAGAAAGCGGGCGACACGGTGGAATTCGGCGGACTGCTGGGCTTCGCACCGGTGATGCCGGTCAACCCCTATGGCAATGAAGAATTCGTTGCGCGCGGCGGACGCATCCCTGCCCCGCTGCACTCTCTGCGCAATTAAGTAATCAATGGGAATCCTAAACTTGGAGGAACTATGGGCAATTTCGTAGACCATGTAAAAATCACCTGCAAGGCAGGCAACGGCGGCAACGGCAGCATGTCGTTCCACCGGGAAAAATTCGTCCTGAACGGCGGGACGGACGGCGGAGACGGCGGCAACGGCGGCAATGTCTGCTTTTACGCTGACCTAAACATGCACACGCTGCTGGATTTCCGCTTCAAGAGCAAATACACGGCGGAAAACGGCGTGGACGGCGCGGCAGGCAACTGCACGGGCAAGCGCGGTGAAGACCTCATCATCAAAGTACCTGTCGGGACAGTCATCCGCGAAGCGGAATCCGGCGCGGTGGTTGCGGATATGGACACAGCGGGCGAAACGCGCACGATTCTGCACGGCGGCCGCGGCGGCTGGGGCAACCGCCATTTCGCGACCCCGACCCGGCAAGCGCCGAACTTCGCCAAGCCCGGCATTAAGACGGAAGTCCATACCTTTCTGCTGGAGCTCAAAACGATTGCGGACGTGGGTCTTGTGGGCTATCCGAACGTCGGCAAATCGACAATTCTGTCCGTCGTGACGAGCGCGAAGCCGAAAATCGGCAACTACCACTTCACGACGCTGACGCCGAATCTGGGCATCGTCCGCCGCCACGGCAAGGACATTGTGCTGGCGGATATTCCGGGTCTGATTGAGGGCGCAGCGGACGGCGCAGGCCTGGGGCATGATTTCCTGCGACACGTCGAGCGCACTCGTCTGCTGCTGCATGTGCTGGATATTGCGGGCAGCGAAGGCCGCGACCCAGTGGAGGATTTCGACCAGATCAACCACGAGCTGGCGAACTACGGCGAGCTGGCGGAACGTCCGCAGATTGTGGTGTGCAACAAGTCCGACCTGCCGGATTCAGAAGAAAATGTCGCCCGCTTGAAGGCACACTTGGCAGAACTCGGCTTGGACTACCCCGTGTTTGTCGTGTCCGCGGCGACGCATCAGGGCTTTGACGCGCTGCTGGACAAAACGGGCGACATGCTGGAAGCGCTCCCCCCGATTGTGCATTTCGAGGAGGAAGTCAGCTACGACGACTCCGTCAAGCCCGGCACGTTCGAGGTTGTCCGCGACGGCGCGGTGTTCGAGGTCGTTGGCTCGTCCATGCAGCGCCTGATTGACTCGGTGAACTTCGATGACGAAGAATCCATGAGCTGGTTCCACCGCACGCTGCGCAAGTGGGGCGTCATTGACGCGCTGCGCAAGGCGGGCGCACAGGAAGGCGACACGGTTCGCATCATCGACATGGAATTTGACTTTGTGGAATAACAGGAGAAAGCAAACAATATGAACAGCAAACAGCGCGCTATGCTTCGCGGCATGGCGAATACCATGGAAACTATTCTCTACATCGGCAAGGACGGCGTCGTCCCCGGCACGATTAAGCAGGCCAGTGATGCGCTGGAGGCCCGCGAACTCATCAAGTGCGCCGTGCAGCAGGGCTGCCCGCTGACCGCGCGTGAGGCAGTGACGGAACTGTGTGCCGCGCTGGAAGCCGAACCGGTGCAGTGCATCGGCCGCCGCTTCGTGATGTACCGTCCGAGCAAGGACAATCCCCGTATTGTGCTGGAAGACTGATGGTCACGCATCCCTTTGCCCCGGTGGTGGATGAAAACTGCCGGACGCTGATTCTGGGCAGCTTTCCGTCCGTCAAGAGCCGCGAAAACGGCTTCTATTACGGGCATCCGCAGAACCGGTTCTGGCGGATGCTGGCGGCGGTGTATGCGGATGAGGTGCCAGAGAGCATCGCAGAGAAGACCTCCCTGCTGCTCCGGCATCAACTGGCGCTGTGGGATGTGATCGCGAACTGCGAAATCGACGGTTCGGCGGATGCATCCGTGCGTGAGGCGGTGCCGGTGGACATTACGCGGATTACCGACCGGGCGCACATCACGCGCGTCCTGTGCAACGGCAAGCTGGCGGGAACGCTCTACGCGCGGCATTTACAGCCAATGGTGGGCATTCCAGCGCACGTCCTGCCCTCCACCAGCCCGGCGAACGCGATTTGGACGCTGCCGAAGCTGACGGACGCGTGGCGCAAAGCACTGACAGGCGAAAACGCGACTTTCTGCGAATAACAGGAAGCCGCGTTTTTTATACCCTATGCAGATTATGCTGCGGGTTCACTGCGAACCTCCACCGTCCAGCGGAGATTTTGCAGCCTCGCCGGAAAATCGCTGTCACGCCAATCCGACATGCTCCACGCTGACCAGATGGCTTTGCGCCCTAAGCCGAGTGCGTCACAGCCAGCCGCTTGCAGGCGGTTCAGCACATCCAAACACGCTTGTGCGGTTTCGGCGGACACGCCCTGCGGGGTCAGGTCAGCACGGTCGTAGCGCAGGTTCACGCGGCAGACGGCGGTATCCTCCATTAGGCGGATGCTCGTGCTCGCTTCCGTCAGGTGAATCGCGTGTTCGGGCAGAAGCAGCTGCGTCCGGGTCAGTTCTCCCTGCATCAGCAGCAGAATCTGCGTTTCCTCCGGCGTCAGGAAGTCGCGGACAAGCCCGTCCGCATCCGTCAGCCACGCGCCGCTGAGCAGGAGGCCTTCCGCCGTGCTTTCCGCGCCGCAAAGTACAGGTGATTGACGGCTGCCGAAGCGAAGCAGCACCGACGCGGCGCACGTCGGGATGACGCCCTGCTCGTGCCGCGCCTGCACCATCACATCGATGGACTTGCTGAGGCGCGTGCCGTTCTCCGGAACGAGCTTTTCCGCCAGCGCCGCCGTATCCTCCCCGGTCACTGCGACGGACGCGTGCAGGCGCAGATTCTCCACGCCGGACAAGTCGCTGAGCGTCCGCACAATCGGGATTTCCGCCGCCCATGCGCGCGAAAGCACAATCAGACGCAGCTGCCCCCAGTGCAGGCGCATCGGCGCGGCGGATTCCAGCGTTCGGAGCGCGTCGGTCAGCGTAGCGCCGGTCGCGGAAAGTGTCTGATAGCCGCCGTTCTGCTGGTAGGTCGGGATGCGCACGCGGACGGTGCATTCCTGCGCGCCGCCGTCAATCAGCAGGACGACGCAGAAGGCGCGTTCCTCCGGCGGGAGCGCTGAGCAGCCCGTGCAGAAAAGGCAGATCATCAGCAGACAAAGCGCGCGTTTCATGCTTTTCCCCTCCTGCAAAGCCGGGCGATAGTCAATAGCAGAAGCAACAGAACTGCCGGAACAAGCGACCATGCCGTGAGGGCCGTCAGAATTTGCCAAAGGCTGCTGATGTCCAGCAGCTGCGTCAGCATCAGCAAGCCAATCAGCACATACGGCACCCACTTTTTCGGCTTCTGGCACGATGATGTCAGGAAGCGCGCCGCCAGCTGCGCACTGCCCGCAATGCTCAAAAAGAGCGTCATCATCAGCAGACACTGCGCAAGCGTCCGGACGGCGGGCTGCAGGAACAGCGTCGGCAGTACCAAACCGCTGGCAAGGCTGCGCCCCGGCACGGTCAGTTCCGGCGGAATCGCGAGGGACAGCAGGAGCAGAATCGCGGGGCAAGGCAACAGCCCGGCGAGCATGGCAGGTGTGCGCCTTGCCCCCTCTTCCGCCGGAAATTCCAGCAGCAGGAGCAGCACCCAGCTCATGCCCCACGTGCTGCGGATGCCGCTCAGCAGCGGCGGCACGCCTTCGCCCAAGAGCGGCACGATGCCGTCCGGGTGCGCGTCGAGCAGCGCGTTGATGGCGATAATCCCGGCAGCGACAAGCAGCACATGCCGGAGCAGATAAACGCCGCGCGGCAGTCCGTCGCGGTTCAGGGCAATCAGCATCACTGACGTCGTCAGCAGCGTCAGCGTGAACTGCGAGCCGCGCGCACCGATGCCCTCGGTGAAAAATGTGATGAGCGCCGTGAGGGACGCAATGCCGTCCAGCAGGAGCGGGAGGGTCAGCGTGAGCATAATCAGTATGATACCAAAATTCCCCAGCAGCTTTCGGGCACAGTCGGTCAGCGTCCGCGTGTGCGTGTGGCGCAGGAGCAGCCGCAAAGCGCCGTAGACGCACAGCCCCGGCAGCATACACGCGGCAGAAAGCCACCACGCGGCGCTCCCGCAGAGGGGCAGCAGCTGCGTCAGGCCAATGCGCGTCATCGACACGGCGGACAGCAGCCCAATCAGCGCATTCTGCGTCTGACGCTGCCCGGCGCGGCGCTTCTGGATTCGCTGCATTATTGTCCTCTCCTGTCCCAGCCACGCATTCTGCCGCGTGAGCGCATATTGTTCTCGGCGCTGCCCAGCCATGTCCGCCAGCGCTGCTGCCAAAGCGGATGGCGCGTCAGCAAATCGGGATTATGCGCACGCGGCGGCGAAAGCGGAGCGGCGAAGGGTGCGCCAAGGCTCGTCAGGCTGCACAGGCGGACGCAGAGCGCCGTCATGAACAGCACGATGCCGTAAACGCCGAAGATGCTGCCCGCCGCAAGCAGGAGCAGCTGCCCGATGCGCACCGCCAGCCCAAGCGAATAATCCGGCACGGCATACGACCCAAGGCTGGACACCGCAACGACAATAATCAGCAGCGGATGCACAAGTTTCGCCTCGACCGCGGCTTGCCCCAGTATCAAGCCACTGACCGTGCCGAGCGTTGAACCTGTTAGCGACGGCACGCGGATGCTGGCTTCCCCGACGAGGTTGAACATGATGAGCATCAGCAGCATTTCCAGCGGCACAGACAGCGGCACTTCCGCCTGACTTTCCAGAATCGATGTGAGCAGCGCCGCCGGAAGCGCCTGCGGATGGAACGTGACGAACGCCACGAACAGTGCGGGCAGCATCAGCGCGCAGAGCAGTCCCAGCAGGCGAATCAGCCGCATGAACGTGCCGTACAGCCAGCGCGAGGACGTATCATCCGGCGTATGCAGCAGATGGAGGAGACTTGCGGGCAGCACCAGCACCTGCGGCGAACCATCCAGCAGCAGCACAATCTGGCCTTCCAGCAGCATCGACGCGGCACGGTCGGGACGCTCGGTCATCACGCACTGCGGCAGGAGCGAAAACGGGTGATCCTCCAGCAATTGCTCCAGCGCGCCGATGGACAGCACATGGTCAATATGTACCTCCTCCAGCCGTGCCTTCAAGCGGGACAGACTGCTTTCATCCACCGCGTTTTGCAGGTACATCACGCACAGGCTGACCGGAATCGCGTCGCCAATCTGCCGCATTTCGCCAATCAGCTCCGGCGTAGGCAGAATGCGGCGAAGCAGGGTAATGCTGTCGCGGATGGACTCGTTGAACCCCTGATGCGGTCCCCTCACGACGCTTTCGGTCAGCGGCGGTGAAATCCCGCGGCGAACCGCCCCGCGCACATCGAAGCTCAGCGCGCCGTCCATACCGTCCACCAATACGACCGCGTGACCCGACACCAGCTGCGCGACGATTTCCCGCACATCAAAAAACGCTTCGACTTCGCACAAGGCGACGCGCTGCCGGATGCAGCCAGCGATTTCGCCGGATGATGCCGTTTCCGCCGCATTTTGCAGGGGAAAAAGCAAATAGTGCTGCATGAAGTCGGTGGAAATCAGCCCGTCCACATAATACACCGCCGCATCGCGTGAAAACGTGCGGAAGAAGCGGACGTGCATGTCCGGATTGACCGCCCGATGCAGCTTTTCATCCAGCAGACGGCAGTTTTCCCGTAAATCACCGTTCATGCGCCATTCCCCCTTCTTTGAATACGCCAAAGGAGACCGCGCCGCCTTGTGCGCGACACGATCCCCCTCGGAAGATTTCCCGCCTGTCCGTTACCAGCGGCACTTGTACGACGAGCACAGGCTCTCGTCCGCTTTCCCGTTGCAGCAGCATTCCTTCGGCGCAATCTGAACGTCCATCAGACCGCAGACACCGTCCTGCTCATGATGCTGGCAGCTTTCGACGGAGCAATGGATGCACTGGTTGTTCTTATGGGACATATCAGTCAACCTCCCTGAAAATTTGTCACCCGCACCGGCGGGCGCAGAGTACATTCTGCCCGATTTTCTACTTGCGATTCAGGAAAAAATATGATATAGTATTTTCTTGCGCGGAAACCGCGCACCGGAGCGCATCGGACTTCCTTTCCGACAGCGCCGGGACAGGGATTCGCCCACGCATGTGCGCAGCCCTGCAAAGAAAGGAGTGCTTCTATGTTTAAGAAGCTGCTGACCACCCGTTCTCTCTGTCTCTCTGCCATCATCGCCGCGCTCTACGCCGCGCTGACGCTGCTGCTTGCGCATATCTCGTATGGGCCTGTTCAGCTCCGTCTCTCCGAAGCGTTCACGGTGTTGCCGATGGTGCTGCCGCAGTCGATTCCCGGCCTGTTCGTGGGCTGCCTGATTGCAAACATCTTCAACCCGTCGCCGTCGATTTTCGATATCGTCTTCGGTTCGCTGACGACGCTGCTGGCGGCTTATGGCACTTATAAGCTGCGCAACAAGCCCCTTCTGGCGGCGGCTTCCCCCATTGTGCTGAATGGTCTGATTGTCGGCACGATGGTTTGGGCGCTTTCGCACGAGTTCCCGCTGCTGATTCAGATTGGTCTGATTGCCTTGGGCGAGTTCGGCTCTGTTTTCGTCGGCATGGTGCTGCTGACGGTCTTGAAGTCGCGCGTGGACTTTAACAAAATCAGCAAGATGTAATTTTCTTCATCCTTTCCGGCGGAATCCGGCATTCGTGCCGCGCATTCCGCCTTTTTATTTTGCGCGTTTGCCCGCGAAATATGAAAAGACGGTGAAAATTGCGAAAATCCTTTCATTATAGGCGGAAATGTGCTATAATACAGGATGGATTGTTTTATACTATTTCCGAACGAAAATGAGCCAAGATGCGCCGCGAATTTTTCGGCTGGCTAACGCGAATGAAACGCAGCGTAGCAGCGCTACGCTAAGTGGAATGAGCGGACGCCAGAGCGGAAAAGGCGCAAGCAGATGGCTCAGGTGAATTCGGAAATAGTATTAGCCGAATTTTCAGGAGGACTGATGGTATGAATCATGCCGCGCTTATTCTGGCGTCGGGGTCGCCGCGCCGCCGGGAACTGCTTTCGCTGACGGGGCTGCCGTATGTGGTGGATGCGCCGGAGGTGGACGAAAGCTGCGCCTTGCCGCCGGAAGAAGCGGTGCAGGAAATCAGCCGCCGCAAGGGGCTTGCGGGCGCTGCGGCGCATCCGGGCTGCGTGGTGCTGTCGGCGGATACGCTGGTGGCGGTGGACGGGAAAGCGCTGGGCAAGCCGCACTCCGAGAAGGAAGCGTTCCAGATGCTGTCCCTGCTGTCCGGGCGGTGGCATCAGGTGTACACAGGCGTGTGCGCCGTGGATGCGCAGGGCATGGTTCATCAGCGGGTCGTGGGGACGCAGGTGCATTTCTGCCCGATGACGGAGGAGGAAATCCGCCGCTATATCGCCACGGGCGAACCGATGGACAAGGCGGGCGCATACGCGGTGCAGGGCATTGCCGGGCTGTGGATTGACAAGCTCGAAGGCTCGTACAGCAACGTGATTGGCCTGCCGATGCACACCGTGCGCGAACTGCTGGATGAATGCGGACTGCACTGCTGGCGCGCCTGACGCCGGATGATGAATTTGATTGAGGGATGGTACAGATATGCACTTCAAAGCGCCAGACATTGGGCTTGACCTTGGAACCTGCAATACAGTTGTCTATGTGAAGAACGAGGGCATCGTCATCAGCGAACCGACGCTGGTGATTTCGCGGCGCGGCGACAAGAAGCCGATTGCCGTCGGCGAGGATGCACAGCGCATGTATGGGCGCACCAGCGACGCGGAAATCGCCATTCACCCCATCCGCAACGGCATGATTGCCAATTACGACGCAACGGTGCTGCTGCTGCGCGCTTTCATCAGCAAGGCAGTTGGCGAAAGCAACCTCGTCAAGCCGCGGCTGGTCATGTCCATTCCGTCGGAAATTGACGAAGTGAACCGTAAAGCGCTGACGGCGGCGGTTCGCGCGTGCGGCTTGAAGAAGGTCTACCTGATTGAAAAGCCTTTGGCGGCGGCGATTGGCGCAGGCTTGTCCGTCTTTGAGCCGGAAGGCTGCATGGTGGTGGATGTCGGCGGTGGAACGACGGAGGTTGCGGTCGTATCGCTGGGTGGTCTGGTCGTCAGCCAGTCGATTCCCGTCGGCGGCGTGAAAATGGATGAAGCCATCGTCAACCATATTAAACATGAGTTTAAGATGCTGATTGGCGCAAAGACAGCTGAGGATGTAAAACTTGACCTTGCTTCCGCCCTGCCGCAGGAGAACGGGTCGAGTGTGCGCATCCGCGGGCGCGACCTGCTCTCCCCCAGCGCGCTGGAAATCGACTATACCGCGCAGCAGGCGTACGGCGCGGTTCGCGAGCCATGCCGAGCGATTCTGACCGCTATCAAGTGGGTCTTGGAGCGCACACCGCCGGAGCTGGCATCCGATATCATGAAGAACGGCATTTATCTCACCGGCCGCGCCGCGCAGCTGTATGCGTTGGATCAGTACATCGCCAATGAATTGAACATACAGGTCATTCTGGCGAAAGACCCCGGCGACTGCACGGTGCTGGGGCTGGGCTACATCGTCGAGAATCTTGCGCTGCTCGCCCAGCAGGGACGCATGCCGCAATTGAACTGATGAGCGGATTCCCCTATTCTTTGAAGGAACTGAGGTGATCGATTCGTCATGGCGAATCAGAAAAACGGCAAGAATCGCGGTGAAACCCCCGCCCGCCGCGACGGTTTCTATTTTGATGACGATTTGGACAGCGTGACAGCGGGACTTCCCACGGGTGACGAGCCGGAGGAAGACGAAGTGCCCGACCTTCCGCCGGAGGAGGACAACGCGCCGCCGACGGAGGGCTACAATTCCACGGGTATCCGCATGATTGGGCTGAACAGCACCCGCAGCGAACAGGATGATGAGGGCATTGACCGCGGCCGCCGTCCGGCACGTCCGACCATGGAGTTTTACATGGAGGATAATCTGGAAGCCGAGTACGCGCCGGAAAAAGAAACGCCGCCGGAAGAAGCACCCGAAGCGGGCAGCGACGCGCAAATCGACCGCGGCTACGGGCAGAAGAACCGCGCGGCAGACGAGAAAAAGCGCGGCAAGAAGAAAAAGGGGCATCCTGTTCTGCGCACGATTCTGGTGTGGACGGTCAGCGTGATACTGCTGGGCATTATTGGCATTATGGCATTATCCCGTACGATGTACCAAGATTCTTCCCTGCTGACGCTGCCGGAAAACGCCATTTCTTCTGCCGTCACCCCGGTGCAGACGTGGTTCTCCGGCATCGTGCAAAGCATTTCGGATTACTTCTACATGGTGCGCCTGCGCTCAAACTGGGAAGCGGAGTATAACCGCGTCGTGGCGGAAAACATGGAGCTGGCCTCCGTCGTCGCCCGCAACGCAGAGTTGGAAAAGCAGCTGTCGCAGTTCACGAATATGCAGGAGGAAATTGTCACCAACGCGAACATGAACCCGCTGACAGCGCAGGTGATTGCCCGCGAACAGGGCACCTATTTCTCCGTGTTCACGGTCAACAAGGGCAGCCGCGACGGAGTTGAGCCGTACATGGCGGTCACAATTTCCGGCGCACTCGTCGGTTTCACCGAAACCGTGTACGACACGTCCTGCACCGTCCGCACGATTATCGACTCCGACGCTTCGATTGCCGGCATGATTCAGTCCAGCCGCGATCAGGGCATCGTCAGCGGTACGCTCGGCGTGGACGGCACGGCACTCTGCCGCATGTACTATCTGCCGGATGACTCCCTGCCACGTCCGGGTGATCAAGTGGTCACTTCCGGCGTGGGCTTCTCCTTCCCCAAAGGCATCCCGATTGGCACGGTGCGCGAATCCACCCGCGGCATGGAAGGCAACAAACAGTACGTCGTCATTGAACCGCAGGCGGACTTCCAGCACTTGGAGTACGTCATCATCCTGCGTTACAAGCCGGAAGCGGAAGCCATCGAAGGACGCGACTCCACGGCAGTATACAACGAGTACGTTCCGCTGGTGACAGCCCGTCCCTATCCGACACTGAAAATCGGCTCGACGCTCATGTTCGGCGCAACGGCGACCCCGACGGAAGTGCCGTCCGTGACACCAAGCCCGACCGCCAGCCCGACACCGTCGCCCTCGCCTACGCCGTCGCCTGTGCCCACGCCGCGCGGAACGGTCTATGAGTACAACTCGACGCTGCTCAACCCGACGGCAACCCCGTCTCCGACACCCACGCCAAGCCCGACGCCTGTCCGGACGCTTAATCCGGGCGACCTTGACTGGGAGGAATAAGCCGTGCGCAACGTGTTTTGGCGGCAAATCCGCCTGCTTCTGGTTGTTTTCATCGGCTACCTTTTCCATGTCACGGTGATGACGCAGCTGGACACGACGGTCAGCATCAATCTGCCGCTGGTGATTTTATCGGTAGTGATTGTCGGCTATCCGCGCTATAAGGCGTTCTGGGTCGGCGCGGTGTACGGCATTCTGCTGGAAACGATGGTGCCGGGTGTGAAGCTGCTCAACCTCGTGTTCTACCCAATCTGCGCGATGCTGATGTCGCTGTTCTTCACCGACAAGAGTGCCGCCAGATTGCAGTACGACATGTCGAACCACCGCCGGGGGCGCAACCGCAGTGTTTATCTGCGCACGCCCCTGTGCGCCATGTGCGCGGCGCTGCTGTATGAGGCCGTAAGCATCATCTATATCGCAATGAGCAGTGCGGAACTGACAAGCGCTTTCTTCACCCGTGCGCTCACCGATGCGCTGATGACGACGCTGACCGCGGTTGTGCTGATGTGGCCGCTGCGTCGGCTGCTCGGCTTCGGCGCGCCGGTATCCAAAGCAATGGCGAAAGGCTGATTTCGGGTCAGCCGGGTGAATTATGTTATTTTTCCCTGTGAAAGGAGGCTGAATTGTGAACCAATATCAGCAAGATCACGGCAACGCGCCGGAACAGGTGAAGGGTCGCTTTCTGGTCTTTGTGATTATCCTTATCCTGATGTTTGCCTATCTGTTTGTCGGTCTGGTGAATTTGCAGCTGAAGAGCAGCGAGGGATATTCCACAAAAACGGAATCCACCCGCTTAAAGACGATTCCTCTGACCGGCAAGCGCGGGAATATCACCGACGCGAACTCCGTGATTCTCGCCACGGACGAAATGGTCTACAATGTTACCTTCTATAAAGACGCCAGCGAAAGCTCCTCCAGCGTTTACAAGACGTATACGCAGTCAATTATTGACACGTTAAAAATTATTGAACGCAACGGCGGCAAGCTGGCATTCAGCTATGTCATTCAGCGCAGCGAAGAGACGGGCGAATGGGAGTTCAATTTCGGTTCGGGCGTGTCCGATGCGACGCTGCAGACACGCGAAAGCCAATGGCGCTCCAACAACTATGTGACCGCGAAGAGCTACCCCACGCCGGAGGACTGCCTGGTAACGCTCAAGCACCGCTACCGCATGGTCAACTCCGCCGAAGAGGAAGAGGAAGTCCGCGCGGCGTACATCGAGAAGCGCGGCGACGACAGCGGCTACGTCCCCTGCATCATCGTTGATGAGGACACGATGCTCAAAGTCATGGCTGTCTTTTCCGAAATGCAGATGAACCTGTACAACTCCCTGCCGATTACGATTGCGAAGAACGTTCCCTTCGAGACGGTGACGGAGATTGAAACGAAGTCGATGATGCTTCCGGGCATGGACATCTCCGAAAGCACACAGCGTGTCTACCCCAAGCAGACGCTGGCAGCGCAGGTCATCGGCTATATCGGCAAGATTCCTTCGCGCACGATGTGGCTGACACTGCAGGCAAAAGGGTACAGCTACAACGACACCATCGGCCGCGACGGCATTGAATCGTCGATGGAGGATTGGCTGACGCAGAACAGCTCCCTGCGCAAGGGCAGCCGCGTCGTCGAACGCAACAACTGGTCGAAAATCGTGCGCGAAATCTCCTACACGGAGCCGTCGGACGGCAACAACGTCAAGCTGACGCTGGATGTGAACTACCAGACCGTGGCGGAGCGCGCGATTGCCTCCAACGTCGCCCGCATCCGCGACAAGCAGGAGGATTTGATGGTCTCCAGCAAGTGGCTGGAAGATAATCGCACGCTGATTGCCACCTACGACTGGGAGCATTACCCGCTGGAACTGGCAGAACACGGCGTGATGCTTGTGCTGGACATGCAGGCGCGTGTGCTGGCCATGGCGAACTACCCCACCTACGACCTGAACGCGCTGGTTGCAGGCGGTGACGAGGCGCGCGCAATTCTGTCCGATGACCGTAACCTGATGCTGAACTACGCCATCGGCTCGCGCGCAACCCCCGGCTCGATTTTCAAGATGGTGACGGGCTTCGGCGCGCTGGACTCCGGCGTATTGAAGCCGGACGAGATGATTTCGGACATGGGCTACTACACCGCCTACAACTCCGACTTGTCCACCGCTCCGAAGTGCTGGATTTCCGAGGGCTACCGCAGCCAGCACTACTACCAGACGATTGTGGGAGGGCTGGAGCACTCCTGCAACTACTTCTTCTATGAGTGCGGCAGCCGTCTGGGCGAGACACGCCTGTACCAGTACGCCGCAGCGTTTGGGCTGACGAGCAAAACCGGCATTGACCTGCCCGGCGAAGTCCGCAGCGTCGTCGGCAGTCAGAACACGCTGTACGACCCGACGAAGCCGGTGGGCGAATCATCGCAGGATACCTCGCGCCCGATTATCGTTTTCAACTCCATCAAGTCGCACCTGAAGAAGTGCGGTGAATCGCGCGGCATGGAATACGACGATGAGCGCCTGTCCTCCTGCGCCAAGCGCCTGATGGACATGGCGGTGGCATACCCCGAATCCTCGTGGGTAGAGAACATGCGCACCATCCTGATGGAAGAGCTGAACATGCCCCGCTCGATGGTGTATTCCAACTCCGTCATTACGGACACCTACAACTACATCAACGATATTAAGTGGGGCGGTTCGCAGACGATTCTGACCGCCATCGGACAGTCGGTGACGACGGTGACGCCAATTGCCGTCGCGCGCTACGTCACGGCAGTTGCCAACGGCGGCAAGGTCTACAACGTCTCCATCGTCGATTCCATCATCTCTCCGGAAGGCGAAGTGCTTTCCCGCCGCGACCCGGTGCTGATCAACGACCTGAACGACACAAACGGATACTTCAACCTCATCCACAAAGGGATGAAGGGCGTTACGGACGATACCGGTACTGCTAAGCGCTATTGGAGCGACTTCAAATGGCAGAAAAAGATGGGTGCAAAAACAGGAACGGCGCAGGTCAACCAGATTGACCTTGAAAACAACGGCTGGTTCGTCTGCTTTGCTCCGCTGGACAACCCGAAGGTCGCCATCGTCGTCTATGTGCCGCACGGGTATTCCGGCGCCATGTGTTCCTACGCCGCGAAGGACTTCCTGAACTGGATTTTCCCGGAATGGGACAAGAGTGATGTGGACTACGACCTGCCGATTGGCAACAGCCTTGCGCCATAAGGAGGGCTTGCACAAATACATGGGTACAGCTTGGATTATTGCTTCCGGCAAAGGCGGAGTGGGCAAAAGCACCCTCTCCGCCTGCCTCGGCATGGAAATTGCGCGCAATGGTCAGCGCGTCTGCATTGTGGATGCGGATATCGGCCTGCGCGATCAGGACGTGCTGCTGGGCGTGCAGGATTGCATTGTATATGATATTCTGGATGTCGCGAACGGCATTTGCCCGGTGGATGATGCGCTTGTCGTGCCGAAGCCGGACGCGCTGCCGAATCTGTCTCTCCTGCCCGCCAGCCAGTTCGCCCGCGCGAAGGAGCTGGAGGCCAAGGCGTTCCGCAAAATTCTGCGGACGCTCAAAAGCAATTTCGACCACGTTCTCATTGATGCGCCGGCGGGCATTGAGCGCAGCCTGCGCGGTCTGCTGAGCAATGAAATCAACGAGTGCGTGCTGGTCTGCACGCCGGACGATGTATGCATCCGCAACGCGGAGCGAACGGCGAGCGTCCTGCGCAAAAAGGGGCTGACGGCGCAGCGCGTGATTGTCAACCGCCTGAATCCCGACTACATCCGCCGGGGCGAAATGTACGCTGCACAGACCGTCGCGCTGACGCTGGACATGCCGCTGCTTGGCGAAATTCCGGAGGATGCGGAAATTTACCGTGCGCTGCTGCATCATCAGAGCGTGATGGAGGGCGAAAGCGAGGGGCGCAATGCCATTGCCCGCATCGCCCTGCGCATGACGACGGACGAGGACGTGCCGCTGCCGGAATACGGGCAGAAGCGTACACTCTTCCAGCGCCTGTTCCAGCGCCGCAAAAAAGGAGATGAGAAGCATGTTCGCTAATGCCAGCCGCCGTTCGCGCGCGCATGTGGATGTGCCGCTGATTCTGATGGTGTTTGCGATGTGCTTCTTTGGCATCTACGCCGTCTGTGTGGCGACGTACTCCATCAACTCCACCGCCACGAACCTCTTGGAACACATTTTGGAATCCTCCTCGACACTCCGCCAGTGCTTCTTCGTGCTGGTGCTTGCGCCGCTGGTCATGACACTGATTATCCTCTGCCCCTACCACCTGATTCGCCGCTTCACGCGCGCCATGTACATTGGCACAACTGTGCTGGTACTTGTTGTGTGGGTTTTCAACCGCGCTGAAGGCGTGAAGGCATGGCTGGACATCATCTGGGACATGACGATTCAGCCGTCGGAGTTCATCAAACTGGCATTGATTCTGATGCTGGCGCAGCGCCTGAGCCAATCGGAGCATCCGATGAGCACCTTCCGCGACTTCATCGAAATCATGGCAATGCTCCTCGTGCCGTGCGCAATCGTTCTCTTCTCCGGCGAAACAGGTTCCGCTATCGTTGTGGTGTTCGCGTTCGCGTGTATGCTGCTGTTCGCCAACGTCCGCTGGCGGCTGCTGATTACGATGGCTGTCGTCGCGATTCTGCTCGTTCTGGCGCTGTACGGCTTCATGGTCGCCACGGGCAGCGATGACTACCGTCTGGCGCGCATCGTCGCATTCCTGAATCCTGATTTGTCCCCGCAGGGTGACGCGTACCAGATGCGCCAGTCGCAGATGACCATCGGCGCGGGCGGCTTGACGGGCATCGGCACATTCGTCGATGGTTCAATGAGTCAGCTGAACTACGTCCCCGCCGACTGGACGGACTTCATTTTCGCCACCATCGGGGAAGCGTTCGGCTTTGTCGGCTGCAGCATCATCATGCTGTGGTACCTGGCGATTATTCTGCGTATGCTCTACCTCGCGCGCTACACCTACGATCGGCAGGGTATGCTCATCATCATCGGCGTGATTGGCATGCTGCTCTTCCACGTTTTCGAGAACATCGGCATGACGCTGGGGCGGCTGCCGATTACCGGCATTCCCCTGCCGTTCCTCTCCTATGGCGGTTCAAACATGGTCACGAACATCGGCGGCATTGCGCTGGTGCTGAATGTGACGAAGAACCGTCAGCTGACGCAGATTGATTCCAGCCGGAGATTTTACAGTTCCTATGCCAAATATACCAAATAATCAAGGAGATTGACGATTATGCCGCCTACAGTTCGATTCACCCGTGATGCTGTTCTCCATGCTGCCTGCCAGCTTATGCGCCGCGAAGGCATGGAAGCCCTCAACGCCCGCGCGATTGCTAAGGAACTCGGCGGCTCAACGCAGCCGATTTTCCGCCTGTTCACCAACATGGAGGATTTGCACCGGGAGCTGATTCTCTACGTCGCGCGCCAGTTTCAGGCACACGCGGAGGCGGATATGGCGCAGTCCGACTCGCCATATATTCAGCTCTGCACGACGTATCTGCTCTACGGCCGCGACGAGCCGGAGCTGTTCAAGCTGCTGTTCAT
This sequence comes from Faecalibacterium sp. CAG:74, assembly GCA_000437595.1. Taxonomy (GTDB): domain Bacteria; phylum Bacillota; class Clostridia; order Christensenellales; family Aristaeellaceae; genus UBA11524. The sequence continues at coordinate 75,060 of FR899854.1, read as the reverse complement.
GCGCGACCGCGTCAGCGAGGGGCAATACAGCGACCAGACGAATTTTGACCTTGTGTTTAACATCATCAAGAAGGAAACGCCGCTGGACGACGAAACCGCCCTGCGCTTCTTTGAGCGCACATGGCTGTTCATTCATGGGCTGGCGGTCTGCATTGCGACGAAGTACATTCCCTGTCAGGATGAAAGATACCTCATCAGTATGGTCAAGGAAGCCTACAACGCCGCCGTCAAGATGATGAACCTTGAGGGCGTGCTGAAATTGCAGGAAATCTGATTCGCGGAGGGTGAGCGCATGACCGACGAGACGATTCGCGCGAAGCTGTCTGGCATCCGCTGCTTTCTGCTGGACATGGATGGTACGTTCTATCTGGGCGACCGCATCATTCCCGGCGGATTGGAATTTCTGGATGCGCTGGAGAAAACGGGGCGCACCGCGCGCTTCCTGACGAACAACTCCAGCCGCTCCGCCTCGACGTATGCCGAAAAGTTGGCGCGGATGGGCGTTCCGGCGGCGTATCGCGACGTGATAACATCCGGGCAGGCGGCGGCGCGGTACTGCCTGACGCACTTTCCGGGCAAAACCGGCTATCTGCTGGGGAATCCCGTGCTTCGGGCGGAATTGACGGCGATGGGGCTGCGCTTCTGCGATTCGGACGACGCGGATTATGTGCTGGCGGCGTTTGACACGACGCTGGATTACGGCAAGCTCTGCCGCGTCTGCGACCTCATCCGCACGGGCAAGCCGTATATCGCGACGCATCCTGATTTCAACTGCCCGACCGAGCATGGGTTCATCCCCGACCTTGGCGCGTTTATGGCGCTGATTCATGCCAGCACTGGGCGCTGGGCGGATGTGGTGATTGGCAAGCCGAACCGCGGTATTGTGGATGAAGCCCTTGCGCGCACCGGCTTTGCGCTGCATGAGATGGCGATGGTGGGTGACCGGCTCTACACAGATGTTGCGACCGGCGTGAATCACGGCATGACGGGCATTCTCGTCCTCTCTGGCGAAGCAAAACGCAGCGATGTAGACACATCGGATGTAAAGCCTGACCTGATTTTCGGCAGGCTTTCGGATATAATACCATATCTCTAAGTAAGGGAGCGAAAACACGTGCTGAACACCATGTTTCCGACCATCAACCGGGAAAGCTCCATGCTCGGCTTCGGCTGTATGCGCTTTCCAACAACACCGGACGGCAAAATTGACGAATCCGAAGCGATTCGCATGATTCGCCACGCCATCGACAACGGCGTCCGCTACATCGACACAGCATACCCGTATCACGGCGGCGAAAGCGAGATTGTCATCGGTAAGGCGCTCAAGGACGGCTACCGCGAGAAGGTCATCCTGACGACAAAGCTGCCCGTCTGGCTCGTCAAGACGCATGAGGACATGATGAAGTTCCTCGACGAGCAGCTGAAAAAGCTCGATACCCCCTATGTGGACTTTTACATTCTTCACGCAATGAACAACGAGCGCATGGACGCAATGCAGAAGCTGGATTACAAGCGTTTCTATGCCGAAGCCATTGCGCATGGCAAGGTGCGCTATCCCGGCTTCTCCTTCCATGACGACGCAAAGGCGTTCCTGCGCATCCTGCACGACTGGGATCAGTGGGGCATGTGTCAGGTGCAGATGAACATCCTCGACGATGAGAATCAGGCGACGCTTGAGGGTATCCGCGAAGCGGGCCGGCGCGGCGTAGGTGTCGTCGTCATGGAACCCCTGCGCGGCGGTCTTCTTGCGAATCCCCCGGTGGATGTGAAAGCAGTTTACGACGCGTATGCCGTGCAGCGCAGTCCGGTCGAATGGGGCTTCCGCTACCTGTACGCCATGCCTGAAGTCATCACGATTCTCAGCGGCATGAGCACATGGGAGCAGGTGACGGATAATCTGCGCATTTTCGACATGGCGAAGCGCCCGACGCTAACCGACGAGGAACTTGCGCTCTACCAGAAGGTCAAAGCAACGTACCTTGCGCGGACGAAAACGCGATGCACGGGTTGCAAATACTGCCAGCCCTGCCCGATGGGCGTGCAGATTCCGCGCATTTTCCAAGGCTACGACGCCGCCATGCTCCGCGCGGACAGCTCCTTCAAGGCCGGGTATGCCCAGATTCAGGCGGATCATGCGGATGCGTCGCAGTGCATCCACTGCCGCAAGTGCGAACGTGTATGCCCACAGCATCTGCCGATTACCCGCTTCCTGGAGGAGATTCACGCCGCGTCGACGGCAGAATAAATCGCCATATTTAAGGTAACACCGCACAAATGAGGTAGTCAGCTGGCGAATGGATTTTTCGTCAGATGTAAATGCAAATTTTGAAGGTTTACTGGATGCAAATTGAGGAAATTGCATGCGCAGATAGCGGAAAAGACATCGCCAGCCGCGCCGCCGAGCTGTGCGGTAAAACGCTCCTGAACACGCGTCAGGAGCGTTTTATGTTGCGCGAATCGCGGTTGACAACGGGAATTTGCAGCAGTAAAATAGAAATAATGGGATTTTGCCAGAAAACAAGAAAAGAGGCGAACCATCCAATGAAACACCAACTTCTTGCGCTGCTGCTTGGCAGTTTGCTGCTGCTTGGACTTCCGGCGGCGTGCGCGGACACCCCCACGATAACTGTCCTGATGTACATGTGCGGCACGGATTTGCAGAGTGACTGCGTGAACGACCTGTACGAGATGTGCGCGGCGGACATTCCGGACAACGTGACAGTCGTCGTGCAGGCAGGCGGCGCGAGCCAGTGGGACGACAGCCGTCTGCGTGCGAACCACATCAACCGCTTTACGATTGCGGACTACGATTTTTCCGACGTTGAAGTCTGCGCATGGCAAAGCATGGGCGCGCAGAACACGCTGGAGGATTACCTGACTTGGGCGACTTCCACCTACCCCGCCGATCGCTACATGCTGATCTTCTGGAATCACGGCGGCGGATCGACGAGCGGCGTCTGCTTCGACGAAACAGCGGATTACGATGGGTTGACAATTCACGAAATCAACGACGCGCTGTACAACTTTACAGAGGCCAATCCCGATTTTCATCTGGATCTCATCGGCTTCGACGCCTGCTTGATGGCAACCTACGAAGCGGCTGCGCACATGCAGTATTACGCTGATTTCATGGTCGCCAGCGAAGAACTGGAGCCGTCGCTCGGCTGGAATTATGCGTGGCTGAATGCGCTGGGCGAAAATCCGGCGCTTGACGCGCAGGGCATCGGCGTTGCGATTGCGGATGCGTACATGGAAGCCTGTATGGACGAAAACCCTGATGATTATCTCAGCATGAGCGTCCTCTACTTGCCGGCAATGGATTATCTGGTCAGCACAATGGAGACATACGCATCGTATCTCTCGCAGGCGCTGGACGCTGGGCAATTGTCTACCTTCAGCCGTGCCCGCCAGCGCATGTATGCCTTTGGCGATTTTGACAGCGCAACATCCGACATGGTGGATATGATGGCGCTGATTGACGGCACGCGTACCATTGCGCCGCAGACCGCAGACGTCCTGCAAACCGCCTACGAGCGCGTCGTGCGCTACAACGTCGGCACGCGGAAATTCGACTACCTGACGGGCATGAGCGTCTATTTCCCGTCCGGAAGCTACGAGGGCGACGGCTGTCAGGAGACGATTCCGCGCATGACGGAGTTCACGCGCGGCTATGCGGAGCTTCGCAGCGGCGGCAATTACGTCTTCAGCGCGCAGGTTCCGCAGCAGGTCACGACCAGCAGCGTGTTCACCGGCAACCTGACAGACGCGTTTTTCTCCCCCGCCAGTACGTTCACCACAAGCGAAACGCCTCTTGCGGTGGAAGCAGATGCGGTGGATTTACCTGACGTTGTGCCAACGTTCACATCCATGAACGACGCGTTCTTCACCGGCAGCCTCATACCGGACGATTCTGCCATGGACGATTGGCTGGACATGGACGATGATTCCGCCTATATGTGCAGCATGATGCTCAGTCAGGACGAGCTGAACAACTTGAGCATGGTCGAGGGCTTGCTGTACTTGGATGGCAGTGACGACGAGGATACGTTCTACATCGAAATGGGCGCAATGCAGAACGCCGCCATTGACTGGGAAAGCGGCGAAATCATCAGCCAATTCGACGGTACTTGGCCAATGCTGGATGACCAAATTGTGATGATGTACGACCAGCTTGTCAATGGCGGAATGCGCCGAAGTGTGATTCCCGTCCGCTGCAACGATGTCGAGGGGTATCTGCTGGTGATACGGCGGAGCTACAGCAGTGGCTGGACGATTGTCGGCTTCACGCAGGGGTACGACGATGCCGGACTCCCCGTTCGCGGCAGCACTCCCCTGACCGAGGGTGACGTGGTGACACCGATTTACAACGTGCTATATGAGGATGAGGACGGCGAATTGCAGGAAATGACAATGGATGGCGACCCGATTGTGGCAGGCAAAGACGGTTCCATCGACTTCGGTTTCTACTCGCTCGAGGGCAGCGACGCGACCTACCTCTACTGCTTCTGCCTGACCGACATTTACGGTGAAATTCAACTGTCTGATTTCATCAACTTTGAATTATAAAAAAGGAGGTTAATCTCATGAAACGACTGATTTCCTTACTCTGCGCGCTTTGCCTACTTTTTTCTTTCGCCTTTGCGGAGGATTACGCAGCGACGAACCCATACACCATCGAAAACATAGGGATGACGATTGACCTGCCCGAAGCGCTGAACGTCACGAGCTGTGAGGTCGGCGAGACGAGCATTGACCTGCGGCTTGGCTACAACGGGCGGAACGATGTCAGCTACGCCGTGATGATTACCTATGATGAATCGCTGGAGGATTATGTGACCATCACGCTGCCGGAGGAAAACCTGCAAGCGATGATTGACTACTATCAGTCCATGTACACAGGCGGCAACCCGGGTTTGGTAGCGTATGACGAGGACGACGGCGATGCAGTCCTGACGCCCTTCTGTGCAGGCGGTCAAGGCGAAGACGGCAACATGTACTGCATTTTCGTCTGCGTGCTGTACGGCTACACCATCACGGTAGTTGGCGGCACATCGGCAGATAGCTTCGATGATGACACCTACGGCGCAGCGTTCGACCTCTACTGGACAACCATCACCAGCTTTGTGGACTACATGATAGAAAACGAATAAGCAACTTTGAAGCGCGTCGGAGCGAAAGGCTGTCGGCGCGCTTTTTGATATGCAAAAAAGTGGCTTCCGTCCCATATTGCAGGGACAGAAGCCACCAGAGATACGTATTCGTCAGTCGTTATGCGCTTTGCAGCGCCAAACGTCTTACTTGCCCATCTTTTCGAGGATTGCAGCATGAGCAGCAGCCAGACGCGCAATCGGCACACGGAAAGGCGAGCAGGAAACGTAGTTCAGGCCAACCTTGTGGCAGAACATCACGGAGCTCGGATCGCCGCCGTGTTCGCCGCAGATGCCCAGCTTCAGGTTCGGACGGGTCTGACGGCCCAGCTTCGCAGCCATCTGCACCAGCTTGCCAACGCCGTCCGTGTCCAGACGCGCGAAGGGATCGCTTTCGAAAATCTTGTTGTCGTAGTAGGCGCCGAGGAACTTGCCAGCGTCGTCACGGGAGAAGCCGAACGTCATCTGGGTCAGGTCGTTCGTGCCGAAGGAGAAGAATTCCGCTTCTTCAGCAATCTCGTCAGCGGTGACAGCCGCGCGCGGGATTTCGATCATGGTGCCGACGTGGTATTCCAGCGTCATGCCCTGTTCCTCAAAGACCTTCTTGGCGGTCTCGTCGACGATGGACTTGACAAACGCCAGTTCCTTCTTGGAACCGACCAGCGGAATCATGATTTCGGGCACAATGTTGTAGCCGCATTCGCGGGTCACATCGATAGCCGCCTGCAGAACCGCACGGGTCTGCATTTCCGCGATTTCCGGATAGGTGACGGCCAGACGGCAGCCACGGTGACCCATCATCGGGTTGGACTCATGCAGCGCGTTGATCTTGTGGATGACTTCCTCGGAGGTGATGCCAAGGTTCTTGGCCAGCTCGTCGATTTCTTCCTTCATGTCAACATGCGGCACGAACTCATGCAGCGGCGGATCGAGATAACGAACCGTCATGGGCTTGCCTTCCAGCGCCTTGTACATCGCTTCGAAGTCACCCTGCTGCATCGGCAGAATCTTCGCCAGCGCCTTTTCGCGCTGTTCCTTCGTGTCGGCCAGAATCATTTCACGGACAGCCGCGATACGATCCGCCTCGAAGAACATGTGCTCGGTACGGCACAGGCCGATACCTTCCGCACCGAACTTGACAGCCTGCTTGGTGTCGCGCGGGGTATCCGCATTGGTGCGGACGCGCAGACGGCGGGCAGCGTCAGCCCAGCCCATGAAGCGAGCAAACTCGCCGGAGATGGACGCTTCAACCGTCGCAATCTGGCCATCGTAGACGTTGCCGGTAGAGCCGTCGAGGGAGATGAAGTCACCCTCGTGGTACACCTTGTCGCCAACGGTCAGGGTCTTTGCTTCTTCGTCAATCTTCAGCGCGCCGCAGCCGACGACAGCCGCGCGACCCATGCCGCGAGCGACAACCGCCGCGTGAGAGGTCATGCCGCCGAAGACGGTCAGGATGCCCTGAGAGAAGTCCATGCCTTCGATGTCCTCAGGCGTGGTTTCGCGGCGAACGAGGATAACCTTTTCCTTGTTCTTGCCGTGTTCAGCCGCTTCGTCAGCGGTGAAGTAGATGCCGCCGGTGGCAGCGCCAGGGGAAGCCGGCAGACCCTTCGCAATGACGGGCGCCTTCTTCACTGCCGCAGCGTCGAAGTTCGGGTGCAGCAGGGTGTCGAGCTGCTTGGGCTCCACCTTCAGCACGGCTTCTTCTTCGCTCAGCACGCCTTCATCCACCAGATCAACAGCGATCTTCAGCGCAGCCGCCGCGGTACGCTTGCCGTTACGGGTCTGCAGCATGTACAGCTTGCCGCGTTCAATGGTGTATTCCATGTCCTGCATGTCGCGATAGTGCGCTTCCAGCTTGGTGGCGATGTCCACAAACTGCTGGTACACATCGGGCATCTGCTCCTGCAGGTGGGAGATGGGTTCGGGGGTACGGATACCAGCCACGACGTCCTCGCCCTGAGCGTTCAGCAGGTA
>FR899854.1:39206-67926 GCA_000437595.1 Faecalibacterium sp. CAG:74 | reverse complement strand
CTCGCCCTGAGCATTCAGCAGGTACTCACCGTACAGCTTCTTTTCGCCCGTGGAGGGGTTGCGCGTGAAGGCAACGCCCGTGCCGGAGGTTTCGCCCATGTTGCCGAAGACCATGGACTGCACGTTGACGGCAGTGCCCCAGTCGCCCGGAATATCGTTCATGCGGCGATAGTAGATGGCACGCGGGTTGTCCCAAGAACGGAACACGGCCTTGACGGCTTCCATCAGCTGAACCTTGGGGTCCTGCGGGAAGTCCACGCCCATGTGCTTCTTGTAGATTTCCTTGAAACGAACGACGACTTCCTTCAGGTCATCCGCGGAGAGGTCGCGGTCGTACTTGACGCCCTTCTTCTCCTTGAATTCGTCCAGAACCGCTTCAAATTCGTTCTTCGGAATTTCCATAACCACGTCAGAGAACATGGCGATGAAACGGCGATACGCGTCATACGCGAAATGCGGGTTGTTGGTCAGGTTTGCCAGACCCACAACAGACACGTCCGTCAGGCCCAGATTCAGAATGGTATCCATCATGCCGGGCATGGAGGCACGAGCGCCGGAGCGGACAGAAACAAGGAAAGGATCCTTGTCGTCGCCGAACTTCTTGCCGGCCACCTTTTCGGTCTCCGCCAGAGCAGCATAAATCTGCTCGACGATATCGTCACCAATCACCTTGCCGTCGGTATAATACCGGGTGCAGGCTTCGGTGGTGACGGTGAAGCCCTGAGGCACGGGCATACCGAGATTGGTCATCTCAGCGAGGTTCGCGCCCTTGCCGCCCAGCAGCTCACGCATGTTGGCGTTGCCTTCCTTGAAGAGGTACACATACTTCTTCGCCATTGGAAACACTCCTTTTTTACATACTGCGGAAGAAACTTCCGCGCAGAAAACATTTGCCTGAAATTAGCCACGGAAAACACCGTGCCCTTCCTCCATCGCAAACACATTCTGCTGGCTATCCTATTTGATTATACTATTTTTCGTTGCTTTTTGCAAGATGTTGTTCACATTTTCAGCGGGAATTTGGGCGTTTTCGAGCATGATAGTATTTACATGCTGCTTTCAAAAATCAATGTTTTTCTATTTTCTTGACGCAAGACACCCTTTTTGATATAATGAAGGCATCACTTCGTCGTGAATTTGCTGTTTTTGTTCGTGAGAAGGAGGCGTTATTGTGAAGAGGCTACTCGCTTGTTTGTTGTCTGCTACCCTGCTTTTGCCACATTTGGCACTCGCGGAGGATGATGCCTTCCCTGCATCTTTCCACTTCGGCGCGGATGTTTCCACCGTGCTGAGCGAGGAAAACAGCGGCGTTGTGTACCGCAACCGCGACGGCGAGCCGACAGACTTGTTCGTCCTGCTGAAGGAAGCAGGCTGGGACACCGTGCGCGTCCGCGTTTGGAACAACCCATTCGACGAGGACGGCAGAGGCTACGGCGGCGGCAACTGCGGCGTGGCGAACGCGGTGGAAATCGCCCGCCGATGCAAGGAAGCCGGACTGTCGCTCATCGTTGACTTCCATTACAGCGACTTCTGGGCTGACCCCGCGAAGCAAATGTCCCCGAAGAAGTGGGTCACGATGGATTTGACGCAGAAGTGCAGCGCACTCTACGCCTTCACGACGGATGCGCTGACGCAGATTGCCGCAACGGGCGTGGACATCTGGATGGTGCAGGTCGGCAACGAGATTAACGGCGGCATGGCGGGCGAATGGAGCACAAATGGGCGCAATCAGCTGATGAACGCCGGAAGCGCCGCTGTCCGCGCAACCCTGCCCGATGCGCTGGTGGCAGTGCATTTCACCAACGTCAGTCAATCGGACGCAAAGAAGTACATCCGCGAGGTCTGCGAGGGCGATACGCCGGTTGATTTCGACGTGATGGCGTACAGTTATTACAGCTATTGGCATGGTTCGCTGGAGAATTTGTCAGAACTGATGGCAGACGTGCGCGAAAATTTCGGCAAAGATGTGTTCATCGCCGAAACAGCCTATCCGTTTACGACGAATAACCTCGATACACACCCGAACAGCGTCCCGAATGAGTGGTGCGACATGAAGCAGGATATTTCCCGCGACGGTCAGGCGGCGGATTTCCGCGAGACGGTCGAAACGGCGGTTCAGGCAGGCGCACTCGGCGTCTGCTATTGGGAACCGGCGTGGATTCCGGTGCCGGGAAATAGCTGGGAAGAACAGAGTAAGCTGTGGGAACAGTTCGGTTCGGGCTGGGCGAGCAGCTATGCAGGTGGCTATGATCCGCAGGACGCGGGTGCATGGTTCGGTGGATGCGCATGGGAGAATCAGGCGCTGTTTGAGGTGGATGGGACACCGGCATGGACGCTTTCGCTTCCGAATATTTTGCGTGGTGAATAAAAGAGCAACACGCGGAAGAAGTATGATAGCGAAGTCAACTCCGCCACCCGACGCTGAACAGCGAAGCGCTTTCAGCGCAGCGGTTGTAACTTTGCGCTCCCGCTGGAGCGCCCCCAAGCCGCAATCTCGACCAGCTCCACATTGTCGCGCCGATTGGGCGCGACCGACCAGGCGGGCTTGCAACCATAGCCACACTCCCCTGCAATTCCCTCTTTAGGCGCATTGCAACACATCAAAAAGGACGTGCCAGCCTTTCGCAGCAGCACGTCCTTTTCTAATCTCAAATTACGCGGAAACCTTCCGCTTGTCGAAGTTCGCCCACATTGCCTTCGTCGGGCAAGCGTCCGCACACGCCATGCAGTGCTGGCACTTGCTCTGATCAATGACTGGCAGACCGTTCGTCATCGTAATCGCACCATGCGGGCAGGAGCGGAAGCACTTGCCGCAGTGAATACAGCCAGTCGAGCAGGCAGACAGCACCTTCTTGGCGGGCTCAGTGTTGCGGCAGCGAACCGTCACATCCTCCGTCACCGGACGCAGACTCAGCACACCCTTAGGGCAAATCGCCACGCACTTGCCGCACGCGACACACTTCCCGTCGTCCACCACGGCAATCTTTTTCACCGGGTCGACATGAATCGCGTCGAACGGACAGACGCGCACGCAGGTGCCCAGACCAAGGCACGCGAACTTGCAAGCCTTGTTGCCGTCATTGACGACAGATGCCGCCACGCAGTCCTGAATGCCGCGGTACTCAAACTTCTCCTTGCAATGCTCGGAATCACCTTGGCAGATTACGCTGGCGACCTTGCGAACGGCGTCTGCTGCTTCCGCATTGCCCATAATCGCGGAAATCTTGTCCGCAACGGGCTTGCCGCCAACCGGGCAGGCATTCACGGGCGCTTTGCCGCAAGCAATCGCATCAGCACAGCCATCGCAGCCGGGATAGCCGCAGGCGCCGCAGTTCGCGCCCGGAAGCGCAGCGCGCACAGCGTCACGCTTTTCATCCGCCGGAATGGCAAAGACCTTCTCCGTGCCCATCAGCAGCAGACCGAAGAGCAACCCCATCAGGCCCAGCGCAACCGCCGCAATGAGGATATTCACAACCGTCATCCGCCTTCCCTCCTCAGCCGATTAAGCCGCCGAAGCCCATGAACGCAATCGCCATCAGACCCGCCGTAATCAGCGCGCCGGGGAAGCCGTTCATCCACTTGGGCATGTTCGCAAGCGCCAGACGCTCGCGGATGCAGGAGAAGAGAATCATCGCCAGACCGAAGCCCGCCGCCGCGCAGAAGCCGTTGAACGTGCTTTCCAGCAGGTTGTAGCCATTATCCACGTTCAGAATCGCCACGCCCAGCACAGCGCAGTTAGTGGTGATGAGCGGCAGGTACACGCCCAGCGACTGATACAGCGAGGGGGAAATTTTCTTCAGCGCCATTTCCACAATGCCGACCAGCACGGCAATGACGAGGATGAACGCAATCGTCTGCATGTATTCCAGGTGCAGCGGCACCAGAATCAGGTGCTGCACGAACCAAGTAATGAAGCTGGCGAGCGTCATGACGAAGATAACCGCCATCGACATGCCCTTCGCCGTGTCGTACTGCTTGGAAACGCCGAGGAACGGGCAGCAACCGAGGAAGCGGTTCATGACAAAGTTATTGACCAGCAGACCGCCGACAAGAATCGTCAGCAGATTCGCCCAAATGTTGCTCATGCTGCCGCCCCCTTCTTTTTCGACTTATTCGACAGTGCATTGACCAGAATCAGCAGCAGACCCAGCGTGATGAAGCCGCCGGGAACCTGCGTCATGATACCCATCGGCTGATAGCTGGCGGGCATCACCTGCAGACCAAAGAACGTACCGTTGCCCAGCAGCTCACGAATGACGGACAGCAGCGTGATGGCGAAGGTGAAGCCCAGCCCCATGCCCAGGCCGTCCGCAATGCTCAGCACCGGCGGATTCTTAGACGCGAAGGACTCCGCACGGGCAAAGATGATGCAGTTGACAACAATCAGCGGGATAAACATGCCCAGCGCCTGCGACAAATCCGGCAGGAACGCCTTGAGCAGCATGTCAATCATCGTCACGAAGGACGCGATGATGATGATGTACGCCGGAATGCGCACGCTGTCCTGGATGATGTTGCGCAGCAGGCTGATGAACAGATTCGAGAAAATCAGCACAGCCGTGACCGCCAGACCCATGCCGATGCCGTTCATGCCGGACGTGGTGATGGCCAGCGTCGGGCACATACCCAGCATCAGTACAAACGTCGGATTCTCCCAAATCAGGCCATTCAGCAGGACACTCATGAAGGTTTTCTTCTGATTAGCCATGCTTTTTCACCTCCCCAAACGGATGCGGCGCGGTGAAGCGGTCAATCAGGGGCGTGCAGACGTTCATGAACAGAATCGCGAAGGAGCAGCCTTCGGGGTAGTTCGCGTAGGCACGGATGATGAACAGCAGCAGACCGCAGCCAATGCCCATGATCACGCGGCCAGGCACCGTCACCGGGCTGGTCGCATAGTCAGTCGCCATGAAGAACGCGCCGAGCATCAAGCCGCCCGCAAATACCTGATAAATCGCCATTTCAGCGCCATCCTTAATCAGGTAGCAGACGAACACGGTCGCGATGAAGGACACCGGGATGCGCCAGTCAGCAATCTTGCGGACGCACAGGTAAATGCCGCCGACGAGAATCGCCAGCTTGCAGGTTTCGCCCAGCACACCGCCGCAGTTGCCCAGCAGCAGATCCATAAAGTTCACGCCGGAAACGCCCTTGCTCAGCAAGCCGAGGGGCGTTGCGGAGGTCGTCGCATCCACGACGAAGTTGGACTGCGGATAGCTGCTCATCAGCGCAGACCAGCTGACGAACAGAATCGCGCGCGCGGTCAGCGCCGGGTTCATGAAGTTGCTGCCGATGCCGCCGAACATTTGCTTGACGAGGACGATGGCAATCACGCCGCCGACCACCGCCAGCCACCACGGCGCGTTCGCCGGGAGGTTGTACGCCAGCAGCAGACCCGTCACGACGGCGCTCCAGTCGCCAATCGTCACCGTCTGCTTCGTCAGCTTTTCCCACACAAATTCAGATAGAACACAGGTTGCCACGGACACGCAGATGAGCATCAGCGCGCTCCAGCCGAAGATGATAACGCCCGCAATGCCAGCCGGCAGCAGCGCCAGACAAACCTCCTGCATGATGCGCTGCGTGCTGCTATGGTCGCGCAGGTGGGGCGAGGAGGTCATCACAAGATTATTCTGCATGGTGTTATGCCTCCTTCTTGGACTGCTCTTCAGCAGCCTTCTTTGCAGCTTCTGCCGCGGCTTTCTTCGCGGCTTCCGCCTTCTTGCGGGTCGTAATCACCTTTTTGCCCTGACGGCAGGACTGCGTAAGCAGGCGCTTGGCGGGGCAGACGAAGGTGCACGCACCGCATTCGATACAGTTCATGATGCCGTACTTTTCGGCTTCGTCATAGCGGTCGGCGCGGACGCAGCGGTCAAGCAGCGTCGGCATCAGCTGCATCGGGCAGGCGCGCAGGCAGCGGCCGCAGTTGATACAGGCGGATTCCACCGGGTCAACGGCTTCTTCGCCCAACACAAGCACGCCGGACGTGCCCTTCGTGACCGGGATATCCGTGCGGGTAATCGCCATGCCCATCATCGGACCGCCGCTGATGAGCATCCGTGCGCCGGACTGCATTCCGCCGCAGGCTTCCAGCAGCGTGTCAATCGGCGTACCGACGCTAACGAGGAAGTTGCCGGGGTTGTTGACCAGCCCGCCAACCGTCGTCACGCGCTGCACGAGCGGGCGACCCTCGCGAATCGCCTGCTGAATGGCATACACCGTGCCGACGTTGCTGACCACGCAGCCGACATCCAGCGGCAGACCGCCGGTCGGCACCTTGCGGCGCGTCAGGGCATACACCAGCTGCTTTTCACCGCCCTGCGGATAGCGGACGGGCAAATCATGAATTGTGATGCCTTCGACGTTCTTCGCCGCGGCACGGAGCGCTTCCACCGCGTCCATTTTGTTGTTCTCCACGCCGACATGCGCTTCCTTCACGTCCAGCGCAAGCATCATCAGGTGGATGCCGTCAATGATTTCCGCGGGTTTTTCCAGCATCAGGCGATGGTCAGCCGTCAGGTACGGTTCGCACTCCGCGCCGTTGATGACAAGCTTCTCAATCGTCTTGCCCTTCGGGGGCGTTATCTTGACCTGCGTGGGGAACGTCGCGCCGCCCATGCCGACGATGCCGGCTTCGCGGACGATGGTCTGCAATTCCTGCGCGGTCAGCGTTTCCGGGTGCTCTGCCGGATGCAGCTCCACCCAGTTGTTCTGGAAGTCATTCTCGATGACGACGGCGGAAACCGTCGAACCATTTGCCAGTTCGACCGGCTCAATGCCGACGACCTTGCCGGAGACGGACGAATGCACCGGTGCGGACACAAAGCCGCCCGCTTCGCCAATCTTCTGACCCGCCAGCACCAAATCACCCTTCTGCACGATGGGCTTGCAGGGCGCACCGATATGCTGCGAGAGCGGAATCACCACGCGCGCAGGCGCGGGCAGCTCACGAATGGCATTGCCGCTGTTGACGGCCTTGCCGTTTACGCCCTCATGCGGATGCGTTCCGCCGGGAAACATGTGTTTGACAAACACAGAGAAAACCCCTTTCCAAATCCTTTTGCATCCCCTGCCGTGACAGCAGAAAACACATATTCAGACGGAATCCGTCTGAACAGGACACAATCACACGAAATCTATTATATCATATAACAAGGCATTTGGTACAGCGAAAAGTTTGACAAATGTCAGCCAAAGTTTTTTAGTCAATTTCACCATTAGCTATGACTAATATCTTCTTCCGGCAGATTTCCCGCCACATAGAGCATGTGCGCTGCGTGACTCATGGCACTGCCCTCGCTGCCGTCCGCGCCGCCGAGCATCCGCGCGACTTCGCTGATTCGTTCCTTGGGTGAAAGCAGGCGAACACTCGTATTCGTCCGCTCCCCTTCCACACGCTTCTCCACAAGAAACTGGTGTGCCGCCATCGCTGCAATCTGCGGCAGGTGCGTCACGCAGATAACCTGCCGCTTGCGCGCGATCAGCGCCATCTTCTCCGCGACGACCTGTGCCATCCGTCCGCTGATGCCCGTGTCGATTTCGTCGAACACCATCGTGCCGACGCCGCCTTTTTCGGCTTCGAGGCTCTTAATCGCCAGCATCAGGCGCGACAATTCGCCGCCAGACGCGATTTTTGACAGCGGTTTCAGCGGTTCGCCGGGGTTCGGGGAAATCATAAACTCAATCACGTCGTCGCCGACCGACTGCGGCATGAAAATCTTCCCTTCCGGGCGAATCGCGAACGACACTTGGAAGATGGTGTTGCCCATACCGAGGTCTTTCAGCTGCGCCATCATGTTCTTCTCAAACTCATTCGCCAGCCCGTGCCGCGCCTCCGTCAGCTGACGGGCCAACTGCCGATACTGCGCCAAGAGCCGCTTATGCTCCGCGCCGGTTTTGGCAACCTGCTCATCCAGCGAAACGTAATTGTCGTATTCCTCCTGCATCTTCTGCTGCTGCGAAAGGACTTCCGCCACCGTTTCGCCGTACTTGCGTTCCATGCGCCGAATCAAATCCAGCCGTGTCTCAACTTTCTCCGCCCGAACGGGGTCGAACTCCCCTTTTTCAGTCAGATCCGCCAGTTCGTAGCCGATTTCCTCCAGCTCATAGTACGCCGAATCGCACCGCTGCGCCAGACTGACGTAGCTTTCGCCGAACGCTGCCAGCGACCGAAGCGCATCCGCCGCTTCCTTCACGCGCGAAAGTACCGTCTCGCTGTCATCGTTCGCTGAAATCGCCCGATGCGCTGCCGCAACCGCTGTCGCAATCTTCTCCGAATGCCGGAAGCGCTCTTTTTCCGCTGCCAGCGTTTCTTCCTCGCCCAGCTTCAGCCGCGCTTTTTCCAATTCCTCCAGCGACTTTTTCAGCGATTCCATGCGGTACTGTTTCTTCTCATTCTCCTTGACCAAGCGCGCGTACTGCCGATGGTTGGTGATGAACGCCTGATAGGCCGCGTCCACGCGGCTGAGCAGCGCCTGATAATCGTCGCCGCCCGCAGCATCCAGAAACAGCAGGTGATACTGCGAGTTCATCAGGAACTGCGCCTCGTGCTGCCCATGCACGTCCATCAGCAACACGGCGATGTCTTTGAGCGCGGACAGCGGCATCACCACCCCGCAGACGCGGCAGAGGTTGCGCCCGGAGCGTGTGATTTCGCGGTAGAGCGTTACCGTACCGTCAAAATCATCAAGTTCCTGCGCCTGCGCCCATTTTGCGACTTCCTCATTGCCGCTGGCATCGAACACCGCTTCGACCCACGCCTTGTCCGTTCCCGTGCGGATGAGTTCCCGCGCGGCGCGTCCGCCCAGCACCAGATTGACCGCGTCCACGACGATGGATTTGCCCGCGCCGGTTTCGCCGGTCATAACGTGCAGCCCTTCGCCGAATTCCAGACTCAGTTCCTCAATCAGCGCGATATTCCGCATTCGCATGGATAGAATCATGATGGATACTCCTTTTCCGTGCCGGGGATAACCATTGCCGTTATTTCATCATTTCCCGGATGCGGCTGGTGACGGTGATCGTCTCCTCGTTCGAGCGGATAATCAGCAGCACCGTGTTGTCGCCTGCCAGCGTCCCCAGCACCTCCGGCCAGTGCATACTGTCCAGCGCTTCCGCCGCGACGTTCGCTGAACCCGACAAGGTTTTCACCACAATCAGGTTGTTCGCCGACGAGACAGACAGCAGCGATTCCGCCAGCATCCGAATGAAACGGTCGGTCAGATTGTTGTCCGCCTGATCGCCCGTTGCGTATTTGTACTTGCCGGAGGGGGTCAGCACTTTCAGCAGCCGCAATTCCTTAATGTCGCGGGATACGGTCGCCTGCGTCACGCGGATGCCCCGCGCATTCAGGGAGCTGGCGAGTTCCTCCTGCGTTTCAATTTCCTGTTTTTCGATGATATCGAGGATTGCCACTTGTCGAACGGTTTTCATATTTCCGCAGCACCTGCCTTTACATTTTGTGTTATCGGGTCCATTCCGTCAGCTTTTCGCGGACAAGGTTGAAGAACGGCTGGTCACTCGTGCGGATGAGCTGCAGCGTTCGATCGGCGCGACTGATTTCGACCACCGCACCGTCATCCAGCTGCGCGTACGTCTGCCCATCGACTTGCAGGCAGGCGCTCTGCGGCGCATCCGACCCCAACAGAAGGCGAATCTGTGCGCTGCCCTGCACAACGGTCGGACGATGCTGCAAACTGTGGGCACAAATCGGCGTGAGCACCATGCAATCCACTTTCGGGGAAATAATCGGGCCGCCAGCGGAGAGCGAATAGCCGGTTGACCCCGTCGGCGTGGCGACAACAAGCCCATCGGCAATGTAATGCCCGGCGAGTGCGCCATCCACCAGCGCCGTAACCGTAATCAGCCGCGCATAGCCGCCGCGGCTCATCACCACGTCGTTGATGGCGTACCAGCTTTGCCCATTCATCTGCACGGACAGCACTGCGCGGCGCTCTGTCTCGTAGTCGCCGCGGATGACCTTGTCCAACAGCCTCGGCAGGGCATCTGCCTCGCCTTCCGCCAAAAATCCGACGCGCCCCAGGTTCACGCCGAGCAGCGCCGCATCCCACGAAAGCGCATACTGTGCGCCGCGAAGCAGCGTGCCGTCGCCGCCCAGCGACAGAATCACATCCGCCCGCGCATCCGGCGCATTCAGCGAAGTCACGCTGCCCGACGCAAACGCTGCCAGCACCTCATCTTCCACCAGCACCTGCGCACCGCAGGACGCAAGCTGTGCCACTGCATGATGCGCCGCTGCCATTGCATCCGGCCGATGACCATGAATGACGATGCCAAGTCGCACGCCGTTCCCTCCATCCTGATTCAGTCTGCCGTTTTTTTCACAAACAGCACCCGAAGTATCCCCATTATAACACAAGATGAATATTCATGCAAGCATATACAGAAATTTTGATACCATTTCCAAATGAGAATGCGCACGCAGGTGGCGCAGGTGAATGCAGGAAATCGTATTACTTGTGTGAAGAACCCTTTAGCTCCTGATGCGCCTTTTTCACCAGCTCGTGGATGATTTCCGGCGTCACCGGCTCAGTCTCCTGCGTCCGGACGGTGATTTTGCCCAAGAACTCAATGTTGCCCTCCGGTCCCTTAATCGGCGAATAATCAAGCTGCTGCACCTGCCAGCCGATGCTCGGCGCGAATTCCACAATCTCCCGCAGCACGTCCTCGTGCACCTTCGGGTCGTGGATGACGCCTTTCTTGCCGATGCGGTCACGTCCCGCCTCGAACTGCGGCTTAATCAGCGTATAGAACACGCCCTCCTCGCCCATCAGCTGCGCCGCAACGGGCAAAATCAGGCGAATGCTGATGAAGGACACATCCATCACCGTAACAGTCGGGTGCAGCGGCAGCATGTCCGGCGTCAGCAGGCGCGCATTCGTCCGCTCATAGAGCGTTACGCGCGGGTCGTTGCGCAGTTTCCAAGAGAACTGCCCGTAGCCCACGTCAATCGCATAGACATGCGCCGCGCCGTTTTGGAGGCAGACGTCCGTGAAGCCGCCGGTCGCCGCGCCGATGTCCATGCACACCTTGCCGCGCAGATCCGCCTGAAAGGACGTAATCGCCTTTTCCAGCTTCAATCCGCCGCGGCTGGCGTAGGGGTTCGACTTGCCGCGGATCTCCAGCTCGTCCTCCGGCTTAATCAGCTCCGACGCCTTGTCGATGCGGCGCGTGCCGACGTACACCTCGCCCGCCATGATGCTGACCTGCGCCTTCGTGCGGCTTTCGCAAAGCCCGCGTTCCACCAGCGCTACATCAGCCCGTTGCTTTTCGCTCATTGATGCTTTTCTCCATTCTTCAGCGCGATGACGATGCGCTGGGTCATCAGTTCCGGCGTCAATCCCAAGTATTTCAGCAGCTGATCACGCCGCCCATGCTGCACGAAGGTATCCGGGATGCCGAAGGACAGCATCGGCGCGGGCAGCCCTTCGCCGGACAGGAACGCGCAGACCACGCTGCCGAAGCCGCCCGTCAGCACATGCTCCTCCATCGTGACGATTGGGCGATTCGCCAGCTGATGCAGCATTTTCTCGTCCATCGGCTTCACACTCCGGCAGTTCACCAGCGCCGCGTGAATGCCGCGCTTTTCCAGCAGGTCGCGAACTTCAATCGCTTCTGCCACCATCGAGCCGACAGCCAGCAGCGCCACATCCTCCCCCTGCTCCATCAGCTCCCATTCGCCGATGCGGAACGGCTTATCCTGCGCCGGGTAGCGCGCCGACAAATCGACGGATTCACGCCCATAGCGAATGGCGCAGGGGGATTCGTTCTCCTGCGTCCAGCGCATCATGGTGCGCAGCTCATTCAGGTCGCGCGGTGCCAGAATCACCATGTTCGGCACGGGCAGCATTGACGCTAAATCCCACACGCCGTGGTGCGTCGCGCCATCCTCGCCGACCAGCCCCGCACGGTCAAGCAGCAGTGTCACGTTCAGCTTCGGCATACAAACGTCATGTATCATCTGATCAAACGACCGTTGGAAGAACGACGCGTAGACCGCGAAGTATGGCTTCATGCCGCCCGCCGCCAGCCCTGCTGCCATCGTAACGGCATGTTCCTCCGCAATACCGACGTCCATCATGCGGCGCGGAAAACGCTCCGCAAAGTACGACAAGCCCGTACCCGACGGCATAGCGGCGGTAATCGCGACGATTTTTTCATCCGTTTTCGCCATTTCGGACAGCGTTTCCGCCATCACCTGCCCATAAGACGGCAGTGTTCCCTTCTTGCGCGCCGTACCGGTTTCCACATAGAACGGCAGCGTGCCGTGGAAGCGCTCCGGCTTGTCCTCCGCCGCGCTGTATCCATAGCCTTTTTTTGTGAGCACATGCACGACAACCGGCTCATCCAACTGTATGACAGCCTCCAATGTGTGCTCCAGTGCCTTGAGGTCATGCCCGTTAATTGGGCCGAAATAATGGAAGCCAAGGCTATTGAAGAATCCCTCTTGATTTTCGCGCACGAACATGGACTTGACGCTCTTTTTTGCCCACGATAAAAAACACTGAAGCGGTTTTCCGACTACGGGCAGGCAGGACAAACCTTTGCGGATGACCCGCTTCGTGCTTGTCCACCCGCTGGAGACGCGCAGATCCGTCAGGTGCTGCGAAAGCGCCCCCACGTTCGGCGCAATCGACATTTCGTTGTCATTCAGAATGACAATCATACGCGTATGACTGTCACCCGCGTCGTTGAGCGCCTCATAGCACATGCCGCCGGTCATTGCGCCATCGCCCACCAGCGCCAGCACATGGTGATGCTGCCCCTGCAAATCGCGGGCGCGCGCCAGCCCCAGCGCTGCGGACAGCGCGGTAGAGGCATGACCCGTCTCGAACACATCATATTCGCTTTCGGAGCGCTTCGGAAAGCCGGACATGCCGCCGAAGGAGCGCAGGGTACAGAACGTGCGGTAGCGCCCCGTCAGCAGCTTATGGACGTAGCTCTGATGCCCCACATCGAAGACGATTTTGTCCTCCGGCATGTTGAACACGCGGTGAATCGCCATCGTTAATTCTACCACGCCCAGATTGCTCGCCAAATGCCCGCCGCGCTTGGAAATAGTCGTGACCAGTTCTGTGCGAATCTGCGCGGCGAGATCGTTCATCTCCGCATAGGACAAACCTTTAATGTCCTGCGGCGACTTGATATCCTCCAATCGCAAGCATTTTCCCTCCTTCATGGATTTTGCATTTGTGTTGATTGATGCTATTTCTCAGATAAGAATGCGCAAGCGGATGGCGCAGGCGAATGCAGGAAATAGTATTAGAATTTGCTGCCCTTGCTCCCCTTTGCGCCCTTCGCGCCGCCGAGCGAAACGCCCTTCAAAATATCGGAGGAATAAGCATAATTGCGCATGTTGCGGTCTTCGTGCGCCTTGCGCGCGCAGTCCACCATGCGGTCAATCAGCTGCGAATACTTCACGCCCTTGTTCTCCCACAGGTAGAATGCCAGCGAGCCGGGAATCGTGTTGATTTCAGTGATGTATACCTGCTCGGACGCGCGGTCAAACATGTAGTCGATGCGCACAACGCCCTTGCAGTCCAGCATCCGGAAAATATCGCAGGACATTGCCTGAATCTTATCGCGCAGGCTGTCCTCAATCGGCGCGGGCAGCACACGGTGCAGGCTCGCCATGCCCTTCGAGCCGCCATTGGCAAGATACTTCTCCTTGAAATCGAGGAACTGCTGACCCGACAGCGGCATCTCAATCGGGCTGGCTTCCACGTCGCCATCGTAGCCCAGTACGGAGCAGTTCAGCTCAATCGGGTGATCCAGCCCCTTCTCAACCAGCACGCGGCGGTCGTACTCAAACGCCAGTTCAAGGCTGTCCGTCAGCCCTTCGCGGTCATCCGCACGGCTGACACCGATAGACGAGCCGAGGTTCGCGGGCTTGACGAACACCGGATAGCCCAGTTCCTTCTCCACCTTGTCCAGCACGGCGTTTTTGTCCTGCTGATACATGGCGCGCGTGAACCAGCAGTCCGGCAGACACGGCAGCGTCCCCGCGCCGCGGAAGAACTGCTTCATCATGATTTTGTCCATGCCGATGGCGCTGCCTGCCACGCCCGTGGACGTGTACGGCAGATTCGCCAGTTCCAGCATTCCCTGCAGCGTGCCGTCCTCGCCGTTCAGCCCATGCATGACGATAACGCAAACTTCCAGCCGCGCTACCATGACCTGCGTTGGATGAGAGAACAGCCCCTTGCCAGGACGGTTCGCCAGCAGCGCGCCCGAACCCGCCGTCACGTCCAGCGCAACGGCTTCGATGCCCGCTTTGTTCGGGTCAAAGGGCGTGTACGTCTCGATGCGGCGGAGCGCATTCCCCGTATACCAGACGCCGTTTTCGCCGATATACACCGGGATGACGTCGTACTTTTCGCTGTCCACATGGTTCATCAGCTGCACCGCGCTGATGATGGATACCTCGCGCTCACAGCTGCGGGAACCGAAAATCACACCGAGCTGAACCTTTGCCATAACAAAAATCTCCTTGCCTTTACGGAATCTCTGATTGATTCGTCAGAGCTTCCTTACGTTTCAGAATAGTGATCCGGAAGATCGTTTTCAAACATTGCAATGTCGCCGGGACGCCCAATCTGCCGCAGGAGCGCCGTCGCTTCGTCGAGGCTGGCGACGACGTGCAGATTTCCCTGCGGGAAGCCCGCTGCGAGCAGCCCTTCGGCAATCGGCTGTGTGTGTTTCTTGCCCACGAGAATGGCGATATCCGCGTTGCCGCAGATTTTCCGCCCAAATTCGCGGTTGAACGCCGCTTCCTGTCCGCCCAATTCGACCATACCGGGGGTAATGATGATGCGCCGCGCTTGGAACGCCCCCAGTACCTTCACTGCCGCTTCCGCGCCCTTCGGGTTGGAATTGAACGCATCGTCGATGATGGTGATGCCCGGCGACGGAATCAGCTGCAAACGGTGCTCCACCGGCTGCAGTTTGCTGATGCCGCGCGCCACCTGCCGCATGGTCAGCCCCAGATGGAGCGCAACCGTCGCGGCAAGCAGGATGTTCTGGATGTTGTGTTCCCCCAGCAGGCGCGTTTCGCACGCGATTTCCTCCGCCGACGTATGCAGGACGAATCGGCTGCCCATCGGGGAAACCGTCACATCCGTTGCCCACACGTCCGCGTCCGGGCTGTAATGCAGACAGCAGAGGCGCTTTTCTTTCTCCGTGCGGTCATAGAGTTCGCGGCAGATTGCACCGTCATCCGGGAAAAAGCAGCAGCCATCCGCCGGAACAGCGTCCATCAATTCATATTTCGTATTTTTGATGCGTTCCAAGGTATGGAAGGTGTCCAAATGCTGCGGACCGACGCTCGTCAGCACACCGTAACGCGGATGCACCAGTCGACACAGTTCCTTGATATCCCCGACGTGCCGAGCGCCCATTTCCGCCACAAACACCTGCGTCGCGGGCGTCAGGCGCTCACGGATGATTTTCGTCACGCCCATTGGCGTATTGAAGCTGCTCGGCGTAATCAGTGTCTGATACTTCTCCTGCAGAATCGTGCCAAGAATGAACTTGACGCTCGTCTTGCCGTAGCTGCCGGTAATGCCGATTTTGATGATGTCCGGGCGCGCCGCCAGTTTCTTCTGCGCGTCGCGGAAATACATTTCGCTCACGAGCTTCTCAATCGGCCACGCCAGCAATCCGCCCAGCGCCACCCAGAGCGGCAGCAGCAGCGGCAGCAGCCCGCAGAAGTACACCTTTGTCAGCAGCGCAATCGGCGTGCAGAGCAGCGTATAGACAACGCCCATGACAATGTACGTCCGCTTGACGCGCATCGTGACGACAAACGGCTTTTTCGCCTTCTTCTGCTGGAAAATCGACCGGCACCACCAGCCGCCCGCGACCGCCAGCGCTGCATTCACCAGCGCCAGCAGAATTTTGCCGACGCTCATGTCCAGCATCCGGTCAACGCTCCGGTACGCCAAATACAGCAGCGTCAAGTACGCCGCCAGCGTGATGCCGGGCAGCAGCGCGCGCTTCCAATTGCGCCGCAGTGTCCGGAAATAACCGGGAAACTGGTAGCTTTCCAGCTGGAAATCATGCATCAGGCTCCGTTGTGCCAGCAGCATCGCCAAGGCGGTTGCCAGCGCCGGAAGCCATTTCAGAAAGTTAATCACCTGATTCACTCCTGCCCCATCCAAATCAGTTCAGCAGAAACTGACGCACAATCGTCTGAAAGCGCGTCGCCTGCTCCAGATATGCGAAATGCGTGCCGCCTTCCAGCACCACCAGACCGCTGTCGGCAATTTCCTTTTCCATCTGCTGCCCCATCCACAGCGGCGTTTCCGTGTCGCGGTCGCCCCAGATGAGCAGCGTCGGGTTCTTGATATGCGAAAGCAGCGCACTCTGGTCATAACCCACGACCTTGACGAACGTCTTGCGCATTTCCGGCGACAAGGCGGCGTAATCCCGCGAGCCGTACTTCTGCACGAGATTCTCCTGCCACTTGTCCGGCAAGCTGCCGAAGAGATGCGTCTTTTTCGCTACACCGACGAGCTTTTTCAGCCGCTGATACCGCTGCGACTTCTTGCTCTTTTCGCTGGATAGCTTGGGCCGTATGCCCGCCGCGCCTGTCAGAATCAGCTTTTCAAAGCGCTCCGGATGGTCGGCAGCGAGCTCAATCGCCACGCGTCCGCCGAAGGAATGCGCAATCACGCTACACGGTAGAAAGTCCAGTTTCATCAGCAGTTCCAGCAGATTCGCGGCGAAATCTGGCACACCCCACGGCTGCGGCGGAAATCCGCTTTCGCCATGCGCCGGAAAATCCACCCGAAGCACGGTCATGTCCGGCGTGAGCGCATCGCTAATCCCCGCCATCAGCTTTTCCGAGCAGCCCCAGCCATGCAGCAGCACCACTTTTCTTTCGCCGTGGCCGCCGATTTCATAATGGACGCGGACGCCCTGAAGCGTCATTTCCACAAAACGCATCTCCTTTTCAGCCGTCAATTCGCCAGATGTATCGGCACTTGACGGCGCTGATTTCCCAGCGGTCGCGAATTTCCTGCGGCACAGCCACGGTTCTTTCCAGCGTGCAGCCCAGCCCCAGGCACGTCTTGCGGCTCGCCCAGTTGTCCGGGTCAGTCGTGATGACGACGCTGCTCTTGCCGTGCAGGGCAATCAGCGGACGCAAGAGTGCACAGGCGCGGCGCGCGTAGTGATTGCCGCGATACGGCGGGTCAACATGATAGCCAATATGCCCGAAATAGTACACACAGGGGCTTTCCCCCATCCGCAGGGAAATGCGTCCAACTTCCCGGTGCGTCCCGTGCGGCACAATCATATAGTCATACACGCGGCCGAATCCCATTTCTTTTTCCGGCGGATAGAGCCGCAAGGGCAGCAAGTCAATCACGCCATCGGAAAACTCAGCACGCACTCTGCGAAACAGCATCCTTACACATCCTGTATCTGCACCTGCGGAAGCAGGGCAGCAAAATCATCGGGGCGAATCAGCTGCGTCCCCTCGGTCATTACCGACGCACAGCCCGCCGCCGCGCCATACGCCAGCGCACGGCGAACGTCCCCTGTTTTCTCCAAGCCAGTCATCACACCGCCGACCATTGCGTCGCCCGCACCAACGGTGGACTGCACCCGAACCGGAATCGCTGGGGCGACCATGGCGCCGCGTTCCGATACCCACAATGCACCCTCGCTTCCGAGGCTCACGAGCACATTCTGCGCGCCCATCTCAAGCAGCTCCAGCGCCGCCTGATGCACATCCGCCATCGTCGGCAGCGGACGGTTCATGGCGGCTTGCAGTTCGCTGCGGTTCGGCTTGACGAGGAACGGACGCGCCGCCAGCCCTGCCATCAGCGCCGCGCCGCTTACATCCAGCACAAACAGGCGCTCCGGCAGGAGGAGCATCAGGTCGCGGTAATACTCCGGCAGACATTCCGGCGGCAGCGACCCTGTCAGGACGACATACTGTCCCGCAACTGTCTTTTCCGCCAGCAAGTCCGAAAACGCCCGCTGATTCGCCGCATTGACCGGCGCTCCGGGTTCGTTCAGCTCCGTCACGCCCGTGCCGTCCTGCGGGACAATCTTCATGTTCGTGCGCACGTCGCCGTCCACGGGCAGGAAAACATGCGTCACCTGCTCGCCGTCCAGCTTGCGGCGAACCGCGTCAATGCCGTTTTTGCCCGCACAGCCGAGGACGCAGGACGCAATGCCCAGCCGACGCGCAGTAATGGCGACATTGATACCCTTGCCGCCCACATCCTGCCGCGCGGACAGGACACGGTTCATATCGCCCACCGTGAAGGAACGGAGCGACACCGTGCGGTCAAACGAAGGATTCAGGCACACACAAGCCAGCATGGGCAAACCTCCCCATCATCAGCAGTCCATCCCATTATATCATGATTCCCCGCATGATGCAACCTGACGCGGAAAGAAAAAGGCTGCCCCGTATTCGCTCGGAGCAGCCAAATGGACTCATTCCTTAATGCAGTAGGCATTCAGCGCGTTCTGCATCGTGATCTGTGCGAACGCTTCCAGCGGAATTTCGCGCAGCGCGGCAATTTTCTCCGCCACATAGCGCACGTTCGTCGGCTCATTTCGGCGGCCGCGGACGGGTTCGGGCGAAAGGTACGGGCTGTCCGTCTCAATCAGGATGCGGTCAAGCGGCACATTCACCGCGGCTTCCTGCAATTTCGGCGCTTTCTTGAAGGTCACAGGCCCCGCAAAGCTGATGAAGTACCCCAGTTTCAGGTACTCCTTCGCAATCTCCCAGCTGCCGGAAAAGCAGTGGATGATACCGCCTGTCAGATGCTTCCTGTGGCGCTTCATGATGTCCAGCATGTCCTGATGCGCGTCCCGGATGTGATATGCCACGGGCAGCGACAATTCCCACGCCAGTTCCATCTGCGCCTCGCAGACCGCCATCTGCGTTTCGCGCGGTGACAGGTCATAGTAGTAATCCAGCCCGATTTCGCCGATGGCGACGACTTTCTCTTCCTTCGACCAGTCCGCCAAGCGCTGCAAATCATCCTCCACGAAGCCTTTCGCCTCGTGCGGATGGATGCCGATGGCGGCATAGCAGCCCGGATGTGCCGCTGCGAAATCCGCGCTGTGCCGGGAGGTCGCCATGTCCGAGCCAATCACGGCGTACCGGGTGACGCCCGCTTCCGCCATGCGGGTCAGGACATTCTCCCGGTCGTCGTCGAATTTCGGCTCATCGACGTGGCAATGAGAGTCAAACAGCGCCATCATCCGATGATTGCACCGTCCTCCACGCCCTCACCGACGCTCATCAGGCGCAGATTGTCCTCGTCATCGACAGCGGAGAGAATCATGCCCTGACTTTCGATGCCCGCAATCTTACGCGGCGCGAGATTCACGACCGCCACGACCTGCTTGCCGACGAGGTCTTCGGGCTTGTAATACTTCGCGATGCCGGAGAGAATCGTGCGTTCGCCGTCCTTGCCGAAGGAGAGGCGGAATTGCAGGAGCTTGTTGCTCTTCTCCACCTTCTCGCAGGACAGCACGCGCGCCACCTGCATCTTGCACTTGCAGAAATCATCGAAAGCGATTTCCGCCGGAAAATCAGGCGTTTCGTGCTTCTTCTCCGCCTTCTTTTCAGGCTTGGCGGCAGGCTTCTTTTCTTCCTTCTTCGGCTCTTCGGCGGGTGCGTCGCGTTCGATTTCCTTCTGGATGTCCAGACGCGGGAACAGCGCCGCACCCTTATGCACCGTCAGGCCTTCCGGCAGCACGGCAAATGGCTTGCAAACGGAATCCCACGTCTTGAGCGCGTCGTCGGTCACGCCCAGCTGCTCGAAAATGCGTTCCGGCGTGCGCGGCATGACGAAGCCGATCATCACGGCGACGCGGCGGACGCACTCTGCCAGCGTGTACAGCACCGTCTTCAGCCGCGGCTGACCCTCTTCGCTGCGGCCCAGCACCCACGGTTGCGTCATGTCGATATACTTGTTGCAATCGCTGATGAGCTTCCATGTTTCCACCAGCGCGTTGGAGAACTGGAAGGCGTTGACGTAGTTCTCCACCTTGCCGGAAAGCTGCTCCGCCTCGTCCCAGATGGGCTTGTCAACAGCTTCATCCACCGCGTCGATGGCGGGAACCGTGCCGCCAAAGTACTTCTCAATCATCGCAACCGTACGGGAGACGAGGTTGCCAAGATCATTCGCAAGGTCGGAATTGATGCGCGTCAGCATGGCTTTGAGCGTGAACTCGCCGTCCGAGCCGAAGGGCATTTCGCGCATGAGGAAATAGCGCACCGCGTCGGAGGAATAGCGGTTGCACAGCACGACCGGGTCAACGACGTTGCCGACGCTCTTGCCCATCTTCTTGCCATTGATGACCAGCCAGCCGTGGCCAAACACCTGCTTGGGCAGCGGCAGCCCCAGCGCGTGGAGCATAATCGGCCAGATAATGGTATGGAAGCGGACAATTTCCTTGCCGACCAGATGGACATCCGCCGGCCAGTACTTCTGGAACAGCGCGTCATTGTCCGTGCCGTAGCCCAGCGCGGAAATGTAGTTGCTCAGCGCGTCAATCCAGACATACACCGTGTGCTTCTCGTCGAATGTGACGGGGATGCCCCACTTGATGGACGTGCGGCTGACGCACAGGTCTTCCAGCCCCGGACGGAGGAAGTTGTTCAGCATCTCGTTGGCGCGGCTGGCGGGCTGGATGAAGTCCGGATGCTCCTCGATGTACTGAATCAGCCATTCGGCGTACTTCTGCAGGCGGAAGAAGTAGGATTCTTCACGCGTCTTTTCCACCGGGCGGCCGCAGTCCGGGCAGCAGCCGTCTTTGAGCTGCAATTCCGTCCAGAAGGATTCGCAAGGCGTGCAGTACCATCCCTCGTATTCAGACTTGTAGATGTCGCCCTGATCGTACAGCTGCTTGAAAATCTTCTGCACGCACTTGACGTGGCGGTCATCGGTCGTGCGGATGAAGTCGCTGTAATCAATGTCCATCAGCTTCCACAAATCCTTGATACCCGCGACAATCTTGTCCACATACTCCTTCGGCGTGACGCCCTGTTCCTTTGCCTTGCGCTCAATCTTCTGACCATGCTCGTCCGTGCCGGTCAGGAAGTACACGTCATAGCCCGTCAGCTTCTTGAAGCGCGCCATCGAGTCCGCCGCCGTGGAGCAGTAGGCGTGACCGATGTGCAGGTTGCTGCTGGGGTAGTAAATGGGTGTAGTGATGTAAAACGGCTTCTTACACGATTCACACATGAGTTCATTCCTCCAATTGCTGTTTGAGAGAAACGATAAAAAACCGCCCCTCCCGCATTTTTTGCCGAGGGGCGGAGAATTTTCCGCGTTGCCACCCTGATTTATCACTCATCCTGCGGATAACGGCGCGACCCGCCGCACCCTACTTCACCCCAAAGGCGTTCAGGCGCGTGATGCTCCGGAGCCATGTTCCCGCGGATGTCCCGGCTGCTTCTCACCTGCCGCAGCTCTCTTTGCGCATCCATCCCCGGTACTCTTTCCATCATTGCAGAGGATATTATAGCGTCATTTGGGCATGGTTGTCAAGGGCAAATTTCAGCTGTGCTGCTGATACCAAGTGTAGTCGTAGCCATAATCGCCCTGCTGATTTCTGGCGGACAGCGTAAAGCGCACGACGGCGTTCTGCCGCAAGGTCATTTGCAGCGTGCATTCGCCGTTTTCCGCCGCAAGCACCGCCGTATCCGCCGCCGGCTGACCCGCCTGACGCAAAAGACGCAGCTGATTTGCCGTCAGCGAACGCGGTTCGCCTAAATCGTGCCATACCTTCAGCGGATTGCACGTCACTTCATCCACCGTCTCCGTCGTCAGCGTCTGTTCACCGCCCGCAGGCAGGGCAATCGTCACGGTCAGCTCGTCGCGGTCGGTGCGGCAGAGATTCCACAGCACGCCTTCATACGAGCCGTCGTCCTTGTGGACAATCACGCTGTGTTCGTCGCGGTGCACCGGCGTTCCGTGCAGATGGGAGAAGAACGCGAAGCTCCACAGTGTCGGCTTGGCAATCTGCCCATTGGCAATCAAGCCGAATCCACCGTGGAAGGGCATCGGCGGCACACCCTGCTCCTCGAACACATCCCCGAACGTCCAGTAGGAATACGACGCCGCCACATCGCCCATCCGCGCCAGCACACCCGCCATGTACGCCGCATTCAGGTTCGTGTCATGAATCGGGCAGAACGGGTTGTACGACGTGTTGAACTCGGTGATGTGCATCTCCATCCCGCGGTATTCCGGGAAACTGTCGATAATGTCGCGCGTCTCCTGCATTTCAGCGAGGAGGCTGTCCACCGTGCGCATTGTATGATAGAGATAGCGCCCGCGGTGTTCCGGCGTTTCGCCCATGTAGGCGTGGCGCGACACGAAATCCAGCGGCAGCTGATTCTCCTCGCAGAATCGCAGGAAATTGCGCACCCAGTCCTGCGACGTCGCGCCGCCGCAAATCGCCGGGCCGCCGACGCGCATGTCCGGCAGCACTTCCTTAACTGCCTTCGCCGTCACCGCATACAAGTGATGATACTTTTCTTCATCCGCATTTTCCCAGAAACCCGTCAGATTCGGCTCGTTCCACACTTCACACGGCCAAGTGGACACTTCGTCTTTCCCGTAGCGCTCCGCCAAATGTGCAAGCGTCGCCTGAACCATCGCCGTCCACTTTGCGTCGTCCTGCGGCGGCGTAACGTTGCCCTTCCAATAGAAGATGGTCTGCGTGCCGCTTGCCATCTTTTCCGGCATGAAGCCCAATTCAAGGAACGGCTTCAAGCCCTGTGCGCGGTAATCATCCATCACGCGGTCAAGGTAGGTGAAATTGTAGCCCTCGTGCCAATTTCCTTCCGCATCCTGATACGGCTGGTAAATCGCCATATCGTCGCTGAACAGCCCGTGACCGCGGATGTGCGTGAACGCGCATTCCGCCTGCGCCATCGCCAGCTGCTGCTGATACTCCTGCTGCAATGCCAGCCCCATGCGACCTGTGCCGATGCAGAACGCGGTGTTGTTGTTGAACTTCGCCTGACTATCCGCCGCTATGCGGATGGAATCCTGTTTCATGGTATTTTTCTCCTTACAGTCCTGATTTTGCCCAGTCGAATACGAGCACTTGATCATGCGGCAGCGTCGCCTGGCAGGTGTCAATCTGCTCATACGGCGCGATATTGACCGGTTCCGCCGCGCGGAGGTTGCCATCCGTCAAGGCGTTGAAGAAGTCGTCGAACATCCAGCGGTCATAGAGCGCCTCCCGGTGCGGACAGAGGACTTTCTCGAATGGCAGCTGCTGAATGCCGCGCATGTTGCTGCGGTACTCCCGCAGCCCCAGCGCCTGCGGGAAGAAGAGCCATGTGCAGGGGTTCCAGTCGTCGCCGGACAGCAGTAGCTTCCGCTCCGGCACATACACCACCGCCGAACCGGGCGTGTGCCCCGGCGCTTCGATGATTTCCGCCGTTAATCCGCCCAAATCAATCGCACCGGGCTTCATCACCTTCGGCAGTGGAATTTCGCCCGCGAGAAACGTTTTTTCATCCACCGTCAGGTTCTTCCCGATTGCCTGCGTCAGCACCCGGCGCCGCATCTTGTCGTTCGTGAACATGTCCCAGTCCGCCATGTCCGCTTCCAGCATGTACGTTTCCGGGAAACAGCGTGCCCCCATCGCGTGGTCATGGTGGTTGTGCGTCAGGAACACCGTCAGCGGCAAATCCGTCATGTGGCGCATGAAGTCCGCCACATCCTCAATGCCATAGCCCGTGTCAACCAGCATGGCGGCGTTTTCGCCCTCCAGCAGCGTCATGCAGACGCCCATGCAGTCCACAATATGCCACACGCCCGGCATCACCGCGTGAACCGTAAAGGCCATTTTCGGCTCATCCTTTCCATCTTGCCGCCTGAAAAAACGGCGTTTTTTGCACAATTCGACGCACAGTTGTGTTTTTCCTGTCACCCAGTCAACTTTTCGCCAAATTTCTTCCCCTTTTCTGGTTTTGGGTTGTGCAAGTCGGCGAAATATGCTATACTTTTAGTAAAATACGTTACAGGAGGTATCCTGTTTATGGCAAATCAATGGCTTTCTTGGCTTCCGTTTTTACCGGCTGATGTTCCCGCCGATTTTGCATTCCCACGCGAAGTCGCCGCGTTCGAGCTTGCGCAGGCACTGCCGGCGCTCTCCCCGAACCTGCACGTTTCGCTTGCCGAGGATGATTCGCTGGGCGAAGGGTTCCATGCCGTGCGCCGCGGCGACGACGTGACGATTTTCGGTGGCAAAACCGGGCTGCTGTATGGCGCTTACTGGCTGCTGATGGCGCTCGCGTCGGGTTCGGCATTGCCGGAGGATCATTCCTCTGCGCCGCAGTACGCGCTGCGCATGATTAACTGCTGGGACAACGCCGACGGCAACGTCGAGCGCGGATATTCCGGGCGCAGTCTGTTCTTCCAGGGCGGCAAGCTGACCTACGACCCCGCGCGGATGCGGCAGCTTGGGCGTATGCTGGCATCCGTCGGGCTGAACGTGCTGTGCATCAACAACGTCAACGTGCACGACCCGGCACAGCTGCTGATTGAGGACGATCTGCCGGATCTGGCGAAGCTCGCGGCGATTTTCCGCCCGTTCGGCGTGCGGCTGATGGTTTCCATCGACTATTCGCAGCCGATGCGCCACGGCATCCCGACGGCTGACCCGCTGGATGAACGCGTGCAGGCGTGGTGGAAGCATCAGGCGGAAGTGGTGTACGCTGCGATTCCCGATTTGGCAGGCTTCCTCGTCAAGGCGGACAGCGAACATCGTCCGGGGCCGTTCACCTACGGGCGCAACCATGCGGAGGGCGCAAACATGCTGGCGCGGGCGCTCAAACCGTTCGGCGGAATGCTGGTCTGGCGCTGTTTCGTCTACAACTGTCAGCAGGACTGGCGCGACGAAAAGACCGACCGTCCGAAGGCAGCATATGAGCATTACGTCTATCTGGATGGGCAGTTCGACGACAACGTGATTCTGCAGGTCAAGAACGGGCCGTTCGACTTCCAAGTCCGCGAGCCGATTTCCCCGACCCTGCTGGCAATGCCCAAAACGAATCTGGCGCTGGAATGGCAGCTGGCGCAGGAGTACACCGGTCAGCAGATTGACATTTTCGCCATGCCGGTAATGTGGCAGGAGCTCTTTGCGGACATGCCGCGCAACAGCATTATGGCAATGGCAGCGGTGTCGAACCTCGGCAATGACGCGTGCATGACCGGGCATCCCTTCGCGGCGCTGAATTTCTTTGCATATGGCGCGCTGGCGTGGGATCCTGATGCCTGCCAGCCGGACGATATCATCCACCGCTGGATTCGTCTCACCTATCGTTTTGCGCCGGATGATGAGAATGCGCTGGCGGACGTGCTGCTCGGCAGCCGCCACGCTTATGAACAGTACACCGCGCCGCTGGGCATCTGCTGGATGGTCACGCCGAACCAGCATTACGGGCCGAGTCCCGACGGATACGAGTATCAGGCGTGGGGCACTTACCACAAGGCCGACCGCAACGCCATCGGCATCGACCGCACGGCGGACGGCACGGGCTATGTCCTGCAATACCCGGAAGCACTGCGCCGCCGCTTTGAATCCACACAGACCTGCCCGGACGAGCTGCTGCTCTTCTTCCACCGCTTGCCGTACACCTTCAAGATGCGCGACGGGCGGACGCTGATCCAGCGAATTTACGACGACCATTTTGAGGGCTATGAATGGGTGGAGCGCGCCGCGAGCATCCTGAAAGCGCTGCCGCTGCCCGATTTTGACCGTGCTTTAGTAGATGAGCGCATCGGGCGGCAGCTGCACAACGCCCGTGAATGGCGCGACATCATCAACACGTTCTTCCACCGTCTTTCCGGCATTGAGGATGTTCACGAGCGGAAAATCTATCGCTGAGGAGGCTTTTCATGGCGGACACAAGCCAGCCGCATTCATCCCGCTGCCCGGCTTGGCTGCGCGAGGGCGGGCTGTACCTGATTGTCTCCGGCGTCGTGACAGTGCTGAAATATGTGCTGCTGCTCTTTCTGCCGCGCGCATTCGCTTTTCTGCCAATGCGCGACTTCGGCTGGCCCGGCATCGAAATGACGCTGCTGGGCGAAACCTTCCGCTGGAACATCTTCGGCTACGACACGGCGCATGGCGGGCTGCCTTACCTGTGCGCGTACATGACGGCGATGGTTCTTGGCGAATGCGTGAACTTTCCGCTTCAGCGCAAGTACGTTTTCCGCGCCAAAGGGCATCTCGCGCAGCAGGTGCTGCTGTATGCGCTTGCGTTCATCGTGATTACCTGCCTGGTGAACTCGATTAACTGCGTCTGGGTCGCGGTAGCGGCGAAGTTCGTGCCGGATTGGGTGTACACGCTCGGCACGCTCTTCTTCAACGGCACAATTTCCGCGGTGGTGTTTTTCTTCGTCAACAAACGCATTTTCCCACAGGCATAAAAATGGGGGCTGTCCATCGCGGGCAGTCCCCTTTCTTTATGGCTTTTCTTCGGTTTTGACGACTTTCTGATGTCCGAAATAGTTTGCCAGCGCCTGATTCACCCAGTAACCCGACTGCCCCTCGTCCGCCAGCCCCAGCGGGTTCAGGAACGCCGGGCAGACCGCAATATCCGGGATTTCGCAAATTTCGCCGGGCTGACGCAGCGTTTGGAGGATTTCGGTGTACTGCTGATGATACGTCTGCGCCTCGCCGCTGATGAGCGCTTTCGCCGCTGCAACGCTCGTCGGACTTGCACCCGCCGTCGGATGCGCAGATGGCAGCGTCAGCACCAGCGCAAGCGACAGAGCGGCGGCGATTGCGGCGGAATGACGCGTCAGGTACGAAAGCGCCGCGTCGCGGGGGAATGTCGCGTCAGGTACGAAAGCCCCGCGTCGATTTTCGTGCCGATGCGGCTGTTCCGCAGCCAGCCGATCCAGAGGAACGTCCAGCAAAGCAGCAGCCAGCCATACGCATAGTAGTAGATGTCGATTTGCCGCCCCGGCCCGACATTCGCCATTGCAAAAAGCGACGGCGTCATTTGCGCTGAAAAGATGGCATACGCCAGCGCGCTTTTCAGCAGTGGAAAACGGAATTTCAACCCGCACTGCCCGACGAAATCCCACATCAGCAGGGCAAAAAGCGCAATGGCAATTCCCTGCGGCCAGCCAAACCAGCCCGACACGCGCACCCACGCCCGGTCGAAGGAGTAGAGAATCGCGGGAACCGCATCCATCGAGCGCGGGATGGTCGCTGCACGGACGCGGTTTCCGGGCGCGGCGGCGTTGATAGCGAACGCAATCAGCAGCGCGGTCATGACGAGCAATATCTGCCGCCAAGCGGGGTTTTTCCGCACAAGCAGCGCAAGGAGCAGGAGCATCAGCAGAATCAGCGTAACGAGGATGGTCGTGTAGTTGCCGCCGCCGATAAAGAACGCGAGCGCCATGCACAGCACAGTCCGCCCGGCGCGGCACTTTCCGTCGGTGCAAATCCGCAGGGTGCCCGTCAGCAGCATCAGCGAAAGCGCGTAATAGAACGTGTAGTAGCATCCGCCGTTGAACCAGTAAAACGTCTGGTTCAAATCCGGCACAAGCTGGATGCTCAGCGTCATGAGCGCCAAGAAAATCAGCACAGCCGTTGCACGCGGCGCATGGAGCATCTTCCCCAGCTGACGCAGGAGCATCCCCGTGCCAAGCAGCAGCGGCAGGAGCGTCAGGGCGGTCGTCAGCCAATAGGCATTGTCGGAAAACACGCCCGGCTGAAGCGTGAACAGCATCACCGCGCTGAACGACCCCTGCCAGCGCGCGTAGGTGCTCCGGACGTAGGCGGCAATCGCTGCGACAGCCTCCGGCAGCCCCTGTCCTGCGTCGATGACCTTGCGCAGCACCGCGCCGTAGGTGTAGTCGTCCGCGCGCGGGTGATTGTAGAACGCGACCGCCACCACCGGCAGCAGCGACAGCGCAAACAAAACCGCGAGGATGATGGCAATCCGCTGAAGTGCGCGCGCATTCCGCATGAGCATTTCTCCTTTTCCGACAAAAATCGCCGCAGTTTGTGATGCACTGCGGCGATTTTGCTGATTATTCTCCCGTCAGCGATGGGACGGGTGTCGTGTTCGGTTCGGGTGTGGGCAATTCCGGCGCGGTCGTAGCTGCCGGCGCACTGCCGCCTGCAATCAGCCGCGTCAGGTTGTCCGATGCCGTCGTCAGCAGCTGCACAGCGCGCATGGTATCCATGCTCATCACGTCCTCCGCGCCCTGCGTCGGCAGGGTCAGCGCGTTCCAGCGGCTCGTTGTGCGCAGTGCCATCTTCACGCCGACGTCCGCTTCCGCCATGTGCAGCGCGGCAATCACGCGCAGCTGAATCGGCGCGCCTTCTCTGCTTTCGGTGCTGTACTGGAGGGAAAGTTCCGCCGTAATCGGCTCAAACGTCACCAAATCCGCTGCTTCCGCGCCGTCGGTGTCCGGCTCGATGGTCAGCGTCCACGCGCTGTCATCATGGCGTGTGCCGTCGCTGTCCTGCGTTTCGGAATGCTGGCTGGTCAGGGCAAATTTCGCCTGCAGCGTCTTTGCGTCCGTTACGAACGCGGCGGGTACACTGCTGATGCTGCCCGTAATTGCGTTCTGGTTGCCGTCCGCCGACGCCATGCTGAATGTCAGCGTCTGCGTCGCGCTGTTCAGCACAAGCGCAGTCGTGCTGCCCTCCTGCCGGAAGGTCAGCGCCGTGGAGCCCC
>FR899854.1:27136-39162 GCA_000437595.1 Faecalibacterium sp. CAG:74 | reverse complement strand
AGGCAGGGGCAGCGCCACCGCCACGGACAGCGTATCGCCACGCGCGGAGAACTTGCGTGACAGGCGCAAATCGCCCGACAGCGGCAGGGCGTCAATGCAGGCATCGTAGAAGTAGCCCAGCGCGGGATTGAGGTAGGCCGCCTGCTGCTCCTCCGTCATCATCGGGCGCAAAAGCGTCAGCAGCGTCTCGTCATAGAGCGCTTGCTTCCACATCAGCTTCGTTTGCTCTTTCACGTCGTCCGCTGGAATCACATAGCTGACGCGCATGACAAGCTCGCCGTTTTCAGTCATCGTGTCAGGTTCAGCGGCGTAATCCGCCAGCCACAGCTCCAGTTCGTTCAGATATTCCTCCAGCGCCGGCTGCCACATGCTTTCCCAGAGGATGTCAGGCTGCGCCATCATCTCCGCCAGCACAGAGTAGAACGATGGATTGCTTTTTCCCGATTCCGCCAGCGGCATGGACAGCAGCACATCCGGCAGCACATCCGTGCGCAGGTAGAGCGTGTCGCCCACGCGGTACAGCTGCGTCAAGCCTTGCTGACTGCCGCTGTCATCCTGCGAAAACACCTGATACTGGAAATCGTCGCTGTCCTCCAGATTCAGCAGGCGCACATGCAGCGTCGAAGCCGTCAACGGCAGCAGGAAATCCAGCCACGACGCCGTGCCGGACGCCGTAACCGCAACTGAGCCTCGAATGGGGTAATCCTGCACAGCAAACTGCTGGTAGAGCAGTTCCGGGAGCGTATAGTCATCCTCTTTGGCAGCAAGCGCCGTGCCGCCAAGCAGCAGCGCCGCGCAGAGCAGGACAGACAGGATTCGTTTCAGCATGGGTTTACCCTCCTTATCGGGTGTCATTCGATTTCGACGGCGGATTCTGCCGCCTGCCGAATGGTCTGAACGTCTTCATCCGACATTTCGTAGAAGAAGAACGCCGCGTCCTCCGCGCTGAGAACCTGAATCAGCGGGCGGACGATAGCAGTCGCAATTGCGCCGCTGAGCTGGCTGCGCAGATTTTGCAGCGTCTCCGCACTGAGCGTGGACAGTTCCATCGTCGCCGCGGTGTCCTTCCACAGGGATTCGCTTGCGCGTGCCGCACGCAGCGTAATCACGCATTCTTCAGTCGTGCCGTAGCGCTTTTCTTCCTGATAACCGATTGTCCCGCTGATCTCCGGCGCTTCCGCGTTTCCGGACAGGACGACATTCGGCGTGATGGTGCGTTTCGTGGCGTAATCTTCGTCCGGCAGCTGCTGCTTGATAGCCACGCTGCCGCTCACGTTGTCGCTGTCATTCTCCAAGCGGTTCGTCAAGTCAAACGTGACCTCGGTCTGCGTCGTCTGTTTGCTCGCCGTCACCTTGTAGGAGCAGGTGCCCTGCATGGTGATTTTGCCGCTGGAAAAGGTCATAATACGCTCAAAATCCAGCGTGTTCTTGTCCGTGCCGCTCTTTGCGGGGGACGTCAGCGTGATTTCATCGCGCGTCTCGCCGCTCTCTCGCTTTGTGCGCCAGACGAGCTTGACCGTGCGCAGCTTGCCATCCACGCCGCAAACGCCGTTGTACTCCACACGCAGCGGTACTTCGTCCTCTGTGCGATAGACGCGCAGTTTTTGCGTGCCGGAGAAGGTCAGCGACGCAATCAGGTCATGCAAATCGCCTTCCGGGCAGAGGGACAAAAGCGTCTGCTGCATTTCCTCCAGCTTCGACTTGGAGAAGGTGTAATCCGTGCAGGAGCGCGCCAGCCCCATGTCCTTGATGCTCGTCTTGACGCTCTTGCGTTTGCCGTACTCCGCGAAAGGCTCCAGAATCGCGTTTGACAGCACCCAGCCGTCGTCAATCCATTTCTCGAACGTACCGTCAACAGCGCGCAGGTCGATGGAATTCAAAGACGTACCGAGCAGCAGTTCCAGCGCATTCCCCTCCTGCGATGCATAGGAAACGTTCGGCATACAGGAGAACTGCACTGCGTCGCCCTTCTGCGCCATCGTCAGCAGCTCATTGCCGTTCATCAGCACGGAAACGCCGCTTTCGCCATCCGCCGCATACAAATTCAGCGACAGCGGCGCAAGTACACGGTCAAGCATCGCCGTGCGCGTCTCATCAAAAGGCGCATGTGCTTGAAGGCTGATGGACAGCGTAACCGACAGGGGCGTATCCGCCAAATTCCAGTCCGACGCGGCTTGCAGCAGCGGCGCATCTGCCAGTGCACAGGGTGCAAGCATCAGCAGCACCAGCAGGAGCGATATCAGCGAGTGCAGTTTCCGCATGAATCTTCACGTTCCTTTCATTAAGAGTGTGTTTCTAAAATGAGACCGGTGCAGTTTCGAGCAGATTTTCTTGCAATTCAAGGATGAAAACCGAAGGTTTACTGGCGGTAAATCGAGGTTTGAAGACGCGGAAGTGCAAGAAAAGATGCCGAAAATGCTGCCGGGCGAATTTAGAAACACACGCAAGGGCGGGTGATTATTCCGCGCTTTCCGCGAAGGCGCGGAGCATATCTTTTGCTTCGTTCGGGTCTTCAACCAGATTGATAGACGCCCGCAGCTGTGCCGCGCCGCGCATTCCGCTGACGTACCAGCCGACATGCTTGCGCATTTCATTCACCGCCACGCGTTCCGGCTTCCATTGCAGCAGCATGTCATAGTGGCGCAGGGCGGTTTCCACGCGCTCCTGAACGGTCGGCGCGGTCACATTTTCGCCGGAAAGCCGCTGCTTCACCTGACGGAACAGCCACGGATTGCCAAGCGCGCCGCGCCCAATCAGCAGTCCATCCACACCGCTTTCCTCCAAATGGCGGGCGGCGTCATCCGCCGTGAAAATGTCGCCGTTGCCAATCACCGGCACATGCACGGCTTCCTTTACCTTGCGCACATACGTCCAGTCCGCGTGACCGCTGTACTGCTGCATCCGCGTCCGACCGTGTACGGCAATCTCGCACGCACCGCAGTCCTCCGCCATTTTCGCCATGTCCACGACGTTGATATGCTCGTCGTCCCAGCCAAGGCGCATCTTCACCGACACGGGCAGGTGGCTCGCCTTGCAGACCGCACGGAGGATTTTTTCTGCGTTTTCCGGCGTGCGCATCAGCCCGCTTCCCTCGCCGGATGCGGCGACCTTATGCGCCGGGCAGCCCATGTTCACGTCCACGCCGTCGAAGCGCCCCATGGCGGACAGTTCTTCCGCCGCACGCGCCATCAAATCCGCCTCTTTGCCGAAAATCTGCACAAGCAGTTTGCCCTCGCTGTCCCGGCGTTCAATCAGGGAAACGGTCGCAGGATGATTGCGCGGCGCGTAGAGGTAGCCCATCGCGCTGACCATCTCCGTCGTCGCTACATCGCAGCCCTGCTCAAAGCACAGGACGCGGAACGGCCAGTCTGTAATGCCTGCCATCGGGGCAAGGCGGATGCTCGTCATGCCTTATCCCCCCGCGGGAAAAGCGCAACGCGCACCGGCGTATCCGCATACGGCGTCAGC
This sequence comes from Faecalibacterium sp. CAG:74, assembly GCA_000437595.1. Taxonomy (GTDB): domain Bacteria; phylum Bacillota; class Clostridia; order Christensenellales; family Aristaeellaceae; genus UBA11524. Next base: position 35,694 of record FR899854.1, on the reverse strand, counting down.
GGCAGCGCACGAATGTCGCCCGTCAGTTCCGGCAGCACCGGCACATCCACTGGGGCATTGTTTCCTTTTTTCCACGCAATCGGCGCAAATGGGGCGGTCACGCCGCTTTCGGTCACTTTGCCATTGCCGCACAGCGCATATGCCCAGTCGCCGTCCGCCGAGAGCGCCAACACCTGCGGGCCGCGTGTGAGGTACGTTGCCTGATGATAAGCGCTGTTGTGCCGCATGACGGGCTGTTCCAGCATGGCGACGATTTCGTCCCCGTCGTGCCAAACGTGCTCGATGCCGATGCAGCCGTCCACCAAGCGGTATTCCGCCGTCGGCGCACCGTTGACGAGGATTTCGGACGACGAGGCCCACGCCGGAAGCCGCATGTGGAAAAACGCCTTCTGATCGTTCTTCATGTGCATCTTGATGGCGTAGCGCTCGCCCTGCGCGTCAATAGTCAGCACCATCTTGCTGTCGCAGACGGCGTATTTGCCGGGAATGAGCATATTGACCGCGAAGCCGTCCACCCATGCAGTCACGGCGGACTGAATCGCCAGCGCATAGCCGCGCGCAAGGCGTCCGAGTGTCAGCGCGAAACTTCCCTGCTGGGTCTCCTGCGCCGCCAGCGAGTTGACGCGCTGCACCAGCTGCACGCGTGTTTCCTCCACGCACGCCGGCAGCGCATTGAACACCAGCCGTTCCAGCTCATCCCACGCCCAAACTGCGTGCGCGCCCATGCCTGCGCACACAAACGCTTCCGCCCATGCGCCCAAGGTATCATTGAAAATGCCCGTGCTTGGATTGCCGCCCGCAAGCATCGGATTTGCGGTCAGTCCACCGGAAATTGCGCCGTGATAGCGGCTGATTTTCTCCCAGCCCGTCTTTGCGGCGTTCATCTCCGTCGCCGAGCCGTTGAGCCAGCCGCGCGCCAGCGCCGCACGCGCGCCATCCGCCAGTGCCGCCGCATTCGTCGTCAGTGCCAGACGGGTGTAGTAGCCCTCCAAATCGCCGTTTTCCTTCTTCAGACCGGCGTCCAGTTCTTCTGCTGAAACAGCTTTGCTCACGGGCGTCTGAATCGGCGTCGCGGTCAGGACACTGCTCCAGTTCATCGTGCTGGCGGACAGAGTGCGGGCAAGTTTGAGCATGGCAGGAATGCCCGTGATGCGGTAGACCTTTTCCAGCAGTTCGAGCAGATCCGCCGGGAACGCGCGGACGTACTCATCCGCCGCAATGTCGTCCCACTGCTTCGCCGCCCACTGGAACCAGCGCAGCAGCACCGTCAAATCTTCCTTCTTCGCTTCCGTTTCATACAGCGCCCACACCGCGCGCAGGACATACACCGAATCCTCAATCGTCAGCGCAAAAGAGCCATCCTCCCGCTGTGCGGCGGCGGCTTCCCGAATCGCCGTGACAGCGGGCGACTGCATGGCATCCGCCGTCACAAGGCACGCCAGACGGAACGCGCCTTCCAGCAGCAGCGGCTCACGGCGATTCTCCACTTGCGCATACAGACGCGTCAAGGCAGGCAGGTTCACGCGCACCTGACCGGCGCGCAGGGGCTGACTGGTCAGCATCGTCAGCGGCGCTTTATCAAAAACAGGCTTGAGTGGCACAGTTCGTTCCTCCAAATACTTTCCTCATTATTATTAACCATCAAACATTATACAGCATTTTCACGCAAACTGCAATCACTGAATTGTAAAAAAACACGCACCAGCCGTGTTTTCATCATGCTGATGCGCATTTTTTCTACAATCAGGTTTCCTCCGTATCCTTCGCGAAAATCCAGATGCTTTCTTCCTTATTCAGTCCGTCGCACGCCATAATCCGCAGGTGAATCGGCATACCGTCGCTGCGCTTGTAATGTTCGTCAATTGTGCCTTCCCTCGCAAGACGCTCCCGCACAACCTGCGCGCATGTCAGCGACTCAAACTCTTCCTGATCCTCCGGGGCTATATAGAGCCGGATATATTCCAGAATCGCGCGGCGGAACGAGCCGTTGCACTTGTCCAGCATGTCGCGGAAGAAGTCCGGAATCAGGATCTTGCGGAAGGAATCCTGCGCAAAGTTGATAAGGTACACCGCAATGTATTCCGGCGCAATGACGCGGATGAACTGGTCTGCATCCTGCTTTTCCTGCATCAGGCGATCCAGCTTTTCGTTCAGTGAGCGCATCCGGCGTTCCTGACCGTTCTGCTGATAATACGCTTCTTTGTCGCGGCGCATAGCATCCTCGGCACGGTTGACGATGTTCTGCACATTCTCTTGCCCCGTGCCTTGCTGCACACCGACGGATATCTCGTATTCCGCGCCTCGCAGCGTCATGCGCAGTTTTTCCACTGCCAGCAGCACTTCGTCATGCTTGCGGTTGCAGCAGAGAATAACGAACTCATCGCCGCCGATGCGGTAAAGCCGGTCGTTCGGGAAGAAGCTCCGCGCTGTGCCTGCCACCATGCACAGCATACTGTCGCCTGTCTGATGACCCAAGTGATTGTTGATTTCGTGCAGCCCAACGACGTCGATGTAAACGCATTCGATGGTGTCCGGATGTTCCTCGTTCAGCAGCGAAACATCCTTCTCAAACTTCATGCGGTTGAACAGCCCCGTCAGTGCGTCGCAGTTGCAGTAGTATTCCAGTTCACGCTGATAGTGGCGGTCGGCTTCCATGTTCACCATGTCGTCCGTCCGGCGGATGCACAGCAGCACCCACGGCTCCTGCTGCGTGTAGCCGCGGCTGGTCAGCACGGACAACTCCGCCAAATTGAAGCGCTTGCCATCAGACAAGCGGAAGCGGAAGTCCATGTGCCGCTGCCCGCTGAATATCTCCGTCTGCAGGTGTGCCAGCGCCATAAACCGCTGGTAGTCGTCCAAATCCTCCGGGTGAATCAGCCGCTGACGCACCAAATCGTTGCTGAAGCGCGAAAACGGCATCTGCGTATCCGGCAGCGGCGGCGTACGCTTGAGCAGCTGGCATTCGCCCGTATTGAGATTCAGTCGGGCAAGCAGCAGATACGCGCTGTCCAGCGTCGCAATCACATCGCGCTCAATCTCCGGCGTTGTGTTCCACTGTTGACTGGGCACAGCAGGGATCGGCGATACGCCGGAGAAACGCTGAATATCTCGGTAATCCTCCGGCACAATGATGCTCAGCAGGCGCTCGGCATCTTTCACCGGGAGCGGGCGATAGAAATAGTAGCCCTGCCCGTAGATGCAGTTCATCGTTTTGAGCATATCGACCTGTTCCTTCGTCTCCACGCCCTCGGCGATAATCGTCATATTCAGCTTGTGCGCCATATTGACAACGGAATCCACAATTTGGATGCCCTTCTGCCGGTTCTCCACGTTCATCTCGATGAACTTCATGTCCAGCTTCAGCACATCTACGTTCGTATCTTTGAGCATATTGAGCGATGAATAGCCGCTGCCGAAGTCGTCCATCAGCACAGTAAATCCATACTGGTGGAGGCGGTCGATGGCTTCGCGCACGAGATTGCTGTTCTCCGCGAACGCCGTCTCGGTGATTTCCACGCGAATCAGTTCCGACTTGAGATCATAGCGCCTAATCATCTCGCGGAAGTGCGCCGGAACGTCCATTGCCTTCATATCCGTGATGGACACGTTGACCGAAATCGGCACGAAATGCTTTCCGCCGCGAATCCAGCCGCTCATTGTGCGGCAGACGCTCTCCCAAATGTAGCGGTCTAAATCCGTCACCAGCCCGGTTTCTTCCAGCAATGGGATGAAGCTGTTTGGCGACACAAGCCCCATTTCCGGGTGATGCCAGCGGACAAGCGCCTCCATGCTGACGATGTTGCCCGTCAGGCTGTTGCATTTTGGCTGCAGATAGAACGTAAATTCGCCGCGCTGGATGCCGATGCGCACGTCGCTGAGCAGGCGCTGATGCTTTTCCAGCTGCTGCATAATCTGCTCGGAAAAGCGGCAGATGCGGTGATTCAGCTTGCCCCTGACCGCCCCGGACGCAATCTGCGCATTGTTGCACAGCACGCTGACATCGTCGGAGTGCTCCTCTACCGGGCAGATGCCCAGCAGCGGCAGAAAGCTATCAAGCTGCTGATAATCCTCGATGCAGTGGAAAATCAGGTCATATACCGCCTGCGCCCGCTTGTCATCATCCGGCATACACAGGAAAAAGTCATCGCCGCCAAAATACCCGGCGATATAGTCGTTCTCCTTCGCAAGCTGCGCCAGCTGATGCCCGATTGTGTGCAGCAGCTCGTCCCCCTGCACCTGACCATACCAGTTGTTGAACAGTTTGAAATGTTCTATGTCGATGGACAGTACGCACCAGCCGTTCAGTTTCTTCTCCGTCAACAGCTGCTGCACCTGCCGCAAGAAGTCCAGCCTCTCCGGCAGTCCCGTCAAGGAATTCAGGTTCGACGTCCGACGCACGGAGGTCAGCTGCCGTGCCGACGGCAGGAGCTTTTGTTCGCGATTCGTCATACCTGCAATCCCTCTTCTCTGTATTGTCATAAAAGGCGGCGCCGCACCCTTGCCGGTGAATTTTCTTCACACATTGTTCAATTTATTCTATCATCTTTCGTAAATTTTCGCAATAGCCAGAAACGAGAACGGCGAATATTTTATACTATTTCCAAATGAAAATGCGCCAAGATGCGCGGCGAATTTTTCGTTCTGGCTAACGGGAACGAAATGCAGCGTAGCAGCGCTACGCTAAATGGAGTGAGCGGACGCCAGAACGAAAAAGGCGCAAGCAGATGGCGCAGTTGAATCTGGAAATAGTATTAGGTGTTTTCCACACTACTTTTCGCCGAATCTTCCATTTTTGATGCTTCTTCCGTGCGCGCGACGTTCTCGGTCACAGAGACGTGGATGTGCCCTTCCGCAATTGCTTTCGCCATGTCGAAATGAATGTTGTCTTTCTTCTCTTCGGCGTTTTCGGGGCGATCCACATAAATCACGCGGACGTCTTCTTTCTCCGCGGCAGTCTTGCTCCACGAGCGAACTGTCCACGCCGCCAGCAGAATCAGGAACGGAATCATGTTGTAATGATAGCGCACCTGCGTTTCCAGCAGCATATGGCTCAGCGCCGTGCCAAGGAAGAAGAGCATACAAATGAGAATCATGGTGTTCGGGGCAAGCCGCCGCCGCCACGCCTCCATTGCGCCCAGCGCTGCAAACAAGAGCACCGCCATGTACATCACGCGCCCAATAGGACGGATGCTCTCCAGCAGACTGCGCAGTTCAGGCGTCAGTGTCCCCTGCTGCTCCGTCCAGAGCAGATTCCAGTCAATGCCGAAATCATCCGTTCGCCACAGGTCGCGGAACTTGTAGACCATCAGGTTCAGCACGTTTTCCGGCTCCGACTGGATGCGCTGCGCCGCCACTTCCATACACGCCTGATGCGCCCCCGTCGCGGACTTCGCTGTGTCATACGCCTGCGCGAAGAATTCGCTGTCCGTCTCGTTCCACAAGCCATTCGACTGCGTGTTCAAGCCGACCATGAGGTTGTAGCCGGACGCGTACAGCCCCGACGCGGGCTGCTCGCCGATGATGTCAGAAATTGCGCGGTTGATGACGCTGCCCGTGACGAGGTAGCACACCATCACCAGCACAATGCAGACGATTGGCTGACTCGTGGCGTAGCGCGCGCCCTCCACACGGATTTCGTTCATCGGGTCGCCCGTGACGCACAGCTGCGCCACGCAGTACGCCGCCAGCAGGATGACCGCCATCGGGCGGATTGCGCCCGCAAGCGCCAGCACGATGCCCAGCAGCGCCATCACGCCCAGCATCCGAGAAGGCGCAACATCGTAGAGGCTGCCCTTGCGGCGGTCAAGAATACTCGTCATCATGTCCGCGGCAAGCAGAATCAGCATCGTGAAGGACGGTTCGGTGGCAACCATGTTGCTGAACAGGATGTGCGACGGCCACAGGCTCATCAGCGCCACCGCCACCAGCGCGCCCGTGCGCCCCGCGATTCGCCGTGCGATATGACCCGCCAGCAGGATGGAAATCACACTGCACACAAGGTTTGCGTACAGCGCGTTGCGCACTGACGCGCCGAAAATAGCAAACGTCGGCCACAGGATGAGCATCGGGAAGCCGATGGTGTGCGGGTAGAGCGCGATATAGCGGCGGTCGACCGCTCCTTCGGCGGACATCAGCGTATCATTCAGCAGGTGATTCGCCATGCGGTAGTACGTCTCAAAGTCCGAATCCGGCTCAACAGGGATGTTCCAAATCACCCACAGGCGCAGATACACGCCAACACCCACCAGCACCGCGCCGAACACAATCATCACGATGTTTTTGGGAAGCGGCTGCATCTTCTGCCCGCACTTGCGCGAAATCCGCCCCAGCAGCAGCGCAAGGAGCGACAGCCCCGCCATACTCAGCACCCAGATTCCCTGTCCGAGATATTCCCGCTCCGTCGCGCGCGTCACATATTCGAGGCTGGCGCTGAGCGCCAAGCCCATGCACATGATAAACAGCGTCAGCGCGAGATAATCAAGCAGATTCTTCTTGCGGCTCATGGTCTGCTTCCTCCCTGAATGCATTTTCCGCTGTGCGCCGCGCCGAAATCAGCCGCCGCACAAGCACCACGCCTGCCGCCACAACAAGCAGGTCGTGGCAGAGCATAAAGGTATACATTTGTTTGTTGTTGTCCGCAAAGCCGTTGCCGATGACCGACAGCGGATATTGCATTACGCCGACGAACATCACGCACAGGAACAGCATCGCCAGCAGCTTTGTCTGTTTCTGCGTCTTTTTGCGGCAAATCAGCGTCAGGCAGAACACGCCCGCCGTGCCGTAGAGCAGCACATACACCCAGAACGCGCGCGCCGCGAAGATGCTGCGCAGATTACACCAGAGATTCATGCGGTGCATCGGACGATTGTCGCTGTACAGCGCGCCCGTGTAGGTCATGAACGACGTGCTCAATGTGACGGATTCCTGTGCCGCGCGGTTCATCATTGTCAGCATGTCCTTCGGATGGCGCAGATAGTAGCGCACAAGCGTCATCGTCGTCACATGGTCGTAGAATTTCTCCTGCAGTTCGTCCGACTCAATGGGATAAACGTACTCGCTGTTCGGATAGTACGCGTGTTTGCCGATGTCCGCCTTCATTTCCGCTGGAATGCCCAGTTCTTCCATGGCTGCGTCCGGATCGTCAGCAATCATCAGCGCACCGTAAAACATGCTCTGCCAGATGGTCTGCTTTTCGGACACCCCCTGATTTTTGCGGTACACGCCGAGCGTGTCGTAGCTGACCAGCCCGCACAGCAGCGCGCCCATCAGCGAAAACGCAATCAGCGGCTTTTTTGCCTGCGGATGATGATAGACGGTAAAGACAATCAGCAGGACAAGCGCCGCCGGGAGTGCCAGCGCCATCTGTGCCTTGGCAGTGCAGAGAAATCGCACGCTGATGGCAAGCAGAATCATCCACAGCCAGCTTTTCCGGCTTCCGCGCGGCATCAGCGCCAGATGCACCGTACAGGCAATCGTCAGCATCAAGCCGACGGGAATCATCGTTTCGCCGAAGAGCGAGTTGTACCATGCGAGGTAATTTTCGCCCAGCAGCATACACGCAACAATCAGCCCTGCCGGAAGCGTCAGCTTGCCCAGCAGCGGATACAGGTCGTGCACGAGCAGCAGCAGCGCCGCCATCACCAGCGCCAGCAGGATGAACGCCTGCACCTGCGTGGAGTAATTGCCGCCCGTCAGCAGGGTGATGAAGCGCACGAGCATCGACGGGAAAATCAGCGAATAGGTGGGGTCTATGGAGGTCAAGCGCGCCGGATGGAACGGCTCACGGTAGGAGTAATTCTCGACGACACCCCACTCAAACTGCGTCGATTCATCATCGAGCTGCGGCTGTGCCCAGTACAGGTCGATTTGTTCCATCATACGCCCAAAGTCACCGTTGTTCACGCCGCCGATGTGTTCCGTCGGAAGCAGCTGCCAGCAGCAGAGTGCCACGCAAACCAATGCAACAATGGCAACCGTCCCCTTTTGCGTCACGCGGATTTTACGGAGATACGCCAGCAGTCCGCCGGACGCGCCCGCCGAGCAGGGCGGCAGCGCCAATTTCGCGTCCTTCACGCTTAGCCACGCCATCAGACGGCGAAGGAGCACCGCGCCGGAGGCGAAGCTCATCAGCACCGCCAAACCGCCCAGCAGGAACGCCAGCGGCTTCACGGTCAGCAGGTCAATGCCGCCCGTCAGCACAAGCGTCAGCGGCAGATAGCCAATCGTGCCAAGCAGTACCATCAGCAGAAACGCGCAGAGCATCACGGATGCGCTCTGCCGCCGTACAATGGGCAGCAGCAGCACGAGGAGCGCCGCGCAAATCAAGCACCAGCGGGAAATGGCGTGATGGTCACGCCCGAAAATGGTTTCCAGCACGGTATGCAGCGGTGAACGTGACGAAACGGCATTCCCGGCATCGTCCGCCAAATACCAGCTGTCCGCGTTCCGCAAAGCGCTTTCGTTTTTGTCCATCATGGTGCGAACGACTGCCGGATGCTGAATCGCAAATTTCACCCGTTTCCCCAGCGAAATATTTTCGTTCAGCAGGGCGGAATTTT
>FR899854.1:0-27110 GCA_000437595.1 Faecalibacterium sp. CAG:74 | reverse complement strand
CAGCAGGGCGGCATTTTCCGCGTCCCGCGGGTCGTTCACAAAATTTTCGGAAGGTTCATAGTAGCTTTTGCCGATGTCCGCGAGGTAGCTTTCAGGCAAGCCGAGGGCTTCCAGCGTCTCTTCCGGCTTCTCCGATGCGGGCAGATATCCTTGAAAGACCGCCAAGTAGTTTGCAGCGGCGGAATGCACCGTGTCGTCCGCCTGCCAGCCTGTGACCAGGCCGCTCACGCACATCAAGCTCGCAATCAGCACACACGCCGCATGAAGCGGACGTTCTGCCCGTCCGGGGCAGCTATGCACGGCGCACAGCACAACCGCCAGCACCGCCGCGGGCAGCAGCGTCATCATCTGCGCCATGGTACGCAGCATCAGCTGCGCCGCAAAAAGCACCAGCAGCGCCCATTGAACGCCGCATCCCTTTTCCCGGCACAGGCAATAAACCGTCGCGCCGAGGAAAAGAAGCAAATATGCCATGGAAGCGCCGACCGCATACAGGCTGTTCAAATAACCGATGACGGCGGGATTCGCCAGCGCAAGCGGCAGTCCGAGCGTCGCAAGAATCGCCGCCGTGCGCGACCGCCGCGCCAGCCCGTTCGCCAGTAGGTACGCGCCCCAGCCCATCAGCAGCGCATACACGACCGCCAAATAGCGCGTGCTGAAGTTCAGACCGAACGGGTGTGTCGCCAGCCGGACGAGCGCAACCGCCGCGCCGACGGAGGTTCGGGACGCAAACAGCAGCGTGGAATACGCCGTGTCCTCATAGGCGAAGTCCTCCACGCGCTGCCCGGTCGGGATGCTCTCTTCCGCATAGCGCAGCGCAAGCCCTTCCGCCGCCGAAGCATAGCTGCCGTCCGCCACCACCCCGATGGACGGCGACGCAAACAGCGTCCACAGAATCGCCGCTACGGTCAGCAGCGCCGCCGTCAATCCGGTCAGCCTCGCCCGTCGTGTCTGTTCCATGCGCAAGATTCCTCTCTTTCGATATGCGTTAGAATCGGCTGTTGTCCTTCACAGGGGCGGAAAGCGCCGCTGCGTCCGTGTCAGACAGCGCGCCGTCCGTAATGTTCAGCGTCCGGATGCCCGCGTTCGAGAAGCGGAACAGGTTTCCGTCCGCATCGCGCTGTGCGCCAAGGAGGAGCGTCGCGTCGTAGTTATCGCAGGCGCTTTCGACACGCTGGACAAGCTGACCATCCTGCCAAATCGTGTACTGACTGCCGGATTTGACGACCACGAGGTGCATCAGCGACGTGCCCTGCGGCAAATCCACCGTGACGCCGACGCTATTGCCGACATAGGCTGTGAGCGTATCGGCATTGTCTTGCCGGAGCATGAAGCCGCGGTAATGCCCGGTTTCCTCGCTGAAGCAGGACATGTAGACGCCGTTGTTGACGCCCTTGCGCACGTCGATGACGGTGTCGAGCGTCCAGTCCTTCGTTGCGACGTCGTAGAGTTTCACGCCCGTGTCGAGCGCACGGTCGCTGCCGTTGCCGACGAATGCGCCGGGCATGGTGTACGCGGCGGATTCCGCAACCAGTTCCGGCGGCAGCGGCGCGTCGGCGAAGTCATATGCCGCAATGTCCGCTTCCGTCATCACACCTGCATAGAGGGACAGGTGGTTCACCTGCGTCTGGCTGATGCGGAAGATATTGCCGTCCGCGTCGCGCTGGGCGCCGATGAGCAGCGTGCCGTCATAGCTATCCGCAGGCGATTCGGCTTCGGCGACGAGCAGACCGTCCGCATAGATGCGGTAGCTTGCGCCGTCCTTGACGATGGCGATATGCATTTCGCGGTCAAATTCGCCCGGCACAGTCACGCCAACATTCTGACCGAAAACGATGTTGATCTGCGCGTTGTCCAGCTGGCGGATCAGCAGACCGCGATAGTTCTTGGCATTCTCGTCGAAGCAGGACAGGAACACGCCATTGCCGGGATTTTCACTCGGCGTGACGCTGGTCAGCAGGGTGAAGCGCGTCGCAGTGGAGGCAAACAGCTGTGTCTGCGTATCGAGATACGACGCCTGACGATACGTTTCGTCGCCGCCGACGAACTGCTCCGGCAGGATGTAGGCTTCCGCCGCGTCCTTCACGCCGACGCCAAGCGGCTTGGGCGCTTCGGGCAGGTCTTCCGGCTGCCACGCAAGGATTTCGCTTTCCGTCAGCACGCTGTCATAGACTTCGAGGTTCAGCACGCGCGTGGGCGAGAAGCGGAACTTCTCCCCGCCGGGAGTGAGTTCTTCGCAGCCGAGGAGAAGCGTGCCGGAATAGGCGTCGCAGGGAAGCTGTTCATTCTCATAGAGTTTTTCACCATTTAGATAAATAGAATATCGTTCATTGTCCTTGGTGATAGCAAGCGTAGCGGAATCACCATGCAAAAGTGGCAGCATGAATGTACGATTGTTCCCCAATATCACTTGGAGCGCATTGCCTTCACCGCGAATCAGCAACCCACGATAATTCTCGCCATTTTGCTCATCAAAGCAAGCCATAACGACCTGCCCCTCATCCGTGTCTGGCAAGGGCAGACCAATTTGGGTCAATATTGTCCATGAACTATAACGATTTTCATAGAGTTTAATCTTTGTATCATAGTATTCAGAAACACCATCACCAGAGAACTGATTGCTTAAGATAAACTCTGCTTTGTTTTTATCAGCAGTTGTCTGCGAAGCATTCCATATAAATCCTTCAATTTTTCTACAATCACGCAAAGAATAATTCTGTGATAAATACTGTCCCACAATGCGGGAAAACTTAACAATACCTTGATTATTGAAGTGACCGCCATCGTAAAAGTCAGTGTTTGCGTCCATCCCAAGGCTATCCCATTCCTTCACATAGTTGAGGAACGGTACGCCTTCTTCTTTGGCAATTTCTGCAACAGTGTTCAGCCGCATAGCAGCTTCTTCTGTCGCTTCAAACGGCGCAGCCATCAATATTAGCGTAATGTTCTTTTGCTTGCACAAATCAATAATTTTTCGCAAATACTGTTCGTTTTTTTCAGTAATCGGAAGTTTATCTGTAATGGAAGCATAATCCAGCATTTTTAGGATAGCCACGCCACCCTCCGGGCGTCTCGGCGCAGGAAGCGACAAATCATTTTCCTGCACAAAATCCGCAATAGTTAAATCATCATACCGTTCATGATAGTACGGCAATCCCCACAAGGCTTCTACGGCATCCGTCCACTTTTCATAAGATGCGAAAGCAGCTTGAACTTTGTTGATACCAAAATTCAGCAATTCAACATTTTTTATTGCCGTTTCTTTCGGCGAATAGTCCATTGTTGTCGTGCTTAAGTACACTTCAGCAATCACAATCTGCGGGCTTTGTGCTGACAGCGCTTCTTTCTTTTCAGCACCTGATCCATCAGTCCATAGCACAGCGCCAGCACCAGAAGGAAGGCGAGAACCTTGACGGCTTTTTGAATCAGCTTTTTCATTCTTTCCGCGCTCCCTTCGTCAGAATTGGAAGTAGATGAACGACGATGCCGCAAAGCCGGGGCCGTAGATGCCCGTCAGCAGGACGACGAAAATCGCCGCGAGGTAAATCAGCCAGCGGAACCAAAGCTGCTGCCGCTTGACTGCTTCCAGTACGGACACGCCCTTTTCCTGCATCAGGCTGACCGCCAGCAGAATCAGCAGCGCACCCAGCAGCACAAGCCACTCCGTCTGGTCAAGCCCCAGTTTCAGCAGGCTGCCGTCGAAGAAGATGCTGGTGCTCCAGCCGCGGAAGAGGCTCGACAGGAGGTGCATGGCGTCACCGAGGCTGTTCGCGCGGAAGAAAATCCATGACAGGTCAATCAGCACAAACGTCGTCAGCACCTGCCCGATGCGCCAGCTCAGCGTGTTCGTGCGCGCGCCGGTTTTCTGCTGGATGCGGCGGCGAAAGGGCTTCGTGATGCCGCCCGCCACCTGATACAGCCCGTTGATGCCACCCCAGATGACGTAATTCCACGCCGCGCCGTGCCACAAGCCCGACACGAGCATGACAATCATCTGGTTGATGTACTTGCGCACCGTCCCCTTGCGGTTGCCGCCCAGCGGAATGTATAAGTAATCGCGGAACCATGTGCTGAGCGAGATATGCCAGCGCCGCCAGAAGTTCGATACGGACACAGCGAGATACGGGCGCTCAAAGTTCTTCATCAGCTTAAAGCCCATGACCTGCGCCGCGCCGATGGCGATATTGGAATAGCCCGCGAAGTCACCGTAAACCTGAAACGCGAAGAGAACCGCCGCAATCAGCACGGTCGGGCCTTCGTAGTAATTGCAGTAATTGAACACCTGATTGACCAGAATCGCGGCGCGGTCAGCAATGACAATTTTGAGGAAGAAGCCCCACACCATCCGAAGCAGACCGTCGCGGACGTTATCGTATTCCAGCTTATGCGGCGTGTCGAACTGCGTCAGGAGGTTGGTCGAACGTTCAATCGGCCCGGCAACCAGCTGCGGGAAGAAGCTGACAAACGCCGCGTACTTGATGAAATTCGTCTCCATGCGCACGTCGCCGCGGTAGACATCGACGACATACGACAGCGCCTGAAAGATGTAGAACGAGATGCCGACGGGCAGCAGCACGTCAAAACCGGGTGTGACAGGCGCAAGACCCATCCACCCGCGAATAACGTTGAGGTTATCGACGGTAAAGTCGAAATACTTGTAGAAGAAGAGAATCGCGAGGTTGACAGCGAAGGACACGCCGACCCAGACCTTGGAAATCTGGCGAATCGGGCGTCCTGCCTCTGCCGCTGCTTTCTCCTTGGTACGCCTTTTCCCGATCAGCAAGCCGAAAAGGAACGTGACCGCCGTGGAGAAAAGCAGCAGCAGCGCATACGCCGGATTCCAGTTCATGTAGAACAGGTAAGACGTCAGAAGAATCCAAAAGACGCGCAGTTTGCCCGGAATCGCGTAGTACAAGAGCACGACTGCCGGGAAAAACAGCAGAAATTCGATGGAGTTGAACAGCATGAGCCTTTGTCTCCTTCCTCCGCCTCGCCGAAAATCAGGTTACTTATCGTCGTACTTTCTGCGGTGGTGAATACGCACGAGCAGCAGCACCGCAGCAAGCAGCAGCACCAACATGCAGCCCATGCCGACCAGCAGCAGCGTCATCGGCTCACGATTCTGCACAATAACATCCGCGAACGACGGCTTTTCCGCGTTCTGCGTCAGCGCTGTGGACACGGTGAACTGATAGCTGGATGCGCCGCCGTAGCCATCCACCACCAGCGCTTCTTTGCCCAGCGACCAGCGGTTCTTTTCCGTGCTCAAGCGCGCCATCAGGTTCTGCAAGCCTGCTTCGGTCGCGGCGGAAGCGGTCAGCAGCGCCATCGCCTCATTGTAGGGGGATTTCATCAGCTGGAGCACGCTGGCTTCGTGGGCATAATCCGTCGTCATCACCAGCTTCGTGCTTTCGGCAAGGCTGGTCATATCGTCCGTGTACTGGAAATGCAGGTAAGGATTGATCTGCTTGAGGACGCTGTTTCGGTCGGACAGACCGACGACAATCAGGTTGCTGTTGCCGTGGGCGGCTGCTTGGAAATTCTCCGCGCGGATGACTTTCAGCAAGCCATAGGGCGTGCTGCCTGCGCCGAGCATCGCCATGATGCGCCCCGCGAGCGTCAATTCCGTCTGCGTCGCATCGTCGCTGAGTATCATCATAACGTTGTTCATGCGGCTTGCGCGCTGGAACGGCGCCGGCAGATTTGCCAGATTCAGCGTTGTGTTTTCGCCCGCCGGCAGGTACAGTGACGAGTTCGCCGCGATATACGCCCACGGCGTGTTCATCGACCGCACGGTGCAGTCCAAATCCTTGATTTCGAGGTCAAACACAACGGTAATGCTGCTGCCCGCCTCCCCGATGGCATCTGCCGGGACGGAGAAGGTCAGCGTTTCGCCCGTTGCGCCCTCCTTGGTCAGCTTGTGGGAATACAGCGGGATGCTCGTGCCCCAGTAGAACGTGACGAGGCTGCGGTCGAAGTCCAGATTCTCACTGTACCGGATGTCGAAGGAGAAGCGGCTTTCGCTGGACAGCACATAGTCCTTCGCGACGGGCAGATAAATCGTCATCTTCTGCGTGAAGGGGCCGGAGAAGCTGATGCCGTTGCCGGAAATGTCCTTAATGGTGTACTGCCCTGCAAGCGTCAGCCCGGACGTTTCCGACGCGAGGGCATACTGCTGCGCTTCGCCGACGGAAACGTAGGTCTGCGATGTGTGGAGCTGCGCCACGCGGGATGTGTCGCTGAGCAGCGCGGCGGCTTCGCTGAGCGCGGCTTCTTCCTCCGCGACAATCAGCAGATACGATGTGTCGCCATCCGTCGCGCGCTGCACCAGTGCGCCCGTTGCAGGAACGCTTTGCGTCAGCAGAGACAGCAGATACTCCGGCGTGTTCTTCTTCAGTCCCACATACAGCACGTTTTCGCTTTTCGCGTCCGACAGGCGGCACAGCGTCATGGCGTTTTCGGCAGACAGACTGTTGCCCATGCCCGCCATCAGCATCATGGCGGCGGTCAGCTCGGCTTCGTCCGCCGCGTCGCTGACGGCAACCACACTCTCCGCGCCGTCGGGATTCATCAGCGAAATGAAGGGGTACGGGTACATGTACAGCTCATCCGCATCGTCGGAAATCTCGTAGTAGATACGCAAGCAAGTCGTATCGGCGATCTTGACCCAGTTCGCGCCATTGTAGTCGTCGCGGCAGCCTTCGTCGTCCGTCAGACGGACATACGAGAGAATTTCGAGCAGATTATAGCCCGTCGTAAGCAGCTCCACCGGGACGCTCACATACAGCACGGTCTGCGCGCCGTCGGAACGCGCGACAATCTTCGACGAGCCGAACGGCGTGCCGTTCATATAGTACGTCAGGGAGGAAATGTCCGTCAGAATCAGGTCGGATGCGGTGTAGCTCAGGCGCAGCACGGCGCTGACGGGCTTGGCGTACTTCGGCAGATTTGCGTACAGGCTCAGCGTCGTCGTAATGCCGCTGAGTGTCTGCACGCCGCCGAAGGTGAAATCAGCATAATACTCCCCTGCCGCCGCGCCTGCCTCAAATGCCGTTGCGTCACCGGCGGATTGCTGCTTTTCAATTTCACTCTGGACAAAATTGTCCACCACACCGCTGGGAATTTCGGTTTCCTCCGCCGCAGCGCAGGAGAAAACCAGCAGCGCTGCGAGCATCAAAGCCAGCAGACGGCTTGTGAAATAGCGTGTGTTCATCGTTCTCAGTCCATCCCTTCTGATTAGTCTGCGGAACGTTCGGTCTTATACCAAGTGTAATGCGTTTTGCTGACGATTTTCTTCACCGTCATCCACATGGCGCGGAGGACGACAACCACCCACAGTTTCGAGTAGGTAAACAGCATCAGCAGAACCAGCGCCGCCGATTGCAGATTGAACTCATTCTTCTCCTGCGCCAGCGTCAGCATGACGTTGCACTCAAACAGCGCGCACGCCATCACCCACACCATCGTGGACAAGCCGCCCAGCGACACATGGCTGTACCCCAGCACACCCAGAACGAACATGGTGTCCGAGCAGACGAGCGTGAACGCCATCAGGATATAAACCAGCGCGTAGTACAGCACATCCATGCGCATTTTGCCGCCGGACGGATCAAAGATATACTTGAAATTGTTGATCAGCACATACAGGTTGCCCATCGCCCAGCGGGTGCGCTGCTTGAACCAAATCCCCAGGCGGAATGGCTCCTGCTCCCACGTCACCGCCTGCGGCACAAGTTTGATTTTGTAGCCCATGCGGTAGATGCGGAAGCTGATTTCCGTGTCCTCCGACAGCGCGTCCGGATCCCAGCCGCCGATTTCCTCAATGATGTGGCGGTGCATGACGAAGTTCGTGCCCGGAATGGTACACAGCCCGAAGTAGAACCAGCGCCCCGCCTGATTCATGCACTGGTGCGCCAGCGTCTCGATGTTGACAAAGCGCGTGAGCAGCGAGGCGTTGCGGTTGCGTGTGCGAAATTTGCCGATGACCGCGCCCAGCGACGAATCGCTCATCAGATTCTCCACCAGAATGCGCAGCGCCTGCGGTTCGGGCGTGTTGTCCGCATCGTAAATCGCAAACACGCTGCCTTTTGCTACCGAATAGCCGATGTTCAGCGCGTTAGACTTCCCTTTCCCGCCGACAACGTTATCCGTATTGACGACAATCAGGTTGCGGCCGGGATTCGCCGCCTGAATCTGCTTGAGCACATTTGCGGTGTCATCAGTGGAGTTGTCGTTGATGACGATGATTTCGTAGCGGTCGTGCGGATAGTCGAAGTTGAGCAGGGCGCGGACGGTGCGCCGGATGACGACGCTCTCGTTGTGCGCCGGCACCATTATCGACACGAACGGGTACTCATCAATCGGCACATGCCCGTTCGTTTTGCTGCATTGATGGTAATACAGGAATCCGCCGACGGACAGAAAGACGTTAATCGCCATCAGCGCCCAGATGCAGACCATCGAAATCAGCATCAAATAATCAGCCGCCGTCATGCAGATTCACCCCCTCCTGCTCGTCTTTCGCGTGCGGATGGTTACCCAGCAGCTGCCGCCGCGTCGTCCGCCGGGAAATAATCATCCCGACAATGAAAATCGTGCACGCTACAGCCACAAACGCCAGAATCAGCTTGTTGCTCGCCTGAATCTGCTCTGTCATATACTGCACAAAGCCACGGTCGTAGACGTAGTCCTCGTCGTAATTGAAGCGCTGATAGACAAGCGACGCTGCCTGTCCGTTGACATACAGCCCATCCGCCGGATAAAAATGCACATACAGGTCGCCCGCATAGACGATGCCTTCCACATCTGAAAGCTTTTTGAGCGCTGTGCGGGAGTTCTTCAGCCGATTGACCTGCGTCCGGAGCGTCTCGATATCCTCTGACGGGTCAAGGTAAATCGCCTGTGCGTAGGCGTTGGTGAAGGCGGTCGCGTCGGCATAGGCAGGCGCGACGATTTGGTGGCCATCGCGCAACGCCGTGTTCTCCGCCTGCTTCTCGCCGAAAAGCGCTTCATCCGAGCGGAAGAGGAACACCGTTCGCCAGCCGCGCAGGACATCCTGCCCCTTTTCGCTCATCAGCCACACATCCGGCGCTTCAATCGCCAGCGGGTAGACGCCATAGCGCGAATAGGCGGAATACGCATTGGCGATATTCTCCTGCAAGTCCTCCACCGTCACGTTCACCAGCGTTACCTGCGGAACGTGCATCACAATGCCCGCGCCGCGGCTCTGCGCATACCGCAGCACCTCGCAGAAACGCTTCATCGCCGGATAATCGGCGTTGGCGTAAATCGGCATGACACACAGGACGTACGGCACATTTTCCGTCTCAAGCATCTCCACCAGCAACAGCAGCCGCTCCGGGTCGGCAAACGGATAAATGCGGTCAAGCACGAGATACTGCCCGTACGCAGTCGGGGAATTCTTGTAGGGCCACAGCCACGTTTGCAGCAGCGTTGAGAGGAACGCGCACTGCGCTTCCTGCGACGGGTCAAAATACGCCAAATGGGTGATGTTTCCCGCCGTTTGGCAAAGCGGAAATGCCTGCGCACCGACGAAAATCTGTCCACCGAGCGATTCGCCGCTTTTCTTCATCAGCAGAAGCGAATTGCCGGAAAGCAGCATATCGTTCGCGGCGTTTGCCTGCGTCTGCAAGCGCAATGTCAGTGAACCTTCATGTACCTGCGTTTTCGTCAGCTCCGCCAAGCCGCCCGCGCCGATGACAAACACAGGCAGTTTGCTCTCTTGAATCGCCAGCGCCACCGACGCATTCAGCGCCCGATTCGGGTCGGTGCAGATGATGACGGCGGTGTACCCGTCGGTGTCCGGCACATCCTCGCTACTGGCAAACGTGCATGTCCAGCTGGAATAGAGCGCGAATCGCCGCAGGACGTCCGTCGCCGCTGCGCTCGTCTCACTTGTCTGCTCGTCGTTCAAAATCAGCAGACGGGTCACATCCGCGCGCGCCTGTGCGGGTATCAGCAGAAGCAGCAGCCCCGCCGCCAGCGCCAGTACCCACGCTTTCGCCTTACACATCATACGCCAGCTCGCTCTCAACAGCTTTCTTGAACGCCATCATGTCCTTGCCGAAATGCTCGTCGTACTCCTTGCAGGCAAAGCGCAGATCCATGTGCGTCCCGCGCTCCAGAATGCCGTCAAAAGCATCCTCCTTCGTCACCGCTGCAATAATACGGCTGCGAACATAGGCGCTGTTTGCCTCATTGGAGGTCAGCAAAATCGCCATCGTGCCATGTTCGTCAATGCAATAGACCTTATCCTCTACGCGCACGCTGTCCATCACCAGTTCCGCCAGCCGCTTGCGCAGTTGGATATAGCGGCTGTGGGACAGCATCCCGCGCAGTTCACTTTCGTAGCGCATCTGGATAATCATCAGCGAAATCGGCAGATGGTTGCGGACGCAGTAACCCGTCATCATCTGCGCATCGCGATACATGGCGCGCAGGTTGTACAGCTCCGTCACATCGTCCACCAGCACCTGTTCATCCACCTGACGGCGCAGCAGCTTGTTCTCAGCATTGACGTGGCGCATACTGCGGGAGAAGAGCGCCGCCGCGCCCGATCCCAGCAACGGCAGTACAGTCACAAAATAATCTGTCAAGTACACCGTTTCGCCCACGGCATAAAAAGAATACAGCTTATATGCCACCCAGCCGCAGGTAATCGTCGCTGCAAGCGCCGTTCCGGTGTTGACGCGATCCATAAAGCCGCACAGCACAGCAATATCCATCAGGAACAACAGCAGCAAATACATCGTCTGCGTATCCGCAGGTGCCCAAATCATCAGCAGCGCCTGCATAAACGCCCAGATCAGCAGCAAAATGATAGCCGCGTCCCGCGCCACCAGTGCCGATTGCGTTTCGTTTTTCATGGCAGCCTCCTTTATTGCCCGTCCGTTTCAATAATTTTCAGTCGGTGGAGTCCCTCCGTGCACGCCATAATCGCCAGCAGGTCAATCAGACAGCCCATCAGGAAGCTCTGGCGCAGCAGCAGACTATCGCCGCTGAGGATGACGACCGTCATCAGCTCGACAGTGACCGCCGCGAAAAGCAGCACGCTGAGCATGGTGTAGACACTCGCGGCTTCCCTGCCGGATTCCAGCTTTTCGTCCGCTTTACGGCGGAAGAAGAGGAAGGCGACGACCAGCAGGAGCAGCGACGCCGCTGTTTGCGGGGCGGAACGCTCCTTGAACGTTGACCAGATAGAAAGGAACAGCGCCTTTGCCCGCGCAGGCATTCCGCTGGACTGCTCGTAGTTGCCGGAATAATCCGTTCGCGTGAAGAACGCGTTGCGCACGCCGACCTCAAACAGCCCCAGCAATTGAATCGGATGGCGCAGGTAATACAGCGTCACGTCCGCCGTCGTGTACTGATCAAGGAAGCCCTCATCCAGCGCGCCGCTTTCCGGCAGCACAACGGGGTAGCTCTGCGTGGAATACGTGTCCGTCAGCACGGAATACCGCGCCTCAATGCCGAACTGCGCCAGTGCTTTTTCCGGGTCAGTCGCCTCAAAGAGAACGCCGCGCGTCATTTGGTCGTACTTCTCGTTAATCGTCTGATTGTTGACCATATCGCCCGTCTGCATGACGCTGACGACGCACAGCAGCACTGCAAGGAGCAAATACAGCCCCTTATGAAGCGCATCCGCTTTGTGACGCATGAGCATCCAGTACGCAACAGAAAAGACGATGCCCATCAGCGCGCAGTACTGGTTGACCGCCATCATCAGGATGACCGTGCCGGCAAGCCCAATCTGCGGCAAAAAGCGGTTCAGGCTATCCGGAATCTGCAGGACGCAGTTCGCCAAGGCAACCATCAAAATCAGCTCAATGGGCTGCGTGTAAAAAGAGGCAAAGCGGGTTATCATGGCGGTATCGCCGAAAATTAGCACAGCAAAAACCGCGATAAACAGCCCCTCGGAGTAGACTTTGACGCGTCCCAGCAGCTTGGAGAGCATCGGGATGAGAAGCAGGATGTAAATCAGCAGATAGATTGCTGCGAGGAAGCGCATGTCAAACAGCCCGTCGTGCGTCACCAGTTCGTCGATGACGACCGCCGTGCGCACCAGCATCCGCTGAACCAGCGGCGTTGTACCGGTCGGAAGCGCGGACGAGCCGACGTTATAGACACGCTCATAATAGTTGAAGAAAGCGCTTGTATCAGACGGGTCAAGCCGGGACAGCCCGGTATCCGCCAGCACAGCGGCAAAGCTGCCGTCGTTGGACAGTCCCAGATACGGCGGGACAAAAAGTGTAATCGACGCTGTAATCGCGATCACCAGCACCACCATCAGGGCAAGGTGCTTGGGGCGGTAGCGCTTGCGCATCGCGCGGTCAAACCGGCGGATGGCGTTCAAAATCAGGTGGTACAGCTTGACAAACAAGCCGCTGAGCTTCACAATCAGCCACGCAATCGCGCGCACACTGCTCTCTCCTTTCCTGCGTTACGGCTTCATGGCCATGAGCGCAAAAAGAGCTTCCAATTCATCAAATGTATAGGATGTTTCGCCTTTGACGCTGCCATAAGCGCCCGCGAATGTCCCCGTCGCAGTGCGGCGGTTCTCCAGTTTCGCCAGCGACAGCCGCGCAAGCTCCGTGTGCCCGCTGACGGCACCGACCTGTGCCAGGACGGCATACGATCCAATCGCTTCATAGCGGAATCCATAGCCGACCTGCCCGTTTGACGCGTACTGCGCATAAATTGCGCCTGCGCCAAGCTGCGCATCCAGCCAATCCAGCGTCTGCTCCCTTGCCGCGCTGATTTGCGCCGCGTGCAGGATTGTCAGCGCCGCTTCGGTCATCTGCGCCGCCGCATTGCTGAACATATCCTTTGCCGGGGTATAGGAGGCGCGGTAGAGCGGGAGTTCGCTGCTCATGAGCGCGCGCGAATCGGTCAATATGGCTTCGCTGCGGTTCGCGACGGCTGTCCATCGTACATCATAGGCGGATAAGGCGCGCATCGTCTCCACATCCAGATAGCACAGGGTGACACGATCGCCGCGCCCCGAGCCATCGACGTTCGCAAAGCTGACCAGCGCATCATCCACCACGCAGGCAGCGTACAGCGCCGCCGCCCGTTCGCGGATTTCACGCTCGTAGCCGCCCCATACCGCATCCGCTTCCATCAGCGCGCGGAGAATGCGCAGATCATCCAGCGACGCATTAGCCGCCGCTTTTTCGCCTGCCTGAATCCGCCAGACAGTTAAGCCGCCGACGGTCATTTTGTCACGGACATAACGCCAGGCATCGGAGAAGAGCGCCGCATCCTCCGTTTGCGCCGCATAAAGCATGGTCTGCCCCATCGTCTCGGAAAGCACAGTATCGCCCGGATGAACCTCGCCGCCGGACAGCGTATAGGTGGATGGAATCGCCCCATCCGCCTGCATCAGCCGTTTCAAAAACGCGAGTGTCTGCTGTGCCGGACGCTGCGCCGCGTCCAGCAGCTGCGCCATTTCATCCGCATTCGGCATATCCGCCGTTGCGCGGAGCAGCTGCCCCTGCGAATCGAAAACCGCCAGAGACGGCACGCTCCGCAGTCCCAGCGTGTGAAAGAGCGCCGCGTCCGCATCCATGTACAGCGGAATGCCTGTAATGCCGCATTCCGTCAATTCTGCTTCCGCCTTCTCGTGCGTGTCGCCGCGAATCCCCTCTCGGCAGACAAGGACGACTTGCGCTCCCGCCGCTTGTGCGGCCTGTACCGCCGCCCCAAAGTCGCCCGCCAAGTACACCTGGCAGTCCGGACACCAGCTTGACCAGAACAGCAGGATCGTCGTTTTTCCGCGCAAGGCGGATAGGCGCACCGGATTTCCGTCCGCGTCGGTCAAATCTCCGTCGTAAGGCAGAAACCACTTTGTCGGGTCGGGTACAAGGTCGGAGGACATCAGCAGATCGCCCGAATCCGCGGTAGCCGTCGCTTCCGGCAGAATGTCCGGCGAATCCTCGCGGGTTTGCAACAGTCCGGCGCCGACGATGGCCATGCCCGCCGTCAGCAGAATCATCAGGCTGATCAGTACGGCGAGGATGCGTTGGTATGACTGTTTTTTCATGAGGAACGCTCCTCCCCGTGTTTCGACGATGATTGTATGTGCGCCCAGCGCGGTTTATTCACACAGAATATCCGCAATCCGTTCGCAGGCGTGTCCGTCGCCGTAGGGATTGCTGGCGTGCGCCATCGCCGCGTAAGCCGCCGGGTCATCCAGCAGACGCGTAAACTCGCGGTAAATCGTCTCTTCCGACGTGCCGACGAGCTTGAGCGTGCCCGCCGCAACGCCCTCCGGGCGCTCGGTCGTGTCGCGCATGACCAAAACAGGCTTGCCCAGACCAGGCGCTTCCTCCTGAATACCGCCGGAATCGGTCAGAATCAACGTGCTGTGCGCCATGATATTGTGGAAATCCAGCACATCCAGCGGCTCGATAATGTGCAGCCGTTCCAGCCCGGACAGTTCTTCCGCCGCTTCCTGCCGAACAACTGGATTCAGGTGAATCGGGTAGAGTGCCTTGACATCGGGGTGCTCTGTCAATACGCGGCGAATCGCGCGGAACATATGGTGCATAGCTTCGCCAAGGTTCTCCCGCCGATGCGCGGTGATGAGAATCAGGCGGCTACCCTGCGCCCACGTCAGTTCCGGGTGGGTGTAATCCGCGCGAACGGTGGTTTTCAGCGCGTCGATGGAGGTGTTGCCCGTCACGAAGATAGACGATTCGTCTTTGCCCTCGCGCAGCAGGTTCTGCTTTGCCTTTTCCGTCGGCGCAAAATGATACCGGCAAATCAGTGAAACTGCTTGCCGGTTGAACTCTTCCGGGAAAGGGCTTTCGAGGTTGTAGGTGCGAAGCCCAGCCTCCACATGTCCAACCGGAATATGCAGATAGAAGCACGCCAGTGCGGTAACAAATGCCGTGCTGGTATCACCATGCACGAGCGTCAAATCAGGCTTCTCCTGATTGAGAACTGCCTGAATGCGCGTCAGGATAGCGGTAGTAACATCGAAAAGCGTCTGGTTCGGCTGCATAATCGCCAAATCGTAATCCGGCACGACCGAAAACGCATCCAGCACCTGCTGAAGCATCTGCTTGTGCTGCCCCGTGACGCAGACAACGGTCTGCACCTGCGGGCGGCGCTTCAGCTCATTGACCAGCGGACACATCTTGATGCCCTCCGGTCGAGTTCCGAAAACAAGCATGATTTTCTTCATCTTGCGAAGATTCTCCTTTCACGGATGAGCCGATTCTCATCCGTTGCTGCCTTGAAATGCCATTTGCAGTACAATTCCATTATAGTCTGTTTTTGTTCAAAAATCAACACTCCATTCGCACATGAAAATGGCTATTTCACGCTAATTCGCGCTTTTTTGCCATGTTTTCCTTGCGAATGTGAAGCGGCATGTCAAAAGCGGTGATAGGGACAGACACGTTTTTCATCCTACCATCACATTCCGCGCATACCAAATAGCGGATGCCTCCCGTAAGCAGCAGGAAAGCATCCGCAAAAGAAGCTATGGGCAAAAAGTCACTACAGCATCTTACGCCATGCGCGACGCAATAGCTTCGAGGAACGTGCGGCTGTTGACCGCCTGCGCGGGCGTCCCCTCCCACAGCAGCGCAAGATCTTTGGTCATTACGCCGCTTTCGATGGTATCGATAGTCGCTTTTTCCAGCTTGTCGGCGAACGCCATCAAGTCCGGCAGATGATCCAGTTCGCCGCGCTTGCGGAGCGCGCCAGACCACGCGAAAATCGTCGCGACGGGGTTGGTCGATGTCTCCTCGCCCTTCAGATACTTGTAGTAATGGCGCGTGACTGTGCCATGCGCGGCTTCGTACTCAAACTTGCCGTCCGGCGAAACGAGCACGGAAGTCATCATCGCCAGGGAACCGAACGCCGTCGCCACCATGTCGGACATCACGTCGCCATCGTAGTTCTTGCACGCCCAGATAAACCCGCCCTTGCTGCGCACGACGCGCGCCACGGCATCATCAATCAGCGTATAGAAATAGGTAATACCCGCCTGCTCAAACTTTTCCTTATACTGCGCATCGAAAATTTCTTGGAAAATGTCCTTGAAGCGGTGGTCGTAGGTCTTGCTGATGGTATCCTTCGTGGAGAACCACAAGTCCTGCTTGACCGACAGCGCGTACTGGAAGCAGGCATGGGCAAAGGACGTAATCGACGCATCCAGATTATGAATGCCCTGCACGACGCCCGGCCCCTTGAAATCGAAAATCGTCTGGCGAATCTCCTGCCCATCCGCGCCCGTGAACACCAACTCCGCCTTGCCCGCGCCGGGGATGCGAATTTCCGAATTGCGGTAGACGTCGCCATAGGCATGACGGGCGATGGTAATCGGCTGCTGCCAAGTGCGGACTGTTGGGCGAACGCCGCTGACGAGAATCGGCGCGCGGAAGACCGTGCCGTCGAGCATAGCGCGAATCGTGCCGTTGGGCGACTTCCACATCTCGTGCAGGTTGTACTCCGTCACGCGCTGGGCGTTCGGAGTGATGGTCGCGCACTTGACCGCGACGCCGTACTTCTTCGTTGCGTTGGCGCTGTCAATCGTCACCTGATCACGCGTTTCGTCGCGGTGCGGCAGACCGAGATCGTAATACTCCGTCTTTAAGTCCACGAACGGCTCAATCAGCAGCTGCTTGATGTCTGCCCACAGGATGCGGGTCATTTCGTCGCCATCCATCTCCACCAGCGGCGTTTTCATCTGAATCTTTTCCATAATAATACGCTCTCCTTGCCTTTCCGCTGATGCTTCCTTGCACCGCAGATTTTTTACGCTTCCATTGTACCCCACGCCTTCCCTTTTCGCAAGGGTGAAACAGCAAAAGAACAGGAGCGGCTGCGGCTTGCAAAAAAACAAAAATATTTCTCGCAAGATACCTTGACAGGTGATGTATCTTGTGATATAGTTATACTCGTCAAGGCGAGATACCAAGACAAGGGATGAACCATAGGAGGTGAAGCATATGGCATTGTCCGCAGATATTCTTCGCGGCTATACCGACACCATTATTCTGCACCAGCTTTCCCACGGCGACAGCTACGGCTACCAAATCAACAAGACCATTTCGACGCTCAGCGGCGGCGAGGTGGAGCTGAAGGAAGCGACGCTGTACACTGCTTTCCGCCGGCTGGAGGCCGCCGGACTGATTCAGTCCTACTGGGGCAGCGAGACGTCCGGCGCGCGCCGCCGCTACTACGCCATCACGGCACTGGGGCAGGAAAAGCTCATCAGCGATTTGGCGGCGTGGGAGGACACGAAACGCCAGCTTGACCAGCTATTGGAGGGATAACATTATGTGCAAAGAAATTTTCGCATTCCGCCGGGTAACGCCGTTTTCGGACTTTTCTCTGGCGGAGCGTTTAATTGGCGATACCATCTCGTGGGAGGAAATCAGCCGGCAGCGGCTGCAGAACGCAAATCAGGAGAATCAGGAGGAACAGCACTATGCGTAACGAAACGGTTGAGCGGATTGTGAATCTGCTCTTTCAGGATGTGGAAATGACGGACGAGGTGCAGGCGCTCTACGACGAGACGATGAGCAACTGCCAAGAGCGCTATCAGGACATGACGTCCCGCGGGCTGAGCGACGATGACGCGATTGCCGCCGTCGTCGAGAGCTTGAAGGGCATGGAGGATGTCATCAGCCAGTACCCGAAGAAGTCTGAAGCGCCCGAAGCGGAAGAAGCGCCGAAGAGCGCGGATGTGCCGGGCGATGACGATGGAGACGGCGAGCAGACGGATTTCACTTTCCATCCGGCGGATATTGGGCGCATCGAAATGACGATGGTGTGCGACGATGTGCATTTGGAGGAATCGCCGGACGACGACCTACACGTTCTCTTTGAGGACGCTGAAGGCGCAAAAGCGTCCATCTGCCGCATCGAGGACGGCGTTCTGCGCGTCTGCCGCGACCCCGATGCCCCGAAGCGCAACCGAAGCAGCTTCACCGTCAGCGGCAGTTTCGCCAACGGGCGGCTGTATGTGAAGAAGCCGAACGGCGAATATTTCTTCTTCGGCGACAAGAAGAGCGACAAGCAGGTGGAAGCGGAAGCCGAGCGACACGCCAAGGAATTCGAGCAGCACGCTAAAGAATTCTCGGACAACATGTCGAAGATGGGGTTCAAGCAGGAAAGCACGGGTGACGGCAAGAACCCGAACAGCATCGAAAGCATGATTGACAGCTTCGCCAGCACCGCTTCCCGCTTCGGGCAGGAACTGGGCAAGCTGTTCTCCAGCATCAAGCCGAACATCACCGTTTCCCGCAGCATTGGCGACGTGACGCTGTGCATCCCGCGCAGCTTCGACAAGCCCATTAGCGTCCTGACGACCTCCGGCGACATCGAGGCGCGCGACATCCACGTCACCGACCTGAACTTTACCAGCACATCCGGCGACATCAGCGTCGAACTGTTCGCCCCGCTGAATCGCGGCGCATTCACCACCACCAGCGGCGATATCAACATTGAAGCCGATGCAAACGATGTGCAGATTTCCACCGTCAGCGGCGACGTGGAGATTCACGGCGATTACGACCATCTGAAATTTGCCAGCACCAGCGGCGATGTGGAGCTGGAAGCGAAGGTGCGGCAGTGCGACTTTAGTAGCGTTTCGGGCGACTTAGACCTGCGCTTCACGGGCGCGCTGTCGCTCATCAACGGCAGCACGACCTCCGGCGACATCGACGTGGAACTGCCGGACGACACAGGGATGAACAACATCGACGTCCACAGCCGTTCCGGTGACATTTCGATGCGCCGTTCCGGGCGCAGGGGCAGCAGAACCGTGACGGGCAGCATCCGGAGCGTTTCGGGGGATATTGAGATTCACTGATAATACTATTTCCAAATTCACCTGCGCCATCTGCTCGCGCCTTTTCCGCGCTTGCGTCCGCTCATTCCACTTAGCGTAGCGCTGCTACGCTGCGTTTCATTCGCGTTAGCCAGCGCGAAAAATTCGCTTCGCATCTTGGCGCATTCTCATTTGGAAATAGTATAAACCATGTCATTCGCACAGCATCTTTTCCGCCCTGGCTTTGCATCGTTCCGCTCGCGCGTATCTCCAGTACGCCTCGCTTCACTCAGCTTTGCCAGAACGAAAAATCTGCTATGCTCGATGCCATGTTTTAGAATCGAATTAGTATCACTTGTGCTTTTCGGGCGAATCTGGTATACTGGATGCAATCCAACGGAAAGGTCGTGCGGATATGCCGGATTTGCTCCCTGCCGCCGAAGCGCTGGCGGAGAAACGCTGCCTTGTCACCCTGCACAATCAGCCGGATTTTGTGCTGCTTCAGCCTATTGACGCGCGGGACACGCTTTCGCAGGAAATGCCGCTGCTTGCCGCGCAGACAACGCGGAGCTTCCTGCACGTCGCGTTTCCGGTGGAAGCGTGGAATGTGGATTTGTCCCCGTGGGACGCGCCGCCTGTGTTCGGCAGGGAAGGCTTCGGGCACGGCGCGGCGGATACGCTGGATTGGCTGCGGTCGCGCCTGATGCCGGAAGTGCGCGCGAAGTACGCGATTTCGCCGGATGCGCCTGTCATCCTTGGCGGATATTCGCTGGCGGGGCTGTTCAGCCTGTGGAGCGCGGCGCAGGTGGATGATTTCGCTGCTGTCGCTGCCATGTCGCCGTCGGTGTGGTTTCCGGGCTGGGCGGATTATGCGGATCAGCACGCGCTTCGCAGCCGCGTCGTCTACCTCAGCTTGGGCGACCGGGAGGAAAAGAGCCGCAATCCCGTGCTTGCGAGCGTCGGCGACGCCATCCGACGGGAGGACGCACGGCTCAGCGAGCGGGGCGTGCGGCATACGCTGCAATGGAACGTTGGAAATCACTTTCAGGACGCAGAGAAGCGCTGTGCGGACGGCTTCGCGTGGTGCATGGCTCAACGAAAGGCAGAGGGGAAAAAAACACATGAACATGAAACAGTATGAAACGTTTGAATTGCGCTTCGGCGGAGAGGTCTTGCCGGACGCGTGGGCGCAGATCGACCTGACGGCCACCTTCTCCTGCGCGCAGGAGTCCCTGACGGTCAAGGGCTTCTATGACGGGGAAAGCGACGGGCAGGGCGTTTATGTCGTGCGCTTCCTGCCGCAATATGCCGGTGTTTATCGCTATCAAGTCCGCGGCGCGGTCACGGCGGAGGGCGAAATTGTCTGCGAAGCGTCCTCCCCGGAGGCGCACGGAATCGTCCGCGCCGTCGGCACGCACTTTGCCTTTGCGGACGGCGCGCCTTATATTCCCTTCGGCACAACCGTCTATGCGCTTATCTCGCAGGACGACGCGCTGGTGGAGCAAACGCTGCAATCCCTTGCCGCCGCGCCCTTCAATAAGCTCCGCCTGTGCGTTTTTCCCAAGGATTACGACTACAACCACAATGAGCCGCCGCTGTACGCCTTTGCGCGCCGCGAGAACGGCTCGTGGGACACATCGCGTCCAAGCATCGCCTTCTATCAGCGTCTGGAACGCATCCTTCGCCGCATCGCCGCGCTGGGCATTCAGCTCGACCTGATTCTCTTCCACCCCTATGACCGCTGGGGCTTTGCCGCCATGCCGCAGGCGGATAATATCCGTTATTTAGACTATCTGCTCCGCCGCCTGTCTGCCATGCCGGAAATCTGGTGGTCGCTGGCCAATGAATACGACCTGTGTATGCCGAAGAAAACGCTTGCGGACTGGGAGGCGCTCGAAGCCTTTGTCGCCTCCTGCGATCCGTATCATCACCTGCTGTCCTGCCATAATTGCTTCTGCTTCTGGGACTTCAAAAGAAAAGACGTGACCCATGCCTCCATCCAGACTCGGGTGCTGACGGAAATTCCTCGTTATCTGCGCGAATACGGCAAGCCCGTCGTCATTGATGAATGCTGCTACGAAGGCGACCTGCCGCATATCTGGGGAAGCATATCCGGTCAGGAGATGGTTCGGCGCTTCTGGCGCTGCTATGTCGGCGGCGGCGCCTGCACGCACGGCGAAACCTTTTTGTCGCCGGACGACGTGCTGTGGTGGGCACGCGGCGGCGTCCTGAAGGGCGAAAGCCCGAAGCGCATCGCGTTTCTGCGCCGCGTCATCGAGGAGCTTCCGGGCTTCCTGTCGCCGCTGGAAAGCGTATGGGAGGAGGCCGAGCGGCAGGACGAAGCGCAGCGTCCCGACTGGATTCGCCCCTTCCTTGCAAGCCTGTCGCGAATGGCTCCGCCCGACCGGCACATGCTGCTTTGCGGGGAGCATCTCTGGGCGGCGCACTGCGCGGAGGACGCTTATCTGTGGTATTACGGTCAGCAAACCGCTCGGGAGCAAATCATCAAGCTGCCGCCGGCGCATAGATACCGGGTCGAGGTGCTGGACACATGGAATATGACCCGCGAGACGCTGCAAACGGGCGTAAGCGGGTGTGTCGTGCTCACGCTGCCCGGTCGGGAGGATATGGCGGTGCTGGCGGTTCGGATGGACTGACCGCACGTGAAGCCCGCGCTGCATTCTTCTTTTCTTTTTCCCCATAATCACAAGAAAATGAAGGTGCAGTTGTCAAACCTCACAAAGAAACGACGGCAAATTCTACGCCGAGATTTTGTTGAAGTCTTGACAATCCCATCCCGTCGTGTATAATAAATGGTATTACACCGCAAAAAATGCGGAACGAAAAAGAGGTTATTCAGATGCAGACTCGTCGTGAATTTTTGAAGAAGAGCGCAGCCCTGCTGGGCAGCGCCGCGGTTGTCGGCAGCGTTCCCGGACTGCTGAAGGCGCAGGCGGAGGACGGTCAGGAAGTCCCCGCGTACCCCTACCCCTATGTCGAACTTGATCCGGCATACGTCGAGAAGCTCGCCTATGAAGGCTATTTCGAGAACGGCTGCTGCTTCGGCGTCGCCAAGGCGATTCTGGTTGCTCTGCGCGAGAAGGTCGGCTATCCCTATACCGTCATCCCGGAAGAGATGTTCGCCAACGGCAAGGAAGGCTACACCTGCGGCACGCTGTGCGGCGCGCTCGGCGGCGCGGTGGCGATGATCGGTCTGGTCTGCGCGTCTGCGGATTCCCGCCAGCTGACCAAGGATCTGTTCGCGTGGTACTGCTCCACCAATCTGCCGATTTACCAGCCTGAAGCGGCTGCTCCCGTGCAGACGGTGGCGCCCAGCGTCAACTGCATTGACTCCATCACCAAGTTCATGACGGCTGCGAATGTCGAGCGCGGCGATATCATCCGCAAGCGCCGCTGCGGCGGCCTGAGCGGCGACGTGGCGCGCCGTACGGTTGAGCTGCTGAACGCGCACTTCGGCTTCGCGGAGCTGCCGGTCGCCTCTCCCGTGGCGGAGGAAGAAACCCTCGCGCCCAACGAGTACATCGGCGAAGCGCAGTCCTTCGGCGGCACCCTCCGCGTGAAGGTCACGATGGACGGCGACAAGATCGCTAAGATCGACATCCTGTCCCACAGCGACACCGCCGGCGTGTGCAATCCCGCCTACGACACCGTGCCGGGCAAGATTATCGACGCGCAGTCCACGGCTGTTGACGCGGCGACGAACGCAACCATCTCCAGCAAGGCCATCATGGCGGCTGTGGAAGACGCGCTGAGCAAGGTCGGCAAGTAATCCGCTGCATTTCGTATCACATTGGGAGGGCTTGCATGGGCGCTGCCCGGCACGCCCTCCCTTTCTTTCATCGGTCATAAGCGCCGAAAGGAGGTCATCAAGCCATGTTCAACATTGGTTTTTCGGAACTGCTGCTGGTGCTGCTGGTCGCCTTTCTGGTGGTCGGGCCGAAGGATTTGCCCAAGGTTGCCCGCTGGCTGGGGCGCACGGTGAAAAAATCGCGCCGCCTGCTGAACGAAATCAAGAAGGAATCCGGCTGGGACGAGCTGGAGAAGGAAGTTCGCGATGTTCAGCACGACGTGAAGGACGCCGTGAAGCAGGGCGATGTCTCCGCGGAATTGCGCGAGGCGAAAAAATCCGTGCAGGACAGCGCGGAAAAGTTTGATAAGGACACGAAATCGAACTGAGGGAGGACACAAACATGCGTCTGGGAACCACGGAAATCATCCTGATTGTCGTATTGGCGCTGGTGCTGTTCGGCGGCGGCAAGCTGGCGGGCGTCGGCAAGGCGCTGGGCAAGAGCATCAAGGACTTCAAGAATGAAGTGAAGGACGACAAGGCGGAGGAAAAGTCCAAAGAGGACAAAAAGGACGAAACATGAAGCAGAAGCAGACGACCCCTGCCGAGGAGACGGAAGACAAGCGCCCGAATGAGACGCCCGACGGGGACTCATCCGACGGAGAGTCCTCCGATGGCGAATCCTCCGATGGACTGAAGGAAGCGGGCGAATCCATGCTGTCGCACCTGATGGCGCTGCGCAAAGTGCTGCTCATATCCGCCGCGGCGGTGCTGATTGGCTTCGTCCTCGTCTTTTATCTGGCGATTGACCCACTGATGGCGCAGATTCTCGCTCCCATTCAGGCGCGCGGGATTCAGGTGATTTTCACCACCATGTCCGAGGCGCTGGTGACGAAGTTCAAGGTGGCGCTGCTGGCGGGCATGATGATCGCCAGTCCCGTTGTCATCTGGGAGATTTGGGGGTTCATCAAGCCCGCGCTGTACCCGCAGGAGAAGCGGAAGTTCCGCCTGCTGTTCGTGCTGGCGCTGCTGCTGTTCCTGACGGGCGTTGTGTTCTGCTATTTCGCCGTGTATTCTCTGGCGGTGGATTTCTTCCTCGTTGCGGGCGATTCGCTGGCGACGCCGATGCTGTCCATTGACAAGTACGTCAGCTTCCTGTTCGGCTTCCTTGTGCCGTTCGGGGTTGCGTTCCAGCTGCCGGTGGTGCTGTACCTGACGACGCGCGTTGGGCTGACGACGCCCGACATGCTCCGCAGCAAGCGGAAGTATGTCATTCTGGCGATTTTCGTCCTCGCGGCGATTTTGACGCCCCCGGATGTGGTGTCGCAGGTGGCGCTGGGTCTGCCGATGTGCGGGCTGTATGAAATCGGCATACTGGTCAGCCGCTGCACGAAGGCAAGGGAGCGGGCATAAGGGGATGAAATGCGCTGCGCATGGCTGATGCCGCAGCGCTTTTTGCGTGGGGGCGGATGAGGTCGTTCCCCCGAAATTCAAAAAATTTTAACACCTTTTCCGGCGGATTTGCTTGTCATTCGCGCTGACTTGCGCTATAATAAGGAAAGTACCCCCTCAATGAAATGTATAGAGATGGGAGAGAATAAGTTTATGCAGAAAAAGGCTCTGCTGGCACTGCTGCTGGTGCTCACGATGATTCTCAGCGGCTGCTCGCTGATTGTCAAGGACGAAGCGGTCGATGCCGCGCGCGTGGTCATCCGCGTGGGTGATGATACCTATACCAAGGCACAGGTGCAGGCACAGATTCAGAATCAGGTCAACTATATGACCGCCCTGTATTCCAGGTACGGCCTGTCTTTCGACAGCACCAATGCGGACGTAATGAGCAGCCTTACCGACAACGTGCTTAACAGCCTTGTCGAGCGTTCTGTGCTGCTGGCGAAGGCGAAGGAGCTGGGGCTTGACCAGCTGACGGACGAAGAAAAGACGAAGATTGAAGAGAATACCGCGTCTCAGCTGGATTCTCTGCGCAAGAGCGCGGCGACCGAGTTCTCCCTTGACCTCGAAACGCAGCTGGAGGAAATCAACGCCAAGCTGGATGAACTCGGCTACACCGAGGAAGTTGTCCGTAAGAGCGTGACCGAATCCCTGCTCATCACCAAGGCGGAAGATTACGCGGTGAAGGACGTGACCGTGACGGAGGACGAAATCGTCGCGGACTTCAACAGCAAGGTTGAAGCGGCGAAGACCTCCTACGAATCCGACCTGTCTGCGTATGGCAAGGCGGTGCTCAACGGCACGACGGTCTACTATCGTCCGGCGGGCTACCGCAACGTCAAGCAGATTCTGATTAAGTACAGCGACGAAGATTCCGCGCTGGTGTCCAATATCCAGACTGCGCTGGACAACGTGATTACCGAGCAGAACAACGCCGCCAACGTGATGGCGAAGCTGGGCGTGGCGAACATGGACGAGCTGGCGAATCAGGTCACTGTGACGCTCAAGCCCGCCACCGAAACGCCCACCGCGACCGTGGAGGTTGAAAGCTCCGTGTCCGCGTTCGAGGAAGGCCTCGACGAGACGGTGGCTGCGACGGCTGTGACGATTGCCGAAGCGAAGGCGAAGCGCGCGTTCCTTGAGCAGCAGCTGGCGGACGCGAAGGCGAAGGCGCTGGCGAACATCACCCCCGAAGCGGACGAAGTGCTGGCGGCGCTGGCGGAAGGTCAGGACTGGGACACGCTGGCGGAAGCCCACAACGACGACCCCGGCATGAAGGCGGGCGCGGTGAACGCGGCAACCGGCTATCCGGTCTGCGAGGGCTTCACGCAGTTTGACGCTGCCTTTGTCGAGGGCGCGATGGCGCTGCAAAAGGTCGGCGATTACTCCGACAAGATTGAAGGCAGCTACGGCTACTACATCATCCAGTACACCTCCGACGTGGTGGAAGGCGCGGTGGACATGGAGACGGTGCACGACACCATTTCCTCCTCCTTGCTGAGCAGCAAGCAGAGCACCGTGCGCGACGAAGTGGTGGCGCAGTGGGTGAAGGATGCCAACGCCACGATTAACAAGGACATCCTGAACGACTAATTCCCAATACAGCAAAATCCCCCGATTCGCGTAGAGTCGGGGGATTTTTGTGGGTTCTTCACGGAATCTTGGGGGGAAGAGCAGCTTGGAGGCGCGTCTGCGAACGCGCAAAGTTACTGGCAGGGACGCTTCGCTGCCTGCACCTTTGTTGGCGACTTCCTTGGGATTGGTCGGACGAGGAACAGTTGGGGCGTTGCCCCAAACCCCAGCAGGGACGCTGTCCCTGCACCCTGCAAGGGACATTGTCCCTTGACCCTTTTTGGCTGCCCGACTTGAGTGCGCTTCCGTAATTGCCCCTTGACCCCTTTTCGCGATTGAGTTGGTCGCGCTTTCATGCTCCTTCCGCGTGCAGCTTTTTGGTGCTTCGCCGAAGCCCTTGTTTGCCCCAAAGATTCTATGAAGAACCATTTTGTGAGCTTGCCGCGTCAGTTCTTGAGGAACTCCACCGTCACGTTTCCGCCGCTGAGGGTTACCCGCACGCCGATTTCCGCCTGCTGCGTCTGCACAATCTGCGCGCCGGCGCTCGATAGCACACGCAGTACCCTTTTCGCGGGGGATTCCGGCAGAATCACGCTGCTTGTGCTGATGACCGCCACTTTCGGCTGTACCGCCGCCACCAGCGCCGCTGAGGTTGCATCGTCGCGCCCATGATGCCCCACCTTCAGCACCTCGCACGATGGAATCACCCCTGCTGCCAGCAGGTCGTTCTCCTCGTCGTACTCCATGTCCCCGGTCAGCAGCATTTTGCCGCCGCCGCCCGATGCAACCAGCACCAGCGAATTGTCGTTCTCGCTTTCCTCGCGCTCCTGAATCGGGCCAATGACCGTCAGCAGCCCATCAGAGAGCGTGTCGCCCGGCTGAAGCAGGGTGATTTCCTCGCCGCGTACCGCCGCCGCCTTCACCACGGGATGCTTCTTCCACTTCTCCTTCTCCCACGCCCAGGACGCGTACCACCCGTCGATGGCAATGTCGCTTTCGGCAAGCTGCTTTGCGCCGCCGTAGTGGTCTTTGTCCATGTGCGTCACAATCACGCCGGTCAGGTGCGTTACGCCGAGGGCTTCCAGCGCGCGGGACAAATCCGTCCAGCTGTCCTCCGTTCCGGTGTCGATGAGGTAAGCCGTGTCGCCCGATGTGAGCAGCAGCGCATCCGCCTTGCCGACGTTAAACGCCACGAGCGTCAGCTTATCATCCGTCTCCGCCGCATCCGGCGCGGCGCAGGATGTCATTGTCAGCAGCATCATCAGCGCCAGCAGGGCGGCAAGCAATCGTTTCATCAGGAAACCTCCTGTCCAAAGAATTTTGGGGCGAAGAAGGGATTCGACAAAGGAAGGGCGAAATCCTTCATGGGGGGATTTTCCCGTTCCCTCCAAGCAACAATCAAAACCAAGCATGAATAATACTATTTCCGGATTCACCTGCGCCATCTGCTTGCGCCTTTTCCCCTCTGGCGTC
>FR899853.1:19445-22811 GCA_000437595.1 Faecalibacterium sp. CAG:74 | reverse complement strand
GCCCCAAACCCCACAAGGGGCGCTGCCCCTTGACCCTGCAAGGGAGTTTCTCCCTTGACCCTTTCGCGCGATTGAGTTGGTGACAACTGCATACAGTGCCCGCGTGTTTATCCTTTTGGTGCTGCGACTTAGTCTCTTTTTCCTTCCTGTTTAATCCCCATAAATCGTCAAACAGCCTGCGGGCACAAAGCCGCGTGTCGTCTGTCCATCCACCGTCGTCTCAATATAATCCCATGCAGATTTATTGAAAAAGCTCGTCAAATATGTCACCTGTGTCCCCGCGCGCAGCTGTGCAATCGTCGTTTTCCGCATTGCCGGGTCATCCGTCAGCGCAGTGCCCGCATTCAGCGTAGCGGCGGCATACGAGAACGTCAGCGACGTATCCATCGGCACGCCGCCGCGGATATCGTCACCGCTGACGTAGCCGACACGCACCGAGCCGCTGTTTGTTTCGTACATCACCAGCAGCCAGCCATTTTCCCATCCGGCGCTGTAAATTGCGCCATTTGTGCCGACGGAAGCCTTGCCGTTCGCGCCGCGCCACGAATTGCGGCTGGGCGCGGAATACACCGGGAGGTTCTGCCCCGTGCGCAGCTGCACATAGTCAAATCCGCCGAGGGTATCGAATCCACCGGAGAAATACGTCCACATGGATTCGCCGCTGTCACCGTTTTCAGCCTTGTAGTCGCGCACTTCCTTTATCAGCTCGTAGTTTGCCCATTCTGTCGTGTTGAGGTAGGGATAAACGGCGCGCTGATTGTTGGTATCACGGTTGGGCGTATACCATGGCTGACAGGAGAAGTAATTGTCGTACTTTTCGCCGGGATGAAAGACGTAGCCGTGGCGGGCGAAAATCTCGTTGAACGCGTAGCCCAGCGTTTCGTAGTCCCAGCGGGCGACCTCATCCCATGTCAATTCGCGCGAATTGCTGTCCGGCAGAATGTAGTTCAACTCCGCCGAAGCAATGCCGATGCTCAGCAGCAGCGCCGCCAGCACCATCAGCATCCACCGTGCCTGTTTCAAACTTCCCACTCCTTCCAATTTCTATCATATAGTATAATATTCGACCCGGCAATTGTCAAGCAGAATCCACCTCTTGCGAAAAGTTCGCGCAAATGGTACAATAGAAGCGAATCCACAGGAGGCGATTGACCGATGATGAACATCGTGCTGTTCAACCCGGAAATCCCGCAGAACACGGGCAATATCGCGCGCACCTGCGCCGCGACAGGCGCAACGCTGCATTTGATTGAGCCGCTGGGCTTTTCGCTGAGCGACAAATACCTGAAGCGCGCCGGGCTGGACTATTGGAATCTGATGACCTACCACACTTACCCAGACTTCGGCGAATTTCTCCGCCAACATCCGGATGCGAGGATGCACTTTGCGAGCACAAAGGCGCCGCGCGGCTATCACGAGGCGACGTATCAAGATGGTGATTTTCTCATCTTTGGCTGCGAGACGCGCGGCCTGCCGGAAAACCTGCTGGAGCAGGTCTACGACCGCTGCATCCGCATCCCGATGCGCCCGGAAGCGCGAAGCCTGAATCTGTCAAACTCCGTCGCTATCGTTCTCTATGAAGCGCTGCGGCAGACGGATTTCCCCGGTCTGAGCAGTCAGGGACACCTGACCGGGCGCGACGAAGAATCCGCGCCGTGGCTGGATTACGTTTGATGATACGGTTTTCGGATTTACCTGCGCCGTGATACTAATTCGATTCTAAAACATGGCATCGAGCATAGCAGATTTTTCGTTCCGGCAAAGCTGAGTGAAGCGAGGCGTACTGGAGGTACGCGCGAGCGGAACGAAGCAAAGCTGGGGCGGAAAAGATGCTGTGCGAATGACATGGTTTCGATGAGAATTAGTATGAATTCTCATCAGGAAATCGCAACCCATCCAATCATAGAACGCGGCATATGGATGTTTTTATCCCGCTGAATCGTTCTATGGTCGAAATTCTTCTCAACAGGAGGCCATCATGCCTGAACTCAAACGCCGTCGCCGCGCCGCGTCCGAGCCGGACGCTGATTCCGCGGATGCCACGCAGGAATATTCGCCCTATGTCCCGACATTCCAGTCCGCGTGCCCCGAAGACCCGAATGCCCAGCCGACTTTCACTAACGAAAGCACATGGCAGCCGGACTACGCGGATGATGATGCGGATATTCCCGCCCCGACTGCCGAAGAGGTTTTCGCGGACGAAGCCCTCGAAGATCCGGATTTATACCTGACTGAAGAGGAGCAGGCGGAACTGCGGCAGAATCACTGGCGCTTGTTATCCGGCTTCGGCGATTTCATCAGCATTATCGCGGGCTGCGCGGTGATTCTGGTGCTGATTACGATGCTGGTCAGCCTGCTGAATTGGCTTCATTCCGACATTCTGCAATCCATTTCGCTCTTCCAGACGATGATTTAAGAAGGTGAACGCGCCATGCCTGACCTCTCTTGGGAACTCTTCGAGCGTCAAGTCTCGCAGTGCCAAATGTGCGGCCTGTGCCAGAACATCCACCACAAAGTCCCCGGACAGGGCGACCGCCACAGCCCGCTTATGCTCATCGGTGAAGGGCCGGGACAGGTTGAGGACGAGGAAGGGCTTGCGTTTGTCGGCCCAGCGGGGCAGCTGTTAACCAAAATGCTCGCTGCTATTTCGCTCCCGCGCGACCGCGTTTATATCTGCAACGTCGTCAAGTGCCGCCCGCCGCAGAACCGCGTCCCCACGGATGAGGAAGCCGCCGCCTGCAAGCTCCACCTTCGCATCCAAACCGCCCTCATCCGCCCGAAGGTCATCGTCCTGCTCGGCTCAACCGCCGCGAAGAACATCATTGGGGCGGACATCCGCATCACTCGCGACCGCGGCAAGTGGTTCGAGCGCAAAGGCATCTGGATGATGGCGACGTATCACCCGTCGGCGCTCCTGCGCGACCCGTCAAAGAAGCGTGACGCATGGGAGGATATGCAGTCCCTGCGTGATCGGCTGATGGATTTGGGACTGTACAACGACATTTATCAGGAGCAGACACCATGAGCGAAACCATCAAACCCGGACGCTACCGTCACTTCAAGGGCAAAGAGTATGAAGTCCTCTATATCGCCACGCACAGCGAGACGCGCGAGGAAATGGTGGTCTACCGCGCGCTGTATGGTGAACGCGGCGTGTGGGTGCGCCCCGCAAGCATGTGGAATGAGGTCATCGAGCGCGACGGAAAGACGTATCGACGCTTCACCTACATCGGCGAGGGCGACGCGTGACGCTTGACAAGCGCATCGAAATATGCTATGCTGTTTTTGTTTCCATGAAGGAAGCCATCGGACGAGAATGCCCGGCTTTCTTCATGGTATTTTTCTTTTTGGAGGATTTTTCTCATG
>FR899853.1:0-19380 GCA_000437595.1 Faecalibacterium sp. CAG:74 | reverse complement strand
GGTTTGTACTCCCTGCTGGTAACAGCGATTCTGCTGGCTGTTGGCATTGTATTGCCCTTCTTGACGGGCAATGTGCAGGTGCTGGGGCAGGCCATCAGTCCGCTGCATATTCCGGTGCTGATTTGCGGCCTGACGTGCGGCTGGTGCTGGGGCATGGGGCTTGGCATTGTGCTGCCGCTGCTGCGGAGCGTGCTGTTCGGTATGCCGCCGCTGGTGCCGGTTGCCATTCCGATGGCATTCGAGATGGCAGCGTATGGCGCGCTGTGCGGGCTGCTCTATCCGATGCTGTGCAAGAAGATGAGCAAGACCTGCTGGGCCATGCTGATTGCCATGGTAATTGCCATGCTTGCGGGTCGGCTTGTCGGCGGCGCGGCGAAGGCGGTCGTGATGGGCATTCAGGGGAATGCGTACACATTCCCAGCGTTCGTGACGGCGTATTTCGTGAATACGGCCGTCGGCGCGGTGATTCACCTGATTGTTGTGCCGCTGGTGGTGACGGCGCTGGAGAAAGCGCGGCTGTCGCCGTTGGGCTTGAAGGCAAAAGCGGCTGTGTGAGCCAAAAAGGAACGGGTCAAGGGGCATCAAAAAACGTCCCTTGACCCGTTTTTGCGTGTGCGCCCAGCAGGAAGCGCAACTTAGAATCTGTTTTCTTAGACTGTGTGCTTATCCCTTCAACCGCTTATTGATCTTCAAGAAGCCGATGCCGCAGAGGATAGCCACAACGCCGATTGCAGCAAAAGACAGACCAATGTCACCAAAGCCAATGGTGGAGGCGACCAGCGCCAAAATGCCGACAATAATCAGCATAATACCAATGAACATCATGATTTATTCTCCTTACTGCACATTGAAGTGAAGTGTGATGGCGGGCACGTCCGCAAAAAACATGTATGTGTCCGCATTGGACAGGCGGAACGTAATCTCGATGGTTTCAATTTCCTCAACTGTCGTGATGTCGGTATCCACGGCATTGAACGTCAGCTCATCCTTGAGCTTCTTGCCGGGGGAAACAGAAGAAAAGCCCGAATTGCTGACCTCCCAGCCGTTCACGCTCATGCTCTCAACGCCGACACGAACGTTGATGTCACTGTCGTTCACGACAATAACGCTTGCGCGCATGAAGTGCATGGAGTCGGTGTGGATGGAATCAGCCTTGAAGTCGCTTGTCAAGTAAACTGATACGCCGTTCTGCTCGAACAGCAGGGTTTTCCCCTCAGCCACGAGCTCCCGTTTGGTCAGCTCGTTTCGCGCCGCATCCACGATGTCATGAAGCTGCGTGTCGGTCATGGATGCGTAATCCAGCCCCTCCGCAAGGCATGAACTGCACAGAAGCAGCAAAGCAAGAACCACCGTAAGAATCTTTTTCATGGTGAGCGCCTCCCTATGAAGTGTTATTGAGTTAAAAATATTATACACTTACAACAGGCTGTTGTCAACTGTTTTTGGATGTTCGTACAGATTTCTCACAGCAGCTCATGATACTTGCGGATATACAGCTTCTTCATCAGCGTTGCCAAGACCATGTAGCCCAGCACAATCAGCGCCAGATAGGCGAAGTAGACAGGCGGCAGCGCACACAGCCCCAGCGGCGCGGCGAGGGGCGTGAATGGCAGCAGCGTCACGACGGCAATGCCGAGCATCGTCAGCAGCATCACCGGCAGGGACGCGTGGCTCTGGATGAACGGCAGCTTCTTGGTGCGAATCATGTGCATGACGAGCGTCTGCGTCCACATGGATTCGATGAACCAGCCGGTCTGGAACAACGCGGCGAACTTGTCCTGCATCGCGGGGTTGGTCAGCTGCGCGAAGGTCATGCCGCCGCACGCCATCGGCGCAATCACGAAATACAGCAGCAGGTACGTCGCAATGTCGAACAGCGAACTGACCGGGCCCATCCAGAGCATGAAGCGGCTGATGCCCGACGCATCCCACGTCCGCGGCACTTTGAGGTACTCCGTGTCCACGTTGTCCCACGGAATCGCGGTGCAGGAAATATCGTAGATGAGGTTCAGCAGAATCAGGTGCAGGGACGCCATCGGCAGGAAGGGCAGGAACGCGCTGGCAGCAAGGACGGAGAACATGTTGCCGAAGTTCGACGCAGCCGTCATCTTGATGTACTTCATCATGTTCGCGTAGATTTTCCGACCCTCGATAACGCCTTTTTCCAGCACCATCAGGTCTTTTTCCAGCAGGACGACGGACGCGCTTTCCTTGGCGATGTCCACCGCGGTATCTACGCTGATGCCCACGTCCGCCGCCTTCATCGCGGCTGCATCATTGATGCCGTCGCCCATATAGCCCACGGAATGCCCCTTCTGGCGCAGGACGGTGACGACGCGCGCTTTCTGGGCGGGCGAGAGCTTCGCGAAGACGGTAATTTCCTCCGCCGCCTGCGCAAGCGTTTCATCATCCATCGCGTCAATGTCCGCGCCGAGCAGCACGCGCTCAGCATTCATCCCAACCTGACGGCAAATGGCGCAGGTGACTTTCTCGTTGTCGCCGGTGAGAATCTTCACACCGACGCCGTATTCCCGCAGGGCATGAATCGCGTCACGGGTCGTTTCCTTCGGCGGATCGAGGAAAGCAAGGAAGCCGATGAGCACCATGTCCTTCTCATCCGCTGTGGAGAACTGTCCTTCCGGCGCGGGATTTGTCTTTTGCGCAACGGCAATCACGCGCATACCGCCGCCGTTGAGCTCATCTGCCTTGCGCAGGACGTAGGCGCGCACCTTGTCCGTCAGCGGAACGATTTTGCCCTTGCTTTCCGCATGGGTGCAGCACGCCAGCATCTCCTCCACCGCGCCCTTGGTAACCAGCTGGGTCTTGCCCTTGCGGTCGCGCACAACGACGCTCATGCGCCGGCGCTCGAAGTCAAACGGGATTTCGTCCACCTTCTCGAAGCGGGCAATCAGCTCATCCGCGCCAATCTGACGCTGTTTGTCGATGACGGCGATGTCAATCAGGTTCTTGAGGCCCGTCTGGAAGTAGCTGTTCAGGAACGCGTGGCGCAGCACGCGGTCGTCCGGCTCGCCGTCTACGTTCAGGTGATATTCCAGTACCACCTTGTCCTGCGTAAGCGTGCCGGTCTTGTCCGTGCAGAGGATGTCCATTGCGCCAAGGTTCTGAATCGCGTTCAAGTCCTTGATGATAACCTTCTCGCGGCTCATGGTCATGGCGCCCTTCGCCAGCGAGGTGGTCACAATCATCGGCAGCATTTCCGGCGTCAGACCGACGGCAATCGAAA
Organism: Faecalibacterium sp. CAG:74; assembly: GCA_000437595.1. GTDB lineage: Bacteria > Bacillota > Clostridia > Christensenellales > Aristaeellaceae > UBA11524. The sequence goes on along the minus strand of FR899853.1, from coordinate 16,136 downwards.
TGGCGAACAGCCCCGCCTGAATCCAGTCGCCATCGCTCAGACCGTTGATGAGCAGCACAATCGGCACCATCAGCAGCATAAAGCGAATCAGCACCCACGAAACGCTGTTGACACCCTTCTCAAAGGTGGTCTTCGGCGGCTTGACGTTCAGCGCCTTTGCCATTGCGCCGAGCATCGTGTCATGCCCGACGGCGAGGACGACCGCCGTTGCGCTGCCGCTGACGACCGTGCTGCCCATGAACGCCAGATTGCCGCATTCGGTCAGGCTGCCGACCGTCTGGCAGACCGCGCCGGACTTCTCCACCGGCTCGCTCTCGCCCGTCAGGCTGGATTGGCTGAGGAACAAGTCCTTCGCGCGGAGGATGCGCACGTCCGCCGGGAGCATGTCGCCCGCAGACAGCGACACGATGTCGCCCACGACGATTTCTTCCAGCGGGATTTCCTTCTTCTCGCCCTCGCGCGTCACGCAGACTGTCGTGTGAATCATCTCGGAGAGCTTCGCCGCGACATTGCCGCTGCGGGTCTCCTGCACGAAGCGGAGGATGCCGGAAATCAGCACCATGATGGTGATGATAATGACCGTCGCCCAGCTTTCGTCGCCCGGATCGACCATCGCGACATTCGTCAGCGCGCTGAAAATCGCCAGCAGCACCAGCACGACGGTGAACGGGTTGATGAACGCGGCGGCAAGACGCTTGTACAGCGGCGTGCGCTGGCTCGTCGGCAGCACATTGCGGCCGTAGCGGTCGCGGGCTTCTTCCGCCATTTCTTCCGTGAGGCCGTTTTCCGGCACGTTCAGCGCCGTGCGGAGATTCGCTTCGTCGGTTTGCGCCGCCCACGTCAGGCGGTCGGCGGTCGCGCGGTTGTTTTCCGCCAGCATCTGCGAGGCGGTCAGGGTAACTTTCTTCTTCAGGTTCAGCGTCATGGCGTTTTTCCTCCTGTTCATCGGTCAAAGGAGCGCCACGAAAGCCGACGTTTTACAGAATCTGGCTGATGCAGAGACGCCTGGGTCGCCGCATTTCATGGCTGCTCCGGGAAAGGGCAAAGCATAATGGATAACCGCCCGCGTCCATGCGTCTCACATCCTTTCATCATCAAATCAAATTTTGCGCACGAAAAAACCACCGCCCTGCAAAAACACGCAAAACGGTGGAAAAAAGCGTACACAAACACACCTGTTGTGCTGTCAGCCGAAATTCACCCCTTTATTCATACAAAAGGGTACAAAAACGGCGACCTGAAAACAGGCAATGTCAGTCCGCGAACGGCGAGTGTCCGCGGAGCATGGCGCAATCCAACGTTTTGCTGCGTCTACTGTGACTTACGTCCACGCACAATCGCCTTCCTTTCGCTGCAAATTCTTTCGGGGCAGCCACATGGGCTTTTCCCGATTCGCCGTCATTATAACAGACGTTTTTTACAGTGTCAACCCCTGAAAATAAAAAATTGTTAAAATTCAAGAGCATTTTTTTGAAATCTAATACTATTTCCAAATGAGAATGCGCCAAGATGCGCCGCGAATTTTTCGTTCTGGCTAACGGGAGTGAAATGCAGCGTAGCAGTGCTACGCTAAATGGAACGACCGGACGCCAGAGCGGAAAAGGCGCAAGCAGATGGCGCAGGTGAATTTGGAAATAGTATAAAGTGCCCGAAATTCCCCGCTTTCAGGGCATTTCGGGCACGGTGATATTTTGACCAAATCAGCTGATGCTGCACGTCGCCGTGTGCGTGCCGCTCGCCAGTATTTGGCTCGTGCCATCCGGCAATGTCAGTTTGCAGCGCGTGCCGACCGGGACGCATACCGTCACGGTGAAGGTGTCCGCCGCCGTTTTCCACTGCACACTCGCGTCGCCGTAGGGGGTGCGTACCTTCGCGGCGGCGCTCGTCAGCCCGCCGCCCAGAATCGGCTTGACACGGAAAGCCTTGTAGCCCGACTCCGTCGGCTCAATGCCCGCAATGCGGCGGTACAGGAAGTCGCCGACCGCGCCGGATGCGTAGTGGTTGTAGGAAATCATCTTGTCCGTGCCGTCATCGCCAATCGGGCAGACGCCGTTCTCGTCCAAGCCGTCCCAGCGTTCCCAAATCGTCGTCGCACCCGCCTTGACTTCGTAGAGCCACGAGGGGCATTTCGTGTTCAGCAGCATATGGTATGCGGCATCCACCTGCCCGTTGTCGCACAGCGCGAAGAGGATGTACGGTGTGCCGGGGAAGCCCGTGCCGATGCACCAGTCGTTGCGCTTCGCCAGCGCGGCGAGGTTCGCGGCGGCTTTCTCCCGAATCTGCTGCGTGGGGAACATATTCAGGTAGATGGGCAGGACGTAAGCGGTCTGGAACTCCTCCAGCAGCTTGCCGTTGCCGTCCGTAAGAATCGAGCAGTACGCATCCGCCGTCTTTTCGGACAATGCCCGGTAGTGCTTCGCGTCCTGCGTTTCGCCCAGAATATCCGCGATTTTCGCCAGCAGCGCGCTTGTGTTGCACAGCGACGCCGTGCCTGTCCACTTAATGCGTCCCTGCCACTGGCTCATTTGCGGCACGTCCGGCGCAACCCAGTCGCCGAAGCCCAGCGTGCCGGGCATTTCCCAGAGATAACGGTGCTTGCCGAAGCCGAAGCCGCACCAGAAGCGGCAGGCATTGACGTACTTCTTCATCGTCGGATACATCCGGCGCAGCACGCCCACATCGCCCCGCGCCATATACTGCGCCCACGGCACGAGGACGCACGCATCCCCCCACCATGCAACTGCCATTTTCGGCATTGTCGCGGGGAAGCCGTAACCCTGCACGGGCACCGTGTTCGGCAGACCGCCCGTCGGCAGCTGCTCCGCCTGCACGTCCAGAAGCCACTTGTCCAAGAAGCGGTTCATGTCGAAATTGAACACCGCCGTCGGCGCAAACACGGCAATATCGCCCGTCCAGCCCATGCGCTCGTCGCGCTGCGGGCAGTCGGTGGGGATGTCCATGAAGTTTGACTTCGCACTGCGGACGATGTTCTCCTGCAGGCGGTTGAGCATCTCGTTCGAGCAGCGGAACGAACCCGTCTGCTGAATGTCGGAGTACAGCATGACGCCCGTCACCTGCACGTCTTCTTCCCGCACGCCCTCGACGCTGATGTAGCGGAAGCCCATGTACGTCAGCCGAGGTGACCACGTTTGACGACCTTCCTTGCAGATGTACGTCGCCGTCGCTTTCGCCGTGCGCAGGAACGCCGTGTTCAGCGTACCGTCAGGGTTCAGCACTTCGCTGTGGCGGATGGTAATCTTCTGCCCGCGTTTTCCCGTAACCGTCAGGCGCACCACACCTGCGAAATTCTGCCCGAAATCGTAAATCAGCGCATTGCCTAACTTCTTGCAGGATACGGGAGCGAACGTCTCGTGTTCCTTCACGTCTGCGCCGTAATCCGCCATCAGCTTCGGTTTCACGCGCAGACGCTCCTGTACGGCGCTCCGCCAAGCCGCCTTGTCCAATGATATGGTTGCGTCATACGTTTCGCCGTCGTAGAAATCCGCCATGCGGACAGGACCGTCCTCTGTCACCTGCCAGCTTTCGTCTGTGCCGATGACCTCCGTGCTGCCGTCGCGGTAGGTAATCCGCAGTTCCGCCAGCAGCGCCTGACGGTCTGCCGTCACGCGATTGACGCGCGTGAACACGAACGACCCGACCGCCCAGCCGCCCGCGAGCGTCGCAGTGATGCAGCTGCCTGAGCGCAGCATGTCCGTCACGTCATACGTCTGGTACATCAACTGATGCGCATAGGACGTGAAACCGGGCGCGAAATACCGTTCACCGACTTTCTGCCCGTCGATGTTCAGCTCGTAGATGCCCATTGCCGTGGCGTACAGCTTCGCCTGCGCGATTTCGCCCCGAAGCGGCAGCGCCTTGCGGAAGACCATCGGCACGGGCGAAACCTTCTTTTCCTTGAACACATACGCGCCGTCGGTAATCCACTTGCCCTGCCACGGCGTATCCATGCGTCCCGTCTCGAAGGTCAGGCGGGCAGTATCTGTTTCGCCGCTGTCTGACGTGACGGTAAGCGTCGCGGTGTACGTTGTGAAAGGCTTGAGCGGCTGCCCGGCATAGCGCGTTCCGCATTGGTCGGGATTGCGGATTGTCCAGCCGTTCACCGTCAGTTCAGCGGACTGAACGGACGCGCCCGCGCGGTCGGATGAGACGAAATAGGCAAACGTCGGGGCGGCGCAGTCGGTCACCAGATGCTCGCGCAAGCCCTCGCAAGTAAACGATTGAATCTGAAACATGTTTACCACCTGCCGAATGAGATTGAAAACGGCGGTCAAGAGAATCGTCGAGATTCCCCTGACCGCCGCAAGTTCGATTACTTCTTCAGGGTGAAGAACGCGCTGACGATACCGGCGATGCTGGAAACGGCCAGCAGCACCAGATTCACAATCGCGCAGGTGGCGGAGGACATATTCGCCGCCGTCTGCACTTCAAGCAGCACATCCGCGTTGGAGAAGTAAATGAAGGCGAACCCTTCGACGCGGGCAGACACCAGATTGATGAAGGCAAGCGCCAGCAGCGCGGGAGCCGCAATCTGGCACAGGCCCGTCAGCAGGTCTACAACCTTCTTCGCGCCCTTGACCATGCTCAAGACGACCGCAGCCGCCTCCAGCACAGCCGCGCCCACCACCATCAGCACAAGGTTCGACACCGTGGCATTCTGGAAGTAGCCGGCAGCGGACGTGTTAATCAGATACGCAACCAGCGCGGCAAGGCTCAGGACACAAGTGACGATGGAGAGCCAAGCGCCGGCAGAGAGTTTTTTCGTGGCGTTCATGTTTATTCCTCCTTGTCCTCAACGCTTGTTCTCAACGCGCACAACGACAGGCTTCTTTTCCGGCAGGAGCGTCAGCACAACCCACGCGAGGAAGAACAGGACAGCCAGAATGCTGCTGGCGTAGGTGGTGACGGTCAGCGCGGTATCCCACCAGGTGTTCACGCGCTGGGTGGAAATGTTCAGAATCGCGCTGTTGGCGAAGATGTAGAGCTGGTACTTCAGGTTTTCACGCGCCTGCTCAACGAGGTTCGAGTCCTTCGACACCGTTGCGAGGGAAATGTGCGGCCAAACCGCGTCCACGCCGCCTTCGCCAAGGTTGATGTGGCTGTTGTCCGCCGCGAAGTCAGCCACCTGCGTAATGCCCGCCATGACCATGGATTCGGCGTTGAAGTACAGGTAGTTGTTCATCATGTCGGTGGAAATCAGACCCTTGAAGCCCCATTCACCGCGGACAATCTTCTGAATCATGCCCACATGGTGGGAAGCGTTCGTTGCGCCGATACGGTTGAAGGCAATCATGACGCCCATGCCGAACGCATCGCTCAGCGCGCCCTCGAAGCCGCGCAGGTCGGTTTCACGGAACTTCTGCTCGGTCATGTACGCGGAGATGCCGGCACGGTTGTGTTCCTGATCGTTGAAGCCCATGTGCTTCGGGCCGTTGATGATGCCCTTGTCGGAGCAGCCCTGAATCACTTCACGGCCGATGACGTTGGTCAGCATCGGGTCTTCGGAGATGTACTCGTAGTTGCGGCCGTTGTACGGCTCGGAGACGTACTAGTAGTTGCGGCCGTTGTACGGCGTGCGGTTCAGCGTCAGACCGCTACCCCACAGGTCGTAGCGTTCAACCCACAGGCAGGAGTTGCCCTCAACCAAGCCCCACTGATACGCCAGTTCCGGGTTGAAGGAGCAGCCCAGCAGCGTCTGGGAGTTGACATTGAACTTGTAGGTCTTGCCAGTCGCCTCGTCGGTGTAGCCAGCACTGATGCCGGTCGGGCCTTCGTTCTGGATGACGACGGGGTTGTCGATGTTGGTCAGGGTATCGGAGCGGCTGCCGCCGTGGATAACTGCGCCGACCGCTTCGTCGATGGTGATGGCATGAACCAGCTTGTCCCAGTAGGGGTCATTGATGTTGTTCAGCTGTTCCGCGCCGATTTCAGATGCCGCGAATTTCGGGCCGGGGACAGCTTCCGCCGCCGCGCCCGTGTCGGAGATGGTGTAGGTTTCGCCGCGCATTTCGGCAATCCACTGATCCTTCTTCGGGCTGTCAGCAATCTTGAGGTTCAGCTTGTTGTAGTTAATCGGGAAAGTATTCCAGTCCTGACGGGTCAGGTAAGTGACCGTGCCGGGCAGCCAGTAGTTCAGATCAGCATCGTCCGCCACGTTGGTAACGGTCGTGTTGTTGGCAATGGCAAAGGTGGTGTTGTCCAGCTGATCGAGCTTCCAGCTCACGACAGCCTTGCTGCCCGCCGCGTCCATGCCGTCAGCAACGGTTTTGCCCTGCGCCGCCAGAATGTTGTTGACCGCCTCATGCGCGCCGGCTGCTGCCGTGAAGTAGTAGTCGCCCGCATCGAGGATGTAGGTCTTGGCGTTGTTCGCGTCGTAGCTTGCCAGATACTTGGTGGGAATCGTAATGGTAACTTCCTTGCTCTTGCCGGCAGCGACGTCCACCTTGGCAGAGTTCAGGAACATGACCGCGGACTTTTCAACCAGATTCGTGCGGTCATAGTCGGTGTAGGGCTGCTGCACATACAGTTGGGTCAGGAATTTGCCGTCCTGATTGGAGTTGTTCTTCACTTCGACGACGGCGGTGATGTTGCCGTTCACGCTGCGGTCAACCGTCACACTCTTGATGGTCTGGGTGTAATCAAGGTAGCTCAGGCCGTGACCGAAGGTGTAGAGCATTTCGTCGGAGTAATTCCACGCGCTACCCTGCGTTGCGCCGGCTGCGCTGTTGGCGTTGCCCTGACCCATGACGGCGTCAAAGTAACGGGTTTCGTAGTACTTGTAGCCGACGTAGATACCTTCCGCCTCGACGATGTACATGCCGCCGTTGTAGGTATCCGCACCGCCGAAGGAGCCCGTGCCGATATTGCCGATTTCCTTGCCGGGATAACGCGGGTCGTCATTACGGCAGACGATTTCGTAATCCGCGAAGTAGTCGCCGCCGACGTTCTGCACCGCCGGAATGGACTGGTGGTCACGCACGAAAGCGCTTGCCAGCGCGCCCGTCGCGTTGACCTTGCCGGTCAGCACGTTCGCGATGCCGATGGTCTGGTAGTCGTTCGGGCAGCCGATGTAGCAGATGCCGTCCACCTCGTGCGAGCCGCCCTCGGCGATGTCGGCAATCATCATGTTGTTGCCGGTGTTCAGCAGCACGATGACCTTGGAGCAGGTTGCCTTCGCCGCCTCGACAACCGCCAGTTCATCGGCAGAAAGCTTCAGCGGATCTTCGCCGGTTGCTTCACCCGCGTAGTTGAGCGCAGAACCCGGCTTGTAGGTATTGCCCTCGCCGGCGCCGCGCGCAAACACGCAGATGCCGATGCTGTCCTTGGCGATAGCTTCCTTCCAGTTTGCCGGAACGCCCAGCGCCTCGAACTCCGTCGGCGGAACTTCCGCAATCTGGTAGGTCGTCCAGTCACCCGGCGCGCTGACGTACATGTGGTCATACACCGTGGTGGGAACTTCCTTGCCCGTCCAGCGGTTGGCGCGCATCTCGGTGTGCATGTTGATGATGTTGGTCAGGTAGTAGTCCTTCAGCGTCTCATTGACGTTGAGGCCTGCACCTGCCAGCGCATCCGCCAGCGATGCCGCGTCCGCGTTGCCGCCCTTCGGCCCATAGACATTATACGCCGCCAGACCAAACAAGGCAACGTTCGCGTTCGCTTTCAGCGGCAGAACGCCGTTGTCGTTCTTCATGACGACCGTACCTTCTTCGCCTTCACGGATGGCGATGTCGCGCGCCGCCGCCGCCATGTCTTCGATGGTCGCGTAGTCGGTCTTGAAGCGCGCCGCGCTGTCGTCATTGATGGTCACATAGCTTTCCGTACCCAAGGTATCGTCCAGTGCGCCGCGGTAGGTGTTTGCCACACCCGTGCCGACGATGGAGAGAACCATCAGGCAGGTCATGAGTGCCGCAAGGCCTCTCATTGCAGGGGTAAATTTCTTCGCCTTCATGTGTTTCCTTCCTTTCACCAAGGCTTGAGATTGATTTTAGTATAGCAGAAAATAATCACGCAGCACATTTTCGGCGCAAACTGTCTTTATTTTGGCGTGTGTGGATTTTATACAGTAATTCTCCCAGATTTCGCAGGCTGGTTTTGTGCATATCCACAATGTGCAAAACATTACAGGCATTTCGCCTGCTTTTTCCGTGCGAAAAGGCTTCCTTTTGCGCAAGAGATTTGCTATACTATTGGAAACCAAGCTGTTTGCAAAGGAGGTCGGCCCGATGATTCGCGTAGCACTGGTTGAAGACGAGGAAAGCAGTCAGCGCACACTGGTGGAGTATCTGGAACGGTTTTCGCAGGAGATTAACGAGAAGATTCACGTCTCCATCTTTCCGGACGGCGCGGAAATCGTCGAGGACTACCGCGGCAATTACGATATTATCCTCATGGACATCCTGATGCGCTACATGGACGGCATGGAAGCTGCCAGCGAGATTCGCAAGGTGGACAAGGAGGTCGTCATCCTCTTTATTACCAGCACGCCGCAGTACGTCATGAAGGGCTACACGGTGGATGCGCTGGATTATGTGCTCAAGCCCGTGAGTTACTTCGCTTTTTCGCAGCGGATGCAGCGCGCCTTGGAGCGCATGAAGCACCGCACGCGCAAATTCATCTCCGTCCCCTTCCAAGGCGGAATGCGCAAGCTGGATATCTCCCAGATTCGCTATATCGAGGTCGTCAATCACAGTTTGATTTACCATCTGGACGGCGAAACGCTGGAGGCAAAGGGCGTTCTGTCCGAACTGGAGGAAGCGCTGACGGCATACCACTTCTTCCGCTGCAACAAGTGTTATCTGGTCAATCTGGAACACGTCAACGGCGTGAACGAAAACTGCGCGGACGTGGACGGCGATCAGATTCAGGTCAGCCGCCCGAAGAAAAAGGCGTTTCTGGACGCCCTGAACAACTACATCAACGAGGTAGGCAAATGATGCATGTCGATTTGTCGCATACGCCGGGTCTGCTCTATGCGCTGGCGTACTGGCTGAGCAGTACCTTCTATATTCAATTGTATGGCAGCCCATTCAGCAAGGGCAGGAAATTCGGCATCAGCGCTGGATTTCTTGCCCTGATTGCCGGTTTCATGACGCTGACGGACGGTGTTTCCGCGATTGGCTTTTTCCCCTGCATGGGCGTGACAGTCGCGCTGATTTTTTTCTATATTCGCATTGCAACGCACATGCCATGGGCGAACGCGGGCTACTATTGCGCCCGCGCATTCATCTTGGGCGAATTTTCCGCGTCGCTGGCGTGGTATCTGTTCTATTTCTTCGTGACGGTGCCGGGGCTGCCGCTCACGGTTTGGACAACGATACTCGTTTTTGCTGCTGTCCACGCCATCATCCTCTACACCATGTTTCTGCTGGAACGGAAATACCGCGACGGCTCAAAGCTCATCAAGATTACCGCGCGGGAACTGTTCACCGCTGCCGTCCTTGCCATTGCCGTCTTTTCCGTCAGCAACATCAGCTTTGCCTTCACCGGAACGCCCTTTTCCAGCCAGTTCACGGCGGAAGTCTTCATCATCCGCACCACCGTTGACCTCGGCGGCGTCGCGATGCTGTTCGCCTATCACGTCGTCATTCTGGAAATCAGCACAGAGCGTGAAATGGAGCATTTGCAGGCGCTGCTGCACATGCAGTACGAGAGCTACCGCATTTCAGAAGAATCCATTGCCTTGGTCAACCAAAAGTATCATGACCTGAAGCACCATATTCAGCTGCTGCGCGCCGCCTCCGCCGCCGAGCGCACGGAGTACCTCGACCAGATGGAGCAGCAGATTCGCACCTACGAGGCGCAGAACAAGACCGGCAATCGCGTGCTGGACACGATTCTGACCGCAAAGACCATCCAATGCCAGAGCGAAGGCATCAGCCTGACCTGCGTCGCCGACGGACAGGCGCTGGATTTCATGAACCCGATGGACATCAGCGCCCTGTTTGGCAATGCGCTGGACAACGCAATCGAAAGCGTGAAGAAACTCCCGAACCCGGAGCAGCGCCTGATTCACGTTTCCGCCATGCGCCAGAAGGACTTTCTGCGCATCCGCGTGGAGAACTGTTACAGCGGCGAGCTGCGCTTTGTGGACGGTATGCCGACGACAACCAAGCGAGACGCACGCTACCACGGCTATGGGCTGAAGAGCATCCAGAGCATTGCTAACAGCTACGGCGGGTCGGCGACAATTGATACGAAGGATGGATGGTTTGAATTGCGGCTGCTGCTCCCCGTGCCAAAGGAGAAAAAGGGAGAAGCGGCGGAAAAGCGTGATGAAAGGACAAAAGCATAAAAAGGAAGGAACCCTGCAGGACAAGCGCAGGAAAGCATTGCTCCGCCCCTCTGCAGGGCGAAATTTCGCCGGGAAAGCCATTGACAAAGGGGCTGAAGTTTGTTACAATAACCGATAACCTACGGCAAACTGAGGCTGGAAGATTCCAGTTTCGGCAAAAAAAGACGCATTACGAGGAGGATTTTCGCCCATGCTGCAAAAGGTTGTTCGGGAAGGTCTTACGTTCGATGATGTGCTGCTGGTTCCGGCCCGCAGTGAAGTGCTGCCCAAGGAAGTCGATCTTTCGATTCAGCTCACCCCTGTGATTAAGCTGAACATTCCGCTGATGTCTGCCGCAATGGACACGGTAACGGATTCCCGCATGGCCATTGCAATGGCGCGCGAAGGCGGTTTGGGCATCATCCACAAGAACATGTCCATTGCAGAACAGGCAGCGCAGGTTGATAAGGTGAAGCGCTCTGAGCACGGCGTTATCACCGACCCCTTCTTCCTCTCTCCCGATCACCTGATTCAGGACGCGGAAAACCTGATGGCGCGCTATCGCATCAGCGGCGTGCCGATTACCCGCGACGGCAAACTTGTCGGCATCCTGACCAACCGCGACCTTCGCTTTGAAACGGATTACAGCCGCAAAATCAGCGAAGTCATGACCAGCGAAAACCTCATCACCGCGCCCGTCGGCACGTCGCTTGAGCAGGCGAAGCAGATTCTGGCGAAGCACCGCATCGAGAAGCTGCCGATTGTGGATGAAAACGGTATGCTGCGCGGTCTGATTACCATCAAGGACATTGAGAAGTCCACGAAGTACCCGAATTCCGCCAAGGATGCCAAGGGGCGTCTGCTCTGCGGCGCGGCGGTCGGCGTGACGCACGATGTGTTCGATCGCATCGAAGCGTTGCTGGACGCAAAGGTGGACGTGATTTCCATCGATACGGCGCACGGCCATTCCGTCGGCGTGCTGCGTCAGGTGGAAGCCATCCGCAAGCGCTTCCCGGATATTCAGCTGTTTGCGGGCAATGTGGCGACGGCGGCGGCAACCCACGACCTGATCTCCGCGGGCGTTGACTGCGTGAAGGTCGGCATTGGGCCGGGTTCTATCTGCACGACCCGTGTTGTGGCAGGCATCGGCGTGCCGCAGGTGACGGCGGTGGCGGACTGCGCGGAAGAGGCCGACAAGCACGGCATCCGCGTCATTGCTGACGGCGGCATCAAGTATTCCGGCGACATCGTGAAGGCACTGGCTGCGGGCGGCTCCTGCGTCATGCTCGGCAGTATGCTCGCGGGCACGGACGAAGCTCCCGGCGCGACCGAAATCTATCAGGGCCGTTCCTACAAGGTGTACCGCGGCATGGGTTCTCTGGGCGCAATGGAGCACGGCTCGAAAGACCGCTACTTCCAGGAGGACGCGAAGAAGCTCGTGCCCGAAGGTGTTGAAGGCCGCGTGCCGTATAAGGGAATTCTGGCGGACACCATCTTCCAGATGGTTGGCGGCATCCGCTCCGGCATGGGCTACTGCGGTGCGAAGAACATCGACGACCTGCGCAAGAACAGCGAGTTCATCAAGATTACCGGCGCGGGTCTGGCGGAAAGCCATCCGCACGACATCTCCATCACCAAGGAAGCCCCGAACTACTCCCGCAATTCTTAAGTCTCAGTATAACAAGCGCGGCATGGAGCAATTACGTTCCATGCCGCGTTTTTTTGTGGGGGTGATTAGCCGTTTTCCGCCGGGAACGCGTCGAACACAATGTCCTGAATGCGCATGATTTCCGCCGTGCCGTCCAGCGCTTCGTAGATGTACACCAGCGTGTAGGACACAGGCGCATCGGGCGTGACAACGGTGGTCTTGCAGAGCAGGCAGTAGTTCATACCGGAAACGACCTGCGTGCCGAGGATGGCAATCGGCTCATAGGTGTGGCCGACGAGCCCTTCCAGCGCCTTGTCGAACGCCGCTTTCACGTTCTCCGGGATATCCAGCGGGTCAGCCGCCCAGTTTACCCATGCACCGGGGAGAATCTCACCGTTCGCGTCGGTGGATTCCGCGACTTTCGGCGATGTTGCATCCGGCGCAAACACAATGTCTTGCTCATTCAGCAATTCCACGTCATCGTTCAGGCTGTAAAAAACATACACAAGCGTATAGCCAATCGTTTCGCCCGTCTCGTAGGAAATCTTTCGGCAGAGGAAGCAGTAGTTTGTTCCAGCGACAACCTGCGTGCCAAGGATGGCGATTGCTTCATAATTATAGGGTTCGCCGATGAGTTCATCCGTTGCGCGGTCGAAGATGTACTTCACGTCATCGGGGATTTCCAGCGGATTGCCTGTCCAGCTTTCCCATGCACCGACGAGGAAATCGGGGTCGATATCGGGGTCAAATGCCATATCGGGGTCTTGGGCATCCTCCGCCAGCGCGGGGATTGCAAGGATTGCCATCATCAGGGCGAGGAGCAGGGAAATCAGCTTCTTCATGGAGATGTACCTGCCTTTCAAAAGTCGTTCAGGAATTTATGCCTTCGCAATTGCGTTTTGTGTCGGGGGGTTTTCCTCCCTGCATGATGAGAAACGATGAGGGGTGGGGTGTTGTTCCCAACGGGGGAAATTTTTTTGCAAGGGATTGCATCCATGCAGGGGATTTCGCGCCTGCGGGCGCGACAAGGGGGCAATGGAAACGAACGAAGTTCGCGGTCGCCCCCTTGACCCCTTCGCGCTTCGCACCACCATGCTGCTTGGCTTGTATTGCTGCTTTATTGCAAGCAAAATTGCGCTATCTTACAGAAATGTCACACAGAGCGGGCAAAATGTCACCCGATTCGATGGCGGTGCGGTCGGGCGCGTGGTAGAATAGACGTGTCAAAAGGAAATTCACCCGCGGAAATAGCGCGGCTTTTGAGGAGGAAGAATCATGGCATTGCTGGAAGCAAAGAATATTCGCAAGGTGTATGCGACGCGGTTCGGGGGCAATCAGGTACAGGCGCTGACGGATGTGTCCTTCACGGTGGATGAGGGCGAATATGTCGCCATTATGGGCGAATCGGGGTCGGGCAAAACGACGCTGCTGAACATACTGGCGGCGCTTGACCGCCCGACGAGCGGCACGGTGCTGCTGGATGGCAAGGACATCAGCGCGATTCGTGAAAATCAGCTGGCGGCGTTCCGACGCGATCAGCTGGGGTTCGTGTTTCAGGACTTCAACCTGCTGGACACCTTCTCGCTCAAGGACAATATTCTCCTGCCGCTGGTGCTGCAAGGCATGAACTGGCGCGAGATGGAGGCGAATCTGCTGCCGATTGCCAATCAGCTGCGGATTGCGAACCTGCTGGAAAAGTACCCCTATGAAGTCTCCGGCGGGCAGAAGCAGCGCGCCGCCGTGTGCCGGGCGCTGATTACGCATCCGCGCTTGATTCTGGCGGACGAACCAACCGGCGCGCTGGATTCCCGCGCAACGGACGCGCTGCTGGACGTCTTCCAGCAAATCAACCAGACTGGGCAGACGCTGCTGATGGTGACGCACTCGCTCAAGGCGGCAAGCCGCGCGGGGCGCATCCTCTTCATCCGTGACGGGCAGGTGTATCACCAGCTTTACCGCGGCGAAATGACGAACGAACAGTTCTACGAGAAAATCAGCGACGCGCTGACCGTGATGACGCGCAAGGACGCAATGGACGGTGAAATGGCATGAAGAAACCGCTGCTTTATCCCAAGCTGGCATGGCAGGGCATCCGCAAAAACGCGGAAACATATCTGCCATATCTGCTAATGGGCATCCTGATGGTGGGCGTGTCCTACATCATGAATTATCTGACGCGGCCGGCGCTGATGAGCGCGCTCAGCATGGGCGGCACGACGCTGATGGTGCTGCAAATGGGCAAAATCGTCATCAGCGTGTTCTCGGTGATTTTCCTCTACTACTGCAATTCATTCCTGATTCGGCGGCGCATGAAGGAGTTCGGGCTGTACAATATCCTTGGCATGGGCAAAGGAAATATCGCCCGCGTGATGCTGTGGGAAACGCTGCTGACGGCGCTGCTGGTATTCGCTGGCGGTTTGCTGCTGGGGCTGAGCCTCTCTCGGCTGGTCGAAATGGCGCTGATTAACCTGCTGCACGCGGATTACACCGTGCCGATGGAGCTGTTCTATCCGGATGGCGTGACGTGGGTGCTGCTGCTGTTCGGCGGCATCTATGTGCTGATTCTGCTGGCGAACCTGTTGCGGATGCGCCTGAGCAACCCTGTGGCGCTGCTCAAGAGCGAAAACACAGGGGAAAAGCCGCCGAAAGCGAACTGGTTCTTTGGGCTGATTGGGCTGCTGATTCTCCTAAGCGCGTATTATGTGGCGGCAGTCAGCCAATCGCCTCTCGAAGCGCTGATATTCTTTTTCATCGCGGTGCTGATGGTGATTGTGGCGACATACCTGCTGCTTGTGTCCGGGTCGGTAACGCTGTGCCGAATGCTGCGCAGGAACAAACGCTACTATTATCAGACGCGCCACTTCATCAGCGTATCCGCCATGGCGTACCGCATGAAGCGCAACGGCGCGGGCATGGCGACCATCTGCATTCTCTGCACGATGGTGCTGGTCATTTTGACTTCGACGGTTTGCCTGTATGGTGGAACGGACAGCATGGTGGACGCCATCTGCCCGCAGGACATCAACCTGACGATAGGGTTGGAGGCGCGCGACGGCGAGGAGAACTGGAAACGACTGGACGCTATGCAGCAGATGGCGCTGGACGTGACAGAGGAAATGGGCTTGACACCGGAAAACATCACATCCCAGCGCGCACTGGTGGCAACGGGAAAGGTGCAAAACGGCGATTATGGCATTATCACGGATGCAGATTCGCTCAAGGCGAACGTTTTGGAATTGACCGTATATCCGCTGTCTGTTTATGAGCAGGCGACGGGCGAAACGGTGACGCTGGCAGACAGGGAATTGCTGTACGCGTCGTTCAAGACCAACGAAACGTTTTCCAGCATGTCCTTTTACGGCTCTGCGCCGTACCGCATGATTCGTGCGGAAAAGGAGCTGCCGAAGCGGCTGCTCAGCGCGGATTACCGAAGCGCATGGGGCTGCCTGGTCGTTTTCACCAACGATGCGGAAGCGTTCCGCAGCGAAATAACGGCGCTGGTCGGAAAGAACAGCGGCAAGGCAATGATGATGGATCGTCTGGCGCTGCATTTCGACTTGGATTCGGAGGCGGACACGGACACGCAGGAGAAATTAGTCAAGACACTCCGCAGCCGAAGCTGGGAGGCAATGAAGTCGACGGGAAAAGACTTTTACGGCATGTCTTCCCTGAATGTGGATACGCGTGCGCTTTGCCGCAGGGATTACCTTTCTTTCTTCGGCGGTCTCTTCTTCCTTGGCATGGTTCTGGGCCCGCTGTTCTCCATTGCGGCAGTGCTGATTATGTACTACAAGCAGATCTGCGAGGGCTATGAGGATGCGGAGCGCTTTGCCGTGATGCGGAAAGTGGGGTTGACGGATGCGGAAATCCGCCGGAGCGTCAATTCGCAGGTGCTGACGGTATTTTTCGCGCCGCTGCTGATGGCGGGGCTGCATATGCTGTTTGCGATGCCGATGATTCGGCTGATTTTAGGGGCATTTGGATTGCATAATGACTCGCTGTTTTATGGAATCGGGATTGGATGCTATGTGGTGTTTGCGGTGATTTATGCACTGATGTATTTGCTGACATCGAGGCGGTATTATCGAATCGTGCGGTAAGGGAGGAAGTCGCAGCGCCAAAAGGATAAACACGCGGGCAAAGCATGGAGGAGAAGCCAACTCAATCGCGCGAAAGGGTCAAGGGAGGAACTCCCTTGCG
>FR899852.1:3445-38709 GCA_000437595.1 Faecalibacterium sp. CAG:74 | reverse complement strand
GCAGGGCAGAGCCCTGCCGGAGTCCAGAGGCAGAGCCTCTGGCGTCTCCCTATAAGTAAGAAAGGAAGTATTGCTCTATGAATCAGAATGTCGAAAAGATGATTGCGAAGGATTTGCTGTCGATTTCCGCGGTGTTTCTGCGGCCGGATGAACCGTTCACTTGGGCGAGCGGGATTAAGTCGCCGATTTACTGCGACAACCGCCTGACGCTGACTGCGCCTGCCGTCCGCACGGACGTGGAAACGGCGCTGAAGGCGGTCATCGAGGAGTATTACCCGGATGTGGAGGTGCTGATGGGCACGTCCACGGCGGGCATTGCGCACGCTGCCATCACCGCGCACCTGATGAACCTGCCGATGGGCTATGTTCGTTCGGGGCATAAGGATCACGGGCGCGGCAACCAGATTGAGGGCAAGCTGGAAAAGGGGCAGAAGGTCGTCGTCGTCGAAGACCTGATTTCCACCGGCGGCTCTGTGCTGGAAGTCGTGGACGTGCTGCGCGAAGCCGGCGCGGAGGTTCTCGGCGTGGCATCCATCTTCACCTACGGAATGCAGAAGGGGCTTGACCGTCTGGCAGCGGCAAATGTCATCAACCACAGCCTGTCCAACTTCGACACGCTGTGCGAAGTCGCGGCGGAAGAAGGGTACATCAAGCCTGAAGACATTGCCCGCCTGAAGAAGTTCCGCCAGAATCCCTCGGACGAAAGCTGGATGAATGGGTAATACGCTTCTCAGCGTTCGCTGAAAAGCGTATTGGAATGCCAACCAAAGGAGGAAACCACATGCTGGATATTCAGCACCTGACGCGCCGGTATCAAAATAAGCTGGCGGTGTCGGATTTGTCCCTGACCTTCGAGACGGGGAAAACGTATGCGCTGCTTGGCCCGAACGGAAGCGGCAAGACGACGCTGATGAAGATGATTGCCGGACTGACGAAGCAGACCAGCGGCGAAATCACGCTCGATGGCATCCCGGTCGGGCCGGAAACGAAGAAGCACATTGCCTACATGCCGACGGAAAGCTACTTTTACTCCTATATGAGCATCGCGGACGCGGGCAAGTACTATGCGGATTTCTTCGAGGACTTCGATGAAAGACGGTATGAGGAAGCCCTTCAGCGCATGGAGCTGAACCCGAAGGACAAGATTCGCACGCTCTCCTCCGGCATGAACGCCAAAGTCCGCCTTGCGCTCACCCTCAGCCGCGACGCACAGGTGATGATGTTTGACGAACCGCTCAACGGCGTGGACATCCTCACGCGCAAGCAGGTGGTGGACGAAATCATCCGCAACCGCGAAAACGGACGTACCATGATTATCTCCACCCACTTGGTGGACGAGCTGAATGCGTATATCGATGTCGCCATTTTCATGAAGAACGGCGTCTTGGAGCGCATCGGCGACCGCGCGGCGCTGGAAGAGAAGCATGGCTCGCTGACGAACCTGTATCTGTCGATTTACGGCGGAAAGGAGGAAGAGAAGCATGTGGAAGCTGCTCAAGTATGAGTTCCGCCGCGCCCGCACGTCGCTGCTGACGGTGCTGGGCGTGATTGCGGTCTTGGAAATGTACTTCCTCATTTCGCTGGGCGTTGACCATATGGAGCACGTCGTCATTGCGGCGGTGCTGATGATGTTTGCGAGCTACGGTGCGGCGGTGTACATCTTCGTCCGCGGTGTGGCAAGCTATGCGAGTGAACTGAAAGCAAAAAGCGCGTACCTTATCTTTATGACGCCCAATTCCGGGCTGAAAATCATGGGCAGCAAGTACCTGTACACGTTTGTCAACGGCATCCTGCTGGGCGGCGTGTGCGGCGCGCTGGGTGCGCTGGACTTGTCGCTCATTATGATGCACGAGGACGACTGGCAGAGCTTCCTGCGCATGATGGACATCTTCCTGCGGGTGAATCAGGGCGTTCAGACCGGACAGATTGTGCTGGCAGTTGCGTTCTATCTGGTGTTGATGCTGCTGTCGCTGCTGACGTTCTTTGCGATGGCGTATTTCGCCATCACCCTCAGCCACACGCTCTTCCGCGACAAGAAGTGGCGGACGTGGGTTGCGCTGCTGATTTTCGTCGGCGTGTACTGGGGGCTGAGCTATTTGCAGGGGCTGCTGCCGAACCCGGTGGAAAACCTCGTCTTTAACACAATGTATGACCCGAACGCGGAAATCACGGTAACGACGTTTGCGGACATGATTCCGCAGATGCTGCCGTATGCCCTGTACGACTTGGCGATTGTGCTGCTGAGTCTGTTCGGGTGCGGCTGGATGCTGGACAAAAAGGTATCCCTCTGATAGATAGAAAGGAGTTTTGCGCTTGCGTCATTTGATTGACATTACTGATTTGTCGGTGGACGAAATCGAGAGCATTCTGGATCTGGCGGACAAAATGAAGGCGAATCCGGCGGCATACCGCGACACGATGCACGGGCGGATTCTGGCGACGCTGTTCTTTGAGCCGAGTACGCGCACGCGGCTTTCGTTTGAATCGGCGATGCTGTCGCTGGGCGGCAGCGTGCTGGGCTTCTCGTCGGCGGATACGTCGTCGGCGACGAAGGGCGAAAGCCTGATGGACACCATCCACACGGTCAGCTGCTACTGCGACATCATCGCCATGCGTCACCCGAAGGAAGGCGCGCCGATGGCGGGAACGCTGACTTCGCGCGTGCCGATTATCAACGCAGGCGACGGCGGACACAATCACCCGACGCAGACGCTGATCGATCTGCTGACGATTCGCACGGCGCGCGGCGAACTGGGGCATGTGACCATCGGTATGTGCGGCGACTTGAAATTCGGGCGCACGGTGCACAGCCTGATTGGCGCCATGAGCCGCTATCCGGGCGTGGAGTTTGTGCTGATTTCGCCGCCGGAACTGCGCGTGCCGGCATACATCACGCAGAAGCTGGCAGATGATGGCATCCCCTTCCGCGAGGTGGAGACGATGGAGGAGGTTATGCCCGAACTGGACGTGCTGTACATGACGCGTGTGCAGAAGGAGCGCTTCTTCAACGAGGCGGACTACATTCGCCTGAAGGACACCTACATCCTTGACCCGGACAAGCTGAAAACGGCAAAGCCCGACATGGCGATACTGCACCCGCTGCCCCGCGTGAACGAGATTTCCACCAAGGTGGACGCTGACCCGCGTGCCATGTACTTTGAGCAGGTGCGCAACGGGCGTTTTGTGCGTATGGCGCTGATTTCGACGCTGCTGGAGGGATTGTATGAAGATTGACGCGATTCACCGCGGCATTGTGCTTGACCACATCAAGGCGGGCCGCGCGATGGACATTTACCGCTATCTGCATCTGGACGAGCTGCAATGCCCGGTCGCCATCATCAAAAATGCCCGCAGCGAAGCCATGGGGCTGAAGGACATCATCAAGATTGACGACGAAATCGACATTGATTTGGACGTCGTGGGCTTTGTTGACCCCGGCACGACGGTGAACATCATCAAAGACGGCGTGGTGGTGGAAAAGAAGCGTCTGGAGCTTCCCGAACGCTTGGTGAACGTTATCCGCTGCAAGAACCCGCGCTGCATCACGACCGTCGAACCTTCCCTCGACCAAGTCTTCCGCCTGACCGACCGCGCCCGCCGCATCTACCGCTGCATCTACTGCGACGCGGAAAGAAAGCCGAAGTAAGGGGGAGGGGGGAGGCGAAGGGGCGTTGCACCTTAACCCCCACCAGAGGCTCTGCCTCTGGACTCCGCAAGGGAGAATGAAACGGGACGAAGTCCCCTCCCTTGACCCTTTCGCGCGATTGGGTTGGTGACACTCTCAGGCGATGCCCGCGTGTTTATCCGGGAGACCCTTGCGAATTGTAACAATTTCCAGCCCATTCTTGCGAAAACACAGGAAATATGCTATGATACTCCTACCACAAGGAGGTCATCATGAAGAAATTGCTTGCATTGGCAGCCGCCATCACCCTGCTCTGCACCGCCGCCCTCGCGGAATTCGACTTCTACGCCCTCAAGGACACCCCCGACGCCATGACCTATACTGTTCCCGGTACGGCGGACACGGTCGTGCGGCCGGCGCTTGCCCCCTATCAGGGCGAATTCGGCGAGGATGAACTCGTCGCGTACCTTGATTATATCATCCTCCCCGATGAAGAGGTTGCGACGTTCCGGCTTTGCCTGTCACTTTCGATGTTCGATTCCTTTCAGGCGGATGAAGTGCGCGTGACAGTTGACAAAAAGTGCTACACGTTCGCCGTCAAACCCGCCATCACCGACTACGACGGGATTTTCATGGAGGACTACACGCTTGTGCTGTCCAGCGAGAGTTTTTCCATCGTAACGGCGCTGTCGAAGGCGAAAAACGCCACGACGATGCAGGTCGTATTCGTCAACACGATGGACGGCGCAGAGCGGGCAGGCAGCGTGGAGATTCCCAGCGCGGACGTGCAAACCCTGCTGACCCGCTACAACGACTTAGGCGGCAGCAAGCAGGATTTGTCCGTGCTGATGGACAAGTACCCCTGCACGGTGGAAAAAGCAAAATAAGCCACGGTAACAGCACAAAAAGTCCCCCGACTTGCGTTGACAGGTCGGGGGATTGTGTTTGTGATGGGGATAGGTGTGGGATAGTGTTATCCCTCCATCGACACGCCGCAGAGCGCCGCCATCTCCTCCAGCTTATCCAGCGGGAAAGGCGGACAGGCGAGCGGCTTCGACGCCAGCGACATCAGCAGCAGCGGGTTATCATCCGCCGCGACGCGGTTGGCGTGAATCGTGCCGCACATCCGGCAGCGATGGAGCAGCGCCCATTCGCCGTTTTTGTGCACCCACACGCCGATGGGTTCCATCAGCGCGCCGCAGTCGGCTTCGCGGTCGCCGGGGGCGTTGTCGAGGTGAACGGAGCACAGGCAGTAAGGGCAATGGTTGCGGTGGTCACTGCCCGCGCCTTCGGGAACGACGAGCCGTCCGCAGTGCCTGCAGGTGAAGGCTTCGTCGCAGGGGTGGGTCTTGTAGTAGTGTTTGTCGTAGAGTTTCCGCTTGTTTTCGCGGTTCATGGGGAAATTCCTCCTGATATTCGGCGTTGATGAGGGAACAAGTGCTTCATCAGCCGGGAGGAATGCGTTCAGCGCAAACCTCCCGGTTTACGCTGATGCCGATTGATAGAACGAATGTTTCAAACAGTTCTCCTTGTTTTAAGTTGATTGATTTGTTGTGTTGCAGGGATTTCGCCTCTGCGGAGGCGACAAGGGTGCAATGAAAACAGACAAAGTCTGCGGTCGCCCCCTTGACCCCTTCGCAGTGCACACTCCCATACTTGACTTGAACCACAGGTTCATAGGATAAACACGCGGGCACAGCCAGAGAGTGTCACCAACTGAATCGCGCGAACGGGAGTCCAAGAGGGTCGAAGACCCTTTGGCAGGGTCAAGGGGCAGCGCCCCTTGGGTCTCCCCCTTACAACGTAATCTCCAGCTTCGACGCGCGGCCTAAGAAGCTGCACTCGCTGATTTGGGCTTCGACGGCTTCGTATTCGCGGTCGTAGGATTGCAGGAGGACGCTGTAATCGTTCAGCTTCTTGATTTTGCGCAGGAAGCGGTGGCTGTTGTATTCAACCAGCATAATTGCGCCGTCAATCGGGCTGCGGGCGGGGACAATCAGCGCCAAATCGCCGGAGTGGATACGGAAGCCGCGCATGGAATCGTCCGGCGCGAGGAAGTAGAACACCTTGTCCGGCTTCGCACCCTCGATTTTGCCGGATTGAATCGGCATCAGGCGGTAATCCACCGGCTGCATGACCGCGTTCATAATCGGCACGCGCTTGAGGACACTCGTCAGCGCGTCCAGCCAGACGCTGCCCGTCACGTTCTCGTCCTTGTCGGTATCGTCGTCCTGCTTTTTGCCGGCCGTCTTCGTCGTTGCGACAAGCTCGTATTCCGGCTGGGGCTTCGGGCGCTCGACTGCTTTTGCCACCGCGGGGGATGCACTCGCCAAATCCACCGTCGCGGCGATGTCATCCAGCGAGAAGTCCGCTTCGGTCTGCTCGCGCAAGCCGATGGTTTTCAGGATGCGGCGGGCCTGGTCGTCCGCGATAATCTTCGTTCCGGCTTCCACCGCCAGCAGGTAGCTTTCCGACACGCCGCACTTGCGCGCCACCTGCTTCGGGGTCATCTTGGAGCGAAGCCGCTCCGTGCGGATTAAATCACCCAGTCTGCTCATAAAAAGAACCTCCGTACATGATTATTGGAGAAGCTGTGCGACGGCATCCCACGCGCTTTCGGTCAGGAGGGGGATGCTCGTGCCGAGAACGACTGCGCTGCCGCTCGTTTCCAGCGCCACATCCGCCGCCAGCAGCGTCACATCCGCGCCGTCGAAATGATAGTGGCAGCGGAAAACGCCGTCCGGCGCGGGCTGCTCCTGCCGCATACCGAGCTTCGTCAGCACTTTGTCGGCACGGGCGGCATCAGCAGCGGATACCACAATGTCGAACGTGTGGTAGACGGCGGACTGCCCTAACTGGCAGTGCAGCCATTCGCCGCCGGCGGCAAAGGGGATGTTTGCGGCGGTGAGCTTTTCGCCTAAGCGACGGAGGGCTTTCTCTTTCAGTGCCATGCGCAAGTACCTCATTGTTTTGGGATTTTGGGATGCTATTCTCCCAAATGGAATTTTTCCGGGGCAGGGGGAATCGCGTCTGCGGAGGCGGCAAGGGGGCAATGAAAACAGACGAAGTCTGCGGTCGCCCCCTTGACCCCTTCGGATATTGTAGCGCAATGCGGGCGGAAATGCAAGCGGAGGAGAAAAATCCGCGAAAAAACGGCAAAGAAATTCAAAAATCAGTGAACGAAAAGGCGCGCTCAAACGTCTATATATCGGAGAACAAATGGAAGGAGGTGCGGCGGTGGATGCGCGCACGTTTCAGACGGAAGCGCTGAAAATCGAGAAGCTGCTGTACCATATCAGCTACGCGATGCTTCGCAACGAAAGCGACTGCGAGGACGCGGTGCAGGAGGCGCTGCTGCGGGCGTGGCAGAAGCGCGGCACGCTGCGAGATATGGCGGCGTTCCGGAGCTGGCTGTGCCGGATTGTGGCGAACACCTGCACAGAACTGCTGCGGCGGAAGCAGCGCACGACGCTGACGGACATCCCCGAAGAGATGCCCGCGCCGCAGAGCGACGCCATCGACCATATGGCGGTGATGGACGCGCTGGCGGAACTAACGCCGCAGATGCGCGTCTGCATGACGCTGCATTATCTGGACGGCTGGCGTGTGCCGGAAATCGCGCAAATGCTGGACATCCCGGAGGGGACGGTCAAAACACGGCTGATGCACGCAAGAAAGCGGATGGAAACGCTGCTGAGGGAGGTGGAAACGTGACGGACGAGCAGATGAAGAAATTGCTGGAAGAGGACACGGGCGAAGTGCCGGAGCGCTTCCATCAGGCGATGCTGGCGGCGTTTGGGCAGATGGAGGACGAGCCGTTTGACGGCACCGAACTGCCGATTTCGGTGGAGGCGGCGGAGAAACCGCGCCGTCCGCGCCATGTGCCTCGTCAGGGTGGACGATTTCGGCGGATGTTGCTGGTGATGCTCATCACGCTGGGGCTGCTGGGTGGACTGGCAGTCGCGACGACGGCGAATCCGCGGCTGCTGGAAGTGTTCTGGGGCAAGGATTTTGAGCCGAGCGCACAGGCATCGGCGTACATCGCGCACGATTTGGCGGAGGTGGAGACAAACGGCTACCGCGTCCGCGTGGAAGAAGCGGTCTATGACGGAATGACGCTGTATGTCCGCTATTCCATCCGCGACATGAGCTGCGACCACCTGCTGGGCGAAACGAACGTGGATACCGGGCGGCGGATGCTGAACGAGCAGGAAATCACCGCGTTTGACCACGCGCCGGTTGGCTGGTGGACGGACAACCTGTGGTTAAACGGGCAGAACGTCGATATGCCGGGGCTATCCGGCGGCGAAACGTGGGCGGGCGACGAGAACGGCGAAATTGTCGTGAGCGAAATGTATCGGCTGGATCAGGTCGGCGTGTTCCTGTCGGGCGATGTGCAGATTGATCTGCCGATTGGCGAAAAGCAGCATTACGACTACGAAATGTGGCAGTCGATGCTGAAGGAGGACGGCACATTCCGCAAGCCGGACGCGGGCCTTGTTTCGTTCACGCTGAACTGCGACGCGCCCGTGACGCACTACGCGGACGGCGAGCGGGTCGTTCTGCCCGACGGCACGGCGGCGTGGGTGGAATCGGCGGACGACACGCCGGTGAAGCTGTATGTGACGGTGCGGTTCGAGATTTCGGACGCGCAGCGGGAAGCGTTCCGCGCCGAAAACGGCGAAGGGTATGTATTCCCGGATGGCACGGTGATGCCCTTTGATGACGTGGACATGGTCGGGTCATGGGTGTATGGGCTAACGCTGGTGGATGCGGACGGGAAGCCGCTGCGGGCGAGTCTTGGCTATGGCGAAGGCAACTGGGGCGTTGGCAGCGGTGTTGCGGACTATGTATTTTCGCACGAGGATGCGTATCCGGAGCAGGTGTATCTTGCACCGCAGACGGGGGAGGACAGCGCGGATATGGCGTGGGCGATTCCACTCCCCGTGCGGGAGTGAGCAGGGCAGTCTGCTTTTTGCGCTTTTGCTGCTTGATTTTTTTGTTGCAGGGGGAATCGCCGCTGCGGCGGCGACAAGGGGGCAATGGAAACAGACGAAGTCTGCGATCGCCCCCTTGACCCCTTCGGGTGCACACTACTGTTAGTTGATTTCTATCGGAGCAAAGGGAATACCGATGGGCGCGGAAAATCGTGAGAATGGAGGAAAATTTGATGTTCAGGCAGAAAAAGAGCGCACAAAAAAACCTTCCGAGCAAAACTCAGAAGGTTTTGGTGCGGCCGACGGGACTTGAACCCGTACCCATTGCTGGACACGCCCCTCAAACGTGCGCGTATGCCAATTCCGCCACGGCCGCAAGCGCAAGAATAATTATACCAAACGACAAGTGATTTGTCAAGAGGGAAAATGACAAAATCCGATTTTTCGGGATTTTGGGTTGAGGAAGAGAGAAAAGGAGACGCAATCGTGAACATAGGCAACGTGTGGAGAAAAGGACTGCTGCTGGGCATTTTGCTGCTGCTGGCGCTGGTGGGAAGCGCACAAGCAGAGGGCTTTCAAGTGCGGGTGGAGAAGGACATCATCGGGTTCGACGAAAACCAGATTACGGTGGAAACCGACCAGACGGGTCTCCTGACGCTGACGCTCAGCGACAACTACGGAACGTACCGCACCATCACGCGGGAAGCAAAGCGCGGCACGACGACGTTCATGTGGGACGGACTGGGTGAAAACGAGGAGCGTCTGCCGTCGGGAAGCTACACGCTGCACGCGCTGCTGGTGACGGCGCGCGGAAATCAGGAGACGCAAATCAACGTGACGGTCGGCAAGGCGAAGCAGGCGCTGCTTTTCGCGCTCCGCAGCAGCGACACGCTGTATCTGGACACGGACGACTGGTTCTGCGAAGCCAAGCCGGTGCGTACAGGCGCGGTCGTCATGGACATTTACGCGGCGGATGACCTGAACACGAAGCTCGACACGCTAAAAAAGACGTTCGGCAGTACGACGAAAGTCAGCTGGAACGGGCGCGTGAAGGGCAAAAAAGTGGCGGAAGGGGACTACCTGCTGCGCTTCTACGCGGAGAGCAACCCGGCGTATGTGCGCGATGTGCGTGTGACGGTGAAGGAAGGCGCGCGCCCCGTCATTCCAGTGGCGGAAACGGGCAGCATCATGCCGACGTGGGACATGGACGAGGCGGCGATGTGGGACATGATGATGAAGCCGAGCGTCGTGGTGGACATTGCGGCGGTCAGCCATCAGAAGGTGTATGACAAGCCGTCGACGAATGGCAAGGCACTGGGGACGCTCCACGGGCAGAGCCAAGGCGTTGAGGTGCTGAAGGTTGAGGGCGGCTGGGCGTACATCGGCGCGTGGCAGCACGAATCCGGCGGGTATATCGAGGGCTGGGTGCCGATGAAACGGCTCAAAACTGTCACGCCGAACAGCGATTTCGGGCTGGTGGTGGACAAGCAGACGCAGCGGATGAAGGTGTTCTATCGCGGCAAGTGTATTACGACGCTGACGATTTCGACCGGGCTGGCGGGCAAGAATCGGCTGATTCGCGAAACGGCGGCGGGCGCGTTCATCACCGTCGAACGCGTCAGCGACTTCGAGGACAGCGGCTATCACTACGAGTACGCCATCCGCTACGACGGCGGCAACCTCATCCACCAGCTGGGCTACAAGGCGCAGCGCACGAAGAAGGACTTCTCCGACCAAGAACCGGTGTTGGGGCAGAAGGGCTCGCACGGGTGCGTCCGCATTCCGCGCGCGGTGGATGCAACCGGGGTCAACGTCTACTACTTATGGACACACCTGCCCTACGGCACGCGTCTGTTCATCCTCGATGACCCGGAAAATCGTGCGCTGCAAGCCGCCGCCGTCAGCAATAAGGTGCAGGCGGATGTGAGCGCGCCGACCGACGTGCCGGCTTTATCCGCCGATGAAACCGAACTCGTGCTGACCCTCGGTGGGGACGCCGTGCTGGGAACGCGCGAATACTGGTGGAACGACCCCGACAGCCTGCCGACATACCTCAATCAATACGGCATGGCATACCCGTTCAGCGGCCTGCAAAGCCTGTTTGCGCACGATGACATGACCTTCATCAACCTTGAATGCGCGCTCAAGGACGACGGCAAGGGCGAGCAGACCGGTCGCTTGTGGCGCTTCCGCGGGCTGCCGAGCTACACCGAAGCACTCTGGCAGGGGTCGATTGAGCAGGTCAACATTGCCAACAACCACCATGGCGACTACGGAACGGCGGGCGAGGAATCCACACGACAAGCGCTCATCGACGCGGGGATGCCCTTCAGTGGCTATGGGTATACCTACGTCTGGGAGAAAAACGGGCACAAAATTGGCTTCGCGGGCTGCCGCGAAACCACCTACAAGAACGACGAATTTGTGATTGCCCGTGACATCAACCGCTTGCGCGAGCAGGGCTGCGACGTGATTGTGTACAGCTGCCATTGGGGCACGGAGTACGACGATAAGCACAACGCCCTCCAGCAGGAAATGGCGTATAGGGCGGTCGCCGCGGGCGCGGATATCGTGGTTGGCAATCATCCGCACGTCGTGCAGGGCTTGACCAGCGTGGGTGGCGCGGTTGTGTTTTATAGCTTCGGGAACTTGATGTTCGGCGGAACGCATGACTTGACGACGTTTGACGCCATGGTCGCGCAGGTGCGGCTGCGGTTCAGGGGGAAGGCGTACGTCGGGTGTGAGGTGGATGTGATTCCGATTTTGACCAGTGGACGAGCGGCGGAAGGTGTGAATGACTTCCGACCGGTGCTGGCGGAAGGGGAAGATTGGGTTCGGATTTGGGAGAAGGTGCAGAAGGATACACCGTTTACGATGGAAGAAAAGATGTATTTCGCGAAATGAGGATAACAACAAAACGGGGTCAGCAGCCTATTAAGCCGCTGACCCCAATTTTATTCACCAATCGTCATCCTCGTCGTCCCAATCGTCGTCATCCTCCGCTTCCCCAATCTCGCTGAACGCCGATGCCGGGGCTGTGCCCACGAATATCTCCTCATTATCCGCGAACATCATCAGATAATCGCCATCTGCCATGGTGCCAATCATCCACCATGCGCAGCCTTTCGCCAAGGGAAGCGCCTTGCCGCTGAAGGACACCGCCTCCTGCGCCCTATCAACTTCCTCATGCGTGGGGAAGGTGCAGACCACGTTCTCCGTGTCCGCGCCGAACGCCAAATCCGCCGCGCGCACCCAGCAGCGCAGCCCGTCCACGTCACTGCCAAGCTGCACTTCGCGCCAGTCGCCGCTTTCGCTGATGACTACCATCGGCACGCGCGTGTAGCAGTGCGCCAGCACGTCGCCATCCGGGGCGGCGTAGAGGGGTGTGCCGTCGTGCGCGGTGCAGGCGACACCGGCGTAGTCCATGTAGGAGAGAATTTCGTCAAGCGTTTGCGGGAAGGTGGCAAAATCCACCTCAGTCAGAGAATGGGGAAGGATGAAGCGACCGTAATGCTCCGAATTGTTGTCCTGATACCATTCCTCAATCTCCCCTTCGATAATGCGATTCTGGAAAACGACGAGATTTGAGTCGTTGATGAAGAAGTGATTGATATGCCACCCGACCTCCGCGTCATAGCGTGGATAGACCCAATCGTCCCGGTTCACCCAAAGCTCCATGAGGTCATTGTAGGAGTGCGACGTGTTGAAGGACAGGTCCGGCTGCGGCAGGGTGGCGGTGACGTTGGTGTAGCCGACGCCGTCCCACTGAGCGATGCGCAGAATATATTTTTCGGCGCTGTTTTCCGTGATGCAGAAGAGAAACCGCGAACAGGACATCAGCTGGGTGACGGTTTCATCCGCCGCGCGCAGGCTGGGGACAAGCAGATTCCGCGCCGCTTCGGTAAACGCCGCCCCAACGCCGTAATCGAAGATTTCCTTCGAGGTCATGGCGCGTAGAGTGTCCGCCGCGCCGGGGACGATTTCTACCGGAATCAGCGCGTGGACAGACCACGGCACGTCGTCGCCCTCGCGAATCGGGTTGACGAGGGCGGTCAGCTCCAGCAGCTCAATCGCTTCATCGGTGATGCGATAGAGCGAAACCTCCGCGTACTGCGCCATTTCGCCCTCATAGCGCCCTGAACCGTAGCGTGTTGAGACACGGACAGACCAATCCGGATAATTGCGCTGGATATCCGTCAGAAAATATGATTCCGGCAGCAGCTTCGGCGGCAAAGATTCCGCAGACGCACCCGCGCAGAGCATCAGCAGGGCAAGAAAAACCGCAAGCACCTTTCGCATACGCATCCTCCATGTGAGCAAAAAGCCGCCCAGCCCTGCATTTTCCGCAAGGCTTGGCGGCTCAATTTCTGTTACCCGTTTCCTTCTTCGTCCGGCTCAACCAGCAGAATCGTCGCGTCGCGCGCGTCAAGGTTCACTGTGGAGACAACTTCGTTGCCTTTCACGAAGAACACCTGCCAAGTGCCGTTCTGCTCGCTGCTGCCCATGATGTAGCCGTAGCCGACCGCGTCGTAATCCGCGGCAGTCAGGCCGGTCACGTTCAGTGCAGCGGCAAGGGCTTCCTCCTGCGTCAAATCGCCCTCGACGGGTTCGCCGTAGCAGGGCGCCATGGCGTACAGGCGGTCAAAGAGCATCTTGTCCTGAATGCTCCACAGCGCATAGATGCCCTTTGCACTCTCCCAGCGGGCCTGCGCGGTGGCGAAGAAACCGGTGTCGGTTGTGTCCTCCTGCAGCACTTCCTGCGTTTCGGCGTCGATGACGCGGCTCCATGCGTTGGACATGGTCGTCTGGTCAAACTGGCAGATGACCCACGCTTCGCGTCCGTCGGACAGCACAACGCGCTCCCAGCGGGTCAGGGCGTTCTCCTTCGGCTCGATGAGGGCGGACAGCGCGGCCATCGTCGCCTCATCTGTCAGGTCGTAGGACACGATGGCAATCGGCAGCAGCGGCGCTTCCTCCGCAAGGGCGAAACAGCCCAGCAGCAGCATCGCCGAAATCAGCAGGGAAAGGGAACGCTTCATAAACTTCATCATGGGAAATCAACTCCTTTTTCGGGATATTTTAGGGTTTCCACTCATCCAACGAATGAAAAACGCGAAATGTTCCCGCTTGCGGAATATTTTAATCGAGCACGATGCTCTTCTTTTTGCCGTTTTTCTTGCGCGGATATTCCCGGATGCGGGTGACGAAATCCAGATTGACGATTTCCGTCTCGCCCGTCGTCTTCTCGATGACCAGTCCGCCATCTTCAACCTCTTTCAGCACGCCCTGTATGCTGCCGCTCTCCGAGGTAATGGTGTAGATGATGCAATCTTCGCCAATCAGCCGTTTTGCCAGTTCTTTCATTTCGTTGTTCTCCTTATTTTGCTTTTTCCGATTCAGAAACTGCCTGACCGCCGCCGCCCGCTTTCGCCGCGCGAACAGCGGAAGAATGACGAGAAACAGGATGATGAGAAGGGGAAGAAAAGTTTCCATTGTATGTCCTCCCGGCGTCCATCAGAAAATTTTATTGCCCGCCTTGGCATAACGCATGGCTTCCTTGCAGTAAACAGAGAGATTGACCATCCAGATGATGCACACCGCCAGCGAAGGAAGAAAGCCGATGCCGAACACAAGCGCGCAGATGGCAAGCACAATCGCTGCAATCGCGCAGACGCGATTGACGGCGGAATACGCTTTGAAGGCGCACTTGCCAATCATGATTTTCTCGGCTTCGTCGCAGTCGTCAACCCACTTTTTCTGGAACTGCAAATCGTAGATGGACGCTTTCTTTTCGGGACTCATCTTCTTGGCGGCATCCACGCACTTCTGCTGAATCAGGATGGATTCCACCAGAATGGCAAGGAACGCCGCAATGCCAATGAAGATGAGAACTGTGCTTTCCCAGCTGTCGAACGACGCAAAGCCGACGGAATACGTCGCCGCAATCAGGAAAAACGCAAGCACGAGGCTGGCGCTGGAAGCCCAGAGGGCGGCGGACAGTTTGCCGTCAATGACGCTTGATGTGTCCTCATCTTCGCCGTCCCATGATGCCAACAGCGCCTTGGCGTGCCGGTACATCGGAATGCAGACCGCCGGCGTGACGACTGCCAACGCCACCATCAGCCATGGGGCGATGTGCGTGCCGAAGAATGCGCCCGCGTCCGCCAAAATGCCGGACAGCTGGTCAAGCCCGTATCGGGCGGCGCAGTAGCCCGCGATGCCGCCAATCACGGCACCGACGAGGGTCAAAAGCAGAAATTTCGGCAGCGCCTTGCGATTCGCAGCCCTGATTTCGTCATTCTTCATGTTCCGTTCCCTCCTGCAAGTAGAAAATTTCCTCCACCGATGCGCCGCAGACTTTCGCAATCGTCAGGGCGAGGGTGACGGACGGCGAATAGTCCCCCCGCTCAATCAGGCTGATTGTCTGCCGTGATACGCCGCACAAGCGCCCCATTTCCTGCTGATTGACGTTCAGCATTGCCCGGTACACCTTCAAGCGATTTCGCAGTACCATACAGCACCTCCGTCTGACAAATTTGCTTGCCTTGGTGACAAACATCATTGTCAAAATGAATTATACACTTGTCGTGCAGATTTGTCAAGAGGGCATGAAAAAAGCGGGAGAAAAAGCGAATTGCTTTCTCTTCCGCTTGGGATGCCCCGTCTATCAGGTTTTCGTCCGAATCGCCTGCACGGTCATGAAGGAAAGAAACGTGCATTCAATCATCATCGTGCAGCCGTTCACGGGCTGGAACGGCAGCGCCACACCGAGCGCGCGCATGAGCTGCAGCGCAAGCAGGACAATCAGCACAATCATCGGCACAACGAGCAGCGTCGCGAACGGCTCCTTGCGCCGTGACGCGCCGGAAAGCGGCAGCAGCAGCGCCAACAGCGCGCCGAGAATCAGCCCCTGCAGCAAGTCCGACCACAGCCCAAACCCGCCCAGCAGCGGCAGGAAGAACACGCAAAGCCCGCACAGCACCA
Organism: Faecalibacterium sp. CAG:74; assembly: GCA_000437595.1. Lineage (GTDB taxonomy): Bacteria > Bacillota > Clostridia > Christensenellales > Aristaeellaceae > UBA11524. Next base: position 23,163 of record FR899852.1, on the reverse strand, counting down.
GCGGCACAACGATGACCAAGAGTTTCCGCAAAAACATCACAATTCCTCCAGCAGACGCTTTTCCTTGTCGGTCAGTTCGGCGGATGCCAGCAAATCCGGGCGGTGCCGCTTCGTCGCGCGGAGGGACTCAATGCGCCGCCACGCCTTGATTTTCGCGTGGTCGCCGGACAGCAGCACGTCCGGCACTTCCATGCCGTTGAGTTCGCGCGGGCGCGTGTACTGCGGATATTCCAGCAGCCCGTCGGAGAACGATTCCTCCTCCGGCGATTCGGCAGACCCCAGCACCCCCGGAATGAACCGCGCCACGCAGTCTGTCAGCACCATCGCCGCCAGTTCGCCACCGGTGAGGATGTAGTCGCCGATGCTGATTTCCTCGTCAATGCAAGTGTCCAGCGCGCGCTGGTCAACGCCCTCGTAGTGGCCGCAGAGCAGCACGAGTTCCCTTTCCTGCGCCAGCTCGCGGGCGACGGCAGTTGAAAGCGTTCGCCCGCGCGGGCCGAGATAAATGCGGCGGCCTTGGAAATCGTCGCCCGTCACGCTGCGCATGGCATCCAGAATCGGCTGTGCCAGCATCACCATGCCCGCGCCGCCGCCGAAGGGGTAATCATCGGTGTTCTTGTGCTTGCGGTCGGAGAAGGGGCGGATATCCACGCAACGGATATCAAGGATGCCCTGCGCGCGCGCCCGCCCCAGAATGCTGGAATTCAGCACGCTCTCAAACATCTCCGGGAAGATGGTCAGAATGGTGATTTTCATCGCGGGCGCTTCACTCATTGTAGACGACCACCTCGTCCAGTTTTTCGCGCACGACGCGGATGATGCGGTTCTGCACGTCCACCGCCGGGAAAACCGCCTTGAGCGCGGGCGCCATCCATTCGCCCTTGTCGGACTGGAAGACGTACACGTCCACCGCGCCGTGCTGGAGCACGTCCGTCAGCTTGCCGAGGGAGGCGCCGGTTTCATCCACCGCAGCGCAGCCGATCAGGTCGCTGATGTACACCTCGTCCTCCGCGAGGGAGAGAGCGTGGGCGCGGTCGATGTAGAGCTTCTGTCCGCGCAGCTTCTCCGCGTCGTCCATGGTTTTGCAGTCGCCGAGGGTGACATACGCGAAGCCGTCGTGGACGCGGGAGCAGACCGCCTTAATGGGCTGATACACCGTACCGTCGAGCAGGTAGAGGGTTTTCCAGTCATGGAACGCCTCTAAATCGGCGGCGTAGGGCTTGATTTTGACTTCGCCGCGAACGCCCTGCGGCTTCAGGACTTCCCCAATCATCAGGTATTCGTTCATCTATAATAACCTTTCCACCAGAGGCGCTGCCTCTGGACTCCGCAAGGGGCGTCGCCCCTTGACCCTTCGCGCGATTGAGTTGTGCGCGATTGCATACAGTTCTCGCGTGTTTATGCAGGGGGCACCGCAGCGGCGAAATCTAAAAGAGGCGTGGAAACATCACTGCTCCCACGCCTACGTTCAGTTCTGAGCTTCGTCGTCTTCCGGCTTGTGAATTTCGACAAAAACAGGCTTGCTGTTCTTGGCAGTCGCAGCGGAGACCACCGTGCGGATGGCCTTCGCGATGCGTCCCTGCTTGCCGATGACCTTGCCCATGTCATCTTCAGCCACGCTCAGCTCAAGAATGACGGCTTCCGGGCCTTCCGTTTCGCGGACGACGACCTGATCGGGATGATCGACCAGAGACTGCGCCACAAAGGTGAGCAATTCGCGCATAGGGCGTCCTTTCTGCCTGTCGGCTGTCAGATGCGGCAAAACCGCACCGATCCATCTTGCAGAGGGAGTCCCTTACTTCTCGATGACGCCGGTCTTCTTCAGCAGCACGCGCACGGTATCCGTGGGCTGAGCGCCGCAGGTAAGCCAGTACTTCGCGCGCTCGCCGTCCACCTTCACCTCAGCGGGGTGCACCATGGGATTGTAGTAGCCGATTTCTTCGATGAAACGGCCATCACGGGGAGAGTGGATGTCGGCAACGACGACACGGTAGAAGGGCTTCTTCTTCATACCCATTCTCTTCAGACGAATCTTCACGGACATTGGTTTGTTCCTCCTCAATATGTTCAGGAAAGTTATTTATATGGAAATCATATAAGCAATTTATATGATACCACGCAGTAGGGGAGTGCGCAGGCTTTACCGCATTCCGGGGAAGCGCATTCTCATGCGGCCTTTGCCCTTCATTTGTGTTACCTGCTTCATCATCTGCTTCGCCTGATCAAACTGGCGGATCAGCTGATTGACGTCCTGCACGGTCGTGCCGGAGCCAGCGGCAATGCGCTTGCGGCGGCTGGCGTTCAGGACACCGGGATTGCGGCGCTCTTTCGGCGTCATGGAGCGGATGATGGCTTCGGGCTTCTTCATGGCGTTTTCGTCCACGTCGATGTCCTTGCCGGACATGCCCGGCAGCATTTCCAGCATCGACTTGATGCCGCCCATCTTCTTCATGGACTGCATCTGGTCGAGGAAGTCATCCAGCGTCAAATCAGCGGTTCGGGCTTTCTTGGCGAGCTTCTCCGCGTCCTCCTGATCGAAGGCTTCGGAGGCTTTGTCAATCAGCGTCAGCACGTCGCCCATGCCCAGGATTCGGCTTGCCATGCGGTCGGGGTGGAAAGGCTCGATTTCCGAGAGCTTTTCGCCCGTGCCGCTGAACTTGATGGGCTTGCCTGTCACCGCGCGGACGGACAGCGCCGCGCCGCCGCGGGTGTCGCCGTCCAGCTTGGTCAGAATCACGCCGTCGATGTCCAGCTTCTCGTTAAAGGTCTGGGCGACGTTGACCGCGTCCTGACCCGTCATGGCGTCAACCACCAGCAGGATTTCCTGCGGATGCACATTTTCCTTGATGCGGACGAGCTCGTCCATCAGCTCCTGGTCGATGTGCAGGCGGCCGGCGGTGTCGATAATCAGCACGTCGCGACCCAGATAGCGGGCGCGTTCGACGGCTTCCAGCGCAGTCTTGACCGGGTCTTGCGTGCCGTGTTCATACACCGGCACATTGACCTGCTTGCCGACGACCTGCAGCTGGTTGATGGCGGCGGGGCGGTAGATGTCGCACGCGGCGAGCATCGGCTTCTTGCCCTGCTTTGCCAGATAGTTGGCGAGCTTGGCTGCCATCGTGGTTTTGCCCGCGCCCTGCAGACCGCAGAGCATGTAGACCGTCAGCGGCCCGGACGACCACGTCAGGCGTGCGTTTTCGCCGCCCATCAGCTGGGTCATTTCCTCGTTGACGATTTTGATGACCTGCTGGGAGGCGCTCAGCGTGCCGGTGATTTCCGTGCCGACGCAGCGCGCCGTGACCTTCTTGATGAAGTCCTTGGCGACGGCGTAGTTGACGTCCGCTTCAAGCAGCGCCATGCGCACCTCGCGCATACCCTCCTTGACATTATCCTCCGTCAGCTTGCCTTTGCTGCTCAATTTGCGCAGCGCGCCCTGCAATTTCTCTGTCAAGCCCTCAAAGGCCATTGTTTTCCTCCTGATCAAAGCGAATCAGCGCGTCAATCATGCGTTCCGCGTCGTCGTAGCGGCCCTCGCGCATCATCGCCCGGCATTTCTCCAGCCCGTTCTCCACACGCTGAAACCGGGCGGCAACATGGAGCTTTTCCTCCATCTCGAACATCTTCCGCGCCGCGCGGGTGAGCAGTTCATGCACGCCCTGACGGCTGATGCCGACCTCCTGCGCGATTTCCGTCAGCGACAAGTCCTCCTCGCAGTGCAGGGTGAGCACCTGACGCTGCTTGTCGGTCAGCAATCCGCCATAGAACGCGGAAAGCCAATTCAGCTCGACTTTCTTGCTGATTTCGTCCTGTGCCATGTCAGCGCTCCTTGCTGTCAAGCATTTTCCGTTGACACCGATCTATGATACACGATTTTGCCGCACCTGTCAAGGGGTTTTGCCTGACAGCGCGAATTTTTCTGCGGACTTTTTCACGATTTTTCTGCGAATTGTAACATTCATGCTGCATTGCTTGACCTTTGGATGCGGCTGCTATATAATGAAAGGGAATAGACCACGACTTTGAACGAGGAGGTTTGCTGATGAAGAAGCAATTTCGCCGCGCAGGGGCGCTGATGCTGGCGCTGCTGATGCTGATGACGGCTGCCCCCGCCTTGGCGGAGGATGCGCCGAGTGCGGCAGACGGCACGCAGATAGAGGAGATTATCGGGGAAGAGCCGGCTGTGACGGAAGCCCCGACGGCGATTCCGACGGAGATCCCCACGGAAGCGCCGACGAATACGCCGATTCCGACGGAGATCCCCACCGAAGCGCCGACGGAAACGCCAATTCAGACCGAAATTCCCACGGAAGAACCGACAAATACGGCAATTCCGACGGAAATCCCCACCGAAGCGCCGACGGAAACGCCGATTTCGACCGACGCTCCCACCGAAGCCCCGACCGCCACGCCGGACGAGGACGTGTTTGTGCCGGGACTGGCGACCCTCCGCAGCGGCGCGAAGCTCTACGCGAATCAGCAGTTGACGGGCGACGCGGATGTGACCGAAGTGTCCGGCACGGTTTACGCCGAGGCGCGCACGGACAGCAAACGCGCGGTGCGGATTGCTTTCTATGATGGGGTGATTGTGCGCACGGCGTGGGTCAAGACCAGCAGCACCGAAATGCTGACGGACGAGCAGACCGCTGCATATGACGCGATTCCCCGCAAGCCGGAGGACGACCTGATGGCGGCGCACGGACATTTGCTTGCGCCGATTCCAGTGCATCCGGAGCAGAAGGAAACGCCCGCGCCGACGGAACAGCCGACGGAAGAACCGACCGCCACGCCGGAAGTCACCAATCCGCCGGAAGTGACGGACGCGCCGACGGACGTTCCGACCGAAGCCCCGACCGATGTTCCCGAAGTGACGGATGCCCCGACGAATCCGCCGGAAGTGACGGACGCACCGACCGAAGTGCCGGAAATTACCGAGCAGCCGACCGCCGCACCGGAAGCCACCAATCCGCCGGAAATCACCGAACATCCGACCGAAGCGCCGACGGACGAAATCATTTCGGATTACACCCCCGTCCCCGCGACGGACGCGCCGACCGCTACCCCCGCCCCGACGGATGCGAATGCCACCGAAATCCCCGAACCGACGATTTCCATCGCGCCGGATGAACTTGATGACCTCATCATTGGGCGTGCATTGGAGCAGCCGACGGGCATTTCCGCCTCCTACGAGCGCAGCGGCCGCATTACCCTCAAGTGGACGGCGGTAGAGGGCGCGAATGCCTATGCCATCTACTACAAGCCCGCGTGGGGCAGCGAATATTCGCTCCTTGGGCAGAGCAGCGGCACAACCTATTCCACCACCACCCCGCGCATGGGCACGGTCTACTACTACCGCATTCAGGCGCTGTATGTCGTGGGCGGACAGCAGGTCAGTCAGGGCGCGCAGTCGATGTCCTTCCCGTATATCGCGCTGGGCGATGTCGTGATTGCCGACCCGCGCGGCAAGGATACCTCCACCATCCGCCTGAACTGGACGCCCGTTGCAGGCGCGACGCACTACGATGTTGCCATGTCCCTGCACGACGCGGACGATTACAAGATTGTCCGCACCGACCTCACGGGCAGCCTGTGCGACATCCGCGATATTTCCTTCAACGAGACGTATGACTTCCTTGTTATCCCCAAGCGCAAGCTTAACAGCGGCGACGTGATTACGGGTCTGCCGTCGAGCAACCGCATGGTCGGCAGCCCGATGGAAACGCCGTCGTTTACAGGCTACGAGTGGACGGAAACGGGGCTGAAGCTGACGTGGGATGCCATTCCCGGCGCGATGGGCTACGTCATCTACCGCCGCGGCTTCCACGAAACGGGCTACCACAAGCTGATGGTCTCTGAGAACACCGCGACCACCTACATCGACACCACGATGAAGCCCGGCGAAGTGTACTACTACTTCGTTTACTCCTTCCGCCTTGCCCAGCCGCAGGGATGGCGCTGCTTCTCGCTCAAGGGCGACATCGGCATGGGCGTGTGGCTGCCCAAGACAACCGGGCTGACGGCAGTGTCCGCGCAGGAAAACAGCGTCCGCATTTCGTGGGCGGCGACTGAGGGCGCGAACAAGTATGATGTGTACATTTCCACCACGCCCGGCGGCACGCCCAAGGCGAACGGGCGCGTCAGCAACGCCTACGGTTACCACAACAGCGCCGTGCTGGGCAGAACGTACTATTACCGCGTGCGCCCGGTGCGCATTTTCTCCAATGGCGATGTGAGCGTGGGCGACTGGTCGGATGAACTGGCGTACACGCATCAGGAAGCCGTCGGCACATACCGCGCGCTGCTGATTGGCAACACCTATACCGGCGAATCGAACGAACTGCCCGGCTGCGACAACGACGTGGACGGGATGCGCACCATGCTCGGCCGCATGACCGCGACGCCGTACAGCGTGACGGTGAAGAAGAACATCCGCGCCGAAGAGATTCTCTCCAGCATTTCCTCGACGTTCGGGAATGCCAGCTACAACGACGTGTCGCTCTTCTACTACTCCGGCCACGGCGCGAACAGCGTCGGCGCGGACGGCAATCCGACGAGCTACCATGCCGCGCTGGTCGGTACGTTCCAGACGTACGTCTCGATTGCGCGCCTCAAAACCGAGCTGGACAAGATTCCAGGCAAGAAGGTCATCATCATCGACGCGTGCCACTCCGGGCAGTTCATTGCGCGTGACGGCACGATGACGCAGGTATCGTCCTCCGCATTCAACAGTCAGGTGGTCAACCTCTTCGCCAATGATGATCAGTTTTCCGGCGATGTCAACCGCACAGCGGTCGTGCTGGCGGCGGACGGCAGCGAACTGCTCAGCGAGGAAGCACCCGCCTTCATCGACCGTGCTGGGGAAACGAATTTCGCCAAGAGCGGCTACTACGTCATTACCGCGTGCCGCTCCGAGGAAAAGAGCGTCAGCACCGGCTACGACAGCAACGGTGACGGCAAAATCGACCGCTACTTTGGTCTGTTCACCTACGGCCTGTGCTACGGCAACGGCTGGAACCTCGCCCGAAACGCGGCGATTTCGTCCCTGAACGCCGACCTGAACAAGGACAGCAAGGTGACGCTTTACGAAGCGTACGTCTACGCAAAAGTGATGGCGCAGTCCCACAACCCGAACCAAACCGCCCAGATTTGGCCCGAAAACAGCGCGTTTGTGCTGTGGGGAAAATAATGTTTCTTCTCCGCTGGATTCAACATCCGGCGGAGTTTTTATGCAGGAAAACGCCGTCTGCGCGGCGAATTGTACGGTGCAAGAAAAGCGTGGAGGAGCAAAAACATGCTGATTCGCAATGCGACGCTGCAAATGAGCGCGACGGAGCGCACCTGCATGGATGTGCGCGTGATGAACGGCTGCGTGTGGGAGATGGGCGTGGCGCTTGTGAAGGGGCTGTACGAATCCGAAATCGACCTGTGCGGCGACGTGCTGATGCCGGGGCGGATGCTGGAAACGCCCATCTCTGCGGCGGACGAAAAGGCGCTTCGGCTGCTGTGCCGGAGGCTTTACCGCGAGGGCGTGCGGTATTTCGTGGCTGATTGCCCGGCGGATGCGCTCCTGCGCGTGCAGAATCGCCCGGAACGCCGCGGCGCGCTGCCCGTGACGGCACTGCCGAACCCCGAACCGCTCCGCTCCGGCACGGGAATGCCCCTGACGCGCTGGACGGCGGCGGGCGAATTTGTCGGCATGATGGACGAACACAGCGGCGACTGAGAGGTATATGAGATGAAGCAATCCCATCAAAATAGCGTCCTTTTCTGCGAAAGCGACCTCTATGCGCTGATGCAGCCGGATGCGCGGGAGCTGCTGGCGCTCTCCGACGAGGTGGATTTCCCGGCGCTGCGGGGGCAGTTCCACGGGGAGAACCTGCCGGAAATCTATCGGCGATTATCCGAAATCGCGGGCGCTGACCTCATGCCGCTGTGTGAGACGGAACAGCAATTGCGGCGAAAAATGCGGATTCCGGCGGACAGCGAGGTTCCGCTGACCCATCAGCAGAAACGGTTTTTGCGGGAGAATTACGCGCACCTGACGACCTTCACGGGCGCGTATGAAGCCGAGCGCTTTCTGGGACTGCGCGCGATTCAGGCGATGCAGCTGCGGGACACGTCGCCGGGGTATGCCGCGCTGGGAGCGTACCTGTTCAGTCAGGCGATGTGGCTGGCGTGGGAGACGCGGCAAAACGGCTATGCGCGGGTGAATTTTCTGGCGCGGGATGGGTATTTCGTCAAGGTGGCTTTCGAGCGGCTGAATGAAGTGCTGCGCCTGCCGGTGGAAACGGGCTATGTGCGCATTTCGCGTCAGGCGGCGCTGCCCCTGCAATTTCCCAAAGCAATTGACCTACTGTCCCTGCCGCTGCTGCTGGACATGACCGCCCACACGCCGGATTCGTTGCTGACGCTTCTGCATCCCATTGCGACGGAAAACGCGCGGGCGGCGCTGGCGGCGGAAATGCCGATGAATCAGCGGATGGATGCGCGGACGCAGTGGAACTTCGTGCGCATCTTCCGCGAAAAAGGGTATGACGCGGAAAAATATCAGCAGTACGAAAAGAATGCGAAGGCGTATTTGCTGCCGATGTTCGCGGGCAAATGCGCGACGTTCGATGTGGGGTACAACCTGCGGTCGGAAACGGTGATTCAGCGGCTGACGGGGGCGGACGTGACAGCGTACATCACCCACATTGACAGCGATTTGCCGATGCGCCGAGGTGTGCCGTTCCGGACGCTGTATGGCACGTCGCCGTATGTGTCATGGGTGGCGCGGGAGCAGTTTCTGCTGGAAAGAGGCGCGGCGACGATTGGCTATGACGCGCACGGCGCGGTACTGGGGCAGACGGATGCGCCGAGCAGCACGGTGCAGCAGATGCAGACGGACGCGATGCGGTTCGTTGCGGATATGGCGGATACGTTCGGGGCACGGCTGATGGATATGCACTTCCGCCCGCAGGATGGCTGCGCGGCGTTTGAACATTTCCTGCACACAGGGGCGATTCAGGCGGGTGCGGAGGTGGAAAACGCTTTCCTGGATGGTCAGGCGGGCGGGGACACGACGCGGGTGCAGTGGCGCTTGATGCAGACGGACGCGGTACAAGCGCGTCATCCCTTGCCCAAGTGGATGCGAAAATTGCAGCGCGCGGCGATTCGACTGGCGCATGACCCGCAATCTATCCGCCGGAAGTTATAACATTCTCATGAAATTCTCATGAAAATGCCCACTCGCCCCGCCGAAAATGACATTTCCTGCCCTTTACGAAAGGCGCGGGTTTGTGGTACAATAGGCGGGGATTACGACGAAAGGGGCTCCTTCCTTGAAGAAAAAGAAATGGGGCAGGATTCTCAGCATTGGCTTTATCCTCCTGTCGATGCTGATTGTGGTGCTGATTGCGTTCAACAACCCGGAGCTGATGAACGCATGGGACGTGCTTTTCACGCTGGACAAGCGGTGGCTGTTGCTGTGCCTGCTGGCGATGGTCGGCTATGTGTATGCCGAGGGCGCGGGGCTGTGCACCTTCCTGCGGATGGAGGGGTACAAAGTTAGCCTGAATACGGCGACGCATTTCTCCTTCGCGGGCATTTATTATGCGAATGTCACGCCCGGCTCGTCCGGTGGTCAGCCGATGCAGATTTACCTGATGAGCCAGCGCTCGATTCCCGCGGGTGTGGCCACATCGGCGCTGACGGCGCGGTATTTCTTCAATCAGCTGACATTGGTGGTGATGACGCTGCTGTTGTGGCTGAGCAACCGCGCGTATGTGGCGGAGCACTTGGGCAATGTCATCCCGCTGATTATCCTGGGCTGCGTGGTGAATTCCTTCTGTGTGCCGTCGATTCTGCTGGTGACGTTCCACCGCTCGTGGGTGGAGAAAATTGTGCAGTGGGGCATCCGCTTCCTGACGAAAATCCACATCTGCAAGAAGCCGGAGCAATGGCAGGCATCCGCCGAAACGACGATTGAGCATTTCCACGGTTCGCTGATGGATTTGGTGCATCACCCGATGCACCTGCTGGCGCAGCTTGTGATTTCGGTGGTGGAAATGTCGTGCCTGATGGTCGTGCCGCTGCTGGTGTACCGTGCCATGGGTCTGACCGGCACGCCGTGGTATCATGTGCTGACAGTTTCGTTCCTGCTGTTCGTGTCCGCCAGCTATACGCCGCTGCCGGGTGCGTCCGGCGCGCAGGAGGGCGGATTTCTCGTTTACTTCGGCAGCGTTTTTACCGGCGGCACGGTGTCCGTCGCGCTGCTGGTATGGCGGTTTATCACTTATTATTTGTGCCTGATTGTGGGCTGCGCGGACTCCATCTTCACCAGCCTGCGCAAGCGCGTGAAGCCGATTCGGCATGAGAAAAAGGGACAGACAAAGGAGCAATCATGAAACAGCAGGTGCATGGCAATGTGGCCGGCGTGCGCGATACGCTGATTGAAGCGCTTGGTCAATTATACGATTATGAGGTGGATGAGGACACGTTCCTCCCGCGCGAGCTGATGCAGGTGCTGGCGCGCTTTACGGGCGTGCTGAACCGGGAAATCGCGGTGTATATTACGCGCGACGGCGAAGTGGTGGACGTGTCCATTGGTACAGATCGGGACGTGGAGCTGCGCGACTACCGCCTGCGCCGCAACACTCAGCGCCTGAGCTGCGTCCGCTGCATCCACACCCACCCCAATGGCGACGGACGCCTCTCCGATGTGGATTTGTCGGCGCTGCGGTCGTTCCGCTACGACGCAATGGTCGCCATCGGCTGCCTGAAGGGCGAGCCGACGTTTGTGCAGAGCGCGTTTCTGGTGGAGAAGCAGAATCTGCTGATGGACGAGCCCGTCCGCTGGTACAAGACGCCCGATAACGACTGGATGCGGCAAATCACCGAGAGTGACCGCATTGTCGGCTGGGAGGCGGACGAGAAGGGCACGCATGCCAAGGAGCGCGCTGTGCTGATGGGCATCGAGAGCATGGAATCGCTGGATGAGCTGGCGCGCCTGGCGGACACCGCCGGGGCGGAGGTCGTGGGGCAATTCCTGCAAAAGAAGGATAAGCCGGATACGGCGCTGTTCATCGGGCGCGGGCGCGCGGATGAATTGTGCCGGCAGTGTCAGGCGCTGGAAGCTGATTTGTGCATTTTTGACGAGGAACTGACGGGCATTCAGGCGCGCAATCTGGAGGAGATTCTGCGCGTGAAGGTGGTTGACCGCACGACGCTGATCCTGGACATTTTCGCCCAGCGCGCATCATCCGCCGAGGGCAAACTGCAAGTCGAGCTGGCGCAGCTGCAATACCAGTCCAGCCGCCTGATTGGGCAGGGCTTGGTGCTGTCGCGGCTGGCAGGCGGTATCGGCACGCGCGGGCCGGGCGAATCGAAGCTGGAGATGAACCGCCGCCACATCCGCGAGCGCATGACGGAACTCCGCCGCCGCTTGGATGCGGTGGAGAAGCAGCGCGAACTGCGCCGCAAGAGCCGCGAGAAGAACGAAATCCCCGTCGTCGCGCTGGTCGGCTACACCAACGCGGGCAAATCGACGCTGCTGAATCAAATGACGGGCAGCGATGTGTATGTGCAAGACCAGCTGTTCGCGACGCTGGACGCGGTCAGCCGCCGCATCGAGACGGCGGAGCACACGCCGTTCCTGCTGGTGGATACGGTTGGGTTCATCCGCAAGCTGCCCCACGCGCTGGTCAGCGCCTTCCGCTCGACGCTGGAAGAAGCTGTGCTGGCGGATGTGCTGGTCATCGTCAACGACGGCGCATCGGAGGAAATCACGCAGCAGCACGACACAGTGCTGCAAGTGCTGTCTGACCTCGGCGCGACGGAGCAGCCGCGCATTGAGGTCATCAACAAGTGCGACCTGTACACCGACGAGGCGGGCGCGCCGATGCTGATTCCGGGCGCGGTACGGTTGAGCGCAAAAACGGGCGAGGGCATCGCGGAGCTGCACGCGCGCATTGCGGAGCAGCTGCAAAAGACCTATGCGCCCGTAACGTTCGTGCTGCCGTTTGACCGCTTCGGCTTGGTGGGGCAGATTCGCCCGCTGGGACGCGTGGTCAATGAGGAATACACGGATACGGGGCTTGAACTGACGGTGGTGCTGGCGAATGCCGACCGCGACCGCTTGGTGAGCAAGTATGGGAAGGAAATCCTGAAGGGGTAAGTCCGTTCCCCAAATAAACACGCGGGCATAGTATGCAAGCGTCACCAACTCAATCGCGAAAAAGGGAGTCCAGAGGGTTGAAGACCCTTTGGCGGAATCCAGAGGCAGCGCCTCTGGGAAAGGAAGTTGCAATTCATGCAGAAGGCAAAAGTACGGGAAAATGTGAAGGAATACGCATTGCTGACGCTCGGCACGGTGATTATGACGCTGGGCATCTACTTCTTCAAGTTCCCGAACCATTTTTCCACCGGCGGCGTCAGCGGTATGGCGGTCATTTTGAGCCATTATATTCCAAATTTCACCAATGGCGATTTCGTCATGATGATCAACGTCCTGCTGCTCATCGTCGGCTACATTGTGCTCGGCAAGGGCTTCGGCGGACGCACGACGTATGTCAGCCTGCTGATGTCGGGACTGACGTGGGGGCTGGAGCGCATCATTCCGATGAACGCGCCGATGACCTCCCAGCCCCTCATGGAGCTGATTTTCGCCGTCAGCCTGCCCGCGGTCGGCTCGGCGATTCTCTTCAACCTCGACGCGTCCTCCGGCGGCACGGACATTGTCGCCATGATTCTGCGCAAGTACACCAGCCTCAACATTGGGCGCGCGCTGATGTGCAGCGACCTCATCATCACCCTGATGGCGTGTGTCGCGTTCGGCATGGAAACTGGGTTGTTCTGCATCCTCGGTCTGGTGATAAAGAGCCTGCTGGTGGACATGGTGCTGGAAAACATCAACACGCATAAATACTTCCATATTATCACGACCAAACCGCGCGAAATCGAGCAGTATATTACGAACGTGCTCAAGCGCGGCGCGACCGAACTGCACGGCGAAGGCGCGTACACGCATGAGGGCCGCACGGTGCTGATGACGGTGATGAAGCGCCACGAGGCGATTATGCTGCGCAAGTACGTCAAGATGGTTGACCCCCACGCGTTCGTGCTGATTATGAACACGGGCGAAATCATCGGCAAGGGCTTCCGCGGCACGAACTAAGGGAGAAGCATCATGGAACACATTACGAGCCTGAAAAACCCGAAAGTCGCCGCGTGGAAGGCGCTCAAAGACCGCAAGGGCCGCCGGGAAAGCGGCTGCTTTCTGGTGGAGGGGCGCAAGATGGTGGAAGAAGCGCTGAAATCCGCTTTTGACGTGGAAGCAGTGCTGGTGCAGGAAGGAGTCTCTTTCCCCGACGGGCTGACCATGCCGGTTTACGAGCTGCCGGAGCATGTGCTGGCGGCGGTCTGCGACACCAAAACGCCGCAGGGCATCGCCGCCGTCGTGCGGATGAAGGAGCAAAGCGCGCTGGGGAAGCACATCGTCGTCCTCGACGGCGTGCAGGACCCCGGCAACGTCGGCACGATTATCCGCACGGCGGATGCGGCGGGGCTGGACGGCGTGCTGCTCTCGAATCAGTGCGCGGATGTGTTCAGCCCGAAGGTACTGCGCGCGACGATGGGCAGCATCTTCCGCATGAACCTGCGCACGACGGACGATTTGCCCGGCGAACTGACGAAGCTGCGCGAAAAGGGGTACAGCATCCTGTCCTCGCAGCTGGACGGCACGCCGTTCTATGAGCGGCAGGGCGTAGCGGAACGCTTTGCCCTCATTATCGGCAACGAGGGCAACGGCGTGAGCGAACAAGTGCAGCAGACCGCGACGCACCGGGTTCGCCTGCCCATGCGCGGCGGCGCGGAAAGCCTGAATGCCGCGATTGCCGCCGCCATTATGATGTATGAGCTGATGCGGTGATTTTTCCCAGATTGGATATTGACAGAACAACTACCCGATGATATAATGACACTCCCGATGTGCGAAAAAGCACGACATCTGCCAAATTTACGAGCAGCGCTGTCCGATTCCCGCGACGAAAAACGCGGCAGGACGGCGCTGCCTTTTTGGTGTCGGCAAAAAAATTGACGTGCGCGCATCCAAAGGAGGCAAGGCATGGAACAGCAGGGGATAAATCCGCCTTTCATCGTGACAGACGGGCTGACAAAGACATACATCCGGCGGGAGAAACCGGAGCATGGCGGCATCACGCGCCTGTGGCGGCGGGAAACACGCGAGGTGCAGGCGCTCAGGGACGTATCCTTCCGCATTGGGCGCGGGGAACTCGTCGGGCTGATTGGACCGAATGGCGCGGGCAAGAGCACCTTGGTCAAGCTGATGACGGGCATCCTGACGCCGACAAGCGGCAGCTGCACGGTGAATGGGCACACGCCGTGGGCGGAGCGGAAGGCACATGTGCGCAGCCTCGGCGCGGTGTTCGGGCAGCGGATGCAGCTCTGGTGGGACGTGCCGATTCGCGATTCGTTCGACCTCCTGCGCGACATTTACAGCATTGACGAGGGGCGCTATCGGCATCGGCTGGATGAATTGACGACGGCGCTGGACTTGGGGGACATCATGCAGTCGCCGCTGCGGCAATTGTCGCTGGGGCAGCGGATGCGCGCGGAGCTGTGCGGGTCGCTGCTGCATGAGCCGGAGCTGCTGTTCCTCGATGAGCCGACCATCGGGCTGGACGCAGTGAGCAAATTGAAGCTGCGGGAGTTCCTGCGGGTGGAGAACGAGACGCGCCGGACGACGATTTTGCTGACGACGCACGACATGGAGGACATGCGCGCGCTGTGCAGCCGGGTGATGGTGCTGGGACACGGCCAGCTGCTCTATGATGGCACGCTGACGAACCTGCTGCACCGCTACGACACCGCGCACACGCTGACCGTCACCTACGACGGCGCGGCGGATGCGTCGAAGCTGCCGCAGGGCGCAGTGAAAGACGGCGATACATGGCGAATCACCCTGCAAAAAGACGGCGACTTGTCCGAAACCATGCGGCAGGTGATGGCGGCAGGGAAAATGCACGAAATGGCGATTGAGGAACAGAACGTGGATGAGCTGATTGCACGGATGTACCGGGAGATGGCGCTATGAAGACGTGGATTGCATCGTGGAAGCCGTATTTCTCCCTCTACCGGCTCAAAGCTATGCAGGAGACGCAGTACCGCGCGGCGGCGCTGGGTGGGCTGGTGACGCAGGCGTTCTTCGGGCTGCTGTATGTGTTCCTGTATACGGCGCTGTTCCGGGGGGAAAATCAAGCGGAACTGGCGGAAACCATCACCTATGTGTGGCTTCAGCAGATGTTTTTCCGCGTATTGCTGATGAACGACACGGAGCTGATACAGCAGGTGATGACGGGTGGGCTGGCGTATGCGGTGCTTCGCCCGGTCGATCAGTATCGCTTCGCGTTCGTGCGGAACATGGCGCAGCGGCATGTGAATGCGCTGATGCGGCTTGTGCCGATGATTGCGCTGCAATTCCTGCTGCCGACCGCGTGGCGGATGCAGCCGCCGGAAAGCCTGCTCGCGCTGATGCAGGCATTCGTATCGCTGCTCATCGGCGTGATGAACCTGTGCGCGATTGCGGGCATTTCAGGCGCTATCCTGATGCAGACGATGGACAACCGCGGCATCAACGCCATCATCACCTTTATCAGCAACGCTTTCGCGGGCAACATCATCCCCCTGACGCTCTTCCCGGACAGCGTGCAGGCGATCATCCGCTATCAGCCGTTCGCGCAGTCGCTTGATGCGCCGATTCGCATGTATCTGCACGCGCAGGCGGCGGGGGAGTGGGCACTGAACATCGGCGTGCAGCTGCTTTGGCTGATGCTGCTGGTCGCCCTTGGGCGCAGAATGTGGCGGTATCAGCTGAACAGGCTCACGATTCAGGGAGGGTGAAGCAAGATGAAGTATGCGTTTCATGCCCTGCGGATGCAGTGGCGGTGCGCGACGCAGTACCGCGCGTCGTTCTGGATGCAGACGCTGGCGCAGCTGGTGATGTCCGGCAGTGAATTGATGGCGGTGCTGGTGCTGCTGGGGCGGTTCACGTCGGTTGGGCAGTGGTCGGGGAGCGAAATCATGTTTTTCTTCGGCATGATGCAGATGACGTTCGCCATCACGGAGTGTGTCGGGCGCGGGCTAACAGCGTTTTCGCGGGTCGTGCAGGGCGGTGAGTTCGACCAAATCCTCCTTCGCCCGCGAAATCTGCTTCTTCAGGTGCTGTGCAGCAGCACTGACCCGCGGCGGCTGAGCACGGCGGTGCTGGGGATTGTGTTGATGTGGCTTTCGGTCACGCAGCTGGGCATTCCGTGGACGCTGGGGAGCACGGTGCTGCTGCTGATTTCCGTCGCGGGGACGGTGCTGATGCTGCTTGGGCTGTTTCTGGTGGAAGCGACGCTGTGCTTTCTGTCCGTGCAGTCCATCGAGGCGGTGAATATCCTGACCTACGGCGGGCGGACGGCGTGCGAGTATCCGGTGGATATTTACCCGCGCCCGATTCGGCTGCTGTTCATGTATGTCGCGCCGTTTGGGCTGTGTATGCACGTTCCGGTGAGTGCGCTGCTGCATCACCCGATGGTGGATTGGCCTGCATGGACGGCGTACCTTGCGCCGCTGGCAGGGGCGATGTTCTTTCTGCTGATGGCGCTGGTGTGGCGGAAGGTCGGGGTCAAGCGGTACTGCTCGACGGGGTCGTGAGAGCAGGGAAATTGGGGGCGGCTTTCCGTTCTTCATCGCTCATTGCTAAGGCACCACCGCACAATTCGGCGGCGCGTCTGGCGATGTCTTTTCCGCCATCTGCATCATGCAAATTTCTCGATTTACCGCCAGTAAACCTTCGAAATTTGCATTTGCATCTGACGAAAAATCCATTCGCCAGCCGACCACCTCATTTGTGCGGTGTTACCCTAATTCTCTTCGCTTTATCATCAATTTCTCATCTTTATTGGTTGCTTTTTTGCGTAAAGTAGGGTACAATGTTCATGGTGAGTTCATTTTTCGCCTTCACCGTTCATTCATCCACATTCATACCCGATTCATTCAGGAGGCAGCCATGCAAAATTACGTTTTCATGACAGACAGCGACAGCGACCTGCCGCTGGAACTCAAACAGCAGTACGACATTCCTGTCGTCTACATGCCTTACTCCATGGATGGCAAAGAGTACTTCGACGACCTCGGCCAGTCGCTGAACCATAAGTCCTTCTACGACAAGATGCGCGCGGGCAGTCAGCCGACGACCTCCGCGCTCAACGAGACGGTCTACATGGAGTACTTCGAGCCGATTCTCTCTTCCGGGCGCGACTTGCTCTTCGTCGCCTTCTCCAGCCAGCTCAGCGCGACCATTCAGGCGATTTACGCCGCACGCGAGGAACTGCTGAAGCAGTATCCGGAACGCAAGTTCATCGTGGTGGACACGCTGTCCATCTCCGCGCCGCAGACGATTCTCGTCCTCAAGGCGCATGAGATGTACCGCGCGGGCAAACCGATGGAGGAAGTCGCCCAGTGGCTGGAGGACAACAAGCTCCGCGCACAGGCGTGGTTCACAGTGGATGACCTGAAGTACCTCCAGCGCGGCGGACGCATCTCCGCGACGGCGGCGGCACTCGGCACGCTGCTGGACTTGAAGCCCATCCTGACCGAAACGCTCGAAGGCAAGCTTGCCGCCGCGGGCAAAGTGCGTGGCCGCCGCAAGGCGATGAGCTACATCCTTGAGAAGGCGGTGGAGAACGTCGCCGATCAGAAGGAAGCCATGGGCATCATCCTGCACGCCGACGCGATGGACGATGCCCAGAAGCTGCGCCAAATGCTGGTGGAGAAGCTGCCGGAGATGGATATCCGCATCTACCCCGTCGGCCCTGTCATTGGCACGCACGCCGGCCCCGGTACGATTGCGTTCTGCTTCCTCGGCAAAAAGCGCGAAATTTGATTTATCCGCCGTCTGTTCCACGCGAACAGGCGGCAATTTTTATATTTGAAAGGAAAAATTTTTGTAGTCTTCCAACATTCCGCCCGCTGCCGGTACTATCATGGCAGAATCACAGCTGCCAAGCGAAAGGAGGAGAACCATGCTGGATACGGAGCGCTACTGGCAGGAGGAGTGGGCGGCGCGTGTGCTGCGGTGGGCGCGCGGAAAGACTCGCACGGCGCAGGAGGCGGAGGATCTCGCGCAGTCCGTGCTGATGGAATGGCTGCGGGCGGTTCAGGCGCAGGAAGAACGCGGTGCTTGCGTCGCGGAACCGGAGCACCTGCTCTGGCGAATCGCGCGGTTCGTCTGGTGCAAGTCGCTGCGACCGGGGACGTATTACCGCTGCGAGCCGCTGTCGGAGAAGCTGTCCGCCGGGGAAACGCCGGAGGAATCTGCCGAACGGCAGGATGAGCAGCGCCGTCAGACCGCATTCGTCCGCCGGCAAATCATGCGCCTAAGCCGCATCCAGCGGGAAACGCTTGTATGGTACTATCTGGAGAACCGAACGACAGCAGACATTGCCCGGCGCTTGCGGGTCTCGGAGAACACCGTTCGCTGGCATCTGAGTGATTCGCGAAAGAAAATTCGGGAGGCTGATGGGAAAATGACATCGACGGAATTTGTGTACTGTCCGAAAAAGCTGCACGTTGCCATCAACGGCGAAGCGTATGACGACCGCCTGACCCGCGAGGTGCTGGACAATCTGCTGCATCAGAACATTCTGCTCCGCTGCTATGCGCAGGGGCAGACGGCGCAGGAGCTTTGCGACGAGCTGGGCGTGGCGCGCCCGTACATCGAGGATGCGGTGAACGTGCTGCTGCGCGACGAGCTGCTGACGGCTGACGGCGGGCGTGTGCGGACGAACTTCATCATCACCAGTGGTGCGCAGGAGGAAGCGCGGCTGGCAGTGTACGATGCGCATAAGGACGAATTGTCACGCGAGATTGTCCGGCAGCTGATGGCGCACGAGCAGGAGATTCGCGCCATCGGCTTCATCGGCTGCGATGTGCCCATGCCGCGCCTGCTTTGGTGGCTCATCTACCGCTGCACGGCGGCACTGCCGAATCCGGCGGAAATGCCGCCGCGGCCGTATCATACGGATGGCGGGGCGTATCACCTGATGGGCTTCGCGCGCGAGCCGGAGAACAGGCATTATCTGGCGTGGGATTACAATGGCCCGATGTACAACGATGGCTTCCGTTGGTTCGGCTTGCAGCACTTCGGGAACAGTCCGGTGCAGGATTTGTTCGAGCTGAACCAGCCACACATGGGGAAGCTGTGCGCACTGCTGATTCGGCTTATTCAGGCGGATTTCGACCCGTCGTGCGTGACGGCGGATGAGCAGGAGCTGCTGGCGGAGCTGCTGGCGCGCGGATTCCTGCGGAAGGCGGACGGCAGCATCAAGCCGAATTTCTGCGTCCTGACGCGCGAGCAGGTTCAGCGGCTGCGGCAGGAAGTTTTTCTGCCGATTGTGGAGGCGGTTCAGCCCGCGTGGACGCGCGTCTGCAATGAACTGCGGACGCTCTGCAAGGCGAGTGTCCCGAAGCATTTGCAGGCGCTGGCGGACTTGCCGTTGCACATGGCGGCACTGGCGGCGGGCTACATGACGGAGCAAATCGCGTATGCGTACGGCGCACTGGAAAAGCCGGAAACGCCGGAGGATGCGGCGATGTGGACGCTGGTATACGAGCCGGAAATTAAGGTAACACCGCACAAATGAGGTGGTCGGCTGGCGAATGGATTTTTTGTCAGATAC
>FR899852.1:0-3424 GCA_000437595.1 Faecalibacterium sp. CAG:74 | reverse complement strand
GCGAATGGATTTTTCGTCCGATGCAAATGCAAATTTCGAGGGTTTCCTGGAGGTAAATCGAGGAATTTGCATGCCGCAGATGGCGGAAAAGATATCGCCAGACGCGCCGCCGAATTGTGCGGTGGTGCCTTAAATAATACTATTTTCTGCATTCACCTACGCCATCTGCCTGCGCCTTTTCCGCTCTGGCGTCTGCTCATTGCACTTAGCGTAGCGTTGCTGCGCTGCGTTCTACTCCCGTTAGCCAGAAAGAAAAATTCGCTTCGCATCTTGGCGCATTCTCATTTGGAAATAGTATGAGGGCTTTTTCAGCAAAATCAACTGTTTTGCCGAATCTGGGCGAAGGAATTGCATTTTCTCCATATTTATGCTATAATAAGAATGTCACATTTTATTTTGCGGAAAGGAGTGGTGGCATCGTATGGATCAGCCTCCTTGTAGTCCGATACCCCGCAAGCCGTCATTCCCGGTACGCAGGGGTTTTTGAAAGAAAGGAATGCTTGATTTTCCATGACGCCTGAACTATATGGCACTGTTGTGATTCTGGTTGTGCTGGTGATGCTGTCGGCGTTTTTCTCTGCCTCGGAAACGGCGTTTACCTCTGCCAACCGCGTCAAACTCAAGACGATGGCGCAGGGCGGCAACAAGCGCGCACAGATAGCGCTGAATTTGGCGGAGGATTATGACCGCTTGCTCAGCACCATCCTCGTGGGCAACAACGTGGTCAACATCGGCGCTTCGTCCATGGCGACGGGGCTGTTTCTTGCGCTGCTAAGCGGCAATCAGTCTGCTGCGACAACGGTTTCGACCATCGTGATGACGATTGTCGTGCTGATTTTCGGCGAAATCAGCCCGAAAGCGATTGCCAAGGAGAACCCGGAGACGGTTGCCGTTGCGTTTGCACCTGTGCTGCTGGTGCTGCGGACGATTGTTACGCCGATTAACGCCCTGTTTGTGCAGTGGAAGAAGTTGCTGGCAAAGCTGTTCAAGTCCGCGCACACGGAAAGCTTTGTTGAGGCGGAAATCATGACGATGGTGGATGAGGCACAGAACGACGGTGATATAGATGAACATGAGGGAGAACTGATTCGCTCCGTCATCGAGTTCAACGACGACCGCGATGTGCTGAACATCATGACCCCGCGTGTGGACGTGACGGCGCTGGAAGACACCGCGACGATGGAAGAAGCCGCGAATCTCCTGCGCGAAACGGGGTATACCCGCGTCCCGGTCTACCACGAGGACATGGATCACATCGTTGGCATCCTCAATGAAAAGGATTTTTATGCCTGTCAGCATGAGGGCGTGGATAGTATCGTGGACATTATGAAACCGCCGGTTTATGCCCCTGCGACGCTGAAGCTCTCCAAGCTGCTGAAGCTGTTCCAGACGCAGAAGACGCATATGCTGATTGTACTGGATGAATTTGGCGGAACTGAAGGCATCGTCACGATGGAGGATGTGCTGGAAGAACTCGTCGGCGAAATCTACGATGAGCACGATGATGTGTCCGAGGAAAGCGTCGAGATGGCGGACGGCTCACGCGTGGTCGAAGGCGGCATGGAACTGACTGAACTGTTGGAAGGCATGGGGTTGAAGGACACCTTCAACGCCGAAACCGTTGGCGGCTGGGTGAGCGAAATCATGGGCTGCATCCCGTTCGTCGGTGCGCGTTTTGAGACGGACCACCTCCGCGGCATGGTCACGCGCATGGAAAAGCGCCGCGTAACGCAAGTCCGCATCTGGCGCAAAGAGGGTACGGACGGGCACGCTGCACAGGCGTGATTTCCCCTGCTGCGGCAAAATCATCATTCAGGCGGAAATATCAATCAGAAAAGGAGCCTACCACCATGGCAACCACCAAAAAAGATAAGAAGCAGAAGTCTGACAGGCGTCAGCTTGCCATCAGCATTACCTGCATCGTCATTGTCGCAGCCATGCTGCTGACCTCCCTGATCACCCTGCTGCCCATTTATAACTGACGGAAAGGCATCACATGAAGAAAGACCATCGCGGCATATCGCTGGGAACATATGTCATGCTTGGCGTGACGGGCGCGGTGCTGCTGGGCTGCTTCTTGATTCTGCCCGGTCTGCTGGGGCAGGCGCGCGGCACGGTGGATGTCCGGCAGGTGCTGTCCATCTTCCAAACCGACGGAATGCCCTCGCTCACGCTGAGCGATATTCCCATTACCCGCGGCGATTCCACTGGCAATCTGCCCGCGCCGGAACCCACGCAGCCGCCCGCTGAAACCGCCGCGCTTGCCATTCCGTCCGCCACCCAAGCCCCCAAGCAGGGCGGCACGGTCACCCTTACTCTCGGCGGTACGGTCGATATGGATGATGCGGTGCGCAAAGCGGGCTACTACTCCGACTCGCAGAAGTACGATTTTACGGAGATGCTTTCGCTCCTGCGGAGCGAAATGACGGGCGATATCACGTTCCTGACGCTGGAGAACCTGATTCAGCCGGAAGTGAAAGTCTCCGCGCTGAACGCTCCCGACGCCGCGGCGGAACTGCTCCGCACCACCGGCGTGAACCTCGTTGCCATCGGCTTCCCGAAGGTGTACGACAAGGGCGCGGATGGCGTTCGGACGACGCTGGAAGCCCTGCATGACCGCAATTTGCTGACCATCGGCGCGTACAACACGCAGGAGAAAGCAAGCGCCATCTGCATCCGGACGCTGGACAACGTGCCCGTCGCGTTCCTGCACTACACCGAAGCACTGAGCAGCACGGGCAAGAAAGCGATGAAGTCCTCCGGGGCATCCTACGCTGTCCCGCTGGCGAATGCGGAAACGATTTCTGCTGATATTCGCCGTGCACGCGAGCAGGGAGCGGCGGTGGTCGTCGTATCGCTGAACTGGGGAACATCCGGCACGTCGAAGCCGACGAATGCGCAGCGGAAACTGGCGCAGGCGATTGCCGATGCGGGCGCGGACGTCATCGTCGGCGCGGGGACGCGCGTCGTGCAGCCGGTGACATGGCTGACGCACAAGAATGCGGATGGTACGGCAGCGCAGACGCTGTGCGCGTGGTCGCTGGGCAGTCTGCTGAATGAGTCCCGGAAGGACGGAAACGTTGCTGGAATGCTGCTGCAATTGCAGATTTCGTGGGACGGGCAGAACATCAGCTTTGGGCAAGTCAGCTATACGCCGACGTACATTTGGCGGCAGAAGGTGGATGGCGCGTATCAATATCGGGTAGTTGCGAGTGACCAGAGCGCGCCGAATGGGATGTCGGAGGAACAGCAGGGATATATGGCGAAGGCACTGCGGACGATTCAAAACGCGCTGGCGGATTCGCCAATAACGATTAGGACAAAGTAAAAAGATAAACACGCGGAACCAGTAAGGGAAGAGCGCTCAACTCAATCGCGCGAAGGGGTCAAGGGGCAATGGTAGATTGTCAAGCAAGTGCAACAC
>FR899851.1 GCA_000437595.1 Faecalibacterium sp. CAG:74 | reverse complement strand
GTGTTGCACTTGCTTGACAATCTACCATTGCCCCTTGACCCCTTTTCGCGATTGAGTTGGTCGCTTTTCCCTACTTCTTCCGCGTGTTTATCCTCTTTTTTTTTGACCTTATTTCTTCTTCATTAAGTATTCCCTCTTGAAGTACCCATCCAGATTCCCATATTCACTCACTGTAATCTGCCCGATATGCATCCGTCGCATAATCGCCCGCAAAATGCAGATTCCATGCACCACAATATCCGCGCGGTTCGGCTGCAATCCCGGCAGCTGCTTGCGCTGCTCCAGCGTCATATCCGCCAGCTGCCGCTCAAAGCGCGCCACATCCGCCTCCGTCAACACCGTGCCGTGCATGTAGGTTCTATCAGTCCAGTAAATGCCCTTCACCATCGCGGCAAGCGTCGTGAACGTGCCGCCCGTGCCGCGCCAGCTGCCCGGCATCGACAGCACAGGGTAATCCAGCAGCTTGTCTGTCAGAATATCGGCGGCAATCTGCTCCACCGCGTCCAAATCGCCGTGGTCGCGAATCGGAATCCGCTGGAACAGGCGCACCGCCCCCATTTGGCAGGAGAAGGAGCAGCGGATGTTCATCCCCTGCCCGATGATGATTTCGGTTGATCCGCCGCCGATGTCAATGACGCCGGAATCGCCGCCATCCGTCGCGCCGAAGAAGGACAGCGCGGCCTCCTCATCGCCGGAGCAGATTTCGAGCGTCAAGCCGGTTTCCGCTTTGAGCAGCGCCGCGAAATCCGCGTTGTTGGCGGCGTCGCGCGTGGCGCTGGTGGCAAAGAGATGCACTTTTTCCGCGCCTTGACTGCGGGCGGAATCCGCCATGCGTTTGACCGCCGCGCATGAGGACGCCATTGCCTCCCGCGACAAGTTGCCTGCTTCGTCAAGCCCGGCAAACAGGCGTGTGCCGGCGCGATCGCGGCTGATGCGGCGGATCTCCCCGTCGGCTGCTTCCGCCACAAGCATCCTCACCGAATTGGAGCCGATCCCGATGACTGCTGCCCTCATGGTTCACCTCTCCTGTCTTTCTGGTTTACAATATGTGTAACGAAAAAGGGACTTGCAGACGCAAAGTCCCCCTTTAATCCCGAAATTCATCCAGCAGCGCGTTCCATTCCGCCTCGGTGTAGCCCCGCAGCACATCCATGCTGGCAAAGTGGAAGTGGATTTCGCCGTCGCGGACATAGCCGAACTCGTTGCGCGCGGTTTCCTCAATGTACGCATCCGTCGCAACATACGTCAGTTCTTCGCGCAAGTCCCGATTTTTCTGATCCAGCGCCGCATACTGCTGCTGCAGCTGCTCATTGCGCGTCGAGAGCGCGTCAAGCCGCTGCCGCGACTGCGCCATCACGACATAGAAGATGATGCCCAACACCACCAGCAGGATGACAACCGCCTTCCAACGCACCAGCCTGCGCCCCAACGCCCTCACTCCTTTTCTCCAGAATCGGAAGTGTTCTTTTCCTTATCTATTCGCTATGATTTTGCATATTCCTGCCTGACGGAAAACTTTTTTTCAGCCGTTTTCCAATCCAACGGAAGATGCGCCGGATGCCCGTTTCCCACAGCACTGCGCCGAGCAGCAGCCCCAGCAGCGCGTACAGCCGCAGCCCTTCCCCGCTATGGATGAGGACGAGGAGCGCCGCCAGCGTGAGCATCAGTGCGCAGAGCACATCCGCCGCGTCGGACAGGCCGTGCCGATGCCGCCACGCGCCGCCGAGGGTCAGCGCCAAGGCGAACGCCGCGCCGAGCAGCACCATCCGCAGGAACGTTTCCGCCTGTCCCTGCTGCGCAAACAGCACCTCCAGCGTCATCCGATGGCACGGCGGAGGAAGCCGCCCTTGCGCCGCGCGCGCCCCTGCTCATACTGCACGCCGTCGATATCGCCATCCACAAGCAGCCTGCCCTCTTCCAGCTGCAAGGCGGAGACATGCAGCCCGCTGCCGGTCAGCGTCAGCCGCCCGCCCCATGTTTCCAGCACGACCGCCGTTTCATCGAAGCGGTCAACCTCCTTGACCCCGGTGAGAACCGCCTTTTTGCGATTCTCGATAACCAGTCCGCAGGGCTTCTGCGGCACTGTCGGCTCTTTCACTGTGCGCTCCCCCCTCTCCTGCTGTCAGGGTATGCGCGGCGATTGCCGATTATGCCGGATTCTCCTTCTGCCACTCGCGCAGGATGCTTTCGAGGTTCGCAAGCCACAAATCAACGTGCGTGCAGTCCCACAGCACCGTTTCCGCCACCTGACACTGCACGACGAACAGCCCCTGATAATCTTTTCTTTCGGCGCATTCGTCCATCAAGCGGCGCAGTGCATCCGGCTGATTCGTGTGCGCCATGACGTCGTTCAGGTGGTCGATGCACCCCCGAAGAAGTTCGGGGATGGTCATGTCAAAGTCGCTTTGGCGCATGATACCTTCCAGCTTCTTCAGGTGCTGCACGGCTTCCTCCGGCGGATTTCCGATTTCGTACTGTTCCATCAGCCAGAACCAGATTTCCGCCATCTGCGACCACTCATCCAGCGTCTGTCCGCCGGTAAAGACGGTCATCCCCTTATCCGCCGCAAAATCCGCGCAGGCATGAATCGCCAGCATCGGCACGCGCCCGGCGTGTTCATGCAGGTACAGCCAGTCCTCGCTCTGGAAGGGCGTTTCGCCATCATAATGGAAGCACGCCGTCCACAATCCGCTGGGCTGGCGCGCAATGTCAAAGCGGCAGGTGCGGTTATCCGCGTCGCCATAGGTATAGCGCGCGACCATGCCATAGTAGAATCCGCTCTCCTCGCCGCCCAGCTCCTCCGCGTGCTTTTTGACCTGCTGGCGCAGCTCCTCCAGCGAATACGGCGGGCGATCATCCGGGATTTCCAGCCAATCGCAGTTTGCGAGCAATGTACGGCAGACAGCCGCCATATCCTCTTCGCTGCCGATGGCGACGACCCTTGCCCGATGCAATTCCTTCATTGTTGAAAACCTCCCCAGAGGCTCTGCCTCTGGACTCCGGCAGGGACGCTGTCCCTGCACCCTGCAAGGGAGTTCCTCCCTTGACCCTTTCGCGCGATTGAGTTGGTGACTTCTTCATACAACTTCCGCGTGTTTATGCAGGATTTCGCGTCTGCGGACGCGACCAGAGGGCTTTGCGGTCGCCCTCTGGACTGCTTCGCGTCCCCATCTAAGTTTATTGGTTGGCAGCGTTGCTTTTTAGTTAGTGTACTTTTGGTTCCTCAAGCCACGGCATAAGCCAACCGCAAATAACCCCAAAAGTAGCGGCGCCGAAGGTTTCCAAAGGGCGATCGGAAAGCCCTTTGGTGCGCCCGCAGGCGCATCCCCCTGTAACAATCCAAATCAAGAAACATAAAAGTCACAAAAGCGAAGGCAGCCTGAGGGCAATCGCCATGCCCCTCAGAACATACAGACCTGACTGGTTTCGCTCAAGCCCTCCAGCGAACCGTGCGTCCGCAGCAGCTCAATGACCGCGCTGGAAATGCGCGTGCGCTCCTTCAAGTCCTCCACCGACATGAACGGGCCGCGCTCGCGCTCGCGCACAATGTTGATGGCAGCCGATTCGCCCAGTCCCCCCAAGGACGTGAACGGACACCGCAGCCCCGTTTCGCCCTCCATCTTGAATTTCTTCAGGTCGCTCTTGTACAGGTCGCACGGCAGGAACTTGAAGCCGCGCATGTTCATCTCCAGCACCAGTTCAAGGCTCGTCACGGCTTCCTTGTCCTTCGCGGACGCCTTCGGGTCAGCTTTAATCTGCTTGATTTTCTCGCGAATCGTCGCGGGGTCAATCAGCATCGTCATCGCGTCGAAGCCGTCGCCGCGCACGGTGAAGTACGCACAATAATATGCCAGCGGACGATGCACCTTATACCACGCCACGCGCAGCGCCATCGTCACATACGCCACGGCGTGCCCCTTGGGGAACATGTACTTGATTTTCTTGCACGAATCCATGAACCACTGCGGAACGTGCTGCTCAATCATCGCCTGTTCCATTTCAGGCTTCAGACCGCGCCCTTTGCGGACGCTCTCCATCGTCGTGAACGCCATCTTCGGCGCAACGCCCTTGTCAATCAGGTAGTTCATGATGTCGTCACGGCAGCAGACGCACTCGCTCAATTTCGCCGTACCGTTTGCAATCAGCTCCTGCGCGTTGCCCAGCCACACGTCCGTGCCGTGGGACAGGCCGGAAATGCGCAGCAGTTCCTCCATCGTCGTCGGCTTCGTTTCGTCGAGCATCCCGCGCACGAACGATGTGCCGAATTCCGGCACGCCGAACGTACCCGTCAGGCAGCCGATATCCTCCGGCGTCACGCCCAGCGCCTTGGGCGACGAAAACAGGCTTCGCACGTCCGGGTCATCCAGCGGAACATCCTTGTAGCCGATGCCCGTCAGTTCCTCCAGCATGTGCAAAACCGTCGGGTCGTCGTGACCGAGGCAGTCCAGCTTAACCAGAATGTCGTGCATGGAGTTGAAGTCAAAGTGGGTGGTGGTAAAGTCGGAATTGAGGTCGTCGGCGGGGTGCTGCACGGCGGTGAACTGGTAGATTTCGTATTCCTTCGGCACGACGACCATGCCGCCGGGGTGCTGACCCGTCGTCTTTTTCACGCCTTCGCAGCCCGCCGCCAGACGCTCCTTCTCCGTGTTGCCGACTTGCAATCCGCGCTCCTCGAAGTACTTCGACACATAGCCATACGCCGTTTTTTCCGCCAGACCCGTAATCGTACCCGCGCGGAAAACGTGGTCATGCCCGAACAGCTCCTCGACGTTATGGAACGCGCGGTTTTGATATTCGCCGGAGAAGTTCAGGTCAATATCAGGCACCTTGTCGCCCTCAAAGCCGAGGAACACCTCGAACGGGATGTCGAAGCCGTCCTTCACGAGCTTCTGACCGCAGATTGGGCAGTCCTTGTCCGGCAGGTCAACGCCGACTTTGTATTGGCTCTTGTCCACGTCGAAAAAGCCCTTGCGGCAGTGGGTGCAGCGGTAATGCGGCGGAAGCGCGTTGACCTCCGTGATGCCGCACATACGCGCAACGAGGCTCGAACCGACCGAACCGCGGCTGCCGACAAGGTATCCGTCCGCGTTGGACTTGCTGACCAGCCGCTGGGCAATGTTGTACAGCGTCGCGAAGCCATAGCCGATGATGGATTTTAACTCCTTGTTCAGCCGGTTCACGACGATTTCGGGCAGCTCATCGCCGTAGAGTTCCTTCGCCGTTCCCCATGTCATATTTTGAATGTTGTCCGCCGCGTCCTCCCAGAACGGCTGGAAGGTGTCCTCGCCCTTGGGGTGCTTGGGGAACAATTGCAGCTTGTCCACCTGATCCGCAATCTTCCGCGGATTGTCGATGACGACCTCGTGGCACTTTTCCGCACCAAGGTAGGCAAATTCCTCCAGCATCTCGTTCGTCGTCTTGAAGTACAGCGGCGGCTGCATGTCGGCATCATCGTAGCCCATGCCCGCCTGAATGATGGAGCGGTTGATGGCGTTGTGCGGGTCAAGGAAGTGCACATCCCCCGTCGCGACGACCGGCTTGCCCAGCTCGTCGCCCAGCTGGACGATTTTGCGGTTGATGTCCCGCAGCGCCTCGTCGTCCGCCACGCGCCCCTCGCGCACCAGAAACGCGTTGTTGCCCACGGGCTGGATTTCCAGATAGTCATACCACGACGCGATTTCCTTGATTTTCTCCCACGGCTCATTTTCCAGCACCGCGCGGTAGAGTTCGCCCGCCTCGCACGCGCTGCCGATAATCAGCCCTTCGCGGTAGCGGTCAATCATGAAACGCGGCATATGCGGGCGGCGGCGGAAGTAGTCAAGATGCCCAATGGACACCAGTCGGTTGAGATTGACCAGCCCCTCCTGACTTTTCACCAGCAGGATGACATGGTAGCTTTCGCCGATGGCGCCGCCTTTGAGCGTGTTCAGGTCGCTGAGTTTGGTGAACCCGTGCTCTTCCTTGGCGATTTTGAACATCTTCGCCAGACAGTACGCCGTCGCGGTTGCGTCGTGGACGGCGCGGTGGGCGTTTTTGAGGCTCACGCTCAGCGCCTTGCAGACGCTCTTCAATTTGAACGACTTCAGTTCCGGCAGCAGCTTGCGCGACAGGGACAGCGTATCCAGAATCGGCGCGTTGAACTCGCGCCCCAGCCGGCGCAGCTCCGCTTTGAGCAGCTTGCCGTCAAACGCGGCGTTGTGGGCGGCAATCGCGGCATCGCCGATGAAGTCCATCAGCTTCGGGATAGCGGTCTCCGCCGTCTCCTTATCCGCCAGCATCATGTCCGTAATGCCCGTGATTTCGGTGATTTTCGGCCGCAGGGGAATTTTCGGGTTCACCAGAATCGACAGCGTATCCACCAGCGTGCCGCCGGTCATTTTCACCGCGCCGATTTCAATCACGCGGTCTTTCAGCGTATCCAGCCCGGTGGATTCAAAGTCCAGCACGACGATGGTATCATCAATCGAGCGGTCGTCTTCATCGGTGACGACCTGCGTTTCGTCGATGAGGTAGCCCTCGCAGCCCGGAATCAGCTTAATCGGCTGCTTTTTGACGGCATTGAACGCCGCCGGGAACGCCTGCACCACGCCGTGGTCGGTAATCGCGACGGCGGGATGCCCCCACTCGATGGCGCGCTTGATGAGGTCACCCGCCGGGGTCAGCGCGTCCATGGTGGACATGTTGGTGTGCATGTGCAGCTCGATGCGCTTTTCCTCCGCCGTGTCCTCGCGCCTGATGCGCTCCATCGGCACCATATCGCGGATGGAAATGGACAGCTCATGCGCGAAATTATCGTACATGCACTCGCCGCGCACCTTGACGTTCAGCCCCACCTTGATTTGGTTGACCTTGTCCATCACCGCCTGACGTTCCTCGTCGGTAATCGGCGGCGGCGGCGCGTCGTCGTCCTTCTTCTTGCCGAAGGGCAGGCGGCGGTAGCGCATGAACGCCTTGCAGAGGATGGACGACGTGTAGTCGGTGATGGCAAAGGTGACGAGCAGCAGTTCGCCGCCCTTGAGTTCCTTCGTTTCCAGCTTGAAAATGTCGCCCTGCACGACGACCAGCCCCGCGTCGCTTGCCAGCTCCTTCATTTCCATCGGCGGATCGGCAATCGCGCGCCCCATAATCGGCTTGCCGATGGCGTGGTCGGTCATCACGGGCAGCATCGGGTCGCGCTCCGGCATGGTCTGCTCCGGCTTCTTCTCGCGCGGCGCGGACGGCTTGCGCTCCTTGTGCTCCTTCGCGGGCTTGGCGTCCCCCTGCGTCATCGCGGCGATTTGCTCCGGCGTGTAGGTGACGGTCTGCTCGCGCAATCTCTCTTCGCGGATTTCCGCCAGCCGCTTCTCCTGATCGCCCGCGACGGTCAGTTCCACCATCACCTCGGCGGAAAAAATGTCCTTCACCGCCTGCGACAGGCGCGCCGCGACGTTCTGCCGCCCCATGTATTCCAGGCTGAACGCGTCGGGGAAGGTCAACGTGATGCGCTTGCCGTCGCACCGCCAGTCGATTTGGCTCATCCAGCTTGCGGACGCGGGATAATTGCGGCGCAGGAAGTCGGTCAGCACCTGCTTATACGCGCTGATGTTCTCCAGAAAATCGTCCTTCAGTCCCGGCGACACGACGCGCAGCGCCAGCGGCTTTTGCGGGAAAACGCGCCGCAGAAGCGCTTCCAGCTTCAGGAACGATGCTTCCTCCACCAGCACATTTGACTCAAACGTGATGTACACCTTGCCCTGCGACTGCACATACACCACGCGCGGCGCGTGCAGCTGCCCCTTGAGCTGCGGCAGCGCGGCATACACCTGCGCGAGCAATTCATCGTAACTCATGCTGCTTCCTCCTTCCCTATAACGACGACGAGCCAAGGGGGAGGACTTCGTCCCATCTCATCTCCCCCTTGACCCCACCAGAGGCTCTGCCTCTGGACTCCGCAAGGGAGTTCCTCCCTTGACCCTTTCGCGCGATTGAGTTGTACACTTCTTCATACTACTCTCGCGTGTTTATTCAAGGTTTCGCCTTCGCAGAGACGAAACCCTCTGCAACAATCAAAATCAAGTCACCAATCAGCCGAAAAGCACTTTTCCCAGCTTTTCCGCCGGAAAAAGCGTCATTTCCCCGCTTTTTCCGCCGCAATCTTCCGTGCCAGTTCAATCAGGCGGTCAGCCAGATTCTCCTCGACCACCATCGGCTCCTGCCCCTTGACGAACAGTACGCCGCCGCGCTTGCCGCCCGCCATGCCAATGTCCGCTTCGCGCGCTTCGCCGGGGCCGTTCACCACGCAGCCCATCACCGCCACCTTCAGCGGCACTTGAATGTCCGAAAGCTCCTTCTCCACGCGCGCGGCAATGCCCGCCACGTCGATGCACGTCCGCCCGCACGTCGGGCAGGACACCAGCTGCACGCCATGCGTCCGCAGGTTCAGCGCGCGCAGGATGTCCCACGCTGCCTTGGCTTCCGGCACGGGGTCGCCCGTCAGGCTGACGCGAATCGTGTTGCCGATGCCCTCCGCCAGCAGCGCGCCGATGCCAATCGCGCTCTTGATTGTCCCCTGCCCCGGCAGACCCGCTTCGGTCACGCCGACGTGCAGCGGGTAATCGCAGCGCTTCGCCGCCAGCTCGTAAGCGGCAATCGTCAGGCGCACGTCCGACGCCTTCATGGACAGCACAATATCCTCGAAGCCGACTTTCTCCAGCATCCGCGCGTGATTCAGGGCGCTTTCCACCAGCCCCTCGGCGCACGGCTGCCCGTACTTCGCCAGAATATCCTTCTCAATCGACCCGGTGTTCACGCCGATGCGAATCGGGATGTGATGCGCCTTTGCCGCCGCCGCCAGCTCCCGAACGTGCGCTTCGCCGCCGATATTGCCGGGGTTGATGCGCAGCTTATGGATGCCGTTTTCCGCCGCGGCAATGGCAAGCCGGTGGTTGAAGTGGATATCCGCCACCAGCGGCACGGGCGAACCGTCCACCAGCGTGCGGACGGCGCGGGCGCAATCCTCGTCGTACACGCTGACGCGCACGATGTCGCATCCCGCTTTCGCCAGCGCGCGAATCTGCCCAAGCGTCGCCTGTGCGTCGCGCGTGTCGGTGTTCGTCATGGACTGCACCCAGACCGGGTTGTGTCCGCCCAGCGTCAGATTGCCGACGCGAACCATTCTCGTTTCGTACATTTTATTTCCCTCAATGTCCCATCAGTGTCCATACGTCCTTAAATACCAGCAGAATCATCAGCCCGAAGAGCAGCGCCATGCCAATCAGGTTGACGATGGCTTCCTTCTTCTGCGGCAGCGGCTTGCGGCGGATAGCTTCCACCAGCAGGAACAGGAACCGCGCGCCGTCCAGCCCCGGAATCGGCAGCAGGTTCATGATGCCCAGGTTGATGGAAATAACGACCAGCGCGTTGATAAACGCCGCGAAGCCATAGGTGTTGACCTGCTCGCTGACCGCCGCGACTGTGCCGACGACACCGCCGACTTCATTCAGCCCTGCGCCCGTCGTGACCATATCGCGCAGCGCCTTCCCGATGATTGTCGCGGCGTTGACGCACACGTTCCAGCTGTCCCGCACGGCCTCCCCGAACGACACGGGCAGCATCTCGCCCGACGCAGCCGCGCTGACGTGGATGCCCATGCGGTAGCGCCCGGTTTCCGCGTCATAGAACGGCGTGAGGGTGATTTCGGTGCGCTCGCCGTCGCGGCGGATGCCAAGCACCATCGTGTCGCCCAGCGTCGCGTTAATCAGCTCCGTCAGCGACTGCGACGCGTTTTCGGGATTCGGCGCTGTGCCGTTGACGTCGAGGATAATATCGCCCGCCTGAAGCCCCGCGGTGTACGCCGGGCCGCCCTGCTCCACATCCGCGACGAGGGCTTCCGTGCCCGTCACGCCGCCAATCCAGAAGTACAGCACCAGCACCACCAGCGGCAGCAGGAAGTTCATGCCCGGCCCCATCAGCACCGACAGCATCCGCTTCCAAACCGGCTGCTTGCCGAACGCGCGCGGGTCGTTCGTGGCTTTGCCCTCCACGTCGTCCTCGCCGTAGAATGCGCAGTACCCGCCCAGCGGGATGCACCGCAGCGCGAATTTCGTCCCGGACTTTCCCGTCCACCCGACGATTTTCGGCCCAAACCCAATCGCGAACTCCATGACCTCTATCCCCGTCATGCGCGCGAAAATGTAATGCCCAAATTCATGCACCGTAATCAGGATTCCCAGCAGCAGCAGCGCCACCAGCACCGAAACAACTGTCATAGCTTTCCTTTCTTAGAAGGGAGAGACGCAAGGGGCTTTGCCCCTTGACCCCACCAGAGGCTTTGCCTCTGGACTCCACAAGGGACTTCGTCCCTTGACCCTTTCGCGCGATTGAGTTGAGCGCTCTTGCATACTATGCCCGCGTGTTGATTGAGGGAGACCAAGGGGCTTTGCCCCTTGACCCCACAAGGGAGTTCCTCCCTTGACCCTTTCGCGCGATTGAGTTGAGCGCTCTTTCATACTATGCCCGCGTGTTTATCCACAGGATAGCCACACGATCCCCGTTTCTAATAGCCACGGACAAACCAAGTATGGGAAACCCCAAAAGTAGCGGCGCCGAAGGTTTCCAAAGGGCGATCGCAAACTTCGTTTGTTTTCATGCCCTTTGGTCGCCTCCGCAGAGGCGAAACCCCTGCCCAACAATCGCACAAGCAAGATAAAAATAAAATTCCCAATCGCAGAAGCGAATCTTCTTGAATTGCTGAAAACTCACTTGAGCTTTTCAGCAATTTCTTTCGCCACGCGGCGCGCTTCCAAATCCGCATGGAAAATATCCTCCAGCGTATCCGCCGGCATCGCTCCGCACGCTTCCAGCGTCCCTTCCACAATGCGGCTGATTGCCCCAAACGGAATCTCGTCCCGCAGGAACGCCGCCACCGCCATCTCGTTCGCGCCGTTCAAAATCGTGCACGCCGCGCCGCCCGCGTTCAGGCACTCCCCCGCCAGCCGAAGCGCCGGGAAGCGCACCGGGTCGCCGGGTTCAAACGTCAGCGTGCCGATGGAGAACAAGTCCAGCGGCTTGCTGCCCGTCGGAATGCGCCGCGGGTACGTCATCGCATACGCAATCGGCACGCGCATATCCGGCACGCCCAGCTGCGCCAGCACCGCGCCGTCCGCAAATTCCACCGCCGAATGCACGATGCTCTGCGGATGCACCACCACCTGAATCTTCTCCGGCGGCATGTCGAACAGCCAGTGCGCCTCGATAATTTCCAGCGCCTTGTTGAACATGCTCGCCGAGTCGATGGTAATTTTCGCGCCCATTGACCAGTTCGGGTGCTTGAGCGCTTGCGCGCGCGTCGCGTTCTGCATCTGTTCGCGCGTCCAAGTGCGGAACGGCCCGCCCGACGCGGTCAGCAGCAGGCGCACGGGCTGATTGCCCCCTGCGGCTTGCAGGCACTGGAAGATAGCGGAATGTTCGCTGTCCACAGGCAGAATCGGCTTGCCGATGCGCTTCGCCGCGTCCATCACCAAGTGGCCGCCCGTTACCAGCGCTTCCTTGTTCGCCAGCAGCACCTGCCGATTCGCGCCCAGTGCGTCCATCACGCTTTGCAGCCCGGCAATGCCAACCACGCTGACGAGCACCATGTCCGCCGGGACTTCCGCCGCCGCGGCGTGCAGCGCGTCCGCCCCCATGACCCAGCGGCAGAAGCGCACATCCTCCGGGATTTCGCTCATCGGGATAGGTTCGGTCAGACCCGCGACTTCCGGGCGGAACTCCCGCACCTGCTCGAACAGCTTCTCCCGGCTGCTCCGTGCCGTCAGCGCGACGACGCGGAACTCCTCCGGATGCAGCCGCACAAGCTCCAGCGCCTGTGTGCCAATCGACCCCGTAGACCCCAGAATGGCGATGGTTTGCATGTCGATTCGCCCTCCTACATCAGTAACGGACTTGGGGCGCTACCCCAAACCCTGCAAGGGGCAAAGGAAATGGGACGAAGTCCCCCCCCTTGACCCTTTTTCGCGATTGAGTTGCGCGCACTTTCATACTATTTCCGCGTGTTTATTGGCGGATTAGATGCCCGCCATTAACCGATAGCACAGCATCAGCATCGCCATGAACAGCACGCTGTCCAGACGGTCGAGCATTCCGCCGTGACCCGGAAACAGGTTCGAGAAGTCCTTCATCCCGCAATGGCGCTTGACCAGCGAAAAGAACAAATCGCCCATTTCCCCGACAACGCCGCCCAGAATGCCCAAAATCAGGTACACATACCACGCAGGCAGCAGCGGACGCGCCTCCCCCGCCACGAGGTATGCCACAACGCCAATCAAAATCGACGTGAGCAGCGCGCCAACTACGCCGCCAATCGCGCCGGAAATCGTCTTGTTCGGGCTAACGGTGGGGCAGAGCTTCGGTCCCTTGACCGCCTTGCCGACCCACATTGCAAACGCGTCTGCCATGCAGGGAATGCCAATCATGAGTGTTATCAGGGTGACTTGCAGCGCTTTCGGCTCAATGTGCGTGAACGAAATCGCGCTCATGCCGGGCAGGGCAACCGTCAGCATCGGCAGCATACTCAGCACGGCGTCATCCAGCTTCGGTTCGGAGCGGAAAATGACGCAGATCATCGTCATCAGGCAGATGGCCATAATGACCGGCAGAATCATTTTCGTGCCGATAAGCAGCGTCAGCGGAATTGAGACAATCATGCCGACCCACGTCGGCCACGCGACAGGGCGGTGTCCCGCCTGTGCGAGCGCGTGAAACTCTTCCTGCACGCCGAAGCAAATCAGCACCAGCACGATCAGCGCCATGACCCAGCCGCCCACCGCAATCATCAGCGCTGCGCCGGCGGCCATAATCAGTCCCACGATCGTCTTTTGCCTCATGGTTCTTTCCCCCTCATGTTTTCCTTGAACTTCCTTGAAATCTGATGATAGCATACGCCTATGAATGCAATATGAACACTTTTCCGCCAAATGTTCAGCATTTACGAAAGGCGTTTGCCGAACCGCCGCTCGCGGCCGCCGAACGCGGCAAGCGCTTCGTCGTAATCCGCGACCGTGAAATCCGGCCACAGCACCGTCGGGAACTCAAATTCCGCATAGGCACACTGCCAGAGCAGGAAGTTGCTCAAGCGCATTTCCCCGCTCGTGCGAATCATCAGGTCAACATCCGGCTGACCGGCGGTATACAGGCGCTGTGCGACCGTCTCTTCGCTGATTTCATCCGGATTCAGCCGCCCCTGCGCCGCTTCCTCGGCAATCAGCCGCGCCGCGCGGGTCAGCTCCGCTCGTCCGCCGTAGTTGAGCGCGATATTCAGGTGCAGCCCGGTGTTTTTCGCTGTCCGTCGCTCCGCCTCTATCAGCGTGTCGCGCTGCTTTTCCGGCAGCGCCGCCTTGTCGCCCAGAATCAGGATACGGACATTCTTCTCGTCCAATTCATCAATTTCGGACGCAAAGAAATCCAAAATCAGCTGCATCAGCGCGCCGACTTCCTCCTTCGAGCGCTTCCAATTCTCCGTCGAGAAGGCGTAGATGCTCAGCGCCTCAATCTTCAGGTCGTCGGTATGGCGGATGATTTCGCGCAGGGTTTCCGTGCCCTGCCGATGCCCCATCGCCACGTTCAGCCGATGCTGTTTCGCCCAGCGGCCGTTGCCATCCATGATGATGGCGACATGGCGAGGCAGCTTCTGGAAGTCCTCGCGGGTCATTTTGCGGTGATGATGATGCGCATGATGCCCCGAAAGTTTCCGGAACCATTGCGACACGCGGTTTGCCATGATTTTCTCCTTGTCTAATCCTATTTCCAAATGAGAATGCACGAGCAGCTGGCGCAGGTGAATCTGGGAATAGGATACTAAAAGGAAATGCGCAGACTTCCGCCGGGAAGGCCGCGCATCGCCTTGATTTCATTGCACTACGGGGGACAGTTCGTCCTCAAAGCGGCTGACCGTCAGGACGCCTTCTTTTGCGCGGATGACCCGAATCGTCCCCTGCTCGCGCCCTTTCGGCGGCAGCGTCATCACGATTTCCGGCTCTACGCCCTGCGCCCTGCATTCCGCCAATGCGTCCTCAAGGCGCATCCCCAGCACATTCGGCATGTTCACCATCGAGGGATTAGACCTCCATGATTTCCTTTTCCTTCGCCGCGCAGATGCCGTCAATGTCCTTGATCGCCTTGTCGGTAATCTTCTGGGCATCGTCCTCTGCCTTGCGCTGCTCGTCCTCGGTGATGAGGGAATCCTTCTTGAGCTTCTTAATCTGTTCCACGGCGTCGCGGCGGATGGAGCGCACAGCCACCTTCGCACCCTCAGCGCTCTTGCGCGCCATCTTCGTCAGTTCCTTGCGGCGCTCTTCGTTCAAATCCGGGAAAACCAGACGAACCACTTCGCCGTCGTTGGTCGGGTTCAGCCCCAAATCGCTCTTCTGAATCGCCTTCTCAATCGCGGAAATCATCTTCTTTTCCCACGGCTTGATGACGATCATGCGCGCTTCCGGCACGTTGATGTTGCCAATCTGCGGCAGGGGCGTGGGCGTGCCATAGTAATCCACCATGATGCGGTCCAGCAGGCGCGGATTCGCACGGCCCGCGCGCAGGCTCGTCATTTCGTTCTGATACACGGCGACGCTCTTGGACATCTTCTCCTTGGAAGCATCCAGAATTTCCTTCACAGTCATGTTTCATAACCTCCTTTTTTCGGGGGACAAATTCCATTTCTATTGTACTGTTTTTTCTCTCAAAAGGCAAGTAGTTTTTTCACAAGGGAGTTCCTCCCTTGACCCTTCCGCGCGATTGAGTTGGTCGCTTCGGCATACTTCTTCCGCGTGTTTATCCACAGAATAGTCACATTATCGCCGTTTCCCCAAGAAGCATAAATGCACTGTTGGGTTAGGGCGACGGGCGAAGGGGTCAAGGGGGCGATCGCAAAGCCCCCTTGTCGCTCCCGCAGGAGCGAAATCCTTACGGATGAACGAACGTCCCCATATCGCTGCCTTCCAGCACCGAAATCAAATTCTCCGGCACATCCAGCCCAAACACGCGCACCATCGGCACATGATTCTCCGCGCACAGCGCAAACGCC
Source organism: Faecalibacterium sp. CAG:74 (assembly GCA_000437595.1). Lineage (GTDB taxonomy): Bacteria > Bacillota > Clostridia > Christensenellales > Aristaeellaceae > UBA11524. The sequence continues at coordinate 9,205 of FR899851.1, read as the reverse complement.
GCCGCATCCATCACCTTCAAGCCCTTCCGCAGCGCCTCCTGATAGGTAATGTCCTTAATCAGCGTTGCGTTCGGGTCTTTGTGCGGGTCAGCGGTGTACACACCGTCGATGTTCTTCGCCATCAGGATGGCATCCACCTGCATTTCGATTGCCCGCAGCGCGACCGCCGTGTCGGTGGAGAAGAACGGATTGCCCGACCCTGCCGCGAACAGCACCACGCGCCCTTCGGACAGATAGCGTCGCGCGGTCATGGCGTTGAACGGCTCGCAGAAGCGGTTCATATCCACGGCGGACATCACCACGGCATCCACGCCCGCCTGACGCAGCGCGTCCGCCATGCACAGGCAGTTGATAACCGTGCCGAGCATCCCCATCTGGTCAGCGGTAACGGCGTCCATGTTCGCCGCCGGGCCCTGACGGCCGCGCCAGATATTCCCCGCGCCGATGACAATGCCAATCTGCGTGCCCATATCCGCCATTTTGCGGATGACGGCGGCGGCACGATGCACCTGATCGAAATCAAACAGGTCGCTGCCCGTTTTCAGCGCCTCGCCGGAGAGTTTGAGCAGTACACGTTTGTAGACAGCCATGAAATTTCCTCCTCAGTTGTCATCCCTCAAGCGGCAAAGGTCGCCGCGTTCGGCATTTTTCCACGTTCTATTTTACTCCTTCAAACGCTTTTTGGCAAGAGGGTGCAGGAAAACAAGGCAATAATGAATGCAGAAAATAGGATAGAAAAAAGGAAGACCGCAGGAATTTTTCCCGCAGTCTCCCTGATATTTATGCGGATGGAGACGCAATTACGCCTTCTTCATCGCAGCGATTTCCGCCGCGAGGTCGTCCTTGCGCTTCTCGATGCCTTCGCCGCGCTCGAAGCGGACGTAGCGCACGATGTCCAGCGTGGTGCCAGCCGCCTTGGCGGTTTCGTTCATCAGAGAGGTGATGGTCTTGTCGCCATCCTTGACGAACTGCTGGTCAAGCAGGCACACTTCCTTGTAGTACTTTTCGATCTGACCCGCGACAATGCGGTCAACGATCTTTTCGGGCTTGCCGGATTCAATCGCCTTCGCGCGCTGAATTTCGGCTTCCTTCGCCAGCTTGTCGGCGTCCACTTCTTCGCGGCGGACAGCTTCCGGCTTGGCAGCCGCAATCTGCAGGCACACGTCGTGGGCAAATTCCTTCACGAGGTCGGAATTCTTGCCGACTTCATCGGTCGCAACTTCGACCATAACGCCGACCTTGCCGCCCATGTGGATGTAGGAAGACACAACGCCTTCGGTCTCATAGCGGGCGAAACGGCGGACGGTGATCTTCTCGCCGATGGCGACGGTCGCGTCAGAAACCATGTCTTCGATGGTCTTGGACTCGTCGTCAACGAACTTCTGCTTCATCAGCTCGTCGAGGTCAGCCGGGTTCGCCAGCGCGACGTGCTTCGCAACGGCGTTCGCGAAATTCTTGAAGTTGTCGGTGTTGGCAACGAAGTCGGTTTCGCAGTTGACTTCCACCAGCGCGCCGGTGCAGCCGCAGGGCGTCATGTACGCCACGACAGCGCCTTCCGCCGCGATACGGCCAGCCTTCTTGGCGGCCTGCGCAAGTCCCTTTTCGCGCAGCCAGTCAATGGCCTTGTCCATGTCGCCGTCGGATTCAACAAGCGCCTTCTTGCAGTCCATCATGCCCGCGTTGGTACGCTCGCGGAGCTCCTTGACCAGAGCAGCAGTGATATTCGCCATAAGGTTCATCCTCCAAATCTTTTTCGATGTTGAAACGGGTTTGCGAGGGATTACGCCTCGGTCTTTTCCACGGGCGCTTCTTCAGCGGACTGCTCGCCCTGCTTGCCTTCCAGCACAGCGTCAGCCATCTTGCCAGCGATCAGCTTGACCGCGCGGATGGCGTCGTCGTTGCCGGGGATGACGTAGTCGATTTCGTCCGGGTCGCAGTTGGTGTCAACGATCGCAACGATCGGGATGTTCAGGATGCGGGCTTCGGTCACAGCGATGTGTTCCTTGCGCGGGTCCACAACGAACAGCGCGCCGGGCAGCTTCTTCATCTCGCGGATGCCGCCGATGTTCTGCTCGAGCTTTTCGCGCTCCGCCTTCAGCTGGATGACTTCCTTCTTGGGCAGCAGGTCGAACTGACCGGACTGCTCCATCTTGTCGATGTCGTTCAGGCGGCGGATACGGGTCTGGATGGTGCGGAAGTTGGTCAGCATGCCGCCCAGCCAGCGGTTGTTGACATAGTACATGTTGCAGCGCTTCGCTTCGGACTCGATGGATTCCTGCGCCTGCTTCTTCGTGCCGACGAACAGGATCGTCTTGCCCTGCATGGCGGTGTCGCGGACGAACGCGTACGCTTCGTCGATCTTGCGGACGGTCTTCTGCAGGTCGATGATGTAGATGCCGTTGCGCTCGGTGAAGATGTACTGCGCCATCTTCGGGTTCCAGCGGCGGGTCTGATGACCAAAGTGGACGCCAGCTTCGAGGAGCTGCTTCATGGAAATGACTGCCATAGTTGTTTTCCTCCTTGTTTTTCGGGCTGCCTCGCTTGATTGCGGGCTATGCCTTCAACCACCCTCTGCCCCTTCGCGGCGACTCACTGCATCCGCAGCACAAGGACCGCAGGACAAAGGTGCGTAGTCTTGCTGATTATACCACAAGTACGCCTGTTTTTCAACTGTTTTTTCGGGATGCGGGCAAATTTTTTGCAGGGTTTTATGCTCGATGCCTGGTGAAAAGCTCCTTCACCGCCGCATAGCTCATCTTCGGCCGCCGATACTCGTCCACCACGCCCTTGTTGTTATGCGTCTTCGGGCGGTGCATCGCCCATTCCTCCGTCACGCGGCAATCCGCGAACTGCCACAGGAACACGCCGCTGCACGCCGGGTTCGCCAGCACTGCCTCCACCTGATCGCGCAGAATTGTGCACTGCCGCTCCTCCGACCACTTCGATTCGCCCAGCGGGTCATGGTAGCCGTAAATGCCGCCCGCGCCGATTTCGCTGATGATGACGGGCTTCCCTGCCCCGCCGTGCTCGCGGATTTCCTTGAGTTTCTGCGCCAGGCTCTCCGCAACGGGCGTGTTGTGATACCACTGCGGATAGATGTTCACGCTCACCACGTCGCTGTCGCCATAGACAAGGCTGCCGGGGCGCTCCAAGAGCGCGGCGGTCATCGGGCGGGACGCGTCCAAGTCGTGCAGAAGCGCATAGACTTCGCGATAGCAGTCCGCGCCGTAATCGCAGTTGTCCGCGCATTCGTTCAGGCAGCCCCAGATGAAAATAGACGGGTGATTGCGGTGCTGGGCAACCATTTCGCGCACGCACTGCCTTGTCTGTGGCATGAAGTTCGGGTTGCGCATTTGCTCTTCCTGCAAGCCGCGCGCGTGCGCCTCCTCCCACACCAGCAGCCCCATTTCGTCGCAGAGGTCAAGGAAGCGCGGGTCATTGGGGTAGTGGCAGGTGCGCACGCAGTTGCAGCCCATGTCCTTCATCATCAGGATGTCCTGCGCCATGGCCTGCAGCGGCACCGCGCAGCCGAACGCGCCGTACTCCTCGTGGCGGTTGAAGGCCATCAGGCGGAGCTTCTCGCCGTTGAGCAGCAAATCCATTCCGGAAATGCTGATTTCGCGGAAGCCGACGCGGTCAATGAGATCATCCAGCACTTGATTTCCTTCGCGGATTTCGGCGCGGAGGGCGTAAAGTGCGGGCGTGTCAGGCGTCCACGCGGTCACATCCGCATAATGCGCATCGGGAATGCGGATGATGGCGGTGCTGTCCGCCGGGATGTGCGCGGTTTGGGTGAACGTCTGCCCGGCAAGGGTGAGGGTGACATCCGCCGATGCATCGTCATCCGCCAGATTGCGGATGGTTGCGGAAATATCCGCCGTCCAGCCGTCCGCCGCGCGCTTCGTCGTGATACCGACGCGCTCCACAAACACGTCCGGCAGCTGCTCAATGACGACCGGGCGCGTGATGCCGCCATAAGAATAGTAGTCATTCGGAACGTGCAGGGCGGAATCCTCCCCGAAACGGTTGTCCACCTCGACGGTCAGCGCATGTTCGCCGTCGGGCAGGTGGCGCACGACTGTCTCAAACGCGGTGAACGCGCCGTAGTGCCGGGCGATTTCATTGCCATCCAGCAGGACGCGTGCGCGGAAGGACACGCCGCCGAAATACAAGCGGATATTGCCCCCGCAGCGAATGCGGGTCGTGTAGTGCGCGCGCCCGCGGTAGTTGTGGAGCGCAGGGACAAGCTCCCATGCGCTGGGGACGGGCAGCCGCGCGGGGACGGGTGCGGTGGTGTCAAGGGCAGCAAAGTCCCACAGCGTCGGGACAGGGATAGCGCGGCGGATTTGGTGGGTGGCGAAGGTGCGGTCAGACATATAGCTTCCTTTCTTCCTGCCGATGGCGGGAAAGGCGATTTTCTGGTTGTATTATAGGCGAAAATGGACAAAAAGGCAAGGGAAACGGGGGATGAAAGTAAATTGAAAGCGCGCAGCCTGCGGAGAGGATGCGCGCTTTCATGCCAAATTCATTGCATCTTGATGATATTAAACTCGAAAGTGTCGAACGCATCTTCCGGGCTTACATAGTCCTCCAAATCGACATAGAAGAAACCGTCCGTTCCGTTGTTGGAGGACAGCATCACATCGTCAATCTTCCAGTTCGGCACAGCGGCGGCGATATTTTCCGCCGTCAGTGCAGCTGCTGCGTGGCTTTCCATCAGGGCATTCCACTCCGCTTCGGCGTTTTCGTCGTCGTCATCCGGCTTAATATTGAGCATGATGCGCACCTCGCCGGGGAACAAGAGCATCACATACCCGGCGTACTCCGACGGCGCCGCGCCCATGAATCCCGTCCAGCCGCAGACAGCGAACACTGCCGGGCAGTCCTGCGCCGCCAGCGTGTTCAGCAGGTCTTGAATCGGCATTCCCTTCGCGGCGGTTCTTCCAATTTTCAGCGCCCAGCCGTATTCCGTCGTTTCGGCGGCGGACGTGTTGGCGGGCGCTTCCGCCTGCGCAGTAGCCAGCAGTAGGATGCAGACGAGCAGGGCGATGAGTTTCTTCATCATCATAATAACCTCCTGATGGTTTCAGTGTGTTGATGGAGTAATTCGCGAAAATTCGGTGAAAATCCTGCTAAAAACTCTTTGTTATCCATTTTTTGAAAAGCATGCTGACAACGCAAATGCGCCCGCTCCGCATCGGAACAGGCGCATTCGTTTTCACTTCAAGAACCCGCTGATAATCTGCTCCTCCGCTTCCTGCTCGGTCAGCCCCAGCGTCATCAGCTTGATAATCTGCTCACCCGCAATCTTGCCGATGGCGGCTTCGTGAATCAGCGCGGCATCGAGGTCATCCGCCTCCAGCTGCGGTACGGCAAGAATCTTCGCGTGATCCATGATAATCGCGTCACACTCCGTGTGGCCAGAACAGGCGGCCTGCCCGACAAGGCGGCTGTCGAACTTCTGCCACGAGTTGTCCTTGGCGACTGAGCGGCTCACCACATCCGCGCTGCTGCCCGCACCCTTCATCGTCACGACGTAGATGCTTTCCGCCTTCTGGTCACCGTGGGTCATCAGGCGTTCGCGGACGACAAGGCGCGCACCGGCTTCCAGCTCCGCCGTCGTTGTACGGATGGTGCTGTCCACGCCGCGAATCTGCACCATTTCCATCTCCATGCTGCTGCCCTGCGCCAGATGCACCTCCGTGCCGGGATTCAGCAGGCGCTTGCCCGCGCCGTCGCCCGAACCGTAGTGCTTCTCGACGTAGCGGACATGCGCGTTTTTCTCCACAAAGAAGCGGTGCAAGCCGTCGTGCTGGGAATCCTGCGAACCGCAGTTGTCGATGCCGCAGCCCGCGACAATCAGTACATCGCTGCCCTCGCCGATGTAGAAATCATTGTAGACCATTTCCTTCAGGCCGCTTTCGCTCAGCACGACCGGAATGTGCACGCTCTCGTTGACCGTGCCGGGCTTGATGCGGATGTCGATGCCGGACACATCCGTCTTGGACTCGATGCTGATGTTCGCCGTCGTCTGGCGCGACGCCAAATGCCCATTCGCGCGGATGTTGTACGCGCCCTCCGGCACGCCGTGCAAATCCGCCACTTCTTCCAGAAGTCTGCGCTGAACAGCCGTAATCTTCTCGCTCATCAGCAGTTGCCCTCCTTCCCGGTGGTCTTTTCCAATTGTGCGCACGCGCTGACGGCGGACGGCGTGCCCAGCAGCGTCGGCAGAATTTCCGCGCGGCTGCCGTGGCTGACGATTTTTCCTTCCGCCAGCACAATGATTTCATCCGCAATGTTCAGAATGCGCTCCTGATGGCTGATGACGAGGATGGTGCGGTCGCTGCGCACCTGCCGCATCCGCTCAAAAACGCTGATGAGGTTCTGGAAGCTCCACAGGTCGATGCCCGCTTCCGGCTCGTCGAACACGGACAGCTGCGTGCCGCGCGTGAGCACCGTTGCAATCTCAATGCGCTTGAGCTCGCCGCCGGACAGGCTGCCGTTTACCTCACGGTTTACATAATCCCGCGCGCAAAGCCCCACTTCGGACAAAATCGCGCACGCTTCGCTGACCGACAGGCGCTTGCCCGACGCAATCCGCAGCAAATCCAGCACGGTGATGCCCTTGAAGCGCACGGGCTGCTGGAAGGCGTAGCTTACGCCGAGTTTGGCGCGGTCGGTGATAGACAGGTCGGTCATGTCCGTGCCGTCGAGCAGAATTTTGCCTGCCGTCGGCTTCTCGATGCCGGCAATCATCTTCGCCAGCGTCGATTTTCCGCCGCCGTTCGGCCCGGTGATGACCACAAAACGCCCGCTGTCCACCGTCAGCGTAATATCATGGAGGATTTCCTTTCCCGCCGCCTCATTCGTGACGGCAAAGGACAAATGCTGGATGTCTAACATGAAAGCACCTCAACCGCGGGCATTCCCGCCATTTGTCTGATTGATTTTTCCCCGGTTTGCGCATTTCCATACGCAGCCAGTGTCCATGATAGCAGTTTGCGGGGGGCATGTCAACCGATTTTCGTCAAAATCCGGCGAAATATAGGGGTTTACCGCAAGTCCGGCACGTCTGTCCAGTCGCGCGCCAGCATCCGCTCGTACTCCTCCTCCGTAATCGGCAGAATCGTGCCGTGCTTAAAGCCGTAGGGAAAATGGAAAGCCTCATCTGCGCGGGTGAAAACGCCCTTCGTCAGGTCATCCGACACGAACGGAACGTACCCCTGTCCCGCGCAGCCCGCGCCGTAGAAATCCGCAAACAGGCACCAGCGGCCGTCGGCGATTTTGACGGCGGTCGGCGCTTCATACATGCCCTTCGTCTGCGCGCCCATCGAATCATCGAAGCCTTCCACGCGCTCGAATTTTCCATTCACATGGTCGCTGACGAGCAGCAGCAAGTTGTCCGGGTTCGGGCTGCTTTTCACAAAAAGGTAGAATTTGCCCTTCTCCTCGTACATGGCGGAGTCGATGATGCTGCTGTCCGGCTTGCGGTAAATCAATTCCGGTTCGCTGTAATGGACGAAATCTTTTGTCCGACTGCCGTAAATCGCCATATTTCCGAAGTTGTTGCAGCGGTGCTTCGATGACCAGTGCACGAGATATTCGCCATGTTCGCTGTCAAAAATCACGTCAGGCGCCCAGACGCAGCCCATGTCGTCCGTGCCGAAGCGCACCATTTCCTCCTCCGACCAATGCACGAGGTCATCGGACACCCAGTGCGCCAAATCTCTGCTGCCGTTTAGCCCGATATTCCGCCATGAGTGCTGATATTGGTTGCGCATCCCGTAGGACAGGCTGAGGTCAGTCGCGAAAATGTGGAATTTTCCGGATGTGTGGTCACGGACAATGGTCATATCGCGCACACCGCGGTCGCCATAATATGCCCAGAGGACGGGATGTCCGCCGTTCAGTGCCTGCCAGTGGAATCCGTCGCGACTGATGGCGAAGTGCACCTGTTCGCCGTCAGGGGATGTTTTCTCCCGAAAATGAACGAAAAGATAATGCTGCATGTTCAACCTCCTTGCGGCATGTTTCCATAAAAATTCGCGATGGCGCACCGATTTTCCTGCTGATTCTGCATATTTCGGCGAATTTTTGTCTGCTTTTCTGCATCATCCGCCTGCACGCGAAAAAAGCCTGCCGCAATCCGCTTGCAGCAGGCTCTTCGTTATGCAATTGTCGGGGTTGACCTATATGTTTCAAGGCTCAGACAGCATGGACTGGACAGGCGGCTCGCACCGCCCACGGGGAGCGTTAGGAAGCTCTGATGAAATGAGGTGGTCAGATGGTGGATGAATTTTTCGTCAGATGCAATTGACAAAATCGAAGGTTTACTGGAGGTAAATCGAGATTTTGTCAAGCAGCAGATGGCGGAAAAGACATTCGCCAGATGACTGCCGAATAAGTCAGAGATTCCTCAGTTTTCCGGCTCCAATAAGCCCAGTTTTCCGTCTTTGCGCTGATACAACACGTTGATTTCCTCGGTTTCGGCGTTGACGAACGCGAAGAAGCTGTGTCCCAGCATTTCCATCTGAACAGCGGCGTCCTCTACAGACATCGGACGCACGGGGAAGGTCTTGCGGCGAACGATTTCCGGCACGCTCTCTTCCGCCGCAGCGTCCTCATCCTCGATAAATTCCAGCTCATTGCTGGCGAAAGCATCGTCGCGGATGCGCTTGTCGAGCTTCGAGCGGTGGCGGTGAATCTGACGTTCCATCTTCGCCAGCGCCTGATCAATGGCGAGGAAGAGGTTTTCGGGCTCAGAGGCCTCCGAGCGGAGGATAACGCCATTGCCCATGGGGACGGTGATTTCGACGGTGCGAATATCGCGCTTGGGTTCCTTGCTCAGCCGAACCTGCATTTCCGTATCGGGCAGGAGATAGCGGCCCATGCGCTCCGTCTTTTTCTCAATGCGGCGGGTCACATGGGGAGAAACCGTCATATTCTTCGCATAAATCGTCAACTTCATAAAATCAGTTGCTCCTTTCGCAGTTGATAATTCCTGCGGAAGCACATGGACACTTGTCAGCGCTTCCGCTGATTCTGATGCGCCATCGGCATCACGTCCTTTCCCTGTCCTTGTGTTTATATATTTCGACGCTCCCTCGAAAATTCCTGCTGCTTTTGCAAAAAAATTTTTCTTTTTTGACCAGAAGCCGCAACAAGGGAGTTCCTCCCTTGACCCTTTCGCGCGATTCAGTTGGTG
>FR899850.1 GCA_000437595.1 Faecalibacterium sp. CAG:74 | reverse complement strand
GCAAGTCCTATTTGGGGCTTGACTTTTTATTTGCAGGCTTTCATCCGGCAGGAAATTTTATTTGAATTTTCCCCAAGCATTGCGAGTTCCGAAGGGGCGGGGGGTAAATAGGTCGTCCCTTCTGCGTCAAAAGTGCAATTCAAATTATGCCTGTAAGCGCGCAAAGATTTCCCGCAGTTCCGCGCGGGCATCATCATTGCGGTCAATGCACCGTTCAATCGCGCTCATTGCCGTTTCGCCTGTAATGTCCAGAATCGACTTCTCCTCGCCCCAGTAGAAGCGGAAGCCGTTCACGCTGTAGCTCGGTGCGGCATCGAAGCGGCGAGCGCAGTGAATCGCCTGCCGCAGCTGCAATTCCGCGTCGTTCATGCGCCCCATGCGCACCATTGCCCGTGCGGAATTGGTGTACAGAATTGTTTTCATCTTCCAAATATAACTGCCCGACGTGCTTTCCATCCCATCAAGCGCGCGGCAGAGCCACGATGCCAGCGCAATCGCGTCCTGCTGCCGACCGGAAGCTATCAGGCAGTTCATAGCGCCCGTCGCGGCATTGAACAGGCGAATCACGCTGACGACCAGCCCGCGCGAGAGCTTCGGCAGCGCATGGTCATAGCAGCCCAGTTCCGTCTGGCTGTTGGCAATGGCAATGTCGTTCACTTCCGCGACATTGCCGTTTTCATAGCAGCGAATCGCCTCGTCATACTCATTCAGGTGCGCGTGATAATTGCCCATGAGCGACCAGATGGATTCGGGGCGGATATGTTTCTCCCGCTCCTGATCCTGATTAATCAGCACCATCGCGCGTTCAGCAAGCGAAAGCGCCTTGCGCAAATCCTCCGGGCGGTTCTGCTCCATGCCGGAATAACCATACGCCTGCGTCGCTTCATAGACGACATCGAAGCTGTTGGGATAGCGGCGGAGCGCTTCTCGTGCCGCGCACGTCGCTTCGGTGTGCTTCTTCTGCACAACCAGCTGGCGGATTCGCGCGACCATGTCGCCCCGGCGGTGCGCCTGAACAGTGTAACCCACAAGCGCATCCAGCGACACCTCGAAGAAATCCGCCAGTGCAGTGAGTACCAGAATATCCGGCACGCTCTGCCCGTTCTCCCACTTCGACACGGCGGCGGCAGATACATTCATGGCTTCCGCCAGCTGTTCCTGCGTCATGCCCCGCTCCCGTCGAAGCGCACGAATCGTATCATTCAGCGTCATCGCCGCATTGCCCTCCAAAAATCATACTTATATAAGAACATTCGACACTTTTGAGCACTTTCCTGCAAGCTATTTCGGAAAATAACGAGATTTCTGCTTTTGGCGGCTTGCACTTTTCCTCTTTCCGTGCTATCATATGGCAAAAACATCGGAAAGGAGCGAATTTCATGCTTCGATCCGCAAAAGTTACCGATACGCCGCTGATTGCGGACATTTACAATTACTATGTGGACAACACTTGCATCACATTTGCGCTGGAGCATTCCACTCCCCAAATCTACGCCAATATGATTGCGGTGGGAAAATATCCCTTTCTGGTCGCAGAAGCAGATGATGGTCAGTTATCCGGCTTTATTTTTGCCCATGAATTGCGTTCTCGCGGGGCTTTCCGCTGGGATGTGGAGCTGACAGTCTACCTGCGCCCCGGCTTTGAGGGACACGGCATAGGCAAGGCGCTGATGACCGAGTGCATCCAGCTGCTGACGCGGCAAGGCTACATGAACGCCTACTCCTGCATTACGCTGCCAAACGACCGCAGCATCGGGCTGCATCATTCGCTGGGCTTCCGCGACATCGGCATCTGGGAAAAGACCGGCTACAAGCACCATGCGTGGCACGATGTGATTTGGCTCTGTCTCCCGCTGGGGAACTTCGGCGGCGTTCCGGCAGAACCAATTCCGCTGAAGGAACTGCATTGAACTCTTCTGTTCGCTGCATACTGCCCTTTACTTCCAATAATTCATTGCTAATTGTTGATTTTTTATTTGCTGAAAGGAGCATTTTCCATGTCCACCTACCCCAACCAATTCGCCCGCATCGGCATTTCCGATGCCGCCGTTCTCTCCCGTCTCTCCGACTGTTTCTCCACCATCTTCTTCTCCCCAGAAAACAACTTCTACCATCCTCACCCTACTGACCCCGACGCTGCCTGCATGGTCGACACCGGCAACAACGACGCACGCACCGAGGGCATGAGCTACGGCATGATGATGTGCGTCCAAATGAACCGCAAAGATCTCTTTGACAAGCTATGGACGTTCTCTATGCGCTATATGCACCTATCGTCTGGCGTGCATCAGGGCTACTTCGCATGGTCGGTGCAGCTGGACGGCAAGCACAACGCGGAAGGTCCTGCGCCGGATGGAGAAGAGTATTTCGCGATGGCGCTGCTGATGGCTTCGGCACGCTGGGGCGACGGCGAGGGGATTTTCGCGTATCGGCACTGGGCGCAGGATATTCTGCGCCACTGCGTGCATCAAGCGGAGATGGTCGAGGGCGGTCAGCCGATGTGGAATCCGGAAAATCACTATATCAAGTTCGTACCGGGGATGGAAATCAGCGACCCGTCGTACCATCTGCCGCACTTCTATCACCTGTTCGCGAAATTCAGCGACGAGCGTGACCATGCCTTCTGGGCAGAGGCGGAAGCGGCATCCCGGCGGTATATCGCGCTGTGTGCGCACCCGGTGACGGGGCTGAGCCCGGAATATGCGGCATATGACGGCACGCCGGTACTGATGTTCGGGAAGAATTACGCTTACTATTCGGATGCGTACCGCGTCATCATGAACATTGCGCTGGATACGCTCTGGAATGGGCGGACGCAGTCGCTGTGCGACATTGCGACGCATGTGCAGGACTTTTTCGCGAAGGAGCTGCCGGAAGAGAACTACCGCGCATATGATTTGGACGGCACGCGCTGGGACGAACCCGCGATGCACCCGGTGGCGATTACGGCGGTGAACGCGGCGGGGAGCATCGCCAGTGACAGCGAAACGGCGGATATGTGGCTGAAGCGGTTCTGGGAGCTGCCGATGCGGACAGGAAAGCGGCGGTACTACGACAACAGGAAAGCGGCGGTACTACGACAACTGCCTGTATTTCTTCTCGCTGCTGATGCTGTCGGGACAGTATCGGAAATGGGTGGAATAAGGAATACTATTTCCAAATGAAAATGCACCAAAATGCGCGAGCAGATGGTGCAGGTGAATGCAGGAAATAGTATAAAAAACGGCGCTCTGACAGGAGGATGAATCCTGTCGGAGCGCCGAATTTTTGTTCAGATAAACACGCGGAAATAGTTGGATAGCGTCACCAACTCAATCGCGCGGAAGGGTCAAGGGAGGAACTCCCTTGTGGGGTCAAGGGGCAACGCCCCTTGGGGTTACTCCGCGTTGTCCACCGTCGTAGGCATGATGTCAAGGCCAGCGTCGGTGTAGACGATGTTGGCTTCGTCCATCCACTTCGTGATGGCGGCGTTGAAGGTTTCCTGCTGCTTGGAGGACAGCAACTCCGCGCGCAGGGATTCCTTCAGGTCAGTATCCAGCTCCACCGCGCCGGAAGGCACGTCACGGACATACTGGAGGATATGCACGCCATAGCTGCCGACAACCGGTTCGCTGATGTCACCGATCTTCTCCATCGTGAACGCGCCCGCGGTGAACGCCGCATCCCAGTTGGTGGAGTCCATATGCACGGGGTAGCCTTCTGCGCGGGTCGCTGCATCCTGCATTCCCGGATCCGTGCCGTATTCCTGAATCAGCTCGTCAAAGGACACGCCATCCGCCAGCTTCTGGTTGATTTCGTCAATCGTCGGCTGCACGGAGTCGATAATCGCCTGCTTCGCCGCTTCCACCTGCTCCAGCGTCACCAGCTCTTCGGTCACTTCTTCGCCCGCTTCAATCTGATCCTGCTGCTCTTCGTAGGTTGCCAGCAGGTTCGTGTACGTTTCCATCAGGGTATCATCCACGTCCAGCAGGATATGGCTGACGCCGCGGTAGCCGCTGGGCACATAGTACTGGGGCGTGATGTAGTCCGTGTAGCCATAGGCGGCGTACATGCGGTTCATGTACTGGTCATTCTCATACTGATCGACATGACCCTCGTACTTTTCCTTGTCGGCTTCCACCAGCGAGTCAAACTCCGCCTGAACATCCTCGTCGGAGACGGTCACGTCCTTGACGATATCGTCCATCAGCTTATTGTAACCCGCTTCTTCCACGCAGCTCGCCTTGTAGGATTCCTCGGTGAAGCCCTCCGCTTCCAGCGAGGAGAGAACCTCCACCATGGCGCTGGCGCGCTCTTCGTCGGTGGAATCATCGGTGATGCCCATGTACTCCATGCCATTCTGCACGGCAGCATCCCAGTTGGTCTGCGCTTCCGCTTCCACTGCGGCGATTTCTTCGTCCGTCAGCGACAGACCCAGCTCCACCAGCTTCTGATTCATCAGCTCATACTGCACTGCCACTTCCAGCGCGCTCTGGCGGATGGCCGCCTGCAGGCTCTCGTTCGTCGTGTCGTAATACTGCCCATAGTAGGACAGCATGGACTGATAGAAGGTGTTGAAACGCGCACGGGTGATTTCCACGCCGTTGACCGTCGCCAGCACCTCATTCGGGTCTTCCGCCACCGTCGTCGTCGTTTCTTCGATTGCAGCCGGCGCATCCGTCGTCGCGGCATCCTCTGCCAGAGACGCACCCGGCAGGCACATCAGCGTCGCCGCAAGAGCGAGCGCCATCAAACGCTTAGGAGATTTCATGAGCTTGAACTTCCTTTCACACCCGTTTCATCGGGCTTTCTCGTTCTCTATTATGGCACGCTTTTTCCCCGCGCGCAACCTTTTCGCCCCACTTGTTACAGCAAATTCACACTTTCCTTGCACTGCCGTTGCAATTGTGACGATTGTGTGGAAGGGGAACGAGGGGAGACCCAAGGGGCGTTGCCCCTTGACCCCAGCAGGGACGCTGTCCCTGCACCCTGCAAGGGAGTTCCTCCCTTGACCCTTTCGCGCGATTCAGTTGGTAACACTTTCAGGCTGTGCCCGCGTGTTTATGCAGGGATTTCGCTCCTGCGGGAGCGACCAGAGGGCTTTGCGCTCGCCCTCTGGACTGCTTCGCATCCCCATCTAAGTTTATTGGCTGTTATCGTTGCTTTTTAGTTGGTGTGCTTTTCGTTTCCCAAAGCAACAACAAAAATCAAGCCGCATGGGAGTATCCGCGCCGAAGGGGTCAAGGGGGCGACCGCAGACATTCGTCTGTTTTCATTGCCCCCTTGTCGCCTCCGCAGAGGCGAAATCCCTGCGTCAAGACTGCATCAGGCTTGCTTTTTCAGCACCCAAATACCATTCATCGGCATCTCCTGCGTGCCAGACAGCACCTCGCCCGTCAGCATCTCCTCATAGCTGCCGTCCAGCGTGACCTGCTGCGTTTTGCCCGAATAATTCTGCACAAACGCCGCGCCGCCGCGCTCCGTCGCAATCACCCCGGTCGGCAGCTTCTCCTGCATCGCCTTGGGCAGCGAAAGCTCCGCCGCAATCGCGGTGTAAATCGCATCCAGTCCGTCCTGCTCCGGCTTTGCCGCCAGATAGTACGCCTGCCCCGCGCCGAAGGCATGCTTCGTCAGGCAGGGAAGTCCTGCATAGAAGTCCTCGCCGTACTCCGCCAGCACCTGCGCATCGTGCTTCTCCGGCAGCTCGCATAGTTCATGCACCGCATAGCGCCGCCCGTCCGGGAAAACCATATGCTGCACATCCTGCGGGTAGAGCGCATCCAGTTCTGTCGCGCGCACGCCCAGCACATCCGTCAGGTCATGCGGCGCGCCGCCCAGATACGCCAGCCCGCTGTCATCCACCACGCCGGAGAAATACGTCATCAGCAGCGTGCCGCCGTTTTCGACAAACGCGCGCAGCTTTTGGGAGAAGCCCTCCTTCATCAGGAAGAGCATCGGCGCAACGACCAGCCAGTACTGGCTCAAATCAGTACAGGGGCGCATATCGCGGAAATCCACCGCAATGCCCTGCTCCCACAGCGCGCGATAGTGCATATTCACGCTGTCAAAGTAGCGCATGTTGCCCTTCTGCCCCGTCTGCGCGTAGTCAATCGCCCACCAGTTGCTCCAGTCAAAGAGGATACACGCCTTCGCGGGGGCGTTTGGCTTGCTGTACAGGGGCTGCAGCGTCTCCAGCGCCTGACCGACCTGCGTCACATCGCGGAAAACGCGGGTATCGCCGCGCCCGTCGTGGTCAACGACCGCGCCGTGGAACTGCTCCGCCGCGCCACGCCCCTTGCGCCACTGGAAGTAGCAGACGCTTTGGCTGCCATGCGCCACTGCCTGCAAGGAGGACAAGAGGTGCATTCCGGGGCGTTTGAGCTTGTTGACGGGCTTCCAGTTAACCTGCGAGGGCGTCGATTCCATGAGCAGGAATGGCTGATTTTTCAGCGAACGCATGATGTCGTGGTTCATGGCAAACTCCGCTGCTTTCGCCACATCATCCCCTGAATGCCACGCGGGATAGCTGTCCCACGAGACAACGTCCATGCCCTCCGCAAGGGAGAAATAGTCGTAATCCCAGAAACGCTCCATCAGGTTCGCCGTGCACTTCAGCGTCGCATCCACCGCCTGAACCGCGTCGCGCTCCGCCATCATGAACGTCTTGCACTGATGGGTGGAGAAGCGCCGCCAGTCGATAAACATGCCGTTGGTGCTGGTTTCCGCCATTTCACCGGGCGCTTCCACCTGCGACCAGTCGGTGTAGCGGTGGCTCCAGAACGATGTCCACCACGCCTGATTGAGATTTTCCAGCGTTCCATAGCGCTTTTTCAGCCACTGGCGGAATTTTTCCTGACACAGCGGGCAGTAGCAGTCGCCGGAAAACTCGTTGGACAGGTGCCAGAGGATGACTGCCGGATGATGCGCATACCGCTGCGCCAGCGCCGTGTCCATCTCCCGTACCTTGCGGCGGTAAACCGGGCTGGTCAGGCAGTGATTGTGCCGTCCGCCGAAGTGGTAGCGCTCGTAGTGCTGATTCACACGCAGGACTTCGGGGTACTTCTGCGCCATCCACGCCGGACGCGCCCCCGACGGCGTTGCCAGAATGATGTGGATGCCGCCGCGCCACAGCCGGTCGATGACTTCGTCCAGCCACGCAAAGTCGTACACGCCGTCCTCCGGCTCCAGCCGCGCCCACGCGAAAATCGCAATCGACACACAGTTCACATGTGCCTTATGCATCAGCTCGATGTCCTGTTCCAGAATTTCCGGATGATCCAGCCACTGGTCAGGGTTATAGTCGCCGCCGTGCAGGAAAACCGGGAAGCGCGGCGTCAGGGAAGATGCTTCTGTCATAGGGCAGATTCCTCCAAATCATTGCTTATCGCGTCACATCATTCTGCGACATGGAATACGAAATTATTTCGTCCCAATGGCGGCGAATCACGATTTCTGCCGTCAAGCCGGTATTGTTATACGCAATCGACCACTGGGTATTGCTCGTGATGTCCACGGGGTTCGGTTCTTGCGACGATGCTTTCAGCGCATCCCATACGGTGTCATTGGTATACCCTTCCGCCTGTTCTTCCAGCACTTTCATAACCGCATCATAGCGTTCCCTGCCATGACCGTAAATGCCATTACGCTGATTCGGAAGCACCTTGTCTCGGTACAGACCGTAGAAATTCGTGATGGCTTCCATTGGCGTTGCAACAAGCGGACGAGTCTCCTTCTCGCAGTCGTATTCCACGACACGCCCATCGCCGCTGGCGTCTGTAATGTAGAAATGATAATCGCGCCCCGACGAAGCAAACATATCATAGCTGCTGAGCAGCTGCACAGCCTCTTCTGTCGTTGCTGCACGATCCAGCACAAGACGAATCGCCAGCGTGGTCGCAATCGTCGGCTTTCCTGTATTCTGATGAACCGGCTCACTGTCCAGCGTCAGCACCGCAATCGAAACGCCCTTTTCATTCATGCCATCCAGACAGATAAACGGCGCAGTAAGGGTTGCTAACTTCTTTTTCAGGCTTTCATCCGGTATATTCGCGCCCACATTATCCAGCGCAGCAAAGGCGACAGACCGATAGCCATCCTTTGGCGCACAGTATACCAGCATCGCGGACGTATCTCGTTTGAAATCATAGTTGCGCCCCATATGCACGCTGCCATCCGTATCCGTCAGCGTAAACGCCGTACAGCCGTAATTCGGCACCTTCATGCTGACGGGCAGAAGCGGCAATGCCTCCTTCAAAATTGCATCCAGCATCGTCTGATTATCCGTAATGCCATATGCAATTACACGATCCAGACTATAATCGTACTGCACATTCATGCGGTATAGGTTGTAACCATCATCATAGTCTGTTATTTGCTCAATGCTCTGAATCGTCTGCAAGCGGGTAAAGTAAAAGCCGACAAAAACGACAATGACCAGCAGCAAAAGAATCAGCAGGGACAGCAGAATCGTTCGAAGCGGGTGATGTTTTGTCTTCATGTTTTTAATTCCTCCTTGCTATGGCGCGGTCGCAGTGGGCTTATCCTGTATACTGTAAAACAGATTCGCAGATGAATCGGAAAATCGTATAAATCGAGGAATTTGCATGCCGCAGATGGCGGAAAAGACATCGTCCGACGCGCCGCCGAATTGTCGGTGTTGCCTTAGTGCAGTTCCTTCAAGTATGCTTTTATTGCTTCGTCCTTGCTGTCGCGGTAGAAATATTCCGCGAAATGCTCGCCGGAAATCGTTTCCTTCACAAAATCCTGATCCAAATCCTTCAAAATATCCAGCAGCGGACGATACGTTACCTTCTTCACACCGTCCAGAATCTTTTTATTCCGCTGCTCCGGCACAACACGCTCCTTCGGATAGCCATTGCCATGCCCGAAACCAAACAGCTGCTGGAAAATCATCTCCAATTTCAGCTCCGCACCCCAGCCGAAGTCTTTGGCGAACGGCAGCGCCACACAGTTGCCGTCGTTGATCTGCGCAAACATGTAGCCGTCCGACGGATCCACCACATGCCCGCACAGCACGCCGGGGAACGAGTTGCACGCCAGCATCGCGCCTTCGCCCGTTCCGCAGCCAGTCACGACATAATCCGCCGCACCCGTTTCCAAAAGCAGCGACGCCAAAAGCCCTGCCTTCACATACGTCAGCTGGCATTCGTCCTCCGCTGTGTACATGCCGTAGTTCACCACTTCATGGCCCATCGGTTCAACCACCTTGCGCAGCACACCTTCAATCATCGCGTTTTTGGCGGCCTGGCTGTTCTCGTTAATCAGCGCAATTCTCATCGTTTCTTTTCCTCCATTTCGTCCGCAGACGTTTTTCCATTCTAATTTTATCACGCGCGCGGAAAATTTGCAACCTGCTTGCCATGCATCCTTCAAAATTTTGCAGGGAATTCTGCAGCGCTTTCATGTGCCTGCGAAAAGGTTACATGGCGTTTTTCCTTTCGCAGGTGTCCGAAAAAAGTGATTAACCAGCGGGTTATTCGCCATTTTCAGGGGCAGAGAGGGCAGGGAAATTATCCACAGCCAAACTTGTGGAAAAGCTGTGGAATCTCCGCAGGTTTTGCCGAAAGTTCCCGTAATCACCCGCTGGAAATATCCACAAACGGTGGAATGTGCAGCCTGTGGATACGGTGGATAAGCCGGAAATTCCACGTTTTGCAGGATTTCTTGCAACTTCATTGCGAAAAAAATCGAGATTTTCTTGGAAAACAGGCAGGAATCCCCCTTCAGGAACTCGAATATACAGAGTCAGAGGGGATTCCCTGACTGGAGCGCAACCGCCGTGTCCACAGCGCTGTGGAGAAGCAGGCTGGATATCCACAGCGTTATCCTTGTGGACAAACCCTTGCAAAATCAAGCGGGAAAGGGGTTATCCACAGCATCCACATCCCCTACTACGACTGCGGAAATATAATTCCCTGCATTCTCTCATGGGAGGGCTTCGCGCCATGCAATTTACTACCAATGTTCAACTGCTGCTGGACGGCTTGAATACCGTTACCCGCGCCCTGTCGGCTCGTCCGACAAAACAGATTTTAGAGGGCGTGCACCTTTCCGCCGTGGGCGAGCATGTGAAACTGACCTGCTCTGACGGCAACCTTTCTATTGAAATGTCGATTCTGGCGGACGTGAAAGAGGAAGGCACAGCTGTTCTGCCGGGCCGCCTGTTTACGGAACTGAGCCGCAAGCTGCCCGGCGGGGAAGTGACCATCCGCGTGGGCGAAAATCATGCGGCATCGATTCGCTGCTTATCCTCGAAATCGAATCTGGCGGGCATGAATCCGACTGATTATCCGGAGATGGCGCGTGTGGCGGAGGGCACGACCGTCCGCATTCCGCAGGATAAATTGAAGGAAATGATTTCCCGTGTTGTGTTCGCGATTGCAACGGAAGATAACCGCCAGATTTTAACAGGATGCCTGCTGGAGGTTGAGCCCACCGAAGCGCGCCTGGTGGCGCTGGACGGCTTCCGGCTGGCGATTCAGAAGGCGGTTATGCCCTTTGAGCTACCCGGCGGAAAAGAAAATGTGCGTGTAGTTATTCCGGGGCGTGTGCTGAACGAAATGAGCAAGGTGCTCGGCGACACGGATGAATACTGCACGCTGGTGTTTGATCAGTCGCGCATGACGGCATCGTTCGGGACGACGACACTTTCGACGGTGCTGCTGACGGGCGAGTACATCGACTATCGGAAAATTTTGCCTGCTTCCTTCCGCACGACGGCGCTGGCGGATCGCGTGGGCGTGCAGAACGCCATTGACCGCGCGAGCTTGATGGCGCGGGAAGGCAAGAATAACCTGATTCGCATGTCTTTTTCGGGTGATACGCTTGCCATCTCGTCGAACGCGGAGTTGGGCGACGTGCTGGAGGAGCTGGAGACGGAACTGACGGGCGACCCGATTGAAATCGCCTTCAATGCGAAGTACATCACCGACGTGATTCGCAACATCACGGATGAAAAACTGTGCATGCGCTTCAACAGCAATGTCAGCCCGTGTGTGATTGCGCCGCAGGAAGGGGAGGATTACCTTTACCTGATTCTGCCGGTGCGCGTGTTCACCTAATAAGAGGATAAAGCTGGAAGAAAACCGGGCGCACGGGGAAAAGCTGTGCGCCCATTTCGCGACCAATCCGATATGGATTCATAACGAAAATGCAGATAGAGACCATTCGGCTGCGGGACTTCCGCAACTACCATTCGCTAATATTGACCCCTCATCCGGGCGTAAATATTCTCCTTGGACAAAACGGCTCCGGCAAAACAAACCTGCTGGAAGCCGTTCATTATTGCGCCCTTGGACGCTCACACCGCACAGGATTAGACCGCGAAGTGGTGCGGAAAGGCGCAATGATGGCGGCATCTGGCGTGACGCTTCGCAAAAAAAGCGGCAAAACAGAAATTGCGGTAAAATTAACGCCATCAGAAGCGCGGAAAAAGACGGTTTTTATTGACTGCAAGCGCGCAGAACGCATTTCAGCGCTGATGGGGCACGTTCAGTGCGTGATTTTCTCGCCGGAAGACTTGATGCTGGTCAAGGAAGGCCCTGCAATCCGCCGCAGAATGCTCGATATGATGCTTTCACAGCTGTCAACGGCGTATTTCAGCGCGCTTCAGCAGTATCAAAAGGCGCTGGAGCAGCGGACAGCACTGCTTCGCGAGGCAAAGCGCGGAATAACGCCTGATCCGGTGCTGCTGGATACGTTTGAAGAAGCAATGGCGACACCCTGCGGCATCATCATGCCTTTACGGGATAAATTAGTGAAGCAATTGGCGAAAATCGCGGCGGAGAAGTATGAGCGAATCAGCGGACGGCCGAACGAAATGTTCAGAATGACCTATCAGCCGTGCGTGCCGGAAACGAGCAATCCCGTGTCGGCGATTCGAGCGGAGCTAAAAAAAAGCAGGCAGGAGGATATTCGCGTTGGCGGCGCAGGCTGCGGTATTCACCGCGAGGACATCGGGCTCTCGCTGATGGAGCGAAGCATGAAGGTGTTTGCGTCGCAGGGGCAAATCCGCACGGCAGCGTTAGCGATTAAGCTGGCACAGCTGGAGACGTTCCGCGCAGAGACAGGGGAGACGCCGATTCTGCTGCTCGACGACGTGATGAGCGAACTCGACATGACGCGGCGCACGCGGCTGCTGCGTGAAATCGAGGGGGTGCAGACATTCATCACCTGCACGGACGAAAGCGACCTTGACGGCTGCCGAGAAAAACGGAGTTACCGCGTGTGGATGGACAGCGACGGGGAGGGGCATGTTCAGGAAGAGTCGGCGGGCGATGAAGTGATGAAGCCGGATTTGCTGGATGACCCGGAACTCGATGAACCATCCGGAAAATGAAATTGTTCCACGTGAAACATTCGGCTGGCGGGCAAAAAAGTGCCTGCCGGCTGTTTTTGTATAATGCGCTGAGACAGAGCGAATGATGCGACGGACAAAGGGATGATCATCAAGGTAAAT
Organism: Faecalibacterium sp. CAG:74; assembly: GCA_000437595.1. Taxonomy (GTDB): domain Bacteria; phylum Bacillota; class Clostridia; order Christensenellales; family Aristaeellaceae; genus UBA11524. The sequence goes on along the minus strand of FR899850.1, from coordinate 15,709 downwards.
TAGAATGAGAATGTGAGCAAAATTCCGATAGAATGCAGGAAAATCAAGCACTTCAAGAATAAAATAATTATATTATCATCACCATACAAAGAACGTCAATGAAAGCAGCGCAAAAAGGAATGTTTCACGTGAAACATTGAATCACATCCGCCTTTGTGGTACAATGGAGACAACAAAAACGCAGGAGGAATCACGATGCCGAATTGGACGAATCAGCAGGAGCAGGCGATTCGTGCGCGCAACCACACCATTCTCGTCAGTGCCGCCGCAGGGTCGGGCAAAACCGCCGTGCTGGTGGAGCGGATCGTCTCGCTTGTCCGCGAAGGCGCGTCGATGAATCGGATGCTCATCGTCACGTTCACGAAGGCGGCGGCAGCGGAAATGCGCCAGCGCTTGGCAAAGCGAATCAGCCGAGAGGCTATCAGCCGTGACCCGGCAATGGTGAAGGCACTTGATGAATTGGAAACGACGCAGATTTCAACGATTCACGCATTCTGCCAGCGCGTCATCCGCAGCCATTTCGAGCAGGTGGGCGTAGACCCGCTTGTCCGCGTGTGCGACGAACAGCAGCAGAAACTGCTCTTTGAAGCCGCGTTCACGAAGGCAATGGACGAGCTGTTAGACGAGCGAACGGATGAAAACTTCCTTCTGCTGGCGGATGCGTGGAAGCAGGACAAACTTTTGTCGCTGACGGAGCAGCTGTACGACTTTTTGATGGCACTGCCGAAGCCGTTTGCGTGGCTGGATGAGCATGTGGAACAGCTCTCGCAGCCGCTTATGCAGCAGCCGTGGGTGGAAACGCTCGAAAATGCGGCGAAATTGCAGGTGGGAGCGATGGATGATGCGCTAATAGCGATTCGCAGCCTATTTGACCTGCCGAATGCAGTGATGGATCGCATGGAAGCACTGAATGCAGACGCGCAGTTGATTTCGGCACTGCAAGGTTTGGAGGGAGAGGCGCTTCGGACGGCCGTTGCGAACTTCTCCCTGCCACGATTGTCCCCGAAACGCGGCCTGTCGGCGGAAGAAAAGGAATGGGGGAAGCGCTTCAGCGATGGGCGGACGGCAATCAAAAAGCGCGCAGAAAGGGCGAACGAGCTGCTGAATCCCGATTTTGCGCAGCTGGAACGGGAACTTCCGGCGATTCAGGCGCAGCTGCGTGGGCTGGCGGCACTGGTCAAACGGACGCATCAGCATTTCCGCGAGGAGAAAAACGCCCGGAACTGCATGGACTTTGGGGACATGGAGCAGTACACGCTCGACATTTTGGAGCAGCTGGAAGTGCGGGCGCAAATGCAGGGGGAGTTTGACCACATTTTTGTGGATGAGTGCCAAGACGTGAGTCAGGTGCAGGACGCGATTCTGCAGGCCATCCACGGGGAACAGAACTGCCTGTTCATGGTCGGTGATGTGAAGCAGTCGATTTACCGCTTCCGCAAGGCCGACCCGACACTCTTTTTGGGGCGGATGCAGACGTTTTCGGAAGACGAGGGGGCGAGGGAGCGGAAAATCGTACTCCAGCAGAACTTCCGAAGCAGCTTCCCGGTGCTGGATGCGACGAACCGCGTGTTCCGGCAGACGATGCGCCCCGCGGTGACGGAGCTGACCTATGCGCCGGAGGATGAGCTAATTTGCGGGCTGGGTGCGCGGGAGGACGATCCGCCCGTGATGGTGCACCTGCTGCGTGGGCCGGACATCAGGGATGCGCTGGAGGGGAGTGCGAGCGAGGCGGCTGGCCACGAGGAAGTGCTGCAGACAGAGACGCGCGTGGTGGCGCGGCGCATCAAGGAGCTTTTGGGAACGACGATGCCGGATGGAAAGACGATTTCGTACCGCGACATGGTGATTCTGCTTGCGCAGACGACGAATTTGGCGCAGACAGTTGTCGATGCGCTGACGGAAGAGGGGATTCCGACCTTTTACGACGGCGCGGAAAGCTATTTCAACCTGCCGGAAATCATGGATATGAAGGCACTGCTGAGCCTGCTGGACAATGCGCAGCAGGATTTTCCGCTGCTGACGGTGCTGAAAATGGTGCCGTTCTCGCTGACGGACGAGGAATTGGCGCAAATTCGCCTGATGCAGACGGGGCAGAACGTGCCGTTCTATCAGGCGTTCGCCAAAGCGTGCGGCGGAGAGGATGAATTTGCCCAAAAGTGCCGAAAAATCAGCGAAAAACTTGAAACATGGCGGTTTCAGGCGGAAGTCATGCGGTTATCGGACTTCATTTGGCACCTGATGACCGATTCGGGGTACTACGCGGCGGTCGGGGCGCTCCCAAAAGGGGAAGTTCGCCAGGGAAATCTGCGGATGCTGTACGAACGGGCGCAGGCGTTCGAGGCGGAAGGCGGCGTCACGCTGACGGCGTTCATCACGCGGATGGACGAGCAGGAGCGGGGCGGGGACAGCATATCCGCCAAAATGCTGACCGAAAACGAAGATTTGGTGCGCGTGATGACGATGCACAAATCAAAGGGACTGGAGTTCCCCGTGGTGTTCCTGATGAACATGGAGCGCAGGCTTCTGTGGACGCAGACCAGTGAGCTGATGCTGCACCCGAAGCTGGGCGTGGCGATGCCGTACATTAACCGGAAGCTGAACATCTGCCGAAGAACGCTGATGCAGGAAGCTTTCGACGAACAGCGGCGGCTGGACGAGCTGGCGGAACGGGCACGCCTGTTGTATGTGGCGATGACGCGGGCGAAGCTGCATCTGGAACTGGTGGCAACGGTGGCGGACCTTGAGCGCACGAAGTGGGATTTGGATTTGCCGCCGAGCGACAGTCGCGTGCGAGAGGCTGGGAGCATGATTACATGGGTGATGCAGGCGATATCCACCGATGCACACACGAAATCCACAAATTATCCACAGGCCTCAACCCCATGGGATTGCCGAGATTGGGACGAACTGCCCCAGAAAACTGTGGATAAAGTAGGGGAGACGGAGGCGGATGCATCAAAGGTGCTTTCGCTTTTGCAAACGGCACCGCCAGAGGGCGTTTTCCCGGAAAAAACGGTGCAGACGGACATTCTGCCGCTGAAAACGTCGGTATCCGCACTGGTGAAAAAACAGGCAGACGCACTGCCGCTTTCGGATGAGGAGGAGGACGCTGAGACGAAGCACGCGGTGGATGAGAACGGCACGCCGCTGCTGCTGTCGGAACTGCCGCGCCGTCCGGCATTCATGGAGGAGAAGCGGATGACGGCGGCGGAGCGCGGCACGCTGACGCATCGGGCGCTGTCGCTGATGCCGCTGGATGCGCTGCGGACAGCGGACGATATCCCGACGGTCATCCGTGAGGCACTGGAAGCGATGCAGAAGCGCGGGCTGTTCACGGAGGAGGAGCTGCACATCATCAGCGTGGGCGCCATCAGCGGATACTTCACGAGCGAAATCGGGCGACGGATGCTGCAAAGCGGGAATGTCCGGCGCGAGTGGGCATTCAACCTGCGCTTGACGGGTCAGCAGGCGCTGCTGCTGCAAGGCGTGATTGACTGCGCGTTCGAGGATAACGGCGCGTGGGTGCTGGTGGACTACAAGACCGACCGCGTGGACGACGAGCAGACGCTGGTGAACCGGTATGCGGAGCAGCTGGCATGGTATGCGCGGGCACTGACAGAAATCACGGGGAAGCCGGTCAAGGAGCGATACTTGTATGCGCTGCGTGTGGGGAAGGCGATTGCCGTGCCGGAGATAGATGCGAAATAAGGCGAGAAAGGAATGTTTCACGTGGAACATCGTCGAATGGACTACCATTTGCACACGAATCACTCGATGGACGGGCGGCAGACAATGCCTGAGCTTTGCGAAACAATGCTGGCGCGCGGCGTGCAGGAAATCGCCCTGACGGAGCATATCGAACCCGGTCATCCTGAAGAAGAGATGGACGTGCCGCCGGTGTGGGCGGATTGGTTCGCGGAGATTGCGCACTGCCGGGCGGCGTATCCGGCGCTAATCATCCGCAGCGGCATCGAGATTGGGGACAATCCGCTGTGCCGGGCGGAGACGAAGGCGCTGCTGGACACGCTGCCGCTGGATTTCCGCCTGCTGTCGCTGCACTTGGTGAACGGCGTGGACTGCTACGATTCGGAAAAGTATTTCGCGGGCAAAACGCGTGCGCAGGCGTATCGGGAATACGCCGAGGCGAAGGCGGAGTCGATACTGGACTGGGAGGACTTTGACAGCGTGGCACACATCGGGTATGTGGCGAAGTTCTCCATCTACACGGGGAAGGAGCGCGCGCTGGTGTACGAGGATGCGCCGGATGCGTTTGATGCGATTTTCCGACATGTGATTGCGCTGGGAAAGTGCATCGAGGTGAATACATCAGGGTACGCGACGACGGGGGATACGTTCGCGCATTCGTCGCTGATTCGCAGGTATATTGAACTGGGCGGTGAGAATTTCACGTTTGGCAGTGATAGCCATGATACGGTACGGGATTATGCGGATGTGGAACGGGCGAAGGAGATGGTGCGGGCGCTTGGGGGAAAGTATCAGGTCAGTTTTGAGGGGCGCAAGGCGATATATTGGAAGATATGAGGTTAGGGGAAGCAGGAGGCTTTTTCGTGCGAAAAGTGGTTGCAAAGTGGGGAAATTACGCTGAATTTTGCCGAAATCAAAGAAATAATGGGTTTTCAGCACTCAAAACGCCAAAAAATTTGACAAAAAGGGTTTATCGTGGCATAATAAAGAGGATGAGCGAAATCAATCCGCAGGCGCGTGGGATCGCTCCGGCGGCGGCAAGTAAAATTCATTTTGTCCGCGGTGAAAAGCCGAAGGGCGTTGACGGGGGTGCTCATTCTTGACGGAACAGATGACGGTGAAATACTACTACCACAGCGGGTTCTCGGTGGCGAGCGGCGAAACGCTGCTGGTGTTTGACTACTGGATGGGGCGGCAGGGGAAAAAGCTGCCCGCAGCGCAGCGGATTACGCCAGAAACGCTCAGCCACTTCAGCGAGGTGTTCGTGTTCATCAGCCACGGGCACGAGGACCACTTCGACCCGGTTGTGTATACATGGGAGCAGTATGCGCCGGTGACGTACATTTTGCCGGAAACGATGGATGCATCGCTGCATGGGCGGCGGATGGGCGTGGGGGGCGAAATCACGCTGTCGCGGCATGTGAAGGTGAAGGCGTTCGACTCCACGGATGAAGGGCTGTCGTACCTTGTGGAGATGGACGGCATCCGCATCTTCCACGCGGGCGACCTCAACAACTGGCACTGGCGGGAGGAATCAACGCCGCGCGAGATTGAAGAGGCGGAACGCGATTTTCAGCAGGTGATGGAGACGATGCGCGGGGAAAAGGTCGATGTGGCGTTCTTCCCGGTAGATCCGCGGCTGGGCATGATGTTCGACGCGGGGCCGAACTATTTCGCAATGGTCGTCAAGCCACGGCTGATGATTCCTATGCATTTCTGGGAGCGGGCGGAGGTCATCCGCGAATACGCGCGGAGAAGCCGTTCGCCGCAGACGGAGATTATCGCCATGACGACACCCGGCGACATGATTCTGCTTGAATTTGATGAGCAGGAGAACATGACTGTTCACATGCAGTCCGTCACCAGCGCGCCAGTCGCCCGGAACAAGAAGGTGCAGCTGGAAGCATACGACGGCGAGAATCCGTTTAACGATTCTGACCTGCCGGTGGATATGGAGTGATTTTCCTGTCGAAAGGGTTGACAGATGCGCCTTTCCGGGGTATCATAGAAGAGCGGCGCGCCCAATCGTGCGCCGGGAAAGGAAGTTCCACGCATGATTAACAAGGATATGACCGTAGGCGAAGTGCTGCGCTCCTGCTCGGACGCGGCGATGGACGCGGTGGTGAAGATTTTCACCGATATGGGGATGCACTGCCTGTTCTGCCCGCATTCGACGGCGGAAACGCTCGAAGAAGCCGCGATGGTGCATGGCAACGACGTTGATGAGCTGGTCGCAAAGCTCAATACCGTTTTCCAAGCCAAATAAGCACAGACGGGATTCCTTTGCCCACAGGCAGGGGAATCCCAATTTGATTTTGGTAATACGATTCTCGGATTCACCTGCGCATCTTGGCGCATTCTTATCTGGAAATAGTATAAACGAGCAAACCGTTGATTTTACTGGCTTTGCGGACTTTTCCGCAGAAAAAAACTATCAACGGGGCATGTGGATAACCCTGTGGATATTGTGGATTAACAAGCTGTTACCCTTCCCAGAAATGTGGAAACTGTGGATAAGTCTGTGGAAAAGCGGTGAACAGCTGTGGAATACATGGGAATTTCCTGTGGAAGGGGTGTGCAAAAGTGATTATTGAGCATCAGGGACAGGCGCTGACCGTCGCGATGGAAATGGAGCGCCGCGCCATCCGGACTTACGAGCATGCGCTGCTGCTGGCGAAGGACGAGGAAGTTCGCAAGGGCATTGAGGACATTCTGGGCGACGAACGGCGGCACTTGAAGCGCTTTACCGAAATGTGGGACAAGACCGTCAATTCGGCGGAACAGCAGGTGCTTTTGCAGGCGATGGCGGCGGATGTGCTGTTCCGCGGCGGCGTAACGGAAATGGCGCGGGAGGATGCGCTGACGACGCTGACGGGATTGTATCGGTATGCGATGGAGAGCGAAGCGAATGCGGTGGAGACATATACGAAATTTGCGGAGAAATGTGAGGGAGAGGCGCGGGCAGCGTTTTTGGAGATTGTGCGGGAGGAAGCAGGGCACCTCGCGGAATTGAAGGAAAAATTGGGGGAAGGGTAAGCCTAAGGTCAACAGGGATAAACATGCGGAAGCAGGGGATTTTCGCGCTTCGCAGTGCATAACCATGTTACTGGGTTTCCCCGTTGCAGCACCCATCTCATCCAATTTCGCTGCGCTCAGCCAACGTTCCCAAAGGAGAAGGCTGGGCGTGCAACGTTCCCCCAAAACATAAACGAAGCCCCTTGACGAAGCAAAATCCGTCGAGGGGCTTTTGGTTGTCCTCATGGTGTGCAGGGATTGTGGATAACTTTTTTGCAAATCAAAGAATCTTTCGACACTCGATGTAGAAGCGCTTGTCGTGCGCGTGGCCCATCGAGAAGGTCTTGCGCGGGAGGATACCAAGCTGCTCAATCGCCGGGAAGAAATCCGCCTTGTTCAACGCAGGCAGCAGGAAGCCCATCGCGCCGTCCGCGCGGCTCAGGCGGCGAAGTACCTCGTCGCCGTGAATGTAGTCAATCGCGGCTTCGGGGTGGCGGCGCAGAAAGTCGTCCAGATAGCGCTGGAGCGTCGCGACGGGGAGTGCGCCGTCCGGGTGGGCAATGAACGCCGTCTGTTCGCCCGACGCGGAAACGACGCGAAGTTCCTGCGCATCCGCATCCGGCGGAACGAAGGAAAGTGCCATCCCGTGCGCGGCGCAGTAGGCTGACCAGTCCGCCAAGACATCCGCCGGATGGACGTTCGTCAGCACGCGGTGAACAGGCTCAAAAATCAGCGCATCGTCGTGGATGTTGACCAGCTCAACCATCGCGTAACGAGCAGGATGAACGGCGGCTTCCTTGGCGGGAAGGGTCGCTTTGAGCTGCTCGTAGTATTTTTTCGCGGTGGCGAGGGAGTGGTTGCCGTCGCCGACGGCGAAGAGAAGCGGGTCTGCGCCGAGAGCATCCTTCAGGCGATTTAGGGCGGCGGCGATGGCGGCTTTGTCCGCGTCGGACGTGACCGCCCAGCCGCGTGCATGGCCGCTCTGCTGCATGAGGTCGAAGTCGTAAAGCGGGGAAAGCTGGTCGCGGCGAGCGTAGAGCGGCTCGATGACGGTGCGCTGCGGGTCATCCAGCAGGAGCATGACGTGGCTGGACTCCAGCGGTGCGCCGTTTCGGACGGCAAGACGCGCGGGCAGGCGCGACGCAACGGTTTCCTCGGTCGGGCGGATGAGGGTCTTTGCGCCGTCGTAGCGGTACTGCTCCAAATCGACGCAGCAGACAAGCCCAAGCCGCTTGCCGGTGGACGTGGTGCGCTCCAGCAGCACGAAGCCGTCCGTCACACCGGGGTGCAGGACGTTCAGCGCGTCGCGCATGGCTGCGTGAATCGCGTCGATGCGCTCCGGTGGCGCGGGCAGGTCGCATTCCGGGAGAATCAGGCGCAAGGTGGACGGCTGATGCCCAACCAGCGTGTTTACCCGCTGCCAATACTCCGGCTCGGACGTGTACTGGTCGCACGCGACGCACGCCCACGCCGTCCAATCCGCATCCGGGCGCGGCAGCAGGAACGTCCCCGGCACAACGCCGATGCCCGCAAACAGGTCATTGCTCATGGCACTTCATCCTTTCGGGAGAAAATTCATCACCTCCTATTGTAGGGCCTTTTGCCGCCGGGGTCAAGTACTTCTATTGTTCTTGAACAGCAGCGTGATGCACCAGACGCCGGCCGCGCCGATGATGGTGTATAGGATGCGGCTGAGAATCGCGCCCTGCCCGCCGAACAGCCACGCCACGATGTCGAACTGGAACACGCCGACCAGCAGCCAGTTAATCGCGCCGATGATGGTCAACACGAGGGCAATGGTATCAATCAACATACGATTTTTCTCCTTTCCCCTTCGGGTGATGATACAGTGTATGCGGTGGAAGCGGAGAATAGAACGGGGGGATTTGCAGGTGATTTCCTCTGCAATCAAAAAGACCAGCACCGAGAGAAAATCTTCTCCCGATGCTGGTCAGTCGCACCCATTTGGCACGACAATGTGCGAGTAGTTGGTAGAGCAAGTTGGGGGAGCATCTGCGGACGCGCCCAACCTTATCCCAATTTAATTGGCGATGTCCATGCGGATTTCCCATCCTCCGCCACAACCTGCACCCGTACAAATGATTCGCGCGGTGAAACCACATAATCCGCACTGGTCTGCCCTTCCAGCGCCCGTGTGCGATTCGGAATCCACACCTCGTTGCTGTAAAAAATAATGTACTTTGCCGGCGAGCACGCAATATGCAGCACGCCATCCGTCAACGAAAGTTCGCGAATCTCCGGTCCTTGCGTGGCGTAGAACCGTCCCTCGTCAATGGCACGCAGAATGCCCGCGACGCTGCGGTCATTGGTGTTGAGCATTGTGGCGCTCATGCCGCATTCGCCCTCGTAGCGGTGCGAATCGTCGTTGGCAAAGCAGTTGAGCAGTTGTCCATTGGCGAAAACAGGATCAAGCATGGCGGCGGAATCCCCGCGCAAGGCGTTTGTGGGCACGGAGGAGACGCTGTTGAAGATTTCCACGCCGCTCAGCCCGCGGAAGGAGCACATCAATTCCGTCGTGTTCAGCGACCAGGCGGGATGCGCCAGCACAGCGCGTCCGCCACACGCGCGGATGCTGTCAATCGCCTGCTGCGGCGTGCCGTTTGGATTCCAGCAATCAGCAATATCCGGCGAAACGCCCAGACCCAGCAGATGCACCGCCTGTGTCGGCAGAAGGAAATCCAGCTCGGTGCCGGGAATGAGCATCAGCCCGGCGGGAATTTCATCGGCGGCGGGGCGCGTCACCTCGCGATGGTCGGTGATGGAGAGCACGTCATAATCCAGCGCGCGATAGGCAGCCATGACATCCTTGGGGGACAGGCGACCGTCGCTGCAAGTGGTGTGGCAGTGGAAATTGCATTTGAGAAAGCCGCGGCTGGCAGAAAGCAGCTCCATGAGAAACATCCTCCTATTCGGACAATTGGAAAACCCCCACATGCTTGCACATGCAGGGGCTTGAAGACACGATTAGTCCACCGTGTAGGGCAGAAGCGCGATGGCACGGGCGCGCTTGATAGCCTCGGACAACTGACGCTGATGCTTCGCGCAGTTGCCGCTCATGCGGCGGGGCAGAATCTTGCCGCGCTCATTGACGAAACGGCGCAGGCGGTTGATGTCCTTGTAATCAATGTATTCAATCTTATCCACGCAGAAGGAGCAGACCTTCCGACGGGGACGACGACCTCCGCGCGGACGCGGACGACGCTCAGAGCGTTCTTCAGACATGAGTGTGACCTCCTTTTCATTCACTTGAAATCGCAATTCGGCACTTTTTCAGCCGATTAGAAAGGCAGTTCGTCGGTTTTTCGGCACTTTTTCTGCCGATTAGAAAGGCAGTTCGTCGGTTTCGACCGCCGTGAAGCCATTGTTCTGCGCGGTAGGCGCGGGAGCAGCGGCTGCGGACGGCGCGGCATTGTTGTATGCCGGAGCGCCGTCATCCATGCGGCTGGACAGGAATTCGACTTCGTCTGCCGTGACCTCCAAGGATACGCGGGTCGTGCCGTCATTGGCAGTATAGGTACGCGCGGACACAGGTCCGACAACGCAGACCTTGCGTCCCTTTGCCAGATACTTCGCGCACAGTTCACCCAACTGACGCCATGCCGTTACACGAAAGAAATCCGCGTCCGACTGACCGTTTGCGGTGTTCTGACGGCTGCCGCGGCGATTCACTGCAACCGTGAAATCGCAGACGCTGATGCCGTCGCGCACAGTACGAAGTTCAGGATCACGAGCCAAGTTACCAATGATCGTCAGCTTGTTCATCTGCTTATCCTCTTTAACAGGTCATTGCTGAAATCCGATTACTCGGCATCAGCGGGAGCTTCGACGGTTTCAGCGGCTTCCACGGGCGCTTCCACAGCGGGAGCAGCCTTGGGCGCGCGGGGCTTCACGTTGCTGCGCTTGACTTCCAGCTTCACAACCAGATAGCGGAGCACGTCGTCGTAAATCTCCAGATTGCGTTCAAGCTCACGGGGCAGGTCAGCGGGCGCCTTGAAGGTCACCAGCACGTACCAGCCTTCGGTCTTATAGTTGATGGGGTAGGCCAGACGCTTTGCGCCCTTGCCCCACGGTTCCTCATCAACCTTCTCCACTTCACCACCGTTAGCAGCAATCAGAGCAGAAACCTTCTCAATCAGTTCCTTGCGAGCGGTTTCCTCCAGTGCAGTATCGATGATGTAGGTCAGTTCATACCTATTCATCATTTTCACCTCCTCTTGGACTTTTGGCGCTGCATCCTGTGCAGCGCAAGGATGTGCCAGTTATTGATTATACATCACAATTCGTGCGATTGCAAGGGGTTCAGAAAAATTTTCTTTGACGGAGGGAAAATCCAGAGGCTCTGTCTCTGGACTCCGCAAGGGAGAATGAAACGGGACGAAGTTCCCTCCCTTGACCCTTCTGCGCGATTCAATTGGTGACAACTTCATGCTGTGTCCGCGTGTTTATCCGGGGAACGGAAAAATCAAGAAACGCACACCCAAAAGTAACTTGAGTGGCGAACCCGAAGGGGTCAAGGGGGCGATCGGAAAGCCCCCTTGTCGCGCCCGCAGGCGCGAAATCCCTGCGCCTTCTTGTCAAAATCAGGCGACCCTGTTATAATGGAAGCCAACACAGGAAGGGGACGAAGCGGATGAAGAAGAACGATTTGCTGACCTTGACGGCGGATGGCCTTGGGGCGGACTTGGAAGGCGTGTGCCGCGCCGACGGCATGGCCGTTTTTGTGCCGGGGATGCTGCCCGGCGAGACGGCGAGGGTGCGCATCGTCAAGGTGCAGTCCCGATTCGCGTTCGGGCGTATGGAGGGAAAGCCGCTGACGGCGTCACCTGCCCGCAAAGCGCCGGATTGCGCGGCATACCCCCGCTGCGGCGGCTGCACGGGGCGTCATATGACCTACGAAACGACGCTGGAAGCGAAACGCCAGCAGGTGCAGGACTGCTTCCGCCGCATCGGGCATATCGACATCGACGTGCCGCCGGTGCTGGGGATGGCAGATCCATCGCACTACCGCAACAAGACGGCGCTGCCCGTTGGCGGAACGGTGGAAGAACCCGTGGCAGGCTTTTTCGCGCCGCGCAGCCACGATATTATCCCGATTGCGCAATGCCCGAACGCCATGCCGCCGGCGGACGAAATCTGCCGCCGCGTACTGGGGTGGATGAAGCGCTTTCACGTCGAACCGTACGTTGAGGAGACGCACACGGGGCTGGTGCGGCACATTGTCGTCCGCGTCAACCGAAAAGGCGAAGCAATGGCGGTGCTGGTCATCAACGGCGGCGAGATTCCGCACGAGGCGGAGCTGGTTGCGTCGCTGAAGGCGGCGGGCGCGGTCAGCGTCATTCTGAATGAAAACCGCGAGCGCACGAATGTCATCATGGGTCGGCACTTCCGCACCCTCTACGGCTGTGACACGCTGACGGACGAACTGTGCGGATTGCGCTTTGAAATCAGCCCGGCGGCGTTTTTTCAGGTCAATCCGGCGCAGACGGAAGTGCTGTACCAGACGGCGCTGGATTTTGCCGAGCTGACGGGCGACGAGCGCCTATGCGACGTGTATTGCGGCGCGGGCACGATTACGCTGATGATGGCGCGCCATTGCCGCGAGGCGCTGGGCATCGAGATTGTTCCGCAGGCGATTGAAAACGCGAAGGAGAACGCCGTCCGCAACGGCATCGGGAACGTGAATTTCCGCTGCGGCGCGGCGGAAGCGCTGCTGCCGAAGCTGGTGGCGGAGGGCTTGCGCCCGGACGTGATTGTGATTGACCCGCCGCGCAAGGGCGTTGAACCCGCCGTGATTGACGCGATTGCGCAAGCCGCCCCGAAGCGCGTGGTGTATGTGAGCTGCAACGTTGCCACGCAGGCGCGCGACGCGGCGCTGTTTCGGGAGAAGGGGTATCAGGTGCAGAAGGTGCAGAGCGTTGATATGTTCTGCTGGACGAGCGGGGTGGAGAATGTGATGGGGTTGGAGAAACTGTAAGCGTACATAAGGATAACGAGAATACGAATGACGATTGCAGAGCTTGGCGGCACAATGCCAGAAGATTTGCCGATCCCGGAAAAGAGTATCAGGCAGATTGGAAGCGAGCAGAAGAAACGATTGAACGGAAAGCAAAAATAAAAAACGCTTGAAATAACAGCATAAAAATAAGCAGAGGACGTCGAAAAATGATTGCTCTCTGCTTATTTTGTTATTCCAGGCCTTTCAGCCCCTCCACTGACATCACATGCAGCCCCAGCAGCTCCCTGTCGTTAAAAGAATACAGCTCGATGAGCTTGCCGATCTGCTGATTATAATAGTACAGCTCGCAGGGCGTGTGGAGATTCACGTTCAGTTTCAGGAAAACGAAGTATTCGCCGGAAACGTCGAGGATGCGGATGTCAAACAACGTGTGCTCCAGCGTGGCAATCTGCGCGAAAATGTCGGACAGGACGGCGGGCGCTTCGCAGGGGTTGCCGCTTTCATCCGTGACGGCGACGGAAACGAGGCGGTTGAGGACTTTGTTCTGCGCGCGGTCGATGTAGGCGTCAAAGCATTCGCTGGGGACGTAGTAGACGGTGGCTTCGTCAGCGGTGAAAGGGTCGCAGGAATGGATGCGGCGTTTGCTGGCGAGCAGGTAGTTCACGGGTTCTTCGACGTCGGATGAACCATAATGGCGGGGCGTCTGCACCTGTACCTGCACGAGGGCTTCCGAAAGGTCGAAGTCGTCTTCGTGGAAGGAAAGAAGGTCGCTAACGGCTACAAAAATCAGCCCGAGAAAGAGCAGAAGGATAAGGAAAATAGAAATTCGGTGAGGATTGGACATATACACCTCCGATGAAACAGATTGGCGATATGCTCTATGATAGCATAGATGCTGGGAAAATGCAAATAAACCGAGGTCACTGCCGTCCAAATCGACAGTGACCTTATTCTTATCTACCCTTACTTCTTAAAATTTTCCCACCGCTGACGGAAATAGTGCGCTGCCATCTTGGGCTTGCGGTCGCGGGTGAAAAGCCCCTTGCGGTTGCCGCCAGCGCGCATCGGGCCTTGCTGCGTGCCGAAATCCGCGAAGTTCCACGGCGTTTCGCCGACGACGAAGGGACGCTCGTCCAGGCAGGCGTTGATGGTCTTGTAGTAATCCACCTGGAATTCCTCGGTGAACATCTCCGTGCCGTGCATCCCCGCGATGGTGTCCGCGCCGTACTCCGAGAGGATGGTGGGCTTGTTGACTGTCGCCCAGTAATCCATCTCCATGCGCATGGCGAAAGCAGCGGCTTCCAAATCGCCGGAAAGGTTGTACCAGCCGTAATAGCGGTTGATGCACACAACATCCATCGACGGAATGGTGATGTCGCGCGTGTAGTCGTTCTGGCAGCCGACGAGCGTCACCGGGCGGTTCTGCGGGTCAAGCTGATGCGCCAAGAGGTACAGCGGATGCCAATAGTCGTAGGCGGACTGCGGATGCGCATCTGTGTTCGGCTCGTTGCCCAAGCTCCACAGGACAATGCAGGGGTGATTCTTGTCGCGGGCGATCATGTCCGTCAGCACCTGTGCGTGATAATCGGCGGGCGCCCAGCGATAGGGGTCTTTGCCGCCTTCGCCGATGCCGACGGCGGGCGTTTCGGCAATCACGACGATACCCTCGCGGTCGCACAGGGACAGCATTTCCTCCGAATAGGGATAATGGCTGGTGCGGAAGGCGTTGGCGTGCAGCCAGTGGAAGAGGCTGATGTCCGTCACGTTCAGGCACTGGTCAAGCCCACGCCCGTGGAAGAAGGAATCCTCGTGCTTGCAAGGCCCATGGAAGTGGAAGGGCTTGCCGTTGATGAGGAAGCGGCAGCCGTCTACCTTGATTTCGCGGATGCCGAACGGCTGGCTGTACTCATCCTGAGCGAAGCGGACACGCGCGGTGTAGAGGTACGGCACGCCGGGAGCTGGTTCCCAGAGATGCGGATTTGCCACATGCACTTCGCCGGACGCGCCCGTGCCGCTGGCGACGACCTGCCCGTCTGCATCCAGCACATCCAACGTCACGTCGCCCTCACCGTGGGTCACGATGGTGTAGCGCACTGTGCCATCCATCGACGAAACAAGCGTCACATCGGCAATATAATCCGCCGGGGTGGTGTACAGGCGGACAGGACGGTTCAACCCGGCATAGTTAAAGAAGTCGAAATTCGGCAGGTTGATGCCCTGCTCATGCTGGTGTTGTTTGCCCGCCTCGACGGAGGGGATGCCGGGGTTATCCGAGCCGAAGAACGCCGTGCCGCCCTCGTTGCCGACAGGGAGGGTGTGATGGCTGATGGTGTTGTCCACCTCGACTTCCAGCAGGGCAGTTTGACCGGGGTAGAGAAGATTGGTCACGTCCGCCTCGAAGGGCAGGAAACCGCCGCGATGGGTGCAGAGCAGCTGACCGTCAAGGAAAACGCGAGCGTTATGGGTGACGGCGTCGAAGCGGAGCATCAGGCGCTGACCTTTGAGCAGAGATGGCACGGTGATGCTGCGGCGATACCACGCCAGACCGACATGACGGCGGAATTCGGGGTCAGCGGACTGGTCATTGTAGGACGCGGGGACAGCGATGGACTGCCACGGCGCGTCGGGCTTGAGACGGAAGTCCCATACGCCGGAGAAGTCAAGGATGGTGCGGGATGCGTTGGATTGCGGTGCGAGCATGGGGAAGCCTCCTTTTTTGCTTGGTATTATAGTGGAAGAAAAAAGACTGCTTGATTTTGATGGGACATGGGGAATCGCGCCTGCGGGCGCGACCAAAGGGCATGAAAACAAACGAAGTTTGCGATCGCCCTTTGGAAACCTTCGGCGCCGCCACTACTGGGATTCCTTGTTTCTTGAATTGTGCCGAAAGGTTACACTGGAACGTCCAATACGAACCGTAGGTTCGTCGGATAAACACGCGGACACTCTATGCCAGTGTCACCAACTAAATCGCGCGGAAGGGTCAAGGGAGGAACTCCCTTGTGGGGTCAA
>FR899849.1:120887-128862 GCA_000437595.1 Faecalibacterium sp. CAG:74 | reverse complement strand
CCAATGGCTAAGGAACGTTACGAGCGCAAAAAGCCCCACGTTAACATCGGCACCATCGGTCACGTTGACCATGGCAAGACGACCTTGACCGCCGCTATCACCATGACGCTGTCCCAGAAGGGCGAAGCGCAGGCGATGCGTTATGACGAAATCGACAAGGCGCCGGAAGAAAAGGCCCGCGGCATCACGATTAACACCGCTCACGTTGAGTACGAGACGGCTACCCGCCACTACGCTCACGTGGACTGCCCCGGCCACGCTGACTATGTTAAGAACATGATCACCGGTGCTGCCCAGATGGACGGTGCTATCCTGGTTGTGTCTGCTCCCGACGGCCCGATGCCCCAGACCCGTGAGCACATTCTGCTCGCCCGTCAGGTTGGCGTGCCGTACATCGTGGTCTTCATGAACAAGACCGACATGATGGACGACGAAGAGCTGCTGGAACTGGTCGAAATGGAAATCCGCGAACTGCTGAGCAGCTACGATTTCCCGGGCGACGAGATCCCGATCATCAAGGGTTCTGCCCTGAAGGCGCTGGAATATGTCCAGAACGGCGGCACCGACGTTGACCATGCTCCCGAATGCCAGTGCATCTGGGCGCTGATGGACCAAGGGTTCTGCCCTGAAGGCGCTGGAATATGTCCAGAACGGCGGCACCGACGTGGACAACGCGCCGGAGTGCAAGTGCATTTGGGAACTGATGGATGCGGTTGACCACTACATTCCGGAACCCAAGCGCGCGACCGACCAGCCCTTCCTGATGCCTGTTGAAGACGTGTTCTCCATCTCTGGCCGCGGCACTGTTGCCACCGGTCGTGTGGAACGCGGCACGGTCAAGGTGTCCGACACGGTTGAAATCGTCGGCCTGATGGACAAGCCGAAGTCTACCGTCGTTACCGGCGTGGAAATGTTCCACAAGCTGCTGGATCAGGCGGAAGCGGGCGACAACATCGGCGCTCTGCTGCGCGGCATTCAGCGCAACGAGATCGAGCGTGGTCAGGTTCTGGCTAAGCCCGGCACGATTCATCCGCACACGCACTTCATCGGTCAGGTTTACGTCCTGACGAAGGAAGAAGGCGGCCGTCATACCCCGTTCTTCAACGGCTATCGTCCGCAGTTCTACTTCCGTACCACCGACGTGACCGGCAACATCAAGCTGCCCGAAGGCACGGAGATGGTCATGCCCGGTGACAACATCGACATGGAAATCACCCTGATTACCCCCATCGCTCTGGAGCAGGGCCTGCGCTTTGCTATCCGCGAAGGTGGCCGCACGGTTGGTTCCGGCGTCGTTGCCAAGGTCATCGAGTAATCTAAGGTTCATTCAGGGACGCTTTCCAGTCGGGGAGCGTCCCTTTTCTGCATGATGCAAAGCAGCAGCCCCCACATTCGCCCGCATACAGCTGACGCGGCGCGTAAGGCGGGGTCGTGTCCATCAGCAAACAGCGTCCTGCCCACGGGTCGCTAATCAGCAGCTTCGACTGCTGGCAGGATAGGAAACGAATCAACCCGAATTCCCCTAATTGCACATCCGGCACAACGGAATCTAAAGGAAAATGCAGCAGCTGCTCGCCCACGCCAGCCCAAATCGTGTTGTCAGCGGCAATTGTTACCGCGCCGCACCAGCCGGGAAGCAACGCGACGGGCGCAAAATCGCCGCTTGTCAGACATAGGCGGAAAAGCAGCGTTTGCGGCGGGTCGGGGCTCAGCAGCGACAGGCAGGTGAGCACTCCGCCATCCGCCGCGACCCTCATCGGACAACCCGGAACGGGATATGCAGCAATTTCCCGCAAATCCGGCAGGGAAAAGATGTGCAAACAGCCGTCCTCGCAGCCGCAGACGATTACTTGGCAGTCGACGACCGCGCAGTCGCATGGGCGAATTCCAGCGGGCGATGAAACCAGCGGGTAATCATGTGCATCATACAGTGTTAGACAGTTCGTCTCGCTGGAGAGCGTCAGCAGCTGATTTCGCCAGCAGCGAAGCACCTCGACGCCCGGCGGCAGCGGGCTGACTCGCCCTTGACGGTACAGCAAGCGGTTGACGGAATCAGCCAGCGCGACATCCGCTCCGCACGCGGCCAGCAGGGTCGGATGTGCCAGCAGTGTCGGGATTTTCCGCCACTTGCCGCACCATGAGAGCAGTCCCGCTGCACTCGCCAGATAAACTTCCACACGCGCCACCTCCCTGCATCAGGCTATGCCGCGCAGGGCGGCGGGGTGCAAAAATCAAATGCAATTCACAGGAGGAAAACACGATGTATCACTACAAAACACACGGCACTTGCTCGTCCGAAATTGAACTGGAGATTCAAAACGGTATCATCACGCATTGCAAGTTCATCGGCGGCTGCAAGGGCAACACGCAGGGCTTGGCGCGCATGGTCATTGGCTGCAAAGCGGATGAAGTTGCCCAGAGATTGGAAGGCATTCCCTGCCGCGGCAACACGTCCTGCCCAGATCAGCTGAGCAAGGCGATTCACGAATACCATGAGTGAAGCCGGGAAGGAGCAAATTTTGTCCGAAACGAACCAGCTTCCCACCTCGTTTGAAGAGATGGATTTGTCCAAAGAAGTGCTGCGCGCCATCAAGGACATGGGGTTCACGACGCCATCGACCGTGCAGGCGAAGACGATTCCGCTGATGATGTCCGGCGCGGACGTGAACGCAATCGCGCCAACAGGCACGGGCAAAACCTGCGCGTTCGGCATTCCGATGCTCGAATATGTGCAGCTTAATGAACCGGAAGTTCAGGAAGTGGTGCTTGCGCCAACCCGCGAACTGGCGCTGCAAATCGGGGATGAACTGACCAAATTGGCCAAGTACATCAAGGGCTGCCGCATTGCTGTGCTCTACGGCGGACAGCCGATTCCCAAGCAGCTTGCCGCACTCAAGCGCAAACCGCAAATTCTCGTCGCAACCCCCGGTCGTCTGCTTGACCACATGAACCGCGGCAACGTCCATCTGAATGCCGTTCACACGATGGTGCTGGACGAAGCGGACGAGATGCTCAACATGGGCTTTGTCAAGGACGTGACGCACATCATCGAGGCGACGCCGGACGAGCGGCAGATGGTGCTGTTCTCCGCGACGACGAATCAGGACGTGCTGACGATTGCGTGGAAATATCAGCATGACCCGATTGAAGTTACCGTCGAAGCGACGAAGCAGGATCGGCCGCAGATTGCGCAGTATGTCATTTCGACCGAACAGAACAAGAAGATTGACCATCTGCTGTATCTGCTGGATGCGGATGTCTACCAGCGCGTCATGATTTTCTGTAACACGAAGTTTATGACCGACCGGCTGACCGAGCGCCTCAAAAAGGAAGGCTATCAGGCGGAGTGCATCCACGGCGACGTGAAGCAGAGCCAGCGCAATGTGGTCATGAACGACTTCCGGCGCGGAAAATTCCCGATTCTGATTGCGACGGACGTGGCGGCGCGCGGCATCGACGTCGATGACGTGGAAGCAGTCATCAATTTTGATCTGCCCGCTGAAAACGAATACTATTTGCACCGTATCGGCCGAACCGGGCGCGCGCACAAGCACGGCGTGAGCTTCTCGCTGGTCACGTTCCAAGAGAGCGTGCGCATGGACGAGATTCTCAAGTACATGATTGCCAAGCCGCTGCCACTGCATTTCGAGGATGGCATCCTCCGAAATGAGGACGGCACGCCTTTCTTTGACAATATTTAATTGATGCAAGACGCTGGGAGGAGATTCCCGGCGTCTGTTGCGTTTGGAGGGAAAATGCGGAAAAAACATTGGTGGATTCTGCCTGTGCTGGCGATTCTGGTCATTCTGACGCTAATTGCGCTGGATGAGCGGCTGATTCTGCGGACATACACGGTTGTGTCGCCGAAGCTGACGGCTGAGGTGCGGCTTGCGGTCGTCACGGACTTCCATTCGTCTGATAATGCGGACGACGTGGTGGCGATGGTTGCTTCCTGCGCGCCGGATGCTGTGCTGCTGGTCGGCGATTTGTTCGATGACGACACGCAAAATCGTCCGACGGAGCGGACGCTATCGCTGATGCGGCAGCTAAGCGCGCAGTACCCGTGCTACTATGTGTCCGGCAACCACGAGGCATGGACGGGCGAGATGGACGCGCTCTATCGGCAGACAGAGGAAGCGGGGGTGACAGTGCTGCGGATGTCGTCAGGCATCCTGACAGTGCGCGGGCAGCGAATTGCGCTGTGCGGCGTCCCTGACCCGTATGAGATGGTGTTCAGCGGCGCACCGGACACGGAAGAGCAGCTGCGGCAGGCGCTCGAAGACGTGGATTCAGCGGACTTCACCGTCCTGCTGGCGCATCGCCCGGAGCTGCTGGCGAAGTACGCGCAATTTCCGCTCGACCTCGTGGTGTCGGGTCACGCGCACGGCGGGCAGGTGCGGATTCCGGGGGTGCTGAACGGGCTGTACGCGCCCAATCAGGGGTGGTTCCCGAAGCTGGCGGGCGGGGCGTATACTCAGGACGGCACGACGCTGATTGTCAGCCGCGGCTTGGCTGTGCGGACACGACTGCCGCGCATCTTCAACCGCCCAGAGGTCGTGCTGGTGCGCTGCGTTCCGGCAGAGTGAGCAGTACAGGAAAAAATCATCAGTTTTTTGCAAAAATGTCTTGCGTTTTTTTCAATTCTCAGGTATAATGAGCGCGGTTGAATCCTTCGGGTCTGTGGTTGCAAGCCGATGCCAGTCGCAGGCCAAGCGGTCCACGTAATCCGGCCAAAGCGCCGGGGAGCATGGTGCGGTTTAGAGGTAAGCCCGTCCGGAATGCGGAAGCGTTTCGAGAGGAGTGCGTGAGGGCGCACGATGCGTTGAGCAACCTCCCAGACGGCGAGTGTGGGGTCAAAGACCAGGTCAGCCGAAGGTTCGCCTATTCTAAATCATTCAGGGGGTTCCAATACCATGTACACTGACAAGACGCTGGTTTGCAAAGACTGCGGCAATGAATTTGTTTTCACTGCCGGTGAACAGGAATTCTACGCCGAGAAGGGCTTCCAGAACGAGCCCACCCGTTGCAAGGCGTGCCGTCAGGCGCGCAAGGCCAGCCGCCCTGCTGCCGGTGGCACCCGCGAGATGTTCGACGCCGTGTGCGCTGAATGCGGCAAGCCCACCAAGGTTCCTTTCCAGCCCAGGGAAGATCGCCCTGTCTACTGCAGCGAGTGCTATGCAGCGCGTCGTGGTTAATCCCCAACGCACCTGACAAAACTGTTGCAAGGAGTCCTCGCCGGTTCGCGCCGGCGGGGGCTTTTTTTGCGTGTTCGCCTTCCGAAAAATCAGGCAATATGGTATACTGATGGAAAATGGGGGGCGATTTCTATCGACACAAAGGAACTGATTCGCTGCCGTCTCGGCGGGCAGCACCTCTTGACGCAGCGCGCCTCGAATGCCGAAATCGCGGCGGATTTATGCGGCGCACAGGCACAAATCCTCCGCAATGCGCTCTTCACCCTGCAAAGCCGGACGGGCAGCAGCGATTTTTCCGGTCTGCTGAAAACGTGGACGCTGCGCGGGACGCTCCACCTGATTCCAGAAAGCGATCTGCCGCTGTACGTCCATCAGCAGGGGACGGCGGAGGACGTGTGCGATACGCCGTGGTATGGGTGGATGACGAAGTGCGGCTGCGCGCTGCCGCCGGAGCGCGAGAAGGCGTTTGCGCGGTTGATGGTGCAGGAAATCGCGTCGGGGAACGATACGCGCGAAGGATTACGGCAGGCATGTCAGGCGGCGGGGATGACGGCGAACGAGGAGAAGATGGTCTTTCACGGTTGGGGCGGCGTGATTGGCGAATTGTCGCTCTTGGGCGTGATTTGTGCGCAGGTGCAGGAGAAGAAAGCGTACCGTCTGTGCGCGCCATTTGCACCGATGGACGCGGCGGAAGCGGAGTTGACGCTGGCGCGGCGTTACTTCACGCACTACGGCCCAGCGTCGCTGCGGGATGCGGCGTACTTTTTCCGCGTGCCGCAGACGAGGGTGAAAGCGTGGCTGAAGCAGCTCGACGCGCGGGAAATCAGCGTGGACGGGCGGATGTACTACGCCACCAAAGACGCGCCGGAGGGGGAGATGCCGCACGTCCGCCTGCTGTCCGGCTTTGACCCGATGCTGTTGGGCTACCGCAAGGAGGATAACCCGATTCTGCCGCCGGAGCACTTGCGCGGCGTGTTTAACCTGACGGGCATTGTGCATCCGACGGCGCTGGCGGACGGGCAAATTGTGGCGCGTTGGCGGGAGAAGGACGGCAAGGTGGAACTGATGCCGTTTGAAAATATCGGCGCGCGGACGAAAAAACGCATTGAGCGGGAAGTTGAGAAGTGGTTTGAGGTGAAGGAAATCCGATGGATGGAAATTTGACGGCAAACGAAAAGCGGTCTGCCGAAACAGACCGCATGGAAATCACAGATTCGCCCGCTTGTAGGATTTGCTGGGCGTGAGGTCGTAGAAAACGCGCTGGACTTTCGGGCATTGCGCGAGGATGTGCGCCGTCACGCGCTCCAGCAAATCCGCTGTGAAGCGCGCCGTGTTTCCGGCTGCGCCCTCCGCCGTCTGAACTGCCCGCAGCGTTACGACATAGCCGCCGTCGGGGAAGGGCGAGAGCGCCAGTGCCGCGAAATACTGCCACAGGCGCTTGTTCTGGTTGCTGTCCTCAACGTCGTGGCGGAAAATGTCGTCCGCCTCGCGCAGAATGTCAAGGCGCTCGGCGGTCACATCGGCCATAATGCGCGACGCTAAGCCGCTGCCGGGGAAGGGCTGCCGATTGACCAGCACGGCGGGCATCCCCAGCTCCTGCCCGACCTGCCGGATTTCGTCCTTGAACAGCTCGCGAACAGGCTCGATAATCGGCAGACCGTCGATGGTGCTGCCCGTGTGCGGGCGATAGAGCGTGTCGGTGACGTTCGTGCCTTGAATGACAAGGCGGATGTCGTCAATTGCGGCGGCCTCGCGGCTCAGGATGGACATCAGGCGTTCGGTGACGATGCGCTCCTTTTCCGCCGGGTCGCTGACACCGGCAAGCGCAGTCAGGAACTCCTCGCGTGCGTCGATTCGCCGCAGATTCAGCCCCAGATTGTCGTGATAATACGCCATCACCTGCTCAGACTCATTCTTGCGCAGCAATCCGGTGTCGATGAAGATGCAGTGGAGCTTGTGTCCGATGGCGAGGTTGCCCAGCACGGCGCATACGCCGCTGTCAATGCCGCCGGACAAGCTGCACAGCGCGCTGCCGCCATTCGCCGCGCGGTCGATTTCCTCGCGGGCGCGGTCAATCAGCGCCTGATTCGTCCACCACGCCGTGCAGCCGCAGATGTTCTGGCAGAAGCTGACGAGCAGATGACTCGAAAAGGGGTCGTTCCGCTCCAGTTGGAAGGAGAAGCCCCACACGTCGCGGCGGCTGGCGTGGAAGCCGAGCATCCCGCCGTCTGTTGTGGCAATCGGCGTCGCCTGCGCGCCGTCCAGCGACATAAACCGCGCGGTCGGCTGATAACGGTCGGTGTCCTCCATGCCGTCCAGCAGGGCATCAGATGCGTCTAGATGAATCTGCATCGCGCCGTCCTGCGGCACGGGTTCGCTCAATGCGCCGCCCAGCGTCTGGCACAGCGACAGCGCCGAATCGCCCACGCAGAGCATTGGCAGCCCGGTTTGCAGATAATCCATCAGGAACGGCACATCCGCCGCCTCGCCGCTGACGCCTGCCGCCAGCACAATGCCGCGCGCGCCCATGCGCTGGATATCTTCCGCAGCACAGGCGGACGACACAATCCGGCAGTAAAAATGCTCCGCGCGGAGCTTCTGCGCCATCATCCGGCACGCGCTGCCGTTCAGATTGACAACGACCACCAAATCCTGCATGAATCTTTCCTCCCCAATGCCGAAAAATCCTGAAGCGTTCCCCGTAATGTTGTATGTACCCGGCGGCTTTTGGTGCCGGTTTCCTTCAAGCGGAGAAATTCGCAAGGGACAGAACGCGCGGT
>FR899849.1:119359-120845 GCA_000437595.1 Faecalibacterium sp. CAG:74 | reverse complement strand
GCGGTTCAGCAGAATCCGCTTTGATTGCTTCTATCCTTCACGAGAAAAACTCTTTCTATTCATTCGCCCCCCAAGTGGCAAAATCCTTTTTTTACGCGTGAGAATTTTGTGTTTTCTCAAAGAATATAGCGAAAACACAGGAGAGCGAAAAAAGTTGCAGAAAAATTTGATTTTGGTGTTTCACTTTGCCTCAAAGCGGGGTATACTGTTTTCAGGCGGAAACGCCGGACAAAATGAATGGAAAATCGGCTGAAAAGCCAGAATAAATTGAGGAGGAACATCAATATGAAGTGGGTTTGCAGCGTGTGCGGTTATGTTTACGAAGGCGAGAAGGCGCCGGAGCAGTGCCCGGTTTGCAAGGCGCCGGCGAGCAAGTTCATCAAGCAGGAAGCCGAAATGGCATGGGCGGCGGAGCACGTCGTGGGCGTTGCGAAGGGCGCGCCGGAGGAAATCATTCAGGGTCTGCGCGAGAACTTCCAGGGCGAATGCACCGAGGTCGGCATGTATCTGGCGATGGCGCGCGTGGCGCACCGCGAGGGCTACCCGGAAATCGGCCTGTACTGGGAGAAGGCTGCCTTTGAGGAAGCGGAACATGCCGCGAAGTTCGCCGAGATGCTGGGCGAAGTGGTGACGGACAGCACGAAGAAGAACCTGCAAATGCGCGTGGAAGCCGAGAACGGCGCGACGATGGGCAAGACCGAGCTGGCGAAGCTGGCAAAGGCGCTGAACCTCGACGCGATTCACGACACCGTGCACGAGATGGCGCGCGACGAAGCCCGTCACGGCAAGGCGTTCGCGGGTCTGCTGAAGCGGTACTTCGGGGCGTAAGAAAAATAGGGGGACGCAGCGGATGCGCCCCCGTTTTTTGATATGGGAAAAGGGATGCTCGCATGGGGCATCCCTTCTTTCAATCAGGAAATTCACGAATTCCGTTTGATTTCAATCGTCGAAGCAAAGATGGCAGGCAGAGACGCTTTCAGCTTCTCGCAGAATTTCGCGACGAAGCAGCCGTCCTCGGAATTTTCGCCCCAAAGCGCTTCCAATTCCCGAAAACGTCCGCGCGTGTCTTCGTCCATACTTCTGCAAGCGTATAGGTCGTCGAAAATGACTTTCGCGCCGGAGATTGTCTGCACGGAAACAGTTGGCAGCTCATGCGCCGAGACAACAATCGTGACGGGGCAGTTTTGATCGTCGGCAGAAGTGCATTTTGCAAGAAACTCGCAGAAGCAGGTGACGCATTCCTGCGACGATTCTTCTGTATCGTCATGAGTTTCCGGCATCTTCATTGGCGTATCGGGAAAGAACACGGCGCGGAGTTCCGCGGAATGCGCCTGAAAGCTGTCCGCAAACGCTCGTGGAGAGGTGTTTTTGTCCTGCGCCATTGCGGTGAGTTCGTCCATCACGGCTTTGATGCTCTTTTGCGGCATTGGTATCCTCTTTTCGTAGGTTTGTTTGTCTATATTCGGAAAAACGGTTCTCCTGCTGA